>CAJMPY010000043.1 GCA_905215385.1 uncultured bacterium | reverse complement strand
TAAACATCTCGGGCGACTCGGCTCCGCTGCAGCTTGGAAGCAAGGCAGAGGCGATTCGGGCCGATTTGGGCGCACTGCTCTCGGCGGCGTGGACGGGCGGCGAGTAGCGCGGAGCGGTAGACGCGCAATGAGGTTTTAGCCGCAGCCTCCGAACGAGAGGGCTCGGAGGCTGGTATTCCTGAATCGCAGGTCACGATGGGTTATCGGAATCGCGAAGAGCGGATACCGCCAGTAAGCCCCCTTCGGAATAGGCGTTGAGCAGCTCCTGGGCATGGGCGAACTCGGGGCCTCGTCTCCAGCCGAGCAGGCGGTTGACGGCCAGATTGCCCTGGACGTTGTGGACGAAGAGCAGGAAGGCGTCTTCGCGTGAAAGCCCTGTTTTCTCCATGACCCAGGGAACCATCTGCTCCGCTCCGCGTTCTATGACGCGCTGGGCTACGCGAGCGTATGCGTCGCTGTCCGAATAAAGCAGGCGATAATCGCCGTCTGCCGGCGGACGCTGGCAAAGCGTTGCCGATTCAACCCCCTCAAGCGGGGGAGCCGCTGCCAATGCCTCGTCGATAAGCGCATCGAGCAGCGCGTACTTATCCTCGTAATGCAGATAGAACGTTCCCCGGTTGATCTCGGCGCGGCGGCAGATGTCCGCCACCGTCATCTTCGCGAAGCCGACCTCGACCAGCAGCGCGAAGAACGCCTCCTGTATGACCGAGAGGGTGTAGCGCCGCCGGCGGTCGATCTTGGTTTCTCCCATCGCCTCTCCAATCTGAGTCGTTTGACAATGTCCAGTAGCTGTTCGTTTATCGACAGGTGCACGCGTTTGTTCATTGCCCCTGCGAAAATCAACAAGGATACTGTTTATAGACACATGTTTATAATAGTTGAAAGGGAGCAAGGATGACCCTGTACGAGAAGCTCGGCATCGGGCTTGTCAGCCGATCGTTTTCCCATCGGGCCGTCTATCGAAACGGCGGCACGTCATACGATTTGAGCGATTGCGAGCCTGCTGCTTGCAAGCAAGATATCGAGGCTTTTGCCCGCAAGGTGGGGGAGGCTGATTGCGTGTTTACGGGAGAGGCAGGTAGGCAGGCGTTATGAGCATCTGCATCAAAAATCAGATTCAGAATATGAATATCGTCATCGGCTGCACGGTGGGATGTCCATATTGCTATGCCCGTAACAATGTGAAACGTTGGCATATGATTGACGACTTCGCTGATCCTGCGTTCTTCCCGAGCAAGCTCAAGATGATGGAAAAGAAACGCCCGCAGAACTTTCTCCTTACCGGCATGAGCGATCTCTCCGGGTGGAAGCTGGAATGGCGAGACGAGGTATTTGCAAAGATCCATGAGAATCCACAGCATCAGTTCCTGTTCCTGACCAAGAGACCCGATTTGCTGGATTTAGATACCGACCTGGAAAACGCATGGTTCGGCGTTACGGTGACGAGGAAAGCGGAGCTGTGGCGTATCGACGCCCTTCGGAAAAACGTCAAAGCAAATCACTTCTTCGTTACTTTTGAGCCGCTATTCGACGATCCCGGTACGGTCGACCTTTCCGGAATCAACTGGATCGTCGTCGGTACCATGACCGGGGCGCAGAGCAGGAAGGTTCATACGGAACCGGAGTGGGCATGGTCTTTGACGGACCAGGCGCACGCGCTTGGCATTCCAATGTTTATGAAGGAAGACCTCGTCTCTGTCATAGGGGACGAAAACATGATTCAGGAATTGCCGGAAGAATTCGAAAGAGTGCTGGAGGTGCAGAGAACATGGCGGAAGTGATCGATGGAATCCTCATCAATGAGGTGGAAGCAAAGAACATCATGACCAAGTCCAGCCTGCCGGTAGGCGGCTACTCGGTCAATCCCTATGTAGGCTGCACGCATGCCTGCAAGTATTGCTATGCCTCCTTTATGAAGCGCTTTACCGGACACAAGGAGGAATGGGGCACCTTTCTTGATGTGAAGCATTGGCCGGAAATCAAGAATCCGAAGAAATACGCTGGACAGCGGGTGGTTATCGGTTCTGTGACGGATGGCTACAATCCACAGGAGGAGCGATTCGGGAATACCAGGAAACTCCTGGAGCAGCTGATTGGCAGCGATGCAGATATTCTGATCTGCACAAAGTCCGATCTTGTGGTACGGGATATCGATCTGCTGAAGAGGCTTGGACGAGTGACCGTTTCATGGTCGATCAACACGCTGGATGAGAACTTCAAGAACGATATGGACTCCGCGTCGAGCATCGAGCGTCGTATCGCTGCTATGAAGCAGGTGTATGACGAAGGTATCCGTACGGTCTGCTTCGTGTCCCCGGTATTTCCCGGCATCACGGATTTTGAGATGATTTTTGAGCGAGTAAAGGATCGGTGCGATTTGTTTTGGCTCGAAAATCTCAATCTTCGGGGTGGTTTCAAAAAAGCGATCCTGGATTATATCGCCGAGAAACATCCCAATCTCGTACCGCTTTACGATGAGATCTATAACAAGCGCAACCGTAGCTATTTTGAAGCGCTTGAAGTAAAAGCCGAAGAAATGGCCAAGAAGTACGATTGCCCCTTTGTGGACAACGAAATGCCTTATGGCAGAGTCCCCCAGGGGCATCCGGTGATCGTGGACTACTTCTATCACGAGGAAGTCCGAGGGTCAGATAATAGCGGAAAAGAAATCGTTAAACGGAAACCGACGACGATTCGCTCGAGCGATTAGCGTCCACGCGTGGCTTCTGCCGATTGGCGCAACGGGCGACGGATTAAGGGATCGCTCGGGCGGATGATCCCGCTGCAGTACAGGCGGTCGCTCAATTTAGCGGCATGAGCGTTTTCGCACGGAAAACCAGTATCCCCTGTGCCGAGTTTAATCGTAGCGAATACAATGGGCACTGAGCATCAATCGAAAGTAGTCAAGAGCCTTTTCGACGGCTTCTACTACCCCTACCCCAGCCTCGAGCAGCAATGGGCATACTATGCGCGATACATCGACTTCATGCTGCGCGAGCTGGCCTCGCAGCCCTATCTCGACCTACGGTCCCTCATCGGCCATAAGGACTACTTCAT
>CAJMPY010000042.1 GCA_905215385.1 uncultured bacterium | reverse complement strand
GCGTGACCGGCGACACCGACATCAACATCATCGACACCGCCGAGTTCGCGATCCCGGGCCTTGACGACGAGTTCCGCGTCATCGTGTCTCCGTGGATCCTCTCCTCGCTGATCACCGATCGCCTTGCTGCTTACTACGAGACGGTCACCAAGCACAACCTCAACTACCGTCGTTACTATCACCAGTTCGACTACTAATCGGTGACAAATAAGCTACTGATCAAGAAGCACCCTGCCCGGGCGCATGCGTCCGGGCATTTTTATGCCGAAATTCGCAAGAAAGGGGAATCGAATGAGGCAGTTTATCGTGGCGTCCCATGCTCATTTCGCGTCTGGAATCGTCGAGAGCATCGGCCTGCTCTCCGGCGAGCGCGAAAACGTCCATGCGCTGTCTATGTATGTCGACGGAAACGAGGACCTGGTCAAGGAGGCTGCAGCGATTCTGGACGGCTTTGCCGCGGACGATGAGGTCGTAGTTTGCACCGACCTCTTTGGCGGCAGCGTCAACAACGAGTTCACCAAGATCGTCCAGACGCGCCCCAACACGCACCTGGTGACCAATATGAACCTGCCACTCCTTATTCAGCTGCTGTTCGTGCCCGACTCCACCCCGATCGATGAGGCCATTCGCCAGATCGTCGAGGCGGACGACACCAAGGTCAAGTACGTCAACGACCTGCTGGGGCAGGCCGAACTCGATGAGTTTTAATCGTTAGGAGCACATCATGATTCAGATGATTCGTGTAGATTATCGACTGCTGCACGGCCAGGTTGCCGTTAGTTGGACCTCGGCTCTGGGTGCCGACTGCATCCTGTTGGTGAGCGACACAGTCCTCAATGACAAGCTTCGTCTGCAGGCCCTGTCTCTTGCAAAGCCGGAGGGCTGCAAGGTCGTCGTCAAAAACACCGAGGATGCCGTCAAGGCGCTCCAGAGCGGTGTGACCGATAAGTACAAGCTCTTCGTGGTTTGCGAGACGATCCAGCAGGCCGGTGCCGTCGCCAAGGCGATGGGCGTCAAGAAGATCAACCTCGGCAATGTTGCCTTTAGCGAGGATGCCCGCCAGGTCTCGACGAGCGTGTTCCTTACGCCCGAGAACGAGGCCTACGTGAAGGAGCTGCTCGGCGACGGCTACGAGCTGTTCATTCAGATGATTCCGGCAGATGCGAAGACTGACGCCGCGAAGGTCATCGGTTAGGGGCCATCATGGTTATCAAGACAATCCTGATTTTCCTTATTGCCCTTTTGGGTTATTCCGAGTGGCTGACGGGCACGAGCTACCTCCAGCGCCCGATTGTGCTCGGACCTCTGGTTGGCCTTGTCATGGGCGACATGGTGACCGGCACGATCATGGGCGCCACGATGGAGCTTGCCATGGTCGGCGCCATCTCGGTCGGTGCGTATAACCCGCCCGATACGATTTCCGGCACTATCCTGGGCGTATCGCTTGCCATGCAGGCCGGTGCGGACGCTTCGGCGGCCCTGACCTTGGGCATTCCCATCGCAACGATCGTTCTGGCGCTCGATACCGCCCTGGGCCAGCCGGTGATGCTGCTGTTGGTGCACCGTATCGACAAAAACGTCGAGGACGGAGACACCAAGGCCATCACGCGCAACATGCTTATCGCGGGTTATGCGCAGAGCTGGTGCGGCCTGCTGATTATTCCCCTGGCATTCTTCTTTGGCGCCGATGCCGTCGCCAGCCTGCTCAACATCATCCCCGATTTCGTTCAGACCGGCATGGATGTCGCCGCCGCCTTCTTGCCCGCACTCGGCTTTGCGATGCTGGCGCAGATGATTATGAACAAAACGGTGGCTCCGTTCTTCTTCGCTGGCTTCTTCCTCGTCGCCTACTTTGGCATTAGCACGACGGGCGTGGCGATCTTTGCCGCGATCATCGTCGTCGCGATGACGGTTTTGGGCGAGAAGAAAAAGGCGGAGCAGCCCGCAGTGGCAACCGAGGATCCTGCGATTGGGAGTGGGTTCGATGAGTTTTAAGTTTGAGTCTTCTTATGACGGGCTGATTTCCCGCGCAGACCTTAAGAAGCTGTTCTGGCGCTCGATTCCCTATGAGCATTCCTGGAACTACGAGCGTATGGGCCATATCGGCTTTATGTGGGCCCTTATGCCGATCCTTCGCAAGCTGTATCCGCAGGATGCAGACTTTAAGGCCGCACTCAAGCGCCATATGGAGCTCTATAACGTCACGCCGTACATCTCGACGCTCCCCATGTCCATTGCTGCCGCAATGGAAGAGGTCAACGCTACTGACGATAGCTTTGACACGAGCGCGATCTCTAATGTCAAGCTTGCTTTGATGGGACCGCTGTCCGGCGTGGGCGATGCCTTCTACTGGGGCACGCTGCGAATTTTGGCAACGGGTGTCGGCACGTCGCTGGCGCTGCAGGGCTCTATTCTTGGCCCGATTTTGTTCCTGCTCGTGTTCAACGTCCCTCACTACATTATCCGTTACCTGCTGACGTTTGTGGGATATCGCTTTGGTTCGGACATGATCAGCAAGGTCCAGGAATCGGGCATTATGGACACGATCGTCAAGATGGCCTCTATCATGGGCGCCATGGTGATCGGTGCTATGACCATGGAGATGGTCACCGTGGACATTCCGCTCATGGTCGGCGCGGGCGATGGCGCTCAGACGCTCGCCGAGCTGCTCAACGGAATCTTCCCGGGCTTTGTCACGATGGGGCTGTTTGGAATCGTCTATCTCATGCTCAAGAAGAAGATGAATCCGCTGCTCATCATGCTCGTGATCCTACTCGTGAGTATCGCCGGCGCGTTCTTTGGAGTGCTTGGTGTTCAGTAGGGCATCCGTCATAATTAAAACAATGTAAGAGGGGGCGTCGCGCACACTGTGCTGCGGCGCCCTTTTGCCGAAAGGTGGACAAGATGGAGTATCCACAGCTTGCCGTCATGAATATCAGCCATCGCTATTTTGACCTTGAGGAATTCTTTTCCTCGGCAGCGGCCTCGGGCTACACGTGTTGCGAGCTTTGGACCGGGGCGATGCATCTGTATGTCGATTGCCATGGATACGATTCGCTCGAGCAGGTGCGGGAGCTGTCGCAGCGGTATGGAGTTCGGATTGTGGGGCTTTGTCCCGAACAGAACAACCCCAAGCCGTGGAATATCGCGGCGCGTGGGAATGAGGCGCGTGCCCGCACGCTCGCGTACTTTAAGAACGTTGTGGATATCGCGGCGGAACTTGGAGCCGAGCAGGTCATGGTCTCGAGCGGCTGGGCATTTTTGAACGAGCCGATCGAGGACGCGTGGGGTCGCAGCGCCTCGATGCTGCGTGCAATTGCCGAGCATGCGGGAGAACGCGGCGTGCGACTGGTGCTCGAAGCCCTACAGCCGGTTGAGTCGATGATCGTGAACTCGGCGGCCGATACGAAGCGCATGATCGAAGCAGTTGATCATCCGGCACTTAAGGCGTGTCTGGATATGGGCGCCATGGCGGTGGCGGGGGATACCATCGACGATTACTTCGATCTGCTTGGCGATGATGTCGCCCACGTGCATTTTGTCGATGTTGCGGCAGATGGCACGACGCATCTTGCCTGGGGTGACGGCGACCGCGATATGCGCGCTGACCTGGATAGGCTGGTGGCGCGCGGCTATCGCGGAGTTGTTTCGGCCGAGACCTATGACGGGCGCTATTTTGCCGACCCCGCAGCTGCCGATGCGCAGGTAATGGCAGAGTATCGTCGTGCGATTGGCGCCTAGGTGGGGTTGGGCTGCGGCAATCTGCCCCATGTTTCCAAATGAATACGGTGTGAGCGGCTGCGACGGATTTCCCCCGCAAACACTCTAGTATGCTAAAGTACCCAGAAGACCGGCGGAGCTATGCCGGTCTTCTGTTCTATACGAAGCACAGCATGAGGAGGCTCACCAGATGACGGCCACACCGTGGGGATTCCGGGACATATTGCCCGAGGAGGCTCAGGCACGCGAGGAGATCGCATGTACGGTGAAGGGCTGCTTTAGGGAGCATCATTATCTGCCGGTTGAAACGCCGCTGCTCGAGGACAAGGGTTCGCTCGAGGAAGGTGGCCGCATTGCGGACACGCCGTTTAAGCTCTTTGACGATGACGGGCGTTTGCTGGTGGTTCGTCCCGACAACACGTTGCCGATCGTGCGCTTGGTTTCGACCCGCATGCGCGCGGCCGATCTGCCGCTGCGCCTGCGCTACGAGGCGCCGGTGGTTCGCGAGTGCCAGCGCAATGCCGGCGGCTCGCGTCAGTTTACGCAGCTGGGCTTTGAGCTTATCGGTGCGGGCGATGCCGCGGGCGATGTCGAGATTGTCTCGCTGGTAGCCGAGGCCGTGCGCAAGCTGGCGTTGCCCGATGCGCGCATTATCGCAGGTAGCGTTCGTCCTTTTAAGGAGCTGCTCGCGGCGTGCGAGGATCGCGAGCTGGCTG
>CAJMPY010000041.1 GCA_905215385.1 uncultured bacterium | reverse complement strand
GGACTTGCAGCGACGGACCTCGGGACGCTCTTACACCACGTCTGCGCGCGCCACCACAGATATACGCTAATTTGGCTCAACCTTGAGACAAAATGAAGTAATTTCGATAGACCGCGGGTTCAAAGAGGCGATTTTGACCCAAATACACTGTTACTAAACTGGTAACAGTACTCATATTTGGCCTTTTTTGACCACGAGTTCTCCTGTTGGTGTCACACGGCTGCTTCGTGCGGGTATCCTAGTCCCAACGTGCGCCTATCAGAGGAGAGACCATGCTGTTATCCGGTATCATCGCTGCCCTTACGAGCCTACTGTTTCCCATCATCATTTTGTTACTACTGCTCCCCAACGCCTGCTATGTCGTTGAACAGCAGCATGCTGTGATCATCGAGCGCCTGGGCAAGTTCAACCGCATCGTCAACGCGGGCTTCCACATGAAGGTGCCCGTGATCGACCGCAAAGCCGCTACGGTGAGTCTGCGCACCATGAAAAACGGTTTTGGCATCGACGTTAAGACCCAGGACAACGTGACTATCGGTCTTGAGGTCTCTGCTCAGTACCACGTGAGCTATGACATGGGCGCCGGCCCGGCAGATTCGGGCATCTACAAGAGCTACTACATGCTGCAGGAGCCCGTCGACCAAATGCGTGACTTCATCACCGATGCCCTGCGCTCTTCCATCCCCGTCTACACGCTCGATGAGGTCTTTGCCAAAAAAGACGATATCGCCAAGGACGTCAACGCCACCGTGTCCGAGCAAATGGCCGCCTACGGCTTCACCCTCGTGTCGACACTAATCACCAAGATCGCGCTGCCGACCGAGGTCGAGAACTCCATGAACGACATCAACGCCGCCCAGCGAAAGCGCGCCGCTGCGCAGGAGCTCGCCGAGGCCGATCGCATCAAGCGCGTTACCGAGGCGACCGCCGAGGCCGAGGCAATGGAAAAGGCGGGCGAGGGCATCGCCAACCAGCGCAAGGCCATTGCGCTGGGCATCAAAGATTCGCTCGAGATCATCCAGGAGACGGGCGTCGGCAACGATGAGGCCAACCAGCTGTTCATGTTTACACAGTGGTCCGAGATGATGACGGAGTTCGCTCGCACGGGCAAAACCTCGACGGTCGTGCTGCCGAGCGACTTCTCGCAGTCGGCCTCGATGTTCGAGCAGATGCTGACCGCCGACAAAGTTCAGAACGAGTCGAAGGAGTAGACGCGCGTGAAATATACCGTTGTTTGCGTTGGCAAGCTCAAAGAGCGCTTTTGGAAGGACGCGTGCGCCGAATACACCAAACGCCTAGGCGCCTATGCCAAGGTGGATATGCGCGAGGTTGCCGATATCGATCCGGCCAAGGCGGGCGGCGTGGATGCCGCGCGCGACAAGGAGGGGGCGGCGATTCTTGCCGCTCTGCCGCCTCGAGCGCATGTGATCTTGCTGGCCATTGAGGGCAAGGAGCGTTCGAGCGAGGAGCTCTCGACCCGTCTCGATGACCTCATGCTGAGAGGTAACAGCGACATCGCTTTTGTAATCGGCGGATCGGACGGCGTGAGCGATGCCGTGCGCGCCCGCGCCGACGAGATGCTCAGCTTTGGGCGCATTACCTTGCCGCACAACCTGGCGCGCGTGGTGCTGCTAGAGCAGATTTACCGTGCCTGCAAGATTAGCCGTGGCGAGCCGTATCACAAATAGGTCGGCAATACGAAACAATGGCGTGGGACAATACCTTTCGTTTTGAGGAATGTGTCTGAAAGGACTATGTGATATGAAGATTGGATTTGTCGGTTTTGGCAATATGGCGAGCGCTATGGCCGATGGCTGGATCGCTGCCGGTGTAGCTGCGAGCGACATGTGCGCCTGTGCGGGTCGCTACGACGCACTGGTTGAGCGCTGTGAGGCGCGCGGGACGGTCGCTTGCCACGATGCCGCCGAGGTTGTCGCCGCATCCGATATCGTGGTTGCTGCGGTCAAACCGTACATGATCGAGAAGGTATTCGCCCCGCTCAAGGATACTCTTGCCAAAAAGGTCGTTCTGTCGGTTGCCTGGACCTGGGACAGTGCCAAGTGGGAGCAGGTCCTGCCGGGCGTCGCGCATATCTCGACGGTGCCCAACACGCCGGTTTCGGTGGGCGAGGGCGTCATCGCTTGCGAGAAGGCTTCGACGCTCAATGACGAGCAGCGCGCTGTGGTGCTCGATCTACTTGGCAAGCTTGGCACGGTGGTTGAGCTCGACACGAGCCTGCTGTTTGTGGGCGGCACGGTGGGTGGTTGCGCTCCGGCATTCGTCGCCATGGCAATCGAGGCCCTGGGCGATGCGGCGGTCAAGCACGGTATCCCGCGTGCGGATGCTTATCGCATTGTGAGCCAGATGGTGCTGGGTACGGCAAAGCTGCAGCTTGCAACTGGCCAGCATCCTGCGGAGATGAAGGATGCCGTGTGCTCGCCCGGCGGTGCCACCATCAAGGGCGTCGTTGCGCTCGAGGACGCCGGCATGCGCAGCGCCCTAGTCAAGGCAATCGACGCAACCCTCCAGTAAAACCGACCAAAAAGGGACAGGTTTATGTTGGCAGGTTTTTCCTGCGTTTTTGTCGTGTATGTGAAAAGCGCCCCGCAACTGGCTCAATTCCAGTTGCGGGGCGCTTGCGTTTGCCCAGATAAAACCGACCAAAATAAACCTGTCCCTTTTTTGGCAGGTTAGTCCCAGAAGCTGTCTTCTTCGTCCTCGGATTTGGGGCCGCGGTCGACATACATCTTATGGGTGCGCTTCTCCATTACAAAGGCAAGAATCGCAAACAGCAGGATGCCGCCGGCGAAAAGGATGGCAAAACCGGTGCGGGTGCCAAACAAAAAGGAAAAAACTGCGTCCATTGGGTGCCTTCTTGCGTAGTTGAGTTGGGTCGTAAACGCTCATAAGTATATACTTGCCCATACATGTACAAGGTTGCAACCTAAATGGAATGTATATCGCCGGAGGATCTAATGCTTGATATCAAGTTTGTTCGCGAGAACCCCGATGCCATCGATACCGCCATGGCTAATCGCCAGACGTCTTGGGATCGCGAGAAGTTCTTTGAGCTCGACGATGAGCGTCGTGCCGTCATCACCGAGGTCGAGGAGCTCCAGGCCACGCGTAATGCCGAGTCCAAGAAGATCGGCGCCCTGATGAAGGAGGGCAAGAAGGACGAGGCCGAGGCCGCCAAGGAAGCCGTGCGTGCCGTCAACGAGAAGATTGACGGTCTGGCCGAGCGCCGTACCGCCCTCGAGCAGGAGCAGTACGACTTCATGGCTCACTTGCCCAACATTCCGTGCGAGGCTACCCCGTACGGCAAGGACGAGGATGAGAACATCGAGCGCCGTCGTTGGGGCACCCCGCGCGAGTTCGACTTCGACTTTAAGCCGCACTGGGATCTGGGCACCGACCTCGACATCCTTGACTTCGAGCGCGGCAACAAGCTCTCCGGCAGCCGCTTCACCGTTCTCGGTGGCGCCGGCGCCCGTCTTGAGCGCGCCCTCATCAACTTCTTCCTCGATACGCACACCAGCCGTGGTTTTAAGGAGTGGTGGCCGCCCATCGTCGTCAAGCGTCAGACCATGTTCGGCACGGGCCAGCTGCCCAAGTTCGAGGACGACGCCTATCACGTCTCGGGCGACAACTTCCTGATCCCCACCGCCGAGGTCGTGCTCACCAACCTGCACGCCGGTGAGGTCCTCGACGCCGATACCCTGCCGCGCCGCTACACCGCCTTCACCCCCTGCTTCCGCGAGGAGGCCGGCTCCGCTGGTCGCGATACCCGCGGCATCATTCGCCAGCACGAGTTCGACAAGGTCGAGATGGTAAAGTTTGCCAAGCCGGAGGAGTCCGACGAGGAGCTCGAGAGCATGACCGCCGAGGCCGAGTTCCTGCTGCAGCAGCTGGGTCTTCCGTATCGCGTGATTAGCCTGTGCACCGGCGACCTGGGCTTCTCCGCCCGTCAGACCTACGACGTCGAGGTCTGGCTGCCGAGCTACAACGCCTACAAGGAGATCAGCTCCTGCTCCAACTGCGGTGACTTCCAGGCCCGTCGCGCCAACATCAAGTATCGTGACCCCGAGAACTTCAAGGGTTCGCGCTATCTGCACACCCTCAACGGTTCCGGTCTGCCGGCTGGCCGTACCATGGCAGCCATTCTGGAGAACTACCAGAACGCTGACGGCACCATCACGATCCCCGAGGTTCTGCGTCCCTACATGGGCGGCCTCGAGAAGATCGAGCCGGTCGCGTAGATTGGCTGCATAAGCGATTTGCTGGGGCACTCCTTTTTGGGGTGCCCTTTTTGTGTGCGGCCATACCATGCTGTGCGGACAGCTCAATAGAAAACACACGAACAACTGTTCTGTATACAGCCATCTACCTGCTATGCTTTTGCTAAATAAGAGCGAGAGAAAGGGGACGCGATGGAGCTGTTTGATGATCGGGTGGTTTTGTTTGAGAGCGACGAGGGCGGGGAGTACCTGCTTGTAACGTGTGAGCCGTCTGGCATGGGTGGCCTGGTGGTTCGACAGACGAGCGAGGGTCCGTTGACCCAATGGTGCTTTGAGGAGTCGCCTCATGTGGTTGAGACGTTTGTGGCGCACGAGGGGCTTGTGGCCCTGGAGCATTTCTATGGGGTCCGGACATCTAACCAGGTTGCTCGCATGTTGAGTATCTCGTTTGCCGATTATGATTGTGCCCAGCGGGTGAGATCGCTCCTGAGGGAACTTGATGCTAAGTTTGACGTGATTGAAAAGCCAATCGATCGTACGGGGAATGGCGGTATATGCGGAGCAGCATGACAAGACTGCGTTCCACAAAAAAGTTTGAAATTGTGCTTGACTCCAATAAGCTAAAGTGGTTTTATATGTCTTGCGCTGCGGCGTTACCTCAGCTGGATAGAGGGTCTGACTACGAATCAGAACGTCATAGGTTCGAATCCTATACGCCGCACCAATTGAAATTGAAAGCCTCCGGCAACGGGGGCTTTTCTTTTAGGCGGACGCCGCATGGATTCGAACCTCGGTCGAGGCGCGGGCGTCAAGAAAACGCGGAGCGTTTTTAGCCCGCGGGCGAGTCCGCCGGCAGGCGGGCGAAGCCGGTGCGGATCCGCGAAGCGGATGCGCGGAATCCTATACGCCGCACCAATTGAAATTGAAAGCCTCCGGCAACGGGGGCTTTTCTTTTATGGCAACACCGCATGGATTCGAACCTCGGTCGAGGCACGAACAACTTAATTATCACTCCGTAAAATTTTTTCTAATTGTCGCTTGACCCATCGGGGGCTCGCGTGCATAATAATCCGTGCATTGCGGCGTTACCTCAGCTGGATAGAGGGTCTGACTACGAATCAGAACGTCATAGGTTCGAATCCTATACGCCGCACCAACTGAACTTTAAAGCCTCCGGTAACGGAGGTTTTTCTTATATGTCGACATACTTGAGGAGTTGCTTTCGCCGTGTTTGAAAGTATCGAGTCGATCGACTGCATCAAATGAGTAAAAATCAAATTCGATAACTTTTTTTGAAAAAATGCTTGACCATTATTCAGTCCCTGTGCATAATAATCAACAAGTCGCGGCGTTACCTCAGCTGGATAGAGGGTCTGACTACGAATCAGAACGTCATAGGTTCGAATCCTATACGCCGCACCATTTGAGATTAAAGCTCCCGGCAACGGGGGCTTTTCTTTTACGTAAACACCGCATGGATTCGAACCTCGGTCGAGGCGCGGGCGTAAAG
>CAJMPY010000040.1 GCA_905215385.1 uncultured bacterium | reverse complement strand
CGAGGTAGCCCTCCTGGTCGAAATGCATGATCTCGATCTTCTCGGTTTCCTTCATGGCTTTTCCTTTCTGTCCTGTACGCGAATCTATACATCGCGTTTCTTTTCGATACCAATTATAGACATACACCTAACGTGTTTTTAATACCACTTATCAATCTATTCCAATCCTCGGTGAACGGTCGAAATTCTCTGGTGAGTGGTATTAAATTAGAATTGAATGTATAGCTAACACCGCCGACGCCTCCCTTGTGCGACAAAGAACAGCGTTCCTACCAGTGCAATAATGGTCGATGCCCCAAACAGCACCGCCTGGACGCCCAATGCCTCCGCTAAAAACGGAGCCGCCAGCAGCGGCAGCACGCCGGCGCTCATCAGGCCAAAACGCACAAAGCCGGTAATGCGCCCCAGGTATTTGATGTCGGCGCGCTCCTGAATCAAGATCATCTGTAGCGGTTCTAGGAATCCCCAGGCCATACCGTTAATCGCCTGACCGATAATCGCGACCCCCAGCATATCGGTGCCCACGTACACCATGGACCCAATGCCCACGGCCATGAGCGCGCCGAGCAGCAATCGCAGGTTGACATGGCGAGCAGAAAGCTTGGTCAGGATGAACGCACCCACCGAGGAAGTAAGGCCCACGACCGAGGACAGCCAGCCCAGCCAGACGATATCCACGTTGAGCACATCACGGTAGAACAACGACTCCAGCGAATCGAACGCGCCGAACGCAAAGAAACCCAAAAAGCCCGAGATAAAGATGAGGCGCAGGTCGTGGTCGCGAAACGTAAGCCGCGCACCCTCGGCCATGCCGCCCAGAATACCGCCCTTCGGCTTCTCCCCTTTTGCGGGAACAACGCACTCGTGACAGCCCAAGGAGAGCACAGCCGCCACACCCATCATGCCCGCCATGAGCAGATAGACCGATTGCGTGGCAAAACAACTCACGATGGCACCACCGAGCAGCGGGCCAGCGGTATAGGCGATATTGCTGTAGAACACCATGAGACCGTTCACGCGGGTACGGCCCTCGGTGGTCGACTCCAGGTATCCCGGAAACGCATGCGTGCAGGTGTTGATAAAGCCGCCCGCAAGCCCCAAGACGCACGCGGCAAACACAAGCCCGGGGACAGACAACGGCGCTAACCCCACGCCAAGCGATAGCACTGTCGTAATCACGCACGTCACAAACGACGTCCGGCGCGGTCCAAAGCGATCGATGACCGAGCCCGACACCATATTGCCCGCCGACGTCATAAGATTGCGCACGAGCGTAATGGCAGCAACCAAAAAGGCCGTGCCGGCCAGATCATACGTGGCCGCACCGATAAGCCCCAAAAAGTAGACCGCGTTGTTGGCGCACCACTGCAGGGACTCAATAAGAATCAGCCTGACCTCTGCCGGCGTCAGGCGCATTGCTTCGCGATCCTTCGCGAACATACGAACTCCTTCTATACAAAAAGGGGATGGAGGGCATAGGCCTGCTCCATCCCCTTTCCAGGTTGCAACGAAAATCTATGCAGCCGGGCCCTTACGCCAGCACGCCGAAGAACGCGCCGACGATGCCCACGACCATGGTGGCCACGATCAGCACCATGGGGTTGATCTTCTTGGACAGCAGCCAGTAGTACAGCCAGAAGGCGAGCATGCCGAGCATGCCGGGCATGATGCCGTCCAGGATGTCCTGGAGGGTCTGGGCGTCCTCGCCCGAGCCGATGGCCACCGGGATGCTGGCCCAGAACATGTCCTTGCACATGGCGCCCACGACCATGACGCCCACGATGCCCACGCAGGTCATGATCTTCTGCATGAGGCCGGTCCTCTGGGCCTCGTCCAGGAAGCCCACGCCCAGCTCGTAGCCCTTGACGGCGCCCCAGACGCGCAGCGCGAAGCCGGGGACGTTGTAGATCAGCAGGAAGGCGATGGGGCCGAAGGGGTTGCCGGCCTGGCACAGGCTGATGCCCACCGCGGCGGCGACCACGCGCAGCGTCGACAGGAAGATGGAGTCGCCGATGCCGGACAGCGGGCCCATGAGGGCGGCCTTGACGTCGTTGACGCTCTCGGGCTCGATCTCGCCGCGGGCGACCTTCTCCTCCATGGCCATCGCGATGCCGCCGACGAACGGGGCGAACTGGACGGTGATGTTGAAGAACGCGCAGTGGCGGTGCAGGGCCTCGGCGTAGTCGTCGGGGCGGCCGGCGTAGATCTTCTTGAGCATGTTGGCGACCATCAGGCAGAAGGCGATGTTCATCTGCTTGTAGTAGGTCCAGGAGAACTCCATGCCCAGGGCGCCGGTGTTGACGGCGCTCTTGACGAGGTCGGAGCGCGTGATCTTGTTCTCGGGACTAGAAGTCATCGTCCTCATCCCCTTCCGCGGAGAGCTGGGGCTGGGCTCCGCCCAGGCCGAGCAGGTCGAACTTGTCGATGCCGATGATGATGGCGATCAGGGCGACGCCCAGGACGGGCACGTTGGCGTAGGAGCACAGCAGGAAGCCCAGGAAGTAGAAGGGCACGAGCTGCTTGGTGAGCACCAGGCGGCCGAGCATGGCGAAGCCCATGGCCGGCAGGATGTTGGCGGCAACGCCGCAACCATCGATCACAAAGGACGGGATGAAGTCGAGCAGGCCCTGGATGGCGTCGGAACCCAGATAGAAGGCACCGCCGCACAGCAAGAAGTACTCAATGCAGCCCCAAATTCCAATTCCCCAATGAACGGCATAGATGCCTTTGAGGGGTTTCCCTTGAGGGCAAACTTGTCTGCCATGTCGACAAACACGGGGAACAAGGCGTTGGTAATATTACCAATCGTCAGCGAAAGGACGGCGATGGGCATGGCAAGCGCGATAGCCGTCTCGGTACCCTGACCGAGCTGAATGGCAAACGCACAGGCAAGCACGCCACCGACGGTTTCGTTGGGCGGCACGTAAGCGCCAATGGAGATCGAGCCCATAAACAGCAGCTCAAGGCTTGCACCTACGGCAAGACCGGTCTGTAGGTCCCCCAGGACCAGACCCACGAGCGGGCACAGGACGATGGGGCGGAACGCATAGAGCGAACCGAGCTGGTAGTCGAGACATCCAAACGCTCCGACTAAGCCGACGAGGATTGCTTGGGTAAGCATAGTTCCTCCCAATTAGGAAACTCGAACCGTCGCCACTCCCGTCGCGCGCGTTGTTGATATCAATTCCGGGAGTTCGATTACACGGCTCGAAGCGTACCTGGTGTGCTGCTAACACCCATGCCAGGTACAAATGATTTGATACCAATTATAGGTATGCAGGTTCTTACTATTTAATACCACTCGCTCAGCGGGGTGTTTTTTACCGTAAACGGCAGACGTATCCCATCAGGCACGCTCTTTGTTTCGATGGCGGACAAGCGCCACCAGAAAGCCATCGCCAAAGGCATCGGATGCCAAGTTGGCTACAATCACCAAAACGATAATCGCCGCGCCCAAAAACTCATTCCAGTGAAAGACCTCGCCAAAGAGGAGCGCCGACCAGCAGGGAGCAAGCACGACCTCGCTCATACAGACCAAGTTGGCCGCAAACGCGTTGGTGCGCGCAATCCCCTTGGCATACAGCACGCTCGCAAGACCACTGCAAAAAAGGCCATGCACCAGCATAAGCCCCCACTCAAATGGTCTCACGGAGTCTAGGGCACCAGCAAAATAGACGATCGGCAGCATCGAGATACCGCAGGAGATGAGCGAGGACACCATGGGCGACGCATCGGGACGAGAGTTCAAAAAGAAGCACAGCCCAAAGGCGGCGCCCGAAATGACGGCAAGCAGGTTGCCGAGCATACCCTCGGGACTCAAATCACCCAAAAAGAAAAGTCCCATACCCGTAAAAGCAACCACCACGGAGGCGATCTTCGCAGGTGAGGGCAACGTGTGAGTTGCGAGCGATTGATACACGATAACGAAAATCATCGAGGTGTACTGCAAAACGATTGCGTTGCCGACCGTCGTGAGCTGGTTGGCAAAGTTAAACGTGGTGCCCGTCACGAAGTTGCAGACGGCCACAAGGACAATAAGACGGCTGACGCGGAGGACAGGCCTGCCGACAAGCAGAATAAAGAGCGACATAAATATTGCCGTGACGGCGCCAATCAGAAGAGCTGACTGCGAATTGGCGTGAACGAGGATGCCGATAAAGCTCCACAAGAGCGCCGTGCCAAATAGATACATCGCCCCGCTCACGCCATTGTCGGGTGGATTGTCAGATCGAATCACGAAGCACCTCAGCTAGCTTTCGGTAATAAAAAACGGCGACCGCAATGGGTCGCCGTTTCCCTTGGGGGCAGATAATAGGCCGGGCCCTTACGCCAGCACGCCGAAGAACGCGCCGACGATGCCCACGACCATGGTGGCCACGATCAGCACCATGGGGTTGATCTTCTTGGACAGCAGCCAGTAGTACAGCCAGAAGGCGAGCATGCCGAGCATGCCGGGCATGATGCCGTCCAGGATGTCCTGGAGGGTCTGGGCGTCCTCGCCCGAGCCGATGGCCACCGGGATGCTGGCCCAGAACATGTCCTTGCACATGGCGCCCACGACCATGACGCCCACGATGCCCACGCAGGTCATGATCTTCTGCATGAGGCCGGTCCTCTGGGCCTCGTCCAGGAAGCCCACGCCCAGCTCGTAGCCCTTGACGGCGCCCCAGACGCGCAGCGCGAAGCCGGGGACGTTGTAGATCAGCAGGAAGGCGATGGGGCCGAAGGGGTTGCCGGCCTGGCACAGGCTGATGCCCACCGCGGCGGCGACCACGCGCAGCGTCGACAGGAAGATGGAGTCGCCGATGCCGGACAGCGGGCCCATGAGGGCGGCCTTGACGTCGTTGACGCTCTCGGGCTCGATCTCGCCGCGGGCGACCTTCTCCTCCATGGCCATCGCGATGCCGCCGACGAACGGGGCGAACTGGACGGTGATGTTGAAGAACGCGCAGTGGCGGTGCAGGGCCTCGGCGTAGTCGTCGGGGCGGCCGGCGTAGATCTTCTTGAGCATGTTGGCGACCATCAGGCAGAAGGCGATGTTCATCTGCTTGTAGTAGGTCCAGGAGAACTCCATGCCCAGGGCGCCGGTGTTGACGGCGCTCTTGACGAGGTCGGAGCGCGTGATCTTGTTCTCGGGACTAGAAGTCATCGTCCTCATCCCCTTCCGCGGAGAGCTGGGGCTGGGCTCCGCCCAGGCCGAGCAGGTCGAACTTGTCGATGCCGATGATGATGGCGATCAGGGCGACGCCCAGGACGGGCACGTTGGCGTAGGAGCACAGCAGGAAGCCCAGGAAGTAGAAGGGCACGAGCTGCTTGGTGAGCACCAGGCGGCCGAGCATGGCGAAGCCCATGGCCGGCAGGATGTTGGCGGCAACGCCAAAGCCAGCAAGGACAAAGGGCGGGATGAAGTCGAGCATGCCCTGGATAGCGTCAGCACCCAGATAGAACGACAGCGAGCACAACAGGAACGCCATGATGACACCGGTGGAACCGATCAGGAAGTGCATCGCATAGACACCCTTAAGGTTGCCCTGGCCGGAGAAGACATCAGCGCGGTCAACCAGAATCGGCAGGGCGGCGTTGAGGATGTTCTTGATGGCAAGGCACAGCGTGGCGATGGGCATGGCAAGCGCGATGGCTGCCTCGGTGCTCTGGCCCAGCTGGATAGCGAAGGCACAGGCAAGCACGCCGCCGATCGTCTCATCAGGCGGCACGTAGGCGCCGATGGAGATCGAGCCCATGAACAGCAGCTCCAGGCTCGCACCGATCGCGAGGCCGGACTGCAGGTCCCCCAGCACCAGACCCACGAGCGGGCACAGGACGATGGGGCGGAACGCATAGAGCGTACCGAGCTGGTAGTCGAACTTACCAAATGCGGCGATAAGTCCGATGAGGATTGCTTGGGTAAGCATACATCCCCCTTTCCATATAGGACACTACGAAGAGCTCAGACTCTTCGAATTCAAACGCCTAGAGCACGCTGGCGCAGTCAACCTTGGGGTCATCGGCCAGGGGTCGAATCTCGACCTCAACGCCACGATCCAGCATCTCGCGCACATCGGCTTCCTCGGCCGCGGTCAGGAAGATCTGACGAGAGACCTGACGAGCATCGGGACGCTTCTCGTCCTTGGGCTTGGTGTTGCCCAGGTTGACCGACTTGATCTGCGGGCAGCCCTCAACAAGCTGCTTTGCCTCAGCAATAGTGGCGACACAGATAATCATCTTGTACTTGTCGGTCACGCCCGAGTTGATAGCTTCGATGGCATGCTCCATGTCTTTGATGACGAGCTTGCAGCCGGCAGGCTTGCCCATCTTGAGCGTCGTCTTCCACACCGGGTCGTTGGCGACCTTATCGCCCACGCAGAAGATGCAGTTGGAGCCGAGGCCCTGAACCCAGGAAACTGCGACCTGGCCATGAAGCAGGCGATGGTCAACGCGAAGTAGCTGAATCATAATGTGACCCCCAAAGGTCTTGCGCCGTCTTACGGCATGTCAATAGGTGCTGCGGATTAGAACTCTTCTTCCTCGTCGTCATCGACCAGCAGGTCGTTGACAAACTTCACGCGCGTATCGTCCGCAGCGACGATGGCGCGAATCGTCTCCTCAACCGGCGCCGACTCGTCAGAGAACAGCAGCTGGATGAGCAGAGGAAGGTTCATGTTGGTAACGAGGTACGTGCGGGGACGCGTCTGGACGATCTTGGTGAACTCGTTGTTGACGCTGCCGCCAAAGAGATCGGTGCAGACAACGACATCATCGTCGGCAGACATGCCCGCCAGCAGTTTTTGGGCCTCCTCGGCCACGTCCATGCGGTCATCGACGAACATCGAAAGATCGTGGACGTTGCCGCGCGCGCCCGAGAGCAGCTCGACGCTCTCCTTGATGCCGGTAGCGAAGTGCGCATGGCTGGCGATGATGTACTGTCTCATTCTGTGTTCCTCTCAATAGCCCGGCACGTTCCCGCACCCGTTTTCTTTAGTAGTCGAACTGGTGATAGTAGCGACGATACTTGAGGTTGTGCTTGGTGACCGTCTCGTAGTAGCGAGCCAGGCGGTCGGTCACGAGCACCGTCAGAATCCACGGGGAGACGATGACGCGGAACTCGTCGTCAAGGCCGGGGATCGCGAACTCGGCGGTGTCGATGATGTTGATGTCGGTGTCGCCGGTCACGC
>CAJMPY010000039.1 GCA_905215385.1 uncultured bacterium | reverse complement strand
ACCTACCTCGATCCCGGTTCGTCCCAGATGGGCAAGAAGGAGTCCATCGAGGACACCGCTCGCGTTCTCGGCCGCATGTATGACGGCATCGAGTTCCGCGGCTTTGCCCAGGACGACGTCGAGGAGCTCGCCGCTAAGTCCGGCGTGCCCGTGTGGAACGGCCTGACCACTGAGTGGCACCCCACCCAGATGCTCGCCGACATCCTGACCGTCCAGGAGAACTTCAACTACGACATCAAGGGCAAGACCCTCGTCTTCATGGGCGACTGCAAGAACAACGTCGCTCGCTCCCTCATGGTTGTCTGCTCCAAGCTCGGCATGAACTTCGTGGCCTGCGGCCCCGAGGAGTGCATGCCCGCTGACGACGTCATCGAGGCCTGCAAGCCCATCGCCGAGGCCAACGGCTGCACCATCAAGCTGACCACCGACGTCAAGGACGGCGTCACCGGTGCCGACGTTCTCTACACCGACGTTTGGGTCTCCATGGGCGAGCCCGACGAGGTCTGGGCCGAGCGCATCGCTCAGCTCACCCCGTATCGCGTTACCTCCGAGGTCATGGCTATGGCCAACCCGGGTGCCATCTTCCTGCACTGCCTGCCCAGCTTCCACGACACCAACACCACGATTGGCGCAGAGAAGTGCGAGCAGTTCGGCATCACCGAGCAGGAGGTCACCGACGAGGTCTTCGAGAGCCCCGCTTCCAAGGTCTTCGACGAGGCCGAGAACCGCATGCACACCATCAAGGCTGTCATGTACGCTACGCTCAAGTAAGAGCATCTAGCATCTCGCTCGGGGTGCATTGCTGCGCACCCCGAGCACTTTTGTCTGGTAAAAATCTCGCACCGAACGACATGCACGGCACGGAAGAGCCGCTTCGAGCGAGATCAGTAAATGATTTATGAAGGGGGGATGAGAACTATGACTGAGACCGCTAAGAAAAAGCGCGGTATGCCTTCATCGTTCACCATTCTTCTTGCTCTGCTGGCAATCGTCGCGGTTGTTACCGTTATCGTCTCCGGTACGTCCGGTGGCGCGGTTACCGCTGCCCGCTTGAGCGATTTCTGCACCGCCCCGGTCAAGGGCTTCGCTGACGCTCTGCCCGTCTGCCTCTTCGTTATGATCCTCGGCGGCTTCCTCGGCATGATGACCGAGACCGGCGCCCTGGACAACGGCATTGCCGTTCTGGTGCAGAAGCTTAAGGGCAATGAGATCATGCTCATTCCCGTGCTGATGCTCATCTTCTCCCTCGGTGGTACCACCTATGGTATGTGCGAGGAGACCGTTCCCTTCTACGCCCTGCTCGCCGCTACCATGATGGCTGCTGGCTTCGACCCCATGGTCGGCGCTGCTACCGTCCTGCTCGGCGCTGGCTGCGGCTGCCTGGGCTCCACGGTTAACCCGTTTGCCGTCGGTGCTGCCGTTGACGCTCTGACCGGCGTTGGCATTGAGGTCAACCAGTCCATCATCATCGGCCTCGGTGCCGTCCTGTGGATTGTTACCACTGTTATGTCCATCCTCTTCGTCATGAGCTATGCCAAGAAGGTCAAGGCTGACAAGGGTTCCACCATCCTTTCGATGCAGGAGCTCAAGGACGCCGAAGAGGCTCACGGCAAGGCTGCTTCCGAGGTTCACAAGGAGGTCAAGCTCACCGGTCGTCAGAAGGGTGTTCTGATCGCCTTTGCCTTCACCTTCGTCGTCATGATCGTCGGCTTCATCCCGCTGGCCGATCTCAACGAGGGCGTCGCCAACTTCTTCGATGCTGGCGCTGTCTATGACGCCGACGGTAACGCCATCGTTCAGGGCTGGTCTGCCCTGATCACCGGCCTGCCCATTGGCCAGTGGTACTTCGACGAGGCTTCCACCTGGTTCTTCCTCATGGCTGTCCTGATCGGTATCATCGGTGGCCTGTCCGAGAAGCAGATCGTCAACACCTTCATCACCGGCGCTGCCGACATGATGTCCGTTGTCCTCGTCATCGCTCTTGCCCGTGGTATCTCCGTCCTCATGGCTAGCACCGGCCTCGACGTCTACGTCCTCGACGCTGCCGCCAATGCTCTGGCTGGCCTGTCCGGCGTGATCTTCGCTCCCATGAGCTTCCTGGTCTACTTTGGCCTGTCCTTCCTGATCCCCTCGACCTCCGGTATGGCTACTGTCTCCATGCCCATCATGGGACCGCTGGCTGTTAAGCTCGGCTTCTCGCCCGAGGTCATGGTCATGATCTTCTCCGCCGCTATCGGTGTCGTGAACCTGTTCACCCCGACCTCTGGCGCCATCATGGGCGGTCTTGCCCTGGCCAAGATCGAGTGGACGACCTGGCTCAAGTTTGCTCTTAAGCTCATCGTCGCTCTCTCCGTCGTCTGCGCCGTCATCCTGACCATCGCTTGCGTGATGCTCTAAGTACCCCTTGGGTACCCCACGGAAACCATGACGATCCTGTAAAGGATCACCTGGTCATCGTCTGTCCGGTGGGGTAACCCCACCGGTAGACTCCTACCTTTAGCCCCCTCCCGTTCCGTGCGCGGGAGGGGGCGCACTTATGTTGCGCGCCGCCCAGGACGACAATTTGTCATTCAAAAGGCAAGGCATGACCAAAAGGTCTATGCCTTGCCTTTTTCATGCCAACTTGTACGTCCTGGACGGCGCTCGCTGTCCGTCCTCTGCCTGCGGCGCTTTCCTTTGTTGGTGCAGGGGCGCTTTGCCTACTCTGGCGGGCTTTCGCTGGCTTATGCTCAACCTGCGACGTTTTCATTGTTGGTGCTGAGTGCCTTGTTTCCCGTTCCAAATGAGCCACCCCGGGTCCCCGGCGGTTGCGGTGGGCGTGTTTGGTTGGTGCCTGTTGATGGCCTGGGCATCGGGGAGGGCAGGCTCCGTTATAATCGCGTAGGAACTTAATTTACGAAACGGGACGGGAGCCATACATGCGCCAGGGTTTCGACAACGCGAAGTATATCGAGCTGCAGGCTGCTCACATTAAGGAGCGCATCTCGCAGTTTGGTGGCAAGCTCTATTTGGAGTTTGGCGGTAAGCTGTTCGATGACTATCATGCGAGCCGCGTGCTGCCGGGTTTTGAACCGGACAGCAAGTTCCGCATGCTCAAGAGCATCGCCGACGATGTTGAGGTTATCATCGCGATCAACGCGAACCACATCGAGAAAAACAAGGCTCGTGGTGACCTTGGCATTACCTATGACGAGGATGTGCTGCGCCTGGTTGACCTGTTCCGCGGCAACGGCTTTGCCGTCGCGGCCGTGGTCATCACCCAGTACGCCGGCCAGCCTGCTGCCGATGTGTTCCGCAACCGCCTGAACGCGCTCGGTATTCCCGCCAAGCTGCACTATCCCATCGAGGGGTATCCGCACGATGTCGATCTGATCGTGTCCGACGATGGCTACGGCAAGAACGAGTTTGTCGAGACCACCCGACCGCTCGTTGTGGTCACTGCCCCCGGTCCTGGCTCGGGCAAGCTTGCCACCTGCCTGTCTCAGCTCTATCACGAGCACAAGCATGGCACGGCCGCTGGCTATGCCAAATTCGAGACCTTCCCGGTTTGGAATCTGCCCCTTACGCATCCGGTCAATATTGCCTACGAGGCCGCCACGGCAGACCTCGATGACGCCAACATCATCGACTCCTTCCACCTGGAGGCCTACAACAAGACCACGGTCAACTACAACCGCGACGTCGAGGCCTTCCCGGTAGTCCGTGCCCTGATGGAAAAGATCCTGGGCAAGAGCCCCTACCAGAGCCCTACGGACATGGGCGTCAATATGGTCGGCTTTGCCATCACCGATGACGATGCCTGCCGCGACGCTTCCAAGATGGAGATCGTCCGCCGCTACTTTACTGCGGTCGAAAATGTGCGCCGTACCGGCGTGGGCGATGAGCAAGTCGACCGTCTCAAGATTATTATGAAGAAAGCCGGCATCGATAAGAACTACTCACCGGCGCGCTCGGCGGCCCTCACCAGGGAACAGCTGACGGGTGGTCCCGTGGGTGCCATGGTCATGCCCGATGGCTCCGTGGTGACCGGTAAGACCTCCACGCGCCTGGGCGCCGCAAGTTCGCTCATTATGAACGCCCTCAAGCATGTCTCGGGCGTCGACCTTGAGCTCGAGGTCATTAGCGATGAGGCGATCGAGCCCATCAGCAAGCTCAAGACGCATTTCCTGGGCAGTAAAAACCCGCGCCTCCACACCGACGAGACGCTTATGGCTCTGTCGATCACCTCGGCCACGAGTGAGACGGCCGCTCGCGTCCTTTCGGGCCTGGAGCAGCTGCGCGGTTGCGATGCCTTCTTTAGCGTGATTATCTCGCCGACGGACGAGACGGTACTGCGCAAACTGGGTATCAACGTATGCTGCGAGCCCAAGTTTGAGCGCCGCGGTTTCTTCCATCGCTAAGTTTGAAGCACCGCGGTAATTACATTGCATTTTGGCCGTATCGGGTTAGCGCTTGGTACGGCTTTTTGATCAATAAAGCGTCTATTTCGGCGAAAAATAGCTGTTTACCTGCCTAGAAACAATTTGAGCGGTATACAATAACCGTAACTGTTTCATCCTTAGCGGGATGCCGCATGATGGATATTACCTGCCATCGTGAGGTGTGTCGGTCGCGCACGGCGCGTTAGATGCTCGTGCTCGGTTTGAGGAGGCTGCTATGGCGGGCAAGGGTCGTGCGAGTGTTAACGATATGAAGCGTGTCGAGGTGCTGGTGTTGATGGAGATCGACCAGCAAACCGAAGACAATGGCGGGCCGTATGGTTTCTCGCGCAAAACGCTTGCCGAGCGCGTGGGGGTTTCGCCGTATCGTGCCCGCGCCGCAATCGATCGCTTGGATTCCGAAGGTATGATTGATGTCGTCTCGCGTTATAGCGACGACGGCGGTCAGCTTGCAAATGGCATTTGCCTCACCGAACGTGGTGAGTGGTATCTTGAGGGCGTCCGTACCGGCATGCTCGTTCAAGAAATGCTTGAGGACGAGGTTGCTGATCGATAGCAGCATGTAACCCTTGCCATAGCGACGCCGCCTGGGAAACCGGGCGGCGTTTTGTTTCAAGATTGAGAAATGCAATCGCACGCGAGAAAAATTGCGGACGGTCCGCGGCGCGAGTATTACAATGAAGACCCGTAAGATGTGGATAAACAACTTCTACGGGAAGCGCAGGTAACTCAATATGACCAAGCATGTGTTCGTAACCGGTGGCGTGGTTTCGTCCCTGGGCAAGGGTATCACCGCGGCCTCGCTGGGCCGTCTGCTCAAGTCGCGTGGCTACAAAGTAACGATGCAGAAGGCCGACCCGTATCTGAACGTCGACCCCGGTACCATGAGCCCGTTCCAGCATGGCGAGGTCTTTGTAACCGAGGATGGTTACGAGTCCGACCTGGACCTGGGTCATTACGAGCGCTTTATTGATGAGAACCTGACCCGCGATTCCAACTTTACGACCGGTGCCATCTACAAAAGCCTAATCGCCCGCGAGCGTCGCGGCGACTTTTTGGGCGGTACCGTGCAGGTGATTCCTCACGTCACCAATGCCATTAAGGATAAGTTCCGCCGCATCGAGGAGCAGACCGGCTCCGATGTAGTCATCACCGAGCTGGGCGGCACGATCGGCGACATCGAGTCCCAACCGTTTGTCGAGGCCATTCGTCAGTACCGCAAGGAGGCCGGCCCCGAGAACGTCTGCTACATCCACGTGTCGCTCGTTCCCTATATCGCCGCCGCCCACGAGGTCAAGACCAAGCCCACGCAGCATTCCGTCAAGGAGCTCCGCAGCTTTGGCATCCAGCCCGATATTATCGTGTTGCGCTCCGACCACCATATCGATGACGCTATCCGCGGAAAGATCGCAAGCTTCTGCGACGTCGACACCGATTGCGTCTTTACCAACGAGGACTGCGCGAGCATTTACGATGTTCCGCAGCTGCTTGCCGAGCAGGACTTTGACCTGCGCATTTGCGAGCGCCTGGGTCTGGACCCGCGTGAGCGCGACATGAGCGAGTGGAATGAGTTCCTGCGCAAACAGAATCACGCCAACCATCACGCCGACAAGGTGAAGATCGCCGTCGTGGGCAAGTACACGCAGCTGCCCGATGCGTACCTGTCGGTTATCGAGGCCCTGCACCATGCGGGCGTCTTCTACGATCGCCATGTGGACGTCCAACTGGTCGACGGCGAGAGCCTCGACGAGCAGAATGTCTCCGAGGTTCTGGGCGACGCCTCGGGCATCCTGGTCCCCGGCGGCTTTGGCAAGCGCGCCCTGGAGGGCAAGATCCTCGCGGCCGAGTTTGCCCGCGAGCACAAGATTCCGTATCTGGGCATTTGCCTGGGTATGCAGGTGGCCGTGTGCGAGTTCGCCCGCAACGTCGTCGGCCTTGCCGGCGCCAGCTCCTCCGAGTTCGACCCGGACGGTCCGTTTAGCGTCATCGATCTGATGAGCTCGCAGGAGGATGTGACCGAGAAGGGCGGCACCATGCGTCTGGGCGCCTATCCGTGCAAGCTCGCCGCCGATACCCTCGCTCGCGAGGCATATGGCGAGGAGCTTGTCTACGAGCGTCACCGTCACCGCTTTGAGTTTAACAACGCCTTCCGCGACCAGCTCGAGGACGCCGGCTTGGTTATCTCTGGCCTCTCACCCGACGAGCGCCTGGTCGAGATGGTCGAGCTGCCGCGCGACGTGCATCCGTGGTATGTGGCAACCCAGGCTCACCCCGAGTTCAAGAGCCGTCCGACCAACCCGCAGCCGCTGTTCCGAGAGTTCGTGCGTGCCTCGATCGGTCAGCACGAGGGTGTCGATCGCCTACAGGTGACGCCCATGAACCTCGCTACGGACTAAGGGTGCCGGCGAACAAAGAACATACCGAAGCTACTCCCTCGTCGCTCGCCGTGGCGGCGGGGGAGTATCTCGATTACCTCGCGGTCGAGCGGGGTTTGGCGCGCAACACGATTGCGGCCTATCGTCGTGACCTGACGACGTACTGCGCCTATCTGGAGCGAGCGGGCATCATGTCTTTTGATGAGGTGACTCGTCGGGTCGTGGAGGGCTTTGTCGCCGACCGTCGCGATGGGGGCTATTCCGATGCCTCGGTGGAGCGTGCGCTTGCGGCCGTGAAGGGCCTGCATGCCTTTTTGGTGCGCGATGGGGCTGTGGCCCAAAATCCAACGGCGGCGTTGCGCCTGCCTAAAAAGGCTGAGCGTTTGCCGGAGTATCTATCGGTGGAGGATGTCTCGGCGCTGCTCGATCAAGACTTCCCCGAGGGCGAGATGGGCTTGCGCGACCATGCCATCTTGGAAGTGCTCTACGGATGCGGTTTGCGTGTGAGCGAGTTGGTGGGGCTCGATGTGGGCGATATCCATATCGACGATGGTTTTGTACTCGTTCGCGGTAAGGGCTCAAAGGAACGCCTGTCCCCGCTGGTGGGAAGCGCGGCGCGAGCTCTGACGCTCTATGTAGCTGAGGGGCGTTCTCGCTTGGCAGCCCATGCCCGCGGAACCGAGACTTCGGCGGTCTTTTTAAATAAGAACGGCCGCCGTCTGTCGCGCCAGGGCATCCATGCCATCTGTGAGCGCTACGGGCGCCAGGTAGGGCTGGTGGGACTCCATCCCCATACGCTGCGCCACTCCTTTGCCACCCATATGCTTGCGGGCGGTGCAGACCTCCGTGTGCTACAGGAGATCTTGGGACATGCCGATATATCGACCACGCAGGTCTACACGCATGTCGATCGTACGCAACTGACCGAGGTCTATCTGGCGGCGCACCCGCTGGCACATCGCTAACACATCGCTGGCCTGCATATCTATAGGTATTTGGGGACGGGCCCCAGATTGCCGCGGCGTGCTTTTGCGCGCGCATGGGCAATCTGGGGCCCGTCCCATTTTCGCCACTTGTCGTCGTGGTGGTGGGACGCACGTGCCTTGGGTGGGGGAGTTTGGGGGCGATGTGAACGGCATGTAAAGGGACGCAAAAATCGCCTCAAGGTCAACTTGAAGGTTGAGGTTGAAAGGCGGGGTGCCACAGGTGGCATCCCGCCGTTGCTGTAAACACAACATATTGTGTTTTCGAACATATGATTGGGGGGTGTTTTGCAATATATGGTGGGTGGAGTGGTGGGGCGGGGTGATCAACGGTAAAGGCTACTATCCCCTGTGGGACCGGGCGAAGCTCGGGAAGCGAACGACTCGATGGGCGTGT
>CAJMPY010000038.1 GCA_905215385.1 uncultured bacterium | reverse complement strand
AATCCAAGGGTTATACCCTAAGAGCAAACCACCCCTTTTAGGGGTGGTTTTGATTTTGCGTCGCGCCATGTGGGGGTGGTGGCGACGTGCATTTTTGCGAGTATTCTGCAATCGAAGGCTCCTGTATACCGTCGTTCGGGCAAAAATCCGTGCTTGTCGATGCTTTTCGCGAATAATAGGCGGTGTTATGGGCTGCTGGGTCTCTGGCTGCAGGGGTATTCGCTATCTAACGCCTCTGCTGCGGAGCCCAAAGCTCTTGGCTGTGCTGAATACTCCCAAAAATGCACGGCGCCTTGAGGGGGACCTTCGCGATAAGGGAAACCGCCCCGTCGAAGTATGCATTCGACGGGGCGGTTTATGCATATACCCGATTAAGGATACGCTGCGGATCTGTTAGAACTTGACGGTCGGTGCCTGGCGGGCAGCTTCGGCGGCCTCGAAGCCCTGGCGCTCCTTAAACTGGAAGATGCCGGCAAAGATAACGGCCGGGAACGTCTGGATGGCGTTGTTGTAGCTAAGCACGCAGTCGTTGTAGCTCTGGCGCGCGTAGCTTACCTTGTTCTCGGTGTCTTCGAGCGTGGCTTGGAGCTGCGTAAAGTTGGTGTTCGCCTTAAGATCGGGGTAAGCCTCGGCCACGGCGAAGAGCTGGCGCAGGGCGCCGGTCAGCACGTTGTCGGCTTCCATCTTGGCTTCGGGCGTGGTAGCGCTCACGGCGGCGTTGCGCGCGTTGACCACGGCGGCAAGCGTGTCCTGCTCGTGTTTGGCATAGCCCTTGACGGTCTCGACTAGGTTAGGGATCAGGTCGTTGCGGCGCTGCAGCTGCGTGTCGATGTTCTGCCAGGCGTTATCAATGCGATTGCGCTTGGTGACCATGTTGTTGTAGATGCCGGCGATGGCGCAGACAATCACAACGACAACAACGATACCGATGATGACGGGAATCATGGTGTCTCCGTTTCGAATGGCCGCGGCGTCTTCCGCCGGCTGCCGTTGGTGTAACGCTACTAGTATACCCGCAACCCTTGGCGATACCGAACTTTCCGGTAAGCGTTATGTTTCCACCAAGGTGAGGCCGTTCGCCAGGGAGTGGGCGATACAGGTGTAAGATATGCGACAGATTAGTGAACGCTGTCTTTTCCTTGAGGAGGGCGATACGTATGGACCTTCGCATCAAGAAAACCTATCGGGCCCTGTTCGAGGCCTTTACTGAGCTGCTCGAAGAGCATCGGTTTGAGGACGTGACGGTTGCCATGCTGTGCGACCGCGCTATGATTCGTCGGACGACGTTCTACAAGCACTTCCGCGACAAAAACGATTACTTTGCCTTCTATATCGATGAACTCATGTCGGGTCTGCCGCAAAAGCGGGCCGATGCGGATGGCGCGGAGGGCGCCGAGGACGTGCGCGCGCTTCGCCACGAAGTGTTCGCCGATGCCATGGATCTGATTCTGGCGCATGAGCAGCTCATGGATAACATTTTGGCGAGCAGTATGTCGGGCATGCTGACCAGCATGATTTGCGACCGCATCGCGCGCTCCATACGCGGGCGCGTGATGAGCGCGCTTGACGAGGATGCGCTTGCGCCCGTATCGCTCGAGACAACGTCTGAGTTTGTCGCCGGCGGCATTATTCGGCTCTTTACCATGTGGTGGGAATCGGGCCACGTGCTGGAGCGCCGATCCGAAATCGCCGACGTGGTCGATGCGCTGTTCGAGCGGACCATGACGCCGGTGAGTCACTAAGAGTGGCGGAGAGAGGGGGATTCGAACCCCCGGAACGCTCTCGCGCTCAACGGTTTTCAAGACCGCCGCATTCAACCGCTCTGCCATCTCTCCGTGAGTCGTAATGATAGCATCGTTTTGAATTTGCAACAGGGAAGGCGAACGATGACGAGCACCGAAATCGACGAGAAGTTCATGCGCGAGGCGTTGGCGGAGGCGCGCGCCGCCGCGGCGGTGGGCGAGGTGCCCATTGGCGCTGTGGTGGTGCGCGCGGGTGAGATTGTCGCGCGGGCGCATAATCGTCGTGAGCTCGATCAGGACCCTTCGGCGCATGCAGAGTTCGCGGCCCTGTGCGCTGCCGCTCGGTCGCTCGGTCGCTGGCGCCTTTCCGACTGTACGGTCTACGTGACGCTCGAGCCCTGCTGCATGTGTGCGGGGCTTATGGTTAACGCGCGCGTAGGACGCTGCGTGTATGGCGCGGCTGATGCCAAGGCGGGCGCTCTGGGTTCGCTGTATGACCTGAATGCCGATTCGCGCCTGAATCATCGGTTTAACGTGACCGCCGGCGTGCTGGCAGACGAGTGTCGTGAGGTGTTGAGCAGCTATTTTAGTAGGCTGCGTGGCACCGATGGTGCTGGCTGCGGTTGTGGGGCCGATCTTGAAGCACACGCCGCTCACGCCGCAGCACTTGCAGGTGCCGGTGAGGATACTGACACGGCGGTTGACTTTGGTCCTGCGTGCCGCCGGCCCCGCCGTGTGCTGCTGGCGATCGACTCCTTTAAGGGTAGCGTGTCGAGTGCGCGGGCAGAGGAGGCCGTTGCCGAAGGCGTGCGCCGCGTTTGGCCCGATGCCGAGGTGTGCACATTGCTGCTGGCAGATGGTGGCGAGGGGACGCTCGATGCCGTTGCCGCGTGCGGTGGTGAACTTGCGACCTGCGAGGTTGCGGGCCCCTTGGGCGATCGTGTGCCCGCACGGTTACTGGTTGACGGCGGGCGCGAGTCGGCTGTTATTGAGATGGCCGAGGCGGCGGGTATTGGGTATTCGCCCTGTACGGAGTCGGCGGCGTTGGCGGCTTCGACCTATGGCGTGGGCGAGCTCATGCTTCGCGCAGTCCGTGCTGGGGCAAAGACTATCTATATTGGTCTGGGCGGCAGTGCCACCAACGACGGTGGCGCCGGCATGCTGCAGGCGCTGGGCGCGCGTGTGGTCGATGATCGGGGCTGCGATATCGCCCCCGGTCTTGCAGGCCTTGAGCAGGTGGCGAGCGTTGATTTGGCGCCAGCGCTTCAGGCTTTGGATGACGCTCGTATCGTTGTGCTTTCGGATGTCAAGAATCCGCTCGTGGGGCGTCGGGGCGCATTGGCGGTGTTTGGTGGGCAGAAAGGCTTGCCGACGGGTGACGCCGAGGCGCTGAGCAGGTGCGACAGTTGGATGGTCGGCTACGGTCGTCTGCTCGATACGGCAATTGTCGAGGCTCGGGCCCAGGGGCTGCTGCGCGTGCCCGAGGGTGCACGGACGTTCGGCTCGGTGCTCGGCGTGCCCGGTGCCGGTGCCGCCGGCGGCCTGGGCGCCGCGCTGCTGGCGCTCGGTGCCGAGTTGCGTTCGGGCGTGGAGACAGTGCTCGATCTCGTGGGGTTTGACGAGCGCGTACGCGATGTCGACCTGGTCATAACGGGCGAGGGCAATATGGACGAGCAATCCGCCGCCGGCAAGGCGCCGGTGGGCGTGGCCCGCCGTGCCAAGCGATATGGCAAGCCGGTTGTTGCCGTCGTGGGCGGTCGTGCCGACAACCTGGATGCGGTGTACGAGCAGGGCATCGACCTTGTCCTGCCGATCTGTCGCAAGCCCGTGGACCTGGAGCGGGCACTCGATCCGCAAGAAGCCACAGCCAACCTTATCTGCGCCGGCGAGTCAGCCGCACAAGCCTATGACCTCGCTCGCCTCTAAGGCCTATCTCCCTATAAGTTGCGGTGGAATACGGAGTGTTTTTGCCTTTAAGGGGCCAATTCAGTCCGTATTCCACCGCAACTTTGAGAATGGCCATTCGAGGTTGGCTGCCTTGGGTCTTGGGTCGGACCGTTTGCCACGAAATGCGACCATCTACTACGTTAAGCCGGCCACCCTCGACCATCCCGGAATTTGCAAAAACAAAACCGCAGGTAGAAAGCTTGCCGATTTTCGAAAAAGTCGGCTATGGTCGACCCCTGCGACCTAAACGTAGTAGATGGGCCCTTTTCGTGGCACAGCACCAGATCAGTCTATTTAGGACGGGGCCTCCTTGACTACTTTCGCCACCCTGATGCCCCACCAGTCAAAAAGTAGTCAAAAAAGCCCCGTCCCAAATTAGCTGTCTTGCCCCATCGGGCGGGAGCGGGTAAGATATACCGAGCGCCTAGCGCGTTCGATGGGTTCGGATGACGACATGTTCCGAATCTGGTCAGGTCCGGAAGGAAGCAGCCATAAGGAGCCTCTGTCGGGCATCCGAATCCATCGAGCGCACGGGCTTTCTTTTTGCGCGGTTTTACCAAACCGCGCAATGCTCGACGCTGCGCGCCACCCAGGGCGAACAATTTGTCATTCAAAAGGCAAGGCATGACCAGAAGGTCTATGCCTTGCCTTTTTCATGCCAACTTGTTCGCCCTGGATGTCGCTCGCTGGCTGCGCCAAGACATCAATGGCTACGTGGTTCAAGAGATGGTGGCATTACCATTTGTTTTTACAAGTAAAGAGGCCCGTTTCCCTGGTTTTGGTCGGGGAAACAGGCCTCTTTTTGTCTCTGGGCTTGTGGATTGGCGAAGACAATAACCGCTGGCGGCTATTTTGAGTTCCTGATGCGGCGTGTGGCTGTGGCGGTTATTCCGAGGCCTGCGGTGGCGATTCCTGCGAGTGCGATTGCGCTCGGTGTTGTGTCGCCCGTGTTCGCGAGCTTGTCGGCGGTCGTATCTGCTTGTTTGCCGCTGCTCGAGTTCGCCTGCTTGGTGGAGTTTGGCGAGGTGTCTTTACCGGTTGCGGACGAGCCGGTGGGCTGTGTCGCCTCGGCCGGTTGCGCCGAGTTGGAGGGAGGCGTCGTCTCGGTCGGTTGCGTTATCTCGGGCGAGGTGGCCTTGTCTGCCGCGGCTTTCGCCTCTTCGTATGCCTTGCAGGCGTCGTCATAGGCCGTTTGCGCTTTTTTCAAATTGTCGAGGAGCGCATCTCGCCAGGCTATGAACTGGTCGGTATGGGCTTTATACTTCTCTGCAGCACGTTCACAGTCATTAACTTGTCTTTCCTGCCTTTCGAGGCGGCCCTTGACCTCGCGGAGCTCCATTTCGCAAAAGTCAACTCGCGCTTTTGCCGTTACGATCTCTTGGCGCAACTGCTTTATTTGCTGTTTAACAGTTTCGACAAGCTCCTCGTCGCCGAGCGCTTCGAGTGCCTTAAGCACCTCAAGTTTCTTGTCTAATTCTGCTTGGAGCTCGCTTACCCGGTTGATGGCCCCGTCGTATTTGGCTTGGGCTGCATCGATGTCCGCTTGCATGGTGGGAAGGAGTTCCCTCTCTTCGACGGCTTGCGCCGCCATCTTGTCGCGGAGCTCTTGAAAACGGGCAATGTCATCATTGAATCTCGCAATTTTCTCGGGACTTGCGGCGTCTTTTGCGGCCTCGAGGTTTTTGAGCGCTTCCTGCATGGCTGCATACGCTTTTTCTTTTGCGGCGGCCGCGTCTTCTGTCTGCGGGGCGCCCGAATTGCCGTTGGCGGCGCTCGTCTGCGAAACGGCCGCACCGGTGGGGGAACTGGTTTCTGCCGCGATCGCCGTTACGGGGGCGATTCCCGCGACAAGTGCCGCGGAAAGGGCGATGCCCACAGTTGCTCGTCTTGCTCTTCTTGCGAGAATGTCGTTCATCTCGGCACCTCATTTCAAGGGTCGGCGACTAACTTGGTAGCACTAATGTAAGTATACCAAGCGGTCGACCCGACACTGGCTGGGCGTGCGCGTGCCTTTCCGCTTCTTTGGAAACCGAATCCCATTAGAAATGACGAGTTGTTTACGCTTCTTTTGGGGTGGCGGTACTATCATGGTTCGAATTGAATGTGGATGATGATAGGGAGCGCCTATACATGATTGAGCTGCTCAGGCGTTTTGGCGGTAAGTTTCGCCGCTATATGGTGATTGGTCCTGCGTGCAAGCTGATCGAAGTGATCTTTGACCTGCTGACGCCGCTGGTGATTGCCCAGATGATTGATAAGGGTATCGGCGCACACGACGTGAACGCCGTCGTCCACTACGGTATGGTACTTGGCGCCATGGCTGTGATCGGCATCTCGTTTACGCTCGTCTGCCAAAAGATGGCGGCGCTCACCTCGCAGGGCATGGGCACCGACATTCGCGGCGCGCTCTACCAGCACATCAACAAGCTGAGCTATGCCGAACTCGACCGTTTTGGCACGCCGTCGCTCATCACGCGCATTACCAACGACGTCAACCAGGTGCAGCTCGCCGTGGCGCTGGGGGTGCGCATGCTCATCCGCTGGCCCTTCCTGGCGGCGGGCTCCATGGTCGCGGCCCTTGCCATCGACCTTAAGCTCGGCATGATCTTTTTGATTTGCACGCCCGCCATCGGCCTGGTGTTTTGGTTTGTCATGGCGCGCTGCATTCCCTACTACAAGCAGCTGCAGGCAAAGCTCGACCGCATCGCGCTTATCTGCCGCGAGGGGCTTTCGGGCGCCCGCGTTGTTCGCGCCTTTGTGCGTGAGGACCACGAGCGCGAGCGTTTTGCCCAAGCCGCCGATGACCAGGCCAATACCGCCATCGCGGTGGGCAAGCTCTCGTCAATCCTTAATCCCGTCACGTTTTTGGTGATGAACCTGGGCGTGTGCGCCATCCTGTGGGTCGGCGGCATCCAGGTCAACGTGGGCGAGCTCACGCAGGGTCAGGTCATGGCGTTCGTCAACTACATGACGCAGACCCTCACCTCCATCGTGTATGTCGCCAACCTGGTCGTGGTCTTTACCAAGTCGAGCGCCAGCGCGTCGCGTATCAACGAGGTGCTCAATTGCGTGCCGAGCATTACCGATGAGGGCAACCAGCCGGTCGCACTGCCCGAGCCGGGCAATGTCGCTCCCGTTCCTGCGTTGAGCTTTGACCATGCGAGCTTTTCGTTTGGCGTGGGCGCGGCAAATGCCGTGAGCGATGTGACGCTGGAGCTGCCGCTGGGCAAGACGCTCGGCATTATCGGCGGCACGGGCAGCGGCAAGTCCACGCTCGTTTCGCTTATCCCGCGCCTGTACGATGCGAGCGCTGGCAGCGTGAGCGTGATGGGCGCCGACGTGCGCGCCTGGCCGCTCGACCAGCTGCGCCATGTGGTCGCGACCGTCCCGCAGCGCGCGTCGCTGGTGAGCGGCACCATCCGCAGCAACCTGACCTGGCGTGACGAGTCAGCGACCGACGATGAGCTCTGGGCGGCGCTCGATATGGCGCAGGCCAGCGAATTCGTGCGCAACAAGCCCCAAGCCCTGGATGCCCCGGTCGAGGCGGGCGGCAAGAACTTTAGCGGCGGTCAGCGCCAGCGCCTGACTATCGCGCGCGCCTTAGTGGGCTCGCCGCAGGTTCTGATCATGGACGATTCTGCCTCGGCGCTCGACTTTAAGACCGACGCGGCGCTTCGCCACGCCATCCGCGAGCGCAGCGTGCGCGGTGCCGCCGAGGGCGGGCTGCCGCTCACGACCGTCATCGTGAGCCAGCGCGTTTCGACCGTGCGCGACGCCGACATGATCTGCGTGCTCGATCACGGTTCGGTCGCGGGCCTGGGCACGCACGATGAGCTGTACGCGACCTGCCAGCTCTATCGCGAGATTTGCCAGTCGCAGCTGCGCCGCGAGGAGCTCGAGGGCCAGCAGGGGAGCACGACGCCCACGCCCACCCCAAGACTCGCGTCCGCTCCGACCGCCCCCGCATCCGTCTGCGCAAAGGAGGGCTGCTAAATGAATCCGTACACTTCCTCCGGTTCGGTCGCCACGATGACGGCCAACGTGTCCGGCAACGATAACCTCAACGACCTGGGTGACGGTCCGCGCCAGCCCGGCGACCCCGAGCGCTATCCCGCCGGTGCGGTGACTCGCCGCCTGCTGGGCTATGTTCGTCCGCACCGCGTCTCGTTTGCGGCGTCGTTTGTGAGTGCCGCCGTCTCGGTGATCCTGCAGCTCTACACGCCCATCCTCATTGGCGAGGGCATCGACCTGATCGTTGCCGCGGGCCAGGTGGACTTCGATGCGCTGCTGCCGCTCGTTACCAAACTCGCGCTCGTCGTGGTGGGAGCAGCGTCCTTCCAGTGGCTGCAGGGCTATTGCGTCAACCGCCTGTCCTACGAGACGGTGCGTGACATGCGCGTGGAGGCGAGCGACAAGCTCAGCCGTATGCCGCTCAGCTTTATCGACAGCCATGCCCACGGCGACCTTATGAGCCGCGTGGTCAATGACGTCGACCAGGTGGGCGACGGTCTGCTGCAGGGCTTCACGCAGCTCTTCACCGGCGTTATCACCATCGTGGGCACGCTCGCGTTTATGCTCTCCATTAACCTGGCCATGACGCTCGTGGTGGTGCTCGTCACGCCGCTTTCCATTTTTGCAGCCGGCGCCATCGCCAAGCTTTCCAACAAGAGCTTTACGGCACAGCAGCGCATCCAGGGCCAACTTGGTGGTCATATCGAGGAGTACGTAGGCGAGCAAAAGCTTGTCGACGCCTTTGCCTATGGCCCGAACGCCCAGCAGCGCTTCGACGCCCTCAACGCTGAGCTCTACACCGCGGGCGAGCGTGCGCAGTTTATGGGTTCGCTCTCCAACCCCGGCACGCGCTTTATCAATAACATCATCTATGCCGTGGTCGCTGTGATCGGCTGCGTGGGCGTGATCACGGGCGTGCCCGCGGCGCTTACGGTGGGCGGCGTGCAGATTTTCCTGTCCTATGCCAACCAGTACACCAAGCCGTTCAACGAGGTCACCAACGTCATTACGCAGATCCAGACCGCGTACGCCTCGGCGCGCCGCATGTTTGCGCTGCTCGATGCGCGCGAGCAGGAGCCCGACGCGTCGGACGCCGTGGAACTTGCTGCCCCGCAGGGTGAGGTGGCTTTTGAGCATGTGGACTTTAGCTACGTGCCCGACCGCAAGCTGCTGCAGGATATCTGTATTGAGGCCAAACCCGGCATGCGCTTTGCCCTGGTCGGCCCCACGGGCTGCGGCAAGACGACGCTCATCAACTTGCTGCTGCGGTTTTACGATATCGATGCCGGACGCATCATGGTCGATGGCCGGTCTTCGCGTGATTACACGCGTGCAAGCCTGCGCCGCGCCTTTGGCATGGTGCTGCAGGACACTTGGCTGTTCGAGGGCACGGTGGCGGAAAACATCGCTTACGGCTGTCCCGACGCCACACGCGAACAGGTTATCGAGGCGGCCAAGCGCGCTCGTGCGCATAAGTTTATCGTGCAGCTGCCAGGCGGCTACGATACGGTCATCGGCGAGGATGGCGGCACGTTTAGCCAGGGTCAAAAACAACTGCTGTGCATCGCGCGCGTCATGCTCACCGACCCGGCGATTCTGCTGCTGGACGAGGCGACGTCGAGCATCGATACACGCACCGAGCTGCAGGTACAGGCGGCATTCGACGAGCTCATGGCTGGCCGCACAAGTTTTGTCGTGGCGCACCGCCTGAGCACGATTCGTAACGCCGACTGCATTCTGGTGATGCGCGACGGCCAGATTATCGAGCGGGGCACACACGACGAGCTGCTGGCGGCAGACGGCTTCTACGCCGAGCTCTACCGCAGCCAATTCGCCCAGTGAGCAAGCCCGTGGGGCAAATTAATCAGGTTTGTTTGTCCCATAGAGCGATCTTGTTATATAGCGTTCTACCAGCGCGTGAAACATTTTGACGATACTCCGTGACACAATTTGACGGCGTTTTGTGAAACAGTTTTTCGGCCATTCGTGAAACGTTCTGCGGCGGTTTCAATCCGAAGTACATACTGTTCGAAATCTGTCCGAAGATGTCGTCTGCGTCGCCAATCGACAGACGGTGGTTTACATCTGTCACGTTAGTACTAAGATATTCATCTAATAAATTGCATTAGTGGCTTTAGTTTTGGGGGAAACGAGGCAACGTGACTATGACGTGCTCTTTGGTGGTTAACAGCAAGAGCGGTAATACCAGGATGGTTTCGGGCGCGATCAAGCGCGCTCTGCAGGCTGCGGGCGTTGAGTTTGTCCACGCCGCGGCGTTGAGCGACGATGCGGACGCAGATCAGGTTGCGCTCGAGGCGCAGGGCGCCTGCGCGGCCGACACGGTGCTCGTCGGTTTTTGGTGCGACAAGGGCGCGTGCACGCCTTCGGTCGCGGCGTTGCTCTCCGCCTTGCACGGCAAGCGCGTCTTCCTGTTTGGCACCTGCGGTTTTGGCGCCGACCAGAGCTACTATCAGCAGATTATCGACCGCGTAACTTCCAATTTGGCTGGGGATGCCGAGCTTGCGGGCTGGGCGATGTGCCAGGGCAAGATGGGCCCCGCGGTCAAGCAGCGCTACGAGGCCATGCTCGAGCAAGATCCCGAAAACGCCCGATTTAAGATGCTGCTCGACAACTGGGTTGCCGCGAAGGACCATCCCACCAAGGAAGATCTGGACCATATGGCGGTGGCGGCCAAAAAGGCCGTGCTGGGCGAGTAGGCGTGTCGCCTCGCGCTCGAGATAATACAAACGTGAAAGCCTCGAAATTCTCGAGGCTTTTTTCTTAACACGGGGGTGCGCCGTGGCGAGCGTCTGGGGCGACGTTTTCCATCATCCGGATGATGAGTCGGTTTTGAATGATACAGTCTCGTGCATTCGCTGGATGTATCGCCAGATGGAGTACGGCTACAAAACGTACCCGGGCTTCTTTACGCACCATTCGATGGGATTCATGCAGCAAGACGCCGCCGGGCGGGCGCCACGTTGCAGAACCTAGGCCTAGCAGGTGGCTGATAATTCCATACCCAAATGTATCCAGAGTGGGATGGGCTTTCCGGATGGGCGGGGTTGCGGAAGCCGTGTCCCGGAATTTGCCTTTGGAATGGGATGCGGTTTCCCGTTGAGGGTCTTGGCGGAAAGTGCGACCCGGAATTTGTGATCGGAGTGGGATGTGGTTTCCCAACGGGGCCACAAGCGGAAGCCGCATCCCACTCCGGACGGGAATTCTGGGACACAGTTCTCAGAGGATTATGGGCTGCGAACTACATGGGGCTGTCATAAAACTCCGGCAAAGGAGGGGTCGGAAATAAATGACACTTCCAGTAGTTTGTTTTAATGTGGGGGG
>CAJMPY010000037.1 GCA_905215385.1 uncultured bacterium | reverse complement strand
CATCAGGCCATCGCGCTTGCTGGTCGCGGGCAGCGTGACCCCGCTCAGCTGCTCAAAACGGCGCGCAATTATGCCATTCTCCACGGCGTTTTTGGATTCAGTGTCCAGCGCGTCATCGACAGGGAAGATGGATTCTTTGGTGCGCAGCGCATAGGCTCCGTCCACGACCTGAATCAGCATCGTATCGTTTTTGACACTGACCGGGGGCAGGGAACCGCGGCTGTCGATGTACTTCATGACCACCTTGTTCTGCACAGGGTTAGTAGATGTGTCAGACATGGCGTCGTCGACGATGGTCTTGGTCGCGCCGTCCTCCACGCCGTCCAGTTTGACCTTATCCGCGCTCGACATCAGGCCATCAGCTTCGGCCGTGGCGATGCCCTTTCCAGCCTTTTTGTCCAGTTCCGCCTTGACGACTTTGTTCTGGACGGGGTTGGTGGACGTAGCAGACAGCGCGCCGTCGACCACGGCCTTTTTCATCGCCCATTTGTTTCCGCTAACAACAATGCCTTTCCCATCGTCGCTGCCATCGAGCGCCGGGACAGGAAGTTCTCCCGCAGACACCGTAACGTTGCAACCGTCTTGCCAAATCGAACAGGCAGTGATAGCTAGGCCAACGGTTCCAAACAAATTGGCAAGCTGAATGTGCCCTCTAAAGGCGCACGATGTCGAGCTGAATAGGTATAGCGGCCATTTAAGGCCGTCACACATGCCATAAACATTTTTCCCTGCCGCAACAGCAGAAGAGATTTCTGCGAAGGTTTTATCAGCGCTTGCATTAAACACGGCGAGATTTGCATCGTCAATAATCGCGGGGGCGGAGGTGCTGTCAAATGTGATGTTGACAACAAAATCTTTTTTCACTTTGCTATCAACATACGCTTTAATCAGCGCGGCCTGCTTTGCAGCGGCGACGGCCCCGACGTACTTCTCATCACTCATATCGTTACTCCTCCCATCAGTTGGCGTCCCAGATGGCCTGCATTTCGCTCGGCGTCATGGCCACTGGTACGCCCGCCTCGATCTCGTTGATTGCCGAAACAAGGCTGTCCTTGGCGCTGGTCGTCAGGCCGGTAAGATCTCCTACCTGCTTCGGATCGACCGGCGTGCGCCAGACCGTGTCATAGTCTGCACCGCTCTTCTTCACGAGCATCTGCCCGGCGGCTCCGCCGGGAGAGACACCGACACCTGGGTCTCCTTTCGGCCCTCTCAGCAGGACACCGCCGAGCCTCACCGTCAAAGAGAGCCGATCGTTTGTCAGCTCCACATTCTGCACTTGCACTTACAGCACCTCCTCACTGATTGCGTCCGCCACTTTCACCTTCAGCGTGTCGATTACGCCGAGCACCATGCCGCCCGGAAACTGCACGCGCACGTCTACGCGAATTCTCTCGTTTTCGGGGAGCGTGAAGGTTTCTTCCTGCGTCACCGGCACGGAAAAGCAGCCGAGCTCATGGACATACGTGATTTGCCCGGGGTACAGTTTTCGGATACCATCGCCAACGAACACCTCCACTTTTTCAACATCCGCGTCGCTCAGTGTTGTGCCGTTGAGTTGGATCTCCAGTGCTATTCCGTAAGCGTCGCCCTGTTTGATTACAACTGCCATTGCTTTTCACCTCATTACGAAACGAAGTATAGGCCGTGAACGGAAATTCCGGCAAAGTCTTTCGTGACATCATCCGGGAGTACAACGCAGAGCGCACGCTCGTGCGATGCCAACTGCGTCGTGAACGCCGGTACGCTTACGTACTTCGTTGTACCTGCCGATTTGTATGTCACGTATGCGCTGTAACATCCGAACGTTGTGAAAGCGTATCCGCCGGTGCCGGGCGCGGTAATATACACGCGCTTTCTCTCTACGTCTGCGTCTGACAAATTCGAAAACTGTGCGCCGAAAAACACCGCTTTGAGCGCAACCGCAAATTTGCACCAATGCGTGGAGAGCGTGCACTCGGTAGACGTGGCCGAGAATGTCAGCTTGTCGACCGGTATGTCCTCCTGCAGCGCGCCGGTCGTAAAATGGCTTTTCTGGATCGCGCCGCTTTTGATCTTTTCGCTTGTCACTGCTTCCTCTGCAATCTTTGCTGTCGTGACAGCCCCATTGGCAATGCCGCCCTGCGAAACACCGGTAATCTGGCTCTGCACGTTCTCGATCGCGTCCTGCACGTTCGTCTTGTTGACAGCCGTTGTCGGAGTAAAGCCGATGCTCTTCGCAGCGGCATTCTCGCCGAGCGCAGCGACCAGATCGTTCAGTGCCTTTTTCAGCAGGTTTCCGGCAAGGTCAAACTTTGCTTTCAGAGACGCAGCGGAAAGCCCACCCACGTCGTTCGGCTCGTCGTCCAGTTTGGAGATGATGTTCATGTCCTCGTTGCACGTCGGAAGTGCCATATGTAACCCTCCTATCGCACATATCCCGTGAACCGCACGCGGATGTCGGCACTCGTTACCGTTGCCGTCGTGTCTGCGTCATCGTTCGTCAGGATGAGCTTGTAGTATGTAAATTTCTTTGCTTTCAGTTTCAGCCGCGTCATATACGGGCGCTTGTTCGTGTTGAACGACCAGTGCGCAAAATTTGCGTGGTCAAACGCTACGCTGTTGCGGAAAACCAGCTTCTTCGAGAAATCCGATTTCCGGTCTGTCATGACCGTCACGGTCATCGACCCGGCGTGCGTCGGCACGAGACCGATCCACAGCATGGCGGAGTATTTGCGCATGAAATCCGCGCCGAAGTGCATGTTGCCGCTCTCCCATCGTGCGTCGATCGCTTCTCCACAGTCGCTGCGGAACGCATCCGAAATCTCGACGAGCACATTTTCACGTGCGCCGATCAGCCTCCCGTATACACGGTAAAAGTGCTTGACAGGGAAGTTCGTATACAGATACCAGACATTGAGACCGTAGTTGTGCACAACGGCCATGTCACCATATATGCAGTACCATTCCTTGCGGTCGTTGTCATCCCAGCAATACGCCTGACGTAGGTCAAAGCCTTGCAACGCTTTCCACACGCGATCGGAAATGCGTTTCGCCTGTCGTTCGTCGATCGTCAGGTTGCTGGAATAGCTGCTGTTGTTTTTCCATGTGTAGACGCTCTCCCCGAACATGGTGTAAGGGCTGTTGTCCACAAGCCGCACCTGACCGGGAGCTGTGTTGCCAATGGCCTTGTTTACTTGCGTCCAGTAAAACGCGGGGAGGATTTTGCCCTCTGCGTTCGTCACTGTGCCGTACTGCACGGAGTATGCGCTGTCCTCTTTGAACGCTAGCAGTCGGGAATAGTGGCGGATCATTGCCGTGATCGGCGTGTTCTCGTCACCAATGTCCAGCACGTTCATGTCCGGGAAGTATTCGGCGGTCGGGTTGCCGTCGATGTCCAGCCCGGAGTACAGCGCCTTGTTGCTTCCGTCACCGTAGAGGAACACGCGGTTGTCCGTCGCGCCGTTGTAAAGCTCTGCAAACTTCATTGCGCTGACCGTGCCGGAATCATCAGATGCCACGGTGTATTCCACTTCATACACATCCGCACCGGCAGGGGGCACGCTCGTGAATGTGATCTTTCCGTCTGCAAACGTATAGTCCGTACCGGCTGCCAGTGCTGCGCCTGTTGCCCTGTTTTTCACGGTCACAGACAGCGTCCCGCTTTCCGGGCATACATACACCGATGCTTTTCCGTCCGTAGCAATGCGGTATTTTCGCTTGCTGGATAGCTTGTTGATCTGTTCCAGTTCCGTGCCGCTGCCGTCCGCACCGACGCCCACAAGCACGGTCGGGACGTACCCTGTCACATCGGCGAGCGTGTAGCCGTCAAACACCTTGTACTGCGTTCCGTTGAGGATATAGAGTTTTTCCCGGAACCCGAAAAACTCCGTGTGTGCGTCGGCGAGCGCGCCCAGCTCCGAGACCGCCGTAGTGGCCGGAAATCCGATTTTCCACAGCTTCCCGGCAGCAGCCGCCACCTGCACATATTCTCCGCCGACGTAGCCGCACCACGTTCCCTGAATTTCTCCGGGGAACGTATGCACGGCTTTCATGCCGGGGCGCTTTCGCAGCGCGCCGTCCTGCGTCACGCGCCAGTTGCGCATTTCGGATGCCTCACCGAGTTTCAGGCTGGTGTCGTCTGTTCCCGCCTGATTGACGCCGAGCCATTTCTGGATTCCGACGATCTTTTCATTCATGCGCGTCACCAGCTCCCGAATTCGCCGTACTCGATGCCGCCGTACACATCCTCTACCGCGCCCATGCTGCACTGCGCGTTCGCCTTGTGCATCGCCACGATCTCGTTGTAGCGCCGCTTGAACCGGTCGGATGCCTCCGGGTTTTCGTCCGTCAGGAGAGCGGAAGCAAGGCCGTATGGCATCGCGCCGAGCGCAAGCGTGTTGTCGATCTCCGAGAGCGTGTCGTCGAATTCCTCAACAGGCCGCCAGCCGGAAGCAGTTTTCCCGGCCTTCTTCGTCTCCGAAAACGGGTACAGCTCCGCGATCATGGTGTTGATGATCGACACGGTGCGGTATTTATATTCGTCCGTGTCCGTCGTCTGCGGTTTCCCGCTGTCACTCAGCTCGTCCATGATGGACATTGCAGCGTCAAACACGTCGCTGACTTCTGCCATGAAATCACCTCGTTATCTGAAAATAGGCGGCGGTATTTCCCGCCGCCTTATCCGTTGCCTCAGACGGTAGCCGTCAGAATGCCGGAATCGAGCGCGCCGGTCTTGCTGGCGTAAGCCTTAACCTCCGTGCCTGCGGCAATGCCGGTCGGCTTCGCGCTGGCGCTGTAGGTCTTCGCCGTGGAGGAAGTCTTCGGGTTGCTGCCGTCGGTGGTGTACTTGATGGTCTCACCGTCACCGGCAGTCAGCGTCATCGTGCCGCTGGAGACAGACATCGTCGGGGTCGTGCTGCCCGCAGTCGCGTGCACGCCGATGGCGTATGCCTTCTTGTCCAGCACAAAACTGTCGAACATCACGCGGTACTCCGCCACATCGCCGTCGATGCCGAGCGGGTTCTTCTGGATGCGCATGGTCTGGTTCTTCACCGGGTCGACGCTCGCGCCCTTGCGGAAGATCACAAAATTAACGCCTGCGGGCAGATAGCTGTCCGGGATGGCGTACACGTCGTTGCCGTCGAGCTTGCCCAGAGAGCCGTTTGCGACGGCGTCCTTGCCCAGCACGTCAATGCCGACGATGTAGTCCGACAGCTTGCACTTGGCGAACAGCGTGTGGCCAATGAAGATTGCGCGGTTATCGGTCGGCACAAGATGGTTGGACATCTCCGCGCCCATGTTGACAATGGCGTCGATAGCCGTCTTGCCGGTCAGCGCCGTCGCGTTGACGGTCACAACACCGGCACCGCCGACCCACTTCTGCAGGCGGTACTTGTCGATGCTCGGGGTGACCTTGCCGTCCCACGTCGCCTTCATGCGCGCGTTGCACTGCTTGACGTTAAACTGTTCGGCAGCGTTGCCCGCGTCGATCGAGAACGTGCCGCCCTTGTCCTGCGTCATGCGCATGGTCTGCACGGTGTCACCCAGCTCTTTGATCGTGCCGAAGCGGCTGGAACCGCTGCGGGTGTAGTCGCCGAAGTCGCCCTCGTCGGAGCTGTACACGTTGATCGCGTTCACGCCGACAAAGTCGTAATCCTTACCGGCAAACGCGTCGGTAACGCTCTTCTGGTGGAAACGTTCGTCGAGTTTGGTGCTGTATTTGTTCGCAACATTGATTGCCATAATGTAATTACCTCACTTAAAAATTTAGAATTTCAGGCGGAGGCAAGCCCTCATTTCACGCGGTCAGTTGCCGTCGTACCACAGCGCGTCAAACGCTTCGTCGCTGCCGGTCTTCCCGGCGCTGCTTTGGCTGCCGGTGCTTCTCGCGGCGTTCGCCGCGTTCCGGTCGCGCGTCTCCTGTTCGGATTTCATGCGCGCGATCTCTGCCTCCAGTGCCTTGTTGCGTTCTCTTGCGTAGGCCGAAACCAGCGTTTCACCGCGGTTAAAGGCTTCCCACACGCCGTTCGGAATGGAGGCCGGGTCAACGTCGGGATAGGCTTTTGCAAATGCGTCAAAGCACTCGCCGCGCCATTTCTCGTTCGCTGCCTGCTGCTCCTGCTCCTGCTTCTGGGGTGCCAGTGCTGCCCGTTCCTGATCGAGCGCGCGGCGCTCTCTGTCGAGCTTTACACGCTCAAGCGCCATGCCGTCGTCGTCGATGCCGTATTTGCTCTTGGTAACGGCAATGAGCATGTTTTCCACAAGCTCCTCGACGGTTGTGCCGCTCTGATTTGCCAGCTCCTGCAGCGCGTTCTCGTGTTCCGTGAGCTGCGCCAGTTGCTGTTTCTGTTCGGACACCTGGGTTTCCAGTTGCGTGTTTTTCTCGGTCACGCGGTCGTAGTCCATGCCCTTCTGGGCAAGCGTTACGACCTCGTCCCGGTTGACATTTCTCGTCTCGCCGAGGTGCTTTAGCTCAAACAGTTGGCCGTCTGTCTGCGACTGCTGCTCCTCGTTCTCGCCCGGCTGTGCGGCATCTGCATCCTGCCCGCCGTCGTTCTGTTCGATCTCCGGCGCGGCGTCGTTGCTCTGCGTCTCCGTGCCCGGCGCGCCCTGCGCGTCGTCCTCGATGTCGGCAAAGCTATCCGCCGTGATGTCGCTCCAATCGTCTGCGTCCGCCGTAAAGGCGGTGTTCATGTCTTCTGCCATGTCAAAATCCCTTCTCCCGCTATGGTTGGCGGGTGCGGCGCTATGGTTGGCGCCACGTGTTGAAATTTATCCGGTAATGTATTTGCAAGGCGGATTGTCCGCCGAGCGTTCGTTATTCGGTCGTTCCGGTCTGCATGACCTTGCGCTGCAGGTCGCCGAAGCCGCCGCCGCCGCGAATGGGCGTCTTCTGGCCGAAATCGACCAGAGCACCGGTCTCCGGCGTGCCGCCTGTGCTCGGGTCCTCCGGCTGCATCATCTGCTGCTGTGCCGCCTGCTTGCGCGAGGCGATCAGCTCCTGCCGCTTCGGGATGTAGCCGTCCGGGATGCGCTCAAGGTATTCTTCGATCGTGATCTTGTCCTGCATCAGCAGATTATCCAGCGTCTGCACCGATGCCATCTCCGACCAGTACGAGCTTGCGCCAACGTCCAGTTTCAGTGCCATCGGCATATCGTTCAGAATGCCGTAGTCGAACAGCACGGTTTCCAGCTCCTCCGGGTCTTTCCCAGCAAATGCGAGAATGTCCGAGCCAACGTCCGGCATAGACACCTGCACTTTGCGTTTCCCGTAGTACGCCGCCATGAAGTCCAGATAGATGCGCCCCAGATCTTCAATGGATTTGTAGAGGTTCTGCTTCGTGATCTCCGACGGGATACTGGCAGCGCGCTGCAGGGCGATAATGGCCGACGTGTTGTCCGGCCGCGTCTCGCCAAGCGCTGCGCTCGTCGCGCCGAGAAACTGCCGCGTATAGTCCACGCTCGTCTGGATAAATTGCGCGATCTGCGGGCTGATCTGCGCCGGGTCGATGATCTTTGCCACGCCGGACACGTCGCCGCCGTTGACGCCGATCGCAGCGCCGACAGCGTTGTTCCACTTCGGGATGCGCGTCTTGTCGTAGACCGTTCGCGGAAACGCGCTCGTCATCAGTGAGATCATGGACATCGCAAACAGCTTGTTGACAAAGATCTGGTTCGGGATCAGGCCGGTCACGAGCGCCTGACCGTGATAGCTGTCGGGAATGTAGTCCCAGTTGATCCACGTCACCGGGTAGAGCCGCAGCCCCATGTCCCACGGCTCGCGCAGCATGACGCGCCCGGAGACTTCGCATGCCCACACCGTGCCGGTCTTGCGCTCCTTCCACATCCGCAGCAGCACCGTACTGCGCTCTGAGCTGTTTTTGTAGCTGTCAGTGTTGTGGTTCTCGGTGTCCGGCTGGATGTCGTTCCAGCGTGGATTCCCGGCCTCCTGCGCTGCTCTGCGCAGCTCCTTCGTCATTTCTCGCCGTTCGATGAGAATGTAGGGCTGCTTCTGCGGGTCACGGCACGCTGTGTTGCCGAAGCCGACGCGCATATTGTCCACGATCTCCGTGCGGATGCCGCCGCGCAGGCCGAATCCGGCATCTACCGTGTCGTCCCAGAACGTGAACAGGCAGCTATCACCGTCCACCGCGGCGTTTCGCATATACTCGCGCACAAGGTTCGGCACGCGGTTGAATTCAAACAGCCGGTCAAATTCCTTGTTGACGATCTCCGCGACACGTTCCACGTCCTCCGGTGTGCGCTCGCACGCAAGCGGAGTTGCCTGCATCTTGATGTTGTCGGTCGTGATGTTCGCAACCGAAAACAAAACGACCTGTTTCAGGAAGTTGTATACCGGCGTCGGCAGACCCTTCGCGTCCACGCCCTCCCATTGCTTTCCAATGAAGAAGTTCTCGTTGGCGCGCACCGTCTCGTCGAGGTTGACAGCGGTGTTGTAGCCGAGCATTTTCTGGTACTCTGCCTGTACCTGCTCCGGCGTGATCTTCTTGCCAAACTCGTCAGGCATCGTCGCTCACGTCCTTTTTTCCGGCCATCAGGTAGCTGTAGTTCATGAGGTTGGACACGCCGTTGGAGAAGTCCTGCGCCATCTGCAGCGCCTGTTCCACCTGCTCAGCGTGGTCTTCGTCAAGCTTGTCCGCTCGCTCGCACAGTGCGGCCGCAGTCTCTTCCAGTGCCTCTACGCGCTTTTGTAGCTGCGACACGTCAAGCGACGTATCTGCCAGCATGTCCATCGTCGCGTCCTGAAATGCCCGCAGCTCATCGTCCCAGCGCCGCAGGCTTGCCATCGTCAGCAAAAAGCACGCCGCGATCACCAGCAGGCCGATCAAACTGATAGTGTTCATGTCTTCCTCCTAATAGCTGATATATCCGGCAGACGGTGCGTCTCCGGTCATGAATTCCTCGTAGCCCTCCTGCGCGTCCTCGTCCTCGTAGATGATTTCCAACGGGTTCGCATCTCTTGCGTCTGCGCGCATTGTTCTCGATACGCAGTAATAGCGCACGGAATCGACCGTGTGTGTGATCTCGTGCGGCTCTTTCGCACAGTCGTTCGGATTGCGCTCGTCCGCCTGAATGTCCTCGAGGTCTCCGATCGTCCGCTCGCAGGTCTGGAAAAGCACAAGCCCCGGCTTTCCGTCCGGCATATTTGCGAGTGCTTCCTTCACCTGCAGGAAACCCTGCACGCGGTTGTTGCTTGCCCGCACGATGGGCACGCCGCACTGCATGAACACCTCTGCCATCGTCTTGCCGGTGTCCTTCTGGCGTGACCAGATGTCCGGCGGGGCAAAGGTGATCTCAATGTGCTCGTCCGGCATCGTCATGTCGAGGATCTGCTTTGCCGCATCCTGCACGATCAGCCCCGGCTGCACCAGCTCGCGGTACATGTAGGAGCGCCCGTTTTCGTCCACCGCGTACCAGCCGACGGCAAGCATATCCAGACCGTAGTCGAGCGCCCTGTATCGCTTCCAGTGTTTTGGGATCTGGAACGGCTTGCAGGTGTGCGTCGCCTTGCTGAATTCCGGGAAATACGTGCCGCACAGTGCGTCCCAGTCGCCGTAGCGGTGCGCCTTGCGGATGTTCTCAGGCAACTGAGAGAGCGCCTGCAGATAGCCCGGAGAGGATTCAAGCAGGTCTTTGTTGTCCTCGACCGTTGCGAAAATGAAGCTGTAGTCGTCCGGGTTCTCGTTCTCCTCCGGGTTGTCGGAATCTGTCTTGAAATTTCGGTCGATAAACAGGCGCTTGACCCATCTGTGTCCGACGCCACCTGGGTTGCACGTCAGATAAAAGCGCTTCGGGATCTCGTTGACGCCGCGCAGGCAGCCGCCGAGAAAGCGAAATTCGCGCTCTGTAAACTGCGTAGCCTCGTCCATGAAGATCCAGTCGTATTCCTGGCCTTGGTATTCGCTCTCGGACGTAATGCCGCTCCAGTGGCCGAAATGGATGGTCGAGCCGTTTTGGAAGTACAGCGTGTGCAGTGTGCCGTTGTAGCTTGTCAGCTCCTGTGGCACCATCTTCAGAATCGGTTCGATGTGGTTCGACTGCAGCTCCGGGTATGTCTTTCGCACGATAAGGATGCGGATGCCCGGCCATGTAAACGCGCCGCCTACTGCCTTGATGCGCACAGCGTGTGTCTTGCCGCCGCCTCGCGCGCCGCCGTAGGCCGTGTACATTGTCCTGCTCTGGTAGAACAGAAGCTGCTTCTCGTTCGCGTGCCCCGGATCCCATGTGAAATTTGTCTGCGTGCTTCGCTTCTGCTTCGGCATGGCATCCTCCGTAAATGCAGAAACGGAGCCAACTGCATTTCGCAGTCAGCTCCGTTCAGCTCTTATGCCCGGCCGTTTCCGGGCACGTCGTTATTCTGTTTCTGTTTCCCGAAAGGCGACCTTGCGCTTTACTTCCAGCACAAGCACGCCGTCTTTCGTTTGCTTTACCTCGGCAGTATTCCCGCGGCCGATAATGTCCAGAATCGCCCGGAGTAGATTTTCATTTTTCTGCATAGGGTACCTTCACATTGCAGCCCCGGCGTTTTTCCGCCACCCGTCAAGGTAAATGACAGGCGCGGCCTTGCTCGCCGGTTGATAGCCCATCCGCACACCGTAGCCGCCGCCGTAGTCCAGTGCGGCCGCAGTGTTAACAAACAATCGTTCAACCGGCTCCGCGCTCCTCGTAGAAGCGTTCGTCCGGAAAAAGCAGTCCTTAAACACGGCAGGGGAGTGCGTGTGCCCGCAAACATAAACGTCTGCATCGACGATCTGCGCATAGTCCGCAAGCCGGTTGATCTTGCCGCCAATCTTGCGCCCGCCGCCGTTGCCGTGGTTGACGTAGATGGAGTACGTCGTTTGCCGTCCCTCGCTCTTGCGCCGGGAGTTTTCACCGAGTGATACGAATACGAGCGCTGCGTCCGGAGCGTACCGGTCGCCCGCGCCCAGCTCGTTTGCGATCAGCCATGTAATGTCGATGCCGTCTGCACGATATGTCCGCTCTTCGTGGTTTCCGGGAACAGCGCACAGGATGCGGCCCTTGAGCGGAGCAAACGTCTTGTTTGCAAGCTGGATCTGCTCCATCGGGGACAGTTGCGTGCTGTAGATGTCGCCGATGCTGCTTCGCGTCGCATTGTCGATCAGGTCGCCCGCGAGAATTGCATAGGCGTTATCCTTTGCCGCAATGTCCGCCACGCGCTTTTGCACGCCGCGAATATCGCAGTTCGGGTCAGAAAGATGTACGTCCGCAATAACGTGCACTTCGATTTCGTTTTGCTGCTTCGGCAGCTCCACACGGATAACGTGCAAACGCTTCACCTCGTTTGTTACACGGTTGTTGCGCGCCTCGCTTATAAACCAATTCCGAGCAGCAGCTCAGCGCGCCTGCCTCCTGCTGCAGCAGGAAAGCGGCTTTCTGCCGGTTTTTCACGCTCCGGTTAATCCGGTCGTCTGGTCTTGGCGGCAGCCCCCGGACTTGCACCGGGCGCGTCCCTCTTTGGAAGCTGCCGTAGAAAGGGAAGCTGCGGCATCCTGACTTGCACAGGATTTCAGCGGAAAGGAGACGAAACGCTTAGGCCACTTGCCGCCGCAGCAGTGTTTACCGTCGCTTCCGACGCTTGATTCCCGGATAGTGCCGGGTTCACAGTTGCTCCGTACCGTAATAGGTTTTTGGATGGGAATAACGGCCACAGGAGGCCGGCCTTTTTCCGGCACGGAGGGGCATCGTTCGCAAACGCGAACAGCAAGCGCTTAGCCGCAGCGCGTATCCTGCGCCCGCATTCGGCTTGTTGGATTAAGCGTGTTTGTTGTGCACTTGCAAGCGTTACTTGAAAGCACTGTCGCCGCCGATCCCGTCTGTCTTGATCGTCAGCTCCTGCGCGTGAACGTCGATTACAGGCTTGTCGATGTACCCGCCGTTTTTCGGCTGCTTGAGCAGGAAGATGATCCCACCGCTGCCCTTCGGGTTTTCAGCCACCTTGCGCGCATAGACCGCTTCCCGGTATGCGACCAGCTTCTCGAGCTGCTCTCCATATCCGTCATATTCCCCGCCTTCGTTTGCCCGCCATCGAGCGAGTGTGCGCGGCGCAATGCCGAGATACTTCATCAGCGCATAGTCGTCCATGTACTGTTTTCCGTCCTCGCACTGCATGATAAACTCGTCGATCAGAACGCCAAGCTCTTCGGCGGTTTTGATTTTGCGCGGTCTTGCCATAGAATCACCCCATCACTTATAGTATAGCATCAAACGTCGAAAAAACTAAATGCACAACCCCAGAAAATGTATGAAATACCTTGATTGATACGCACGATTGGAAAGACGTGGAAGGCGCAGCGCGTTGAACTTGCGTTGAGCGGGACGATGTTTGGCGGGAAGTCTCAAAAGGCTGTGTGTCGTAACGCATGGGCTGTCGCCTGAGAGCCGTCCCGTTTTTCCGGCACCCCGGGGGGGGAAGGGGGGAGGGGGCACACCCGGAAACGCTGAACGGAACACACACCGCACACCAGCGCGCGCCGTGGATGATTGCCCGTGAGGTCAGGCGCCTAATTGCCACTGCTGCATGATACTGCATACACTGCGCATGAAATGAATAAACTACCAGCTTTGCAGAACGGAAACACCGTGTAATCTATTAGTTATTCGGCAAAATGTAGGTTATGCCGAATTTGCAAATCGCTGAAACCATTGAAAACACTACATTTTCACGAAACTGCATGAATATGCACAGTATACAGCACCGAAAACGGCTGTGAAAGCTGCATCAGTATGCACCAGATCGCCACAGCAAAACCGGTCGGCACAAGCCACGCGATTTTTTTATCCGGTGCCACAACGCGCATTTTGTATGGGTAATGGGATATATCATCATCATATCATCATCATATCATCGCATCGCAACAACATCATCACATCACTGCATCACCGGCACGCATCCAGGGCAGCACCCCCGCAAAGAGGGGGGGGAACTATAGGGGGGGTAATTTCCATAGCTAAGTAATAACTAAGTAATAGCTATTACACAGCTATGCAATAGCTATTAAATAACTATTCCATACCCGCGAGGCATTCAACGGCCAAAGAAAAGGAGAGTAAAGGAGAGGGAGAGAGCGCCCGCACAAAAAACTTTGCAAAAAGGGCTTGACATACTGTCGCCCGTATGCTATCTTAAAAATGCCAACAGGCAAACGACACCGAAAGGAGGCGCGACACGATGCCAACGAAGGAAGAAATTGCGGTTGTACGGAAAGCGACGGTTTACGACCTGCAGAAGATCCTTGACAAAGGCGAGAAGGGCAAAACCTACACTGTCGACGAAATCAAAGATCTGATGGACGCGTATGTTGTCGGCGCTGAGCAAAGTTAACCGAGGCGGGGCGGGCAACCGCCCCAGCCGCAAAGGAGATGACCCACACGGCAAGAAAGACCACGACCAGCAACGAAGTAAAAGACCGTTGGAAAGCGGCGAATTACTCGCGGGTAAATATCTACCTGCCGAAAGCGGACGCGGAAGCGTATAAAGCCAAATGCGCCGAAAAACAAATAGCGCTATCCGACGTACCAAAAACAGCAATCTACAATTTTTTGAGGGGTGAATAAATCCCTCAAAAAATATAACATACTGACTACCGTATGGCAACGAAAAGGAGTAACAACCATGAAATACTTTACCGGAATCAAAACCCTTGACGAACTAAAAGCAGCTTACCGCCGTCTTGCCCTGAAATATCACCCCGACATGGGCGGCAGCACGGAAATCATGCAGGAGATCAACGCCGAGCATGATGCGCTTTTTGAGCAGCTCAAGCGCCAGCACAACGCCCACGCGGACGAGTACCACCAGACCACCGAAACCGCCGAGGAATTCCGCGAGATTCTTTCCGTGCTCCTCGGCCTGCCCGGGCTGACTGTTGAACTTTGCGGCTCGTGGCTCTGGATCAGCGGCGAAACGCGCCAACATAAGGACGCGCTCAAGGCTGCCGGATGCCGCTGGAGCAGCAGCAAAAAAATGTGGTATTGGCGGCACCCAGAGGACGCGCGCGGCCATTACCGCGGCAAGCGCAGCATGAACGAGATCCGCAGCAAGTACGGCAGCCAGGTTTTTGATGCAGACGGCCGCGAACGTACCGCATATAACCGGCTTGGGGCGACGGCGTAAGCCGTCCCCGGCCGCACTCCGTCCGCCGGTAAAAGTCCGGCGCTGATGAGCACGAGCGAAACGGAGGTTATTACAGTGAGTTATCACGATTTGCTGAAAATGTACGGATCCGAGCAGGAGACCGCCGAACAGCGCATTTACATCTACGTGCAGCAGCCGCGCACCCTGAAAACGCCGCACGATATCGCATGGAGAGACGGCCAAGTCGCCGTTGAGATCAAGCGCCTGGAATCCATGATTGACGATCTGCGCGACTATCGTGTAGCTTTGGCGCAGCGGTATGCAGAGCTTGAGACGATGCCTTACACGCGCGTTTTGGCGCTCAAACGCGAGCCGAGCTATAAGGGCCGCATTACCTACTGGGTGACGATCACGCGCGAGCTTGCCGACGGCACGAAAATTGACGAGCTGCGCGAGCAGTTCCCCGGGAAGGAGCGCGCGAAAGCGTTTGCCCGCTTCGCCGCCCTGCAAAAGCAGTACCCCGGCATTGCATCCGTTAAGGATATAGCCCGCAGAATCTGGGAACGATGATAGCGCCCGGCATCCTGCACAACTTCCGCACGCGGTTAGCGTTTTCATTAGCATTTTGATAACGAAATGCGTTTGCATTATGCCAAAAATAATCGTAAATCCGCGACGTTTTTCGCACCGCAAAGATTTCTGAAAGCACCGCAAAGCATTGATATACAAAGAAAAACCAGCAATCACAATGGATTGCTGGTTTTCTCTATTTTGGTGCTCCAGCGGGGATTCGAACCCCGGA
>CAJMPY010000036.1 GCA_905215385.1 uncultured bacterium | reverse complement strand
CGTTGACGGCAAGGAGATCAAGATCTACAAGGAGGCCGACGCCAACAACCTGCCTTGGGGCGACCTCGACGTCGACGTCGTTCTCGAGTGCACCGGCTTCTACACCAGCAAGGCTAAGGCTCAGGCCCACATCAACGCTGGCGCCAAGAAGGTCGTCATCTCCGCTCCGGCCGGCAGCGATCTGCCCACCATCGTGTACAACGTCAACCACGAGACGCTGACCGCTGAGGACAACATCATCTCCGCTGCTTCCTGCACCACCAACTGCCTCGCCCCGATGGCCAAGGGTCTGAACGACTTCGCTCCCATCGTGTCCGGCATCATGACCACCATTCACGCCTGGACCGGCGACCAGATGCCGCTCGACGGCCCGCAGCGCAAGGGCAACAAGCGTCGTAGCCGCGCCTGCGCCGTCAACATCGTCCCCAACACCACCGGTGCTGCCAAGGCTATCGGCCTGGTTCTCCCCGAGCTCAACGGTAAGCTCATCGGTGCCGCCCAGCGCGTCCCGACGCCGACCGGCTCCATCACCAACCTCTACGCTGTCGTTGACAAGAAGGTCACCGTCGACGAGGTCAACGCCGCTATGAAGGCCTACGCTTCCACCATCTCCGAGACCTTCGGTTACAACGAGGACGACATCGTCTCCACCGACATCATCGGCGAGACCCACGGCTCCATCTTCGACGCCACTCAGACCATGTGCTCTGACCTCGGCAACGGCCAGACCCTCGTTCAGGTCACCTCTTGGTACGACAACGAGAACTCTTACACCTCTCAGATGGTCCGCACCATCAAGTACTTCGAGAAGTTCGTTGCTTAATTTAGCTTTTAGCGAATAGCTCGTTGAGCGTCTAAAGAAGGGCGCGGCCTTATAGGGCTTACACCCTAGGGTCGCGCCCTTTTTATAGGAAATCGTCTGCCGTAATGGGAGGCAGACACGTACGAAAGGTAGAAGCAAACATGGCCTTTACCAAGAAGACCGTCCGCGACATCGATGTCGACGGCAAGCGCGTTCTCGTCCGCGTTGACTTCAACGTGCCTATCAAGGATGGCGTCGTTGGCGACACCACCCGCATCAAGGCTGCCCTGCCCACCATCAACTACCTCGTTGAGCACAACGCTCGCGTCATCCTCATGAGCCACCTCGGCCGTCCCGAGGGCACCGGCTTCCAGCCTGAGCTCTCCCTTGAGCCTGTCGCCAAGAAGCTCGCTGAGCTCTCTGGTCTCGATGTTGCCTTTGTCGCCGACACCTACGGCGAGAAGGCTGCTGAGGCTGTCGCCGCCGTCGAGCCGGGCAAGGTCCTCGTTCTCGAGAACGTCCGTTTCGACAAGCGTGAGAAGAAGAACGATCCCGAGATCGCCAAGAAGCTCGCTTCCTATGGTGACGTCTTCGTTCTCGATGCCTTCGGCACCGCTCACCGCGCCCAGGGTTCCGTCGTGGGCCCCGCCGCTTACCTGCCTGCCGTCGCCGGCTTCCTGCTCGAGAAGGAGGTCGACACGCTGACCGGCATCTTCGCCGAGCCCGAGCGCCCCTTCGTCGCTATCGTCGGCGGTTCCAAGGTTTCTTCCAAGATCGGCGTTCTCGATCACCTCATCGACTCCGCTGACACCCTGATCATCGGTGGCGGCATGGCCTACACCTTCTTCCTGGCTCAGGGCCTGACCGTCGGTCAGTCCCTCAAGGAAGAGGACTGGGTCGAGCGCGCCGGCGAGATGCTCAAGAAGGCCGAGGAAAAGGGCGTCAAGATCCTGCTCCCCATCGACAACCGCGTTGCCGATCACTTTGGCGAGGACGCTGTCCCCGAGGTTGTCGCTTCCGACGCTATCCCCGACGATCGTGAGGGCATGGACATCGGCCCCAAGACCGAGGAGCTCTACGCCGAGGCCGTCAAGGGCGCCAAGACCGTGTTCTGGAACGGCCCCATGGGCGTCTTCGAGTTCGACAACTTCGCTCACGGCACCCAGGCTATCGCCGAGGCCGTCGCCGAGGCCGACTGCACCTCGATCATCGGCGGTGGTGACTCTGTCGCGGCTGTCAACAAGTTCAACCTGGCCGACAAGATGAGCTGGATCTCCACCGGTGGTGGCGCTTCCATGGAGCTCGTCGAGGGTAAGGCCCTGCCCGGAGTGGAGGCGCTTCTCGATGCCTAATCGCACCCTTCTTATCGCTGGTAACTGGAAGATGAACAACGACGTCGCCGAGGCCGCCAAGCTCGCCGACGAGCTGGCTCAGGCTCTGCCCGAGGTTCCGGCTGGCGTCGAGGTGCTCGTCTGCCCTCCGACCATTGACATCACCACGGTTCATGACCGCATTCAGGCTGCCCCCATCGCCCTCGGTGCACAGAACGTGTACTGGGAGGCCAAGGGTGCCTTCACCGGTGAGTCCTCTTGCGACATGCTCAAGTCCGCTGGCTGCACCTACTGCATCATCGGTCACTCCGAGCGTCGCGACTACTTCCACGAGACCGACGAGGACCAGAACAAGAAGGCCAAGGCCCTCGTTGCCGCCGGTCTTGTTCCCGTCTTCTGCTGCGGCGAGTCCCTCGAGGTCCGCGAGGCTGGCACCTATGTCGAGCACGTCGTGAACCAGGTCAAGGCTGGCCTTGCTGGTCTTGAGATCACCTGCCCCAAGCAGGTCGTCGTCGCCTACGAGCCCATCTGGGCTATCGGCACCGGCAAGACCGCTACCGCCGAGGACGCTCAGGAGGTCTGCGGCGCTATCCGTGAGACCCTCAAGGAGATGTTCGGCGAGGAGCTCGCTAACGGCATCCGCGTTCTCTACGGCGGTTCCGCTAAGCCCGGCAACATTGCCGAGCTCGTCGCCAAGCCCGACGTTGACGGCGCCCTCGTGGGCGGCGCTTCGCTCAAGGCTGCCGACTTCGCCTCTATGGTCGTCAAGGCAGGCGAGTAGGACATATGGCACAGCGTCATCTTCCTGCACTCCTGATCATCATGGATGGCTGCGGCCTTGCTCCGGCTGATGGCGAGAACGCCGTCGCCGCTGCCAAGACGCCCTTCCTTGATAGCCTGTACGAGAAGTATCCTCACACCACGCTCGGTGCTTCGGGCGAGGACGTGGGCCTTCCCGACGGTCAGATGGGCAACTCCGAGGTGGGTCACCTCAACATCGGTGCCGGTCGCATCGTGTTCCAGGAGCTTTCGCGCATCAACAACGCCATCAAGGACGGCTCCATCGCCAAGAACGAGGTCTTCGTCAAGGCTATGGACGACGTCAAGGCCGAAGGCAAGACCCTGCACCTCATGGGCCTTATGAGCCCTGGCGGTGTTCATTCTCACATGAACCACGTCGAGGCTCTGGTCAAGATGGCTGCCCAGCATGGCGTCAAGACCGTTCGCGTCCACGCCTTCATGGATGGCCGCGACGTCGACCCGCAGTCCGGTGCCGGCTACATGAGCGAGTTCTGCGCCTTCCTGGCTAAGATCTCCGAGGAGACCGGTTGCGACGCTCGCGTTGCCACCGTTTCGGGCCGCTATTGGGCTATGGACCGCGACAACCGCTGGGAGCGCATCCAGCGTGCCTACGACGTCATGGTCAACGCGTCCGATGCCGATACCGACCCCGTTGCCGGTATCAAGGCCTACTACGAGAAGGATCCGCGCGGCGACGAGTTCGTCGAGCCCTTCGCTGCCCACAACGAGGGCATTCACGAGGGCGACGCGGCCATCTTCTTCAACTTCCGTCCCGACCGCGCTCGTCAGATGACTCGCGTGTTCACGGACAAGGAGTTCGACGGCTTTGAGCGCGAGCAGATTAAGCTCTCGCACTTTGTGACGATGACCGAGTATGATCCGACGTTTGACGTCGAGGTCACCTTCCCCAAGACGTTCCCCGAGAACGTCCTGGCCGACGTTATCGCCGCCAATGGCCTGAAGCAGCTGCACACCGCCGAGACCGAGAAGTACGCCCACGTGACGTTCTTCCTCAACGGCGGCATCGAGGAGCCCAAGGAGGGCGAGGAGCGCGTGCTCGTCGCTTCCCCCAAGGTCGCTACCTACGATCTGCAGCCCGAGATGAGCGCTCCCGAGGTTACCGAGAAGCTTGTCGCCGCTATCAACGAGGATCGCGCTGATTTCTACATCGTGAACTTCGCGAACTGCGACATGGTTGGTCACACCGGTGTATTCGACGCCGCCGTTAAGGCCGTCGAGGCTGTTGACGATGCTCTGTCCAAGGTTGTCCCGGCGATTCTCGCCAAGGGCGGCTTTGCGCTGATCACCGCCGACCACGGTAACGCCGACCACATGTTTGACGTCGCTTCCGATGGTTCCAAGCATCCGTTCACGGCTCACACTACCAACCGCGTGCCGTTCATCATCGTTGATGATAAGGCCAAGCTCACCGGTATCGAGGACGGCCGTCTCTCCGATATCGCTCCGACCATGCTCACCATGGCTGGTCTTGAGCCTTCCGCCGAGATGACGGGTCGCGTGCTCGCCACCGAGGCCTAATAGAAAACAAATACCGTTTTCTAGTAAGGGGGTTGTCCACAACCGGACGACCCCTTTTTTGGTATTTCTGCCATTTCTACCCCGTCCCTAAATGGCGGATGGGGGAGTGTTGGAGGTTGTGGTACAGTACTGGAGTTTAAATTGTTCTATTAAGGAGCTTATCTATGGGTCCGTTCCAGATTCTTCTGTTTGTCGTTTGGGCTATCTCTGCCGTGGCGCTGACGATTCTCGTCCTGATGCACTCCGGTAAGGGCACCGGCGTTTCGGATATGATCGCTAGCTCGCTGTATAACTCCAGCTCTGCCACGGGCGTCATGGAGCAGAACCTTGACCGCCTGACCGTTATCATGGCTGTCGTGTTTTCCGTGTGCGTTGTGCTGTGCATGTTCTTCTTCCCGCAGGGCATCGTCGGCTACTAAGCATCGGCGTATATACGTTTGCAAAGGGTCCCGCATGTGTGGGGCCCTTTTTGTTTACAGACTTGTAACAGAGTCAAAATATCCCCACATACTTCGCCTAACTAAAGAAATTCTCGACCGTTAACCGGAATTAGCGCCATATTGTGCATAAAATGCGCTACTGTATTGCGAAACGTTGGTCCGCACTGCATAACCAGCCATAACGGCGGACCGCGTTTGAATGGTTCGAAAGGGCTGTCTCGACGTTGCCCGGCCGAATTCACTTTGTCCTATCTCATAAGGAGGATGGCATGGCTGATTCTATGTTCCACCAGCCCGTTATGGGTCGTCGCGCCTTTGTTGGCGGCACCCTCGCTGCGAGCTCCATGGCTTTTCTTGCTGCGTGCGGCAAGAAGGGCGGCGACGCTTCCGGATCTGACTCCGGTTCGACGCTGAACTTCTACATCAACAACCCGGTCTGCATCGACCCTTACAACGTCCAGGAGGATCAGGGCACTCAGGTCGAGTACCAGCTCTTCGACGCTCTGACGGAGTACGATAACGAGAAGGGCGAGATCGTTCCGCTGGCTTGCGAGTCCTTTGAGGCTAACGACGACGCCACTGAGTTTACCTTCAAGATCAAGAAGGCTAAGTTCCACAACGGTGACGACGTTACCTCCAAATCCTTCAAGCTCGGCTGGGAGCGCCTGGTCAACACTAAGTCGGCCATCGCTACCGAGTATGGTCCTTCCGAGGTCTCCTACCACCTTTCCATGGTCGAGGGCTATGACGATCTGCTTGCCGGTAATGCTACCGAGCTGTCCGGCGTTACCTGCCCGGATGACGAGACCCTCGTCGTCAAGCTGACTTCCGCCTACGCCGATTTCCCGTTCGTCGCCTCTCACCCGGCTCTGTCCCCGGTTCCCGAGTGCGCCGAGTCCGATGTCAAGAGCTTCTACCTTGCCCCGGTCGGTAACGGCCCGTTCATGATGGACGGCAAGTGGGAGGATGGTCAGGAGATCAACCTCAAGAAGTTTGACGATTACTATGGCGACAAGGCCAAGATCGACGCCATCCACTTCCAGGTCATCAAGGACGTGGAGACCGCTTACAAGGAGTTCCAGGCCGGCAACCTCGATGTCTGCGACGTTCCCGTTGCTCAGATCGACGCCGCCAAGAAGGACCGCGGCGAGTCCAAGGATGGCTACACCATGGGTGATGGCGAGCGCATGCTGCTCGGCTCCGAGCCTTCCACGTACTATCTGACGTGTAACACCACGGCCGAGCCGTTCAACAACGCTGACCTGCGCAGGGGCATCTCCTTGGCTATCAACCGTGAGGCCATCTGCAAGACCATCTTCAAGGGCACCCGTACCCCCGCTGACGGCATCGTTCCTCCGGGAATCGCCGGCTACAAGGAGGGCGCATGGGAGTTCTGCGCCTATGACGTCGACAAGGCTAACGAGTACCTCGACAAGGTCGCTCCCGCTGGCGCTAACGGCGATCGTGGCATCAATGTGACCCTGTCCTACAACCAGGACGGTGGCCACAAGGAGATCATGGAGTCCATCATCGGCGACCTCGCCAAGGTGGGCGTCACCGCCGTCTCCGATACTCCCGAGTGGTCTGCCCTGCTCGAGCAGTATCAGAACTTCAACTATCAGTTCGGCCGTCTGGGCTGGATCGCCGATTACCCGATCATGGATAACTTCCTGTACCCGCTGTTCCACTCCGACTCCCTCGGTGGCGACAACCGCTCTGGTTACAACAACCCCGAGTTCGACGCCAAGGTCGATGAGGCCCGTGCCACGGTTGACGACGACGAGCGCATCGCCAAGATGCAGGAGGCTGACGCTATGGTCGCCGCTGACTGCCCGGTTATCCCGGTGATGTTCTACACGCACACCATCGTCGGCTCCGATCGCGTCAAGTACCTCTATGTCGATCCGCAGAAGCACGCCGATCTGGGTACCGCTGAGCTCGCCTAAGAGTTTTGCAGCTTCCATGAGGGTCAAGTATTTACGTAGACCTCATGGGAAACATACAGTTCTCCCTAACCTGGGGTAAACTGGCTGATGGTAATTTTGGGATGCCGGTCTGGCGATCGGCATCCCATTTAGGTTAATCCCTAGATAGGGGAGTGGTATGGGTAAGTACATCGTTAAACGTGTGCTTCAGTTCATCCCGGTATTTTTGGGCGTTACGTTGATTCTGTTCGCCCTCCAGAATATTGTGCCGGGAGACCCGATCAAGCTGATCGGTGGAGACAAGGCTCTGTCCCCCGAGGTAGAGCTTCAACTTCGCGTGCGCTATCACCTGGTCCAGGCGGACGAGGACGGCAACGCGATCCTTGACGAGAACGGCGATCCCGTTCCAACGTCGCTTGTGGACCAATACTTGAATTACATGAATGGTCTGCTTCATGGCGATCTGGGCAATTCGTATCAGCGCAAGCTGCCGGTTGCGGAAATCTTTGCCCAGAAGTATCCGTACACGGTTAAACTCGCCGCGTGCGCCATTGTGCTCGAGGCAATCATGGGTATCGGTGCGGGTATCATTTCGGCGGTAAAGCGCTATTCCTTCTGGGATATTTTGGTAACGCTCACCACGTCGATCCTCGTTGCTGTTCCTGCCTTCTGGCTCGGCATGCTGCTGCAGCTGTTCTTTGGCGTCATCCTTAAGGATGCCACCGGCGGCGCTTTCTCCATGCCGATTTCGGGTGCCGGCGGCTCCAGCTCTCAGTATCAGGATTGGATGCACTATGTGCTTCCGACCATCACGCTGGCTTCGGTTTCGACCGCCTATGCTGCCCGCATCATGCGCTCGCAGCTACTCGACGTCATGAATCAGGATTACATCCGCACGGCAAAGGCCAAGGGTCTCTCCAATCGCGCGATCATCGTCAGGCATGCGCTTAAGAATGCACTCATCCCCGTTGTTACCTATATTGGTGTCGACTTCGGCGGCATGCTTTCGGGCGCCATCCTGACCGAGACGGTCTTTAACTGGCCCGGTATCGGCTCTGAGGTCTACCGCGCCATTAGCATGCGCGACTGGCCCATCGTTATGGGCGGCGTTACGCTCATCGTTGTCGTCGTTATGGTGATCAACCTTCTCGTCGACATTAGCTATGCATTCCTCGACCCGCGTATCCGCCTCGGCGGTCCGTCGGATAAGGCCTAAGGGAGGTACGTCTCATGCAGGAAACTGATTCTCAGTCTCAGGAGCAGGCTACCGCCACCAAGTCCGCATCTGCTCCCGCCAAGTCCCGCACGCTGTGGGGCGACGCTTTCAAGCGTCTTCGCAAGAATAAGCTCGCCGTTATCGGTATCTGCTGGATTATCATCGTCGTTTTGGTTGCCTTGACCGCAGACCTGTGGGCTAAGCCCTGGCTCGGGTCGCCGACGGCTTCTGACTCGACGACCATGGCCGAGACTTCGCTGCTGGCTCCGTGTGCCGAGCACCCGTTTGGTACCGACGCCCTTGGCCGCGACATTCTCGTCCGAGTTATCTACGGCGCGCGCGTTTCGCTTTCCGTCGGTATTATGGCCACCGCCATCTCCACGGTGATCGGTCTGATCATGGGCGCCCTGGCCGGTTTCTATGGCGGCATCTGGGATACGATCATCATGCGCTTCGCGGATATCTTCCTAGCGTTCCCGTACGTGCTGTTCGTTGTCGCCATGATCGCCGTTATCGGTCGTGGTCTTCAGAATGTTTTCATCGCCATCGGTATTCTCGGCTGGCCCTCGATTGCCCGTGTCTTCCGATCTGCGATCCTAACGGTCAAAGAGAACGATTATGTTGACGCCGCTCGCGCGATGGGTGCATCCGATGCGCGTATCGTGATGCGCCATATCTTCCCGAACTCCGTTGCTTCCATCGTGGTCTACGCGACCATGAACATCGGTGGCGCCATTCTGACCGAGTCCGCTCTGTCCTTCCTCGGCATGGGCGTTATTCCGCCTACGCCTTCGTGGGGCTCCATGATTCAGGACGGTCAGCAGTATCTTCTGACTGCTCCCTGGATGATGATCATGCCCGGTCTGGCAATTCTCTCGACGGTGCTCGCCTTCACCCTGCTGGGTGACGGTTTGCGCGACGCCCTCGACGTCAAGATGAAGGACGCATAAGGATGAAGAAGAACAAGAACTATGTGGACCTGAAGGACCAGCCGGTTCCCGAGGGCCAGCATCTGCTCGAGGTCGATGACCTTAAGATGTATTTCCACACCGAAGATGGCGTTGTTCGCGCTGTCGACGGTGTCTCCTACACGCTCGATCGTGGCGAGACCCTCGGTGTCGTCGGTGAGTCCGGCTCCGGTAAGTCCGTGACCGCCATGACCATCATGGGTCTTATCTCGATGCCTCCGGGAAAGATTGAGGGCGGCGACGTTCGCTATCGCGGTCGTTCTATCCTCGAGATGACCGAGGAAGAGATGCAGCACATTCGCGGTAACGATATCGCGATGATCTTCCAGGATCCTATGACCTCCTTGAACCCGGTCTATAAGATCGGCAAGCAGGTGGGCGAGGGCCTTCGTCTGCACCGTGGCTACTCCAAGCAGGAGGCGCTCAAGCGCGCCACCGAGCTTTTGGACCTCGTGGGTATCCCCGAGCCCGAGAAGCGCGTCAATGAGTATCCGCACCAGTTCTCCGGCGGTATGCGTCAGCGCGTCATGATCGCTATGGCTCTTGCCTGCGATCCCGATATCCTGATTGCCGACGAGCCCACGACGGCTCTGGATGTTACCATTCAGGCTCAGATTATCGAGCTCATGCAGGAGATGCAGGAGAAGAACGGCAACGCCATTATTATGATTACCCATGACCTGGGCGTCGTCGCCGATATGGCCGATAAGATTATGGTTATGTACGCCGGCCGTCCCGTCGAGTTCGGTACTGCTGAGGAAATCTTCTACGAGAGTCGCCATCCCTACACCTGGGGTCTTATTCGCTCCATCCCGGAGCAGGCCATCGATGAGAAGAAGCCGCTGACGCCGATTCACGGCAACCCGCCTTCGCTCATGAACCTGCCCGAGGGCTGCGTCTTCTCTCCTCGCTGCCCCTATGCGACGGACAAGTGCCGCAAGCAGCGCCCCGAGCGCGTTGTCACCGAGTCCGGCCACTATTCTGCGTGCCATTATTCCGGTGACCCCGAGTTCCTCAAGAACGCCCCTGAGACGTCCCGCACGCGCAAGGATTCCAAGAAGGGAGGCGAGGCGTAAATGACAGACAATAACGAGCGCACTCCGCTGCTGAAGGTCGAGCACCTCTCTAAGGAGTTTCCCGCTGAGTCCGGCATGTTCGCCAAGCGCTTCTCCAAGCGTGTCGTCTCTGCTGTGAATGACATTTCGTTCGAGATTTATCCGGGCGAGACCTTTGGCCTGGTCGGCGAGTCTGGTTGCGGTAAGTCCACCACGGGCCGCACCATCATGCGCCTGACGAAGCCGACGGCAGGTAAGGTGTTCTTCCAGGGCAAAGATGTTGCCGAGATGAGCAAGCACGAGATCAAGGATATGCGTCGCGAGATGCAGTTTATCTTCCAGGATCCCTATGCTTCGCTGAACCCTCGTATGACGATTGGTGAGATCGTCTCCGAGCCCATGACCATTCATGGTGTGGGCACCAAGGAAGAGCGTATCGAGCGTGTCCGCGAGCTGCTGGATGTCGTCGGTCTGAACCCCGAGCACATCAACCGCTATCCGCACGAGTTCTCGGGCGGCCAGCGCCAGCGTGTCGGCATCGCCCGCGCGTTTGCTCTGAAGCCCAAGCTGATTATCTGCGACGAGCCTGTTTCCGCTCTGGATGTTTCCATTCAGGCCCAGGTTCTGAACCTTCTTAAGGAGCTCCAGGACAAGTTCGGTACGGCCTATCTCTTCATTGCTCACGACCTCTCTGTCGTGCAGCATATCTCCGACCGTGTTGCCGTTATGTATCTGGGTAAGATGGTCGAGGTTTCGGACTGGAAGACGCTCTATAGCGAGCCGCACCACCCGTACACGCAGTCGCTGCTGTCTGCCGTGCCGGTGCCCGATCCGGATATCCAGAAGACCCGCAAGCGCATCATTCTCGCTGGCGATCCGCCGTCGCCGCTGGATCCGCCGACCGGTTGCCGTTTCCACACGCGCTGCCCGATCGCGCAGGGCATCTGCTCCGAGAAGCTTCCCGAGTTTAAGGAAGTCGCACCGGGTCACTGCTGCGCCTGCCACTTCGCCGAGCCGTTCCCGATCAAGGAATCGCACATCGACCTGTAGTCGGTTGTTCTCGTCCGGGCCCGCCTGGTGTTACTTTTCAGAACGTCCTCGGACATGCAAGTAACCCCCGCTGCGCACTTCGTGCGGCGGGGGTTACTTGCGGAATGTTCTGAAAAGTAACACCAGGGTGGACCCTGCGGTAACGCGGCAGGGAGGGGTGCGATTCCTTGATCGCTCACTTAATCTAATAGGAAATTGAGCGAGGCCGGAGCTTTGGCTCCGGCCTTCCCATATAAGGGCTCGGCAAAGCCGAGCCACTAAATTCTTATCAGCCCCAGAATATGTTTAGGAACTTTGCCTGGAGCATGTTAACGTAGGTTCGGAATGGGGGCAGCTTCCCAGCGCATTCCGCAGGGGGCGGTACATTTTGTAGCGCGAAGCGCGGATCAAAATGTACCGCATGCCCGAGGACGCGCTGGGAAGCTGCCCCCATTCCGAACCGGATATACAGATCTACCTGCGCATTTACAAATTCGTAAACTTTTTTCAAAAAAGTGCTTGCACAGTTCTCGAATCATAGGTTATTATCTTCCTCGTTGAACGCGCGGGTCCAACAAAACGAACCGCGAATCAACAATATAGCATGTCGGAGTGGCGGAATTGGCAGACGCGCTAGCTTGAGGTGCTAGTGACCGCTTTTTGGTCATGCGGGTTCAAGTCCCGCCTCCGACACCATCGCATTTGAGAAGCCTCTTCGGAGGCTTTTTTGTTACCGATAGACGGTGGGGTCCACGATGGAAACGCTTGAACGCAACGAGTGGGCAGACGTTGCCCAACTAGTCGAGATCACGAGCGATGCTGTCATCATCTGCGAGCTCGACGGAACCATTCTGCATGTGAATAATCGCTTACTTGGTTTGATGTGCGAGGAACGCGCCGACGTCATCGGTGGAGATGTTAAAGACGTCCTGTACTCGTCCGCTTTTGAGCGTGCGACGGAACATCGTCTGCCATTTGAAACTGATGGCTCAGAGAACCAACTGATGCTCAAACTGAGTGACGGCTCTTTCATTCCCGTCTTGGTTCGTGCGGGCTCCGTAACGCCTCCACACATCTTTGGGCGCCGCGCGCCACGTGTCCTGGTGGCGCTTCACAGTATTGAGGAACAGTATTCTCACGACCGGCAACTCAAGCGTGCGTTATCGGAGCTTAGAGTGGCGAACAAGCGTCTCTCTGGCACGCTCTCGGTCATTATGAGCACTGTGGGCTCCGATGAGTTACCCAGCCTGCTTGATACCGTTTTGAACCAGCTTGTAGGAACGCTCGATGCTTCGGGTGCTGCTATCTATTTTTCTGAGAGCGGCGGCTTTAAGCTTCGCGGTGTTTCCAAGGAGCTGCTCGACAGCTACCTGCCCGAGTTTTTGCCGTATGGCGCCGGCATTCCGACGTATGTTCTTCGCGAGTCGCGTGCCTGTCGCTTGTCGATTCAACAGGACCTTGAGGGCGATAAGGCCGCCTCCGGTATGTTCATGGACCTGGATAATCGTTCTAAGCACCTGTTGCGCATGCAGGATATGCCTCCGTACCGCAGTGAAATCTGTCTTCCCGTTTTTTACGGTACGCAGATCCTCGGTGTGCTGGAAGTTGGTTGGAAACGCCCCCAGGCACCGCTCGCTTATGATGTTAATGTACTTGAGGTCATTTGCGATTACCTGTCTATCCAGCTGGTCGGCATGGCATCGAGCCTTCGCTCCCGTCGCACGGCCGAGCTTGGTCGTTCCCTCAATGTGCTGCGTGATGAGTTGTTTACCTTTCTAGACGATTCCGCTGCGGCTACCCAGGCGGTGTCGTCCGAGATCTGCAATATGCTCAACTGCCATTTTTGCCCTGTTGAGTATGACGCCAGTCTGGATTCCTACGTCATAGATTTTGAAGGCGGCAGTCGCGTTGCTTTGCCGGACGATCCCGAGAAGCTTTTCTTTTCCACGACGGCGCCAGCGGCACGTCTGGGGGCTGCCCCTGATGGCTTTGAGGCATCTGTTTTGGGCGGCACGAGTGCCGAGGACCTTAAACACGTCCGTATAACTCGCGTTGACGAATCGATGCCTATGGGAGGCTGGCTTAGAGCGCATGGCCTGCCTTGCCAGGGTCTCTACGTCGACGCCGGCATCGAGGCGGGGCGCCCACGCCCTGAGGGCGATGGCAAGCACAGTAACGACGCAATCGTTCCTGCTTCTGTTGCGAAGGGGCCGACGACGCGTGCGCTGCTGCTTCGTGATGGCAGCCAAGAGCCGATTGATGACCTTGAATATGACTACTTGGTGCACTTGGCCCATGACTTTGAACTGATCTATGAAGGCGAATCTCAAAAGCGTGAGGAGCGCCATATCGCTCAGACCCTCCAGATTGGCATGAGAAATTCACTGGGGGATGTTCCGGGAATCGCCGCCGATTCGGTGTACCTGTCGGCCACGAACTCGGCGTTGGTCGGCGGCGATTTCTATACGCTCATCCGTCTTCCCGACGATTGCGCCGTCATGATTCTGGGCGATGTGTCTGGCAAAGGCATTGAGGCTGCATCGATGTCCGCACTCGTCAAGACGGCCCTGACGGCATATGCCTGGGAGGGCGCTGGACCGGCCCGCATGGCACGCTCCCTTAACAGCATGCTTATGGGCTTTTCGAGGGTCGAGACGTTCGTGACGGCCTTTATCGCCAAGATTGACCTTAAAGCCGGACGCGCAACGTATTGTTCGGCGGGCCATCCTCCGACCATGGTCATCAGGCCAGAGTCGATGCCGCTGGGTGGCGGCGAGGCTCGTGGGGGAGAGGTCGAGCTGCTTGGATGCCAATCGGGGGTAATCGGTGCCTTTGAGAGCATGGTGTACGAGACAGGCGTGTTTACGTTCGCTCCTGGTGACATGCTATTTATGTACACCGACGGAACAATCGAAGCACGTGACCGCTCGGGTGCTTTTTTTGGCGAGCAGCGCCTTCGTGACCTTCTGCTCTCTGTCTCGGGTGAGGGCGTATCGGGAATCTGCGGCAAGGTCTTGGGCGAGCTCGACCGATTTACCGAATCGGCGCTGGACGATGACATTGCATTGGTGTCCCTTGAGTTTTTACGGGGTCGTTCATAGACGACGCTGGGCGGGCTGAATCCGTACGGTTGGGGAAACGAATGCATCGAGTGGGCTTTTTTGGGGAACCATAGTCGTATGAATGAGTGGAATGACATAGCGGTTTTGACGCCACCAGGCGATATCGACATCGCCACGGTGCCTGCGCTGCGTCGGCGGTTGGATGCTTTGATTGGCCGCGGCGTGCGTCGTGTCGTCATCAACTGTCAGGCTGTTAGCTTTATCGATTCGACGGGCTTGGCATTCCTGCTTACGCGCGCTCGTGAGCTCATGAGGCGAGAAGGCCTGCTCTCGCTCGTCAATGCATCGGGTGAAGTTGTTCGCTTTTTGGAGATTGCTCGTCTTGTCGATATTCTTCATGTCGCGGGGCCGACACGGGAGCCTATTCCCGCCATTCCGGTGGGGGAGCTGCCTCGCTGGAGTAAGAGCGTCGAGGTCCGTCAGGGTATCGAGAATCTTCCATACTACCGACATCGCATCGCCGAACTCCTTGAATCGCTTCCGTTGCGCCGTGACGAGCGCTACGATGTCGCATTGGCGTCGGGGGAGGCGCTGGGTAATGCCTATGACCATGCGGGCGGTATCGGGTGCGTCCTGACGGTTCAGGCCTATGGCGATCGCGTTGTGGTTGAGGTGCTTGATCGAGGTGCCGGCTATTCTATCGATGAAACGAGCGAGCCGGTTGCATCTGAGGAACGCGGCCGTGGTATCAAGCTTATGCGTATGCTCGTCGATAACGTGGAGGTTGCTCATCGTACGGACGGCGCCGGCACGCGCGTGCAGATGGTGAAGCTGTTTAGCGGAGCGCTGGAATCGTGTGCCTAGCCAATCGCTTTAGCGCGTTTAGCTACTAAGAACATGCGGCAGACAAGTTTTTTGAAAAAAGTACTTGCGTCTTTTGGACAACTCGCGTAAATTAATAACCCGCAAGCGGACATGGCTCAGTTGGTAGAGCACAACCTTGCCAAGGTTGGGGTCGCGGGTTCGAGCCCCGTTGTCCGCTCCATTGCATTTCCGGACCGTTTAGGCGGTCCTTTTTCGGCGAAGTGGCCAAGTGGTAAGGCAGAGGCCTGCAAAGCCTTTACCCCCGGTTCGAATCCGGGCTTCGCCTCCAGGCAACATCCGGGCGCTCCGGCGCCCGTTTTGTTTTACATATGCGGACATGGCTCAGTTGGTAGAGCACAACCTTGCCAAGGTTGGGGTCGCGGGTTCGAGCCCCGTTGTCCGCTCCAAACGCAGCAGCCCGACTACTACGGTAGCCGGGCTTTTTCGTACCCATCGCTTGGGCTCGAACCCGAGAGGGAGCGAGCGTTAAGCAAACGCGGAGCGTTTGTAGCGAGCTGGCGAGGTCGCCGGCAGGCGGCCGAAGCCGGTGCGGATCCGCGAAGCGGATACGCGGACGCCCCGTTGTCCGCTCCAACTATCTTACGCGGTTCTAACGAACCGCGTTTTTTGTTAAAGGCTTTAGCCTGTGCGGGGCGCGCAGCGCGCCGCATCAGAAACCA
>CAJMPY010000035.1 GCA_905215385.1 uncultured bacterium | reverse complement strand
CCAACGGCACGCACATCGGCGTGGAGATGACCGAACCGGCGGCTGATATGTCCTATGCCGAGGCGGCCGAGCAGATCACGGGCACGTACCATGCCGCCGTGGAGCTGTTTGCGCGCCTGTGCGGGACGTATGGGCTTGACCCGCTGGCGGATGGTGTTATCATCGGCCATGCGGAGGGGCACCGGCGCGGCGTGGCCAGCAACCACGCAGACCCTGAACTGCTGTGGGACACATACGGCATGGGCTACACGATGGACGGATTCCGAAGGGATGTTTATGCAGAGATGCACAAAAATGATGAGGAGGATGATGATATGGTACGATACAGCAAAATTGAGGATGTGCCTGACTGGGCACAGGACACGGTTCGCGAGCTGATGTACGCGGGCGCTCTTAAAGGTGACGATCACGGATGCATCGATCTGTCGCTGGACATGGTGCGCGGCTTGGTGATCGGCAAGCGGTACGTGGACGCGCGCAGCTCTAGATTTGTTGTAGTCGACGACGTGCCTGGCTGGGCGCGCGAGGAGACGCAGCGGCTGATCGACCGCGGCGCTCTGAAAGGCGATGCTCATGGCGAGCTGGATTTGTCGATGGATATGCTGCGCACGATGATCGTGTGCCAGCGCATGGTCGATGAGGACAAGTAACGGAGGGGTGTACATGACTATCAACTGGAAGCTTAGATTACAGAACAAGGCGACGCTGACCGCGCTCGTCATGGCGCTGGTGGCGCTGGTGTATCAGGCGCTCGGCGTGTGCGGCGTCGTGCCGCGTGTGGCGCAGAATCAGGTGACTACGATCATCAGCATGGTTATCAACATTTTGTGTCTGCTCGGCATCGTTGTAGACCCGACGACCGCGGGTGTCGGCGACAGCGCACGTGCACTGAGCTATGAAAAGCCGAGGAAAGAAGGCTGAGGATGGCAGTATCGCTTGCGAGCATCATCTCAGCGGCGGCGTTTGTGCTGACGCTGATTGGCGCGTGCTGGCGCATGAGCACTATCATCCAGCGGAACACAGACGCAGTCATGGCATTGACGGCGCGCATTGACCGCATGGACGCCGGGAACGCCAAGGAGCACAACGAGATGTGGGACAAGATCGAGCACAGCGAGGACGCGATCAACGACCACGAGACGCGGCTGCAGCTTCTGGAGCGCAAATAAGAATCGACACGGGGGACGCTGCCGGGCGCGGCGGTGTCCCCTCTTCCCTATCAAGTGATGAGGTGACAAGATGGCATACAATGGCGCAGGAATGAACAGCGCCGACAAGCAGAAAATTGCCGCGCTCGGTGAGCAGTGGCAAGCCGCGCAGAAGGCCGGAAATCAGGGCGGCATGAACGAGGCACACGAGCAGGCGGAGCTGATCCGCAAGAAGTACGGCTACAGCGGCGGCGGTGACGGCAGCGGCTTTAAGATCGTCGGAAACAACACCGTCCTGCCGGAAGCGAAAGACCAGAGCGAGAGCATCAACAAGATCTACGACGCACAGCAGAAGGCAAAGACCGACGCACTGAAAGCGGCCTATGACCAGAACATGGCGGACTATGACGCACAGGCAGCAAAGATTCCGCAGACATACAACGAGGCGCGGCGGCAGGTATCGACGCAGGCGGACATTTCCCGCGCGAACCTGAACGAGCAGATGGCGGGCAGCGGCATCAATGTCGGGGCGGGCAGTCAGCTCGCGCTCTCGCAGCAGAACAGCAGGAACGCAGCCATGGGTAAAGTATCGTCCGCAGAGGCAGACGCGCTGTCCGATCTGGAGGCGCAGCGGCAGAAGGTAAAGACCGCGTATCAGAACGCAGTCGCACAGGCGATCAGCGAGAACGACGCAGCGCGCGCAAAGGCGCTCTATGCCGAGGCGCAGCGAGTGGACAACTCCATCGTCAACACGGCTGTCAAGCAGCTGAGCGTGGACACGACGCTTACGGAAAACGAGCGCAGTCGGCTCGAACAGCAGGCCGCGACGCTCGCCAAGTACGGCGATTTCAGCGGTTATGCGGCGCTCGGCTATTCGCAGGATCAGATCGACGCGATGCAGAAAGTGTGGGGCGCACAGAACCCGAAGCTCTACTACGAGCGCACCGGAAATTACCCGGCGAGCTACACAGCGGCGCAGAGCGGCCGCAGCCGCGGCGGTGGCGGAGGTGGCGGAGGTGACGACAACACGATCCCTCCGCAAAAAAGACATCTCATACACAATAATGTTAATTACCACCAAGATATTGACTTCACGGATCCAAATGCTGTTGCAAACTCCGAGGCCGTTTACGAGCGGGTGAAGGAAATGATCTCGCAGGGCGTTCCGGTTTCGGAAGTGAACCAGTACATCCAGAGCGCGTCCGACAATGGGCTTATCTCCGACGACAGCCGCATACGGATGAAAGGCATGAACTACTCCAGAAAGTGAGGAAATCAGATGGCGTTCAAAAAAGCGACAATCTCGATTGACGACTGGCTCAAAAGCACAGGCGCGACCGAACGGCCGAGAGCGCAGCAGGATACCGCTGACGCGCAGAAACCTGTCGCCAAACCGATCTCTGAACCTGTGCCGCAGAAGAAGAAAGAGAATATCAGCTTTTGGGAAAAGCTGCTGAACGCTTTCGGCGACGCCGGTTACAGTGCGGACACGACAACGCCGCTTGCCCTGACGAATCAGGCAATCTCGGATGATTACCGCAAGAGCAATATGCAGGAGAGCAAGACGGCGGAAGCGGGCGGAAACATCGCAAAGTCTGCCTACGAGGGTGCGAAGAGCGCCTACGAAAACGCGGCCGGAACGTTTCTCAACAAGCGCAGCGGAACGCAGATCATGGGCGTGACCGTCGCGGACAACGCCGTGCCTCAGGAGGGCAAGGACAAGGCGGAGGCCGCGCGGAAGCGCAACCAGGAAAGCATCTACGCTAAGGCAGACAAAGCGGCGGCAGCGGCGGCAGAAGCATCCGAAAAGGCGAAAGATAACCTTGGCGGCAGCAAAGCCGCGGGCGCGTTTGTGGACATTGCAAGCGGCGGACTGCAGCTCGGTGCGGACATGGCGCTCAACGCGCTGCTCCCCGGCGCGGGTCTGGCAAACATGGGCCTGCGCTCCTACGGCAGCGGGGCGCGTGAGGCACGTCTTGACAGCGCGAGCGAGGGCGAACAGGTGGCATACGGCGCTGCGGCCGCTGCCGTTGACGTTCTGGCGGAGAAGATCTTCGACGTTGGCAAGCTGTTCGGCGGCGGTGCTGCGGACGACGTGGCGGAGAAGCTCATCGGAAAGCTGGCAAAAACGGATGCCGGTCGCAGTGTTGTGCGCGCGCTGACAAACGCTGTCGGCGAGGGCGCAGAGGAAGCCATGGCCGACATCCTGAACCCGGCGATCCGTGCAATCTACGACAAGGGTGCTGCGGCAAAGTCGAGATACACAACGGCGGAAGGCGCGAAGGAAATGCTTGCGCAGTCTGCGTATGACGCCATGATCGGTGCGGCGCTGTCCACATTCGGCACGGCGGCCGGTATCGCCAAGGGCGTAGACGCACAGAAAAATGCTGCTCTGCGCGCCGGAGAACCGGCCGCAAGCGTGAGCACAGAAGCGAGCGCAAAACCGGCAGAGGCGGAAAATATCGCCGCGAAAGCGCAGGCAGAGACCACACCGGCCGAGACCGCGCAGGACGTTCCGGCGGCGCAGGAGAAGCCGCAGGAGAACAGTATGCTGCGCATGGTGGAAGAAGCCGCAGGGCTGCGCGAACCGGCGCAGGAACAGCCACAAAACAGTGATAATTTTGCAGACGTGCAGCAGCGAGATGCAGAGACGGGTGCCGGGCAGCGCGGTACGTTGCCGGAAGGACAGGGCGCAAAGTCCGCGGAGTTTGGCTATGACGAAGCGCGGACACAGACGCGGTCGACCGACCGCGTGCTGACGGACGCAGAGCGCCGCATGGAAGGGCTGAGGCCGGAAGACCGGACGCACAAGGTGAACCACGACGCAGAAGTGGACGCCAAGGCGCAGGAACGCTATGAATCGGACTACGAGGGCGAAAAGGCAGACCTGTTTGGAGAAAAGCAGGACTGGGACGATACCGACACGGTGCTCGCACACAAGATCATCGTCAAAGAAGTGGCCAAGGCGCGCGAGAGCGGCAGCAAAGATGCCTACGCCGAAGTGGCAAAGCTCATGAAAGAGTGGGACGCGCACGGCACGGAGGCCGGTCAGGCGCTGCGTCAGCGGCGGCAGCTCGCGTCTGACCCGGCGCTAATGGAAGCGGACGCGATCCAGTTGCTGAACGACAGCGAGCGCACGCGCAAAATGTCGGACGAGCAGCGCAAGAAGATTCTCGACAGCGTGAGCCAGAACGCGGAGAAGCTGCACAGCATCGAAAAAGGCGACGTGGGCGGCGTGGTTGACCTCATCAAAGACATGAGCACGGAGCGGCGCACAAACGGCCTGTGGTCGAACAAGATGGGCAAAACGATGGAAAAGGCGCTTGAGCAGGCAAAGAAACTGCCGGGCGGCGAAGCGTTTCTGCGTGACGTTGCCGCAAGTCAGGTGCGCGGCATTGCGTATGATTACGCGAAACCGTCCACGCTCGAACAGATCAAGTCGTTTCGTTATCTGTCCATGCTCTCGAAACCGGCGACGGCTGCCAGAAACCTTGTCGGCAATATGGTGTATGACCCGGTAGAGGCCGTGTCAAACAACATCGGCGTCGGGCTGGACATGCTGCTGTCGAAATACACCGGCACGCGCTCCGTAGCCGTGGATAAGAGTTATCTCTCCAAGACGAAACGAAAAGGCATGGGCGAGGCAACGCTCAAGTCGTACATTGAAACCGGCCTTGACGCAAGCGTTTCCAACGCACAGGGCAAATACGAAACCGGCGGCAGCAGGTCGTTCAAGATGACCGGGAACTTTCTGGAACGGTTTCTCTCCACGTGGGAGAAATACAGCAACTATGCCATGGTCACGTCTGACCAGATGCAAAAAGGCGGCATTCAGGCGGAAGCGCAGCGCGGAATTGATGCGCTGGAAGCCAAGGGCAAGGTGGCAAAAGGCGCGCTTGACGGCCGCGCGGAGGAAACCGCAAGAGAACGCACGTTCCAGAACGAAGGCAAGCTGTCCGGCGTCATGGGCGGAATGCGTAATGCGCTGAACAAGCTCAGCATCAAGGACAAGCAGGGCGGCAGCATCGGTCTCGGCGACATTATGCTCCCGTTCACAAACGTGCCCGGCAACATTGCAAGCGCAGCGATTCAATACTCCCCCGCTGGATTTATTAACGCCGGCGCGGAGGTCGTCAAAGTCTTGAACAAGGCAAAGGCCGGAACGCTGACCGCAGCCGAACAGGCGAAGGCTGTTACGGATTTCGGCCGCGCGTTTAACGGCACGATGGGAATCGCGCTCTTTGCGGTGCTGGCCGGGGCTGGCGTGATGAACGTTGCCGGAGACGACGACGAGGACAAGGAAGCGCTCGAAAAGTCTGAGGGCGTGAGCGGCACGCAGCTCAACCTTAGCGCGCTCAACCGGTGGATTGCCGGAGAAAGCACGGAGTGGCGCGACGGTGACGACCTGGTGTCCATCGGCTTCCTCGACCCGATCAACGCGCAGATGACCTATGGCGCGCTGCTGGCAGACTGCTACAAGGACGAGGGCCTGACGTTTGCAAACGTTGCGGGCGGCAATCTGGAATCTGCTTTTCAGAGCGTGATGGATCTGCCCGCTATGTCTCAGTTTCAGGAGATTGCGAACGGCTATAAATACTCCAAGGCAGATACCGCGGGCGGGAAGGTAGCGGAAGCCGCCCTGCGCTACGGCGCGTCTCAGGCGACGAGCTTTATCCCAAACATCGTGTCCGGCGTGGCGCAGGGGGTTGACGGGACGGTGCGCGACACCTACAACGGCGACACTGTGTGGGAAAACGGCCTGAGCGCGATGAAGAGCAAGATTCCTGGGCTTCGGGAAACGCTTCCGGCTGCGCTGGACAACTGGGGGCAGGAGAAGAAATACACCGGCACAGCGGCGGAAAACTTCCTGAACGCGACACTGAATCCCGGCAGTGTGACGAAGTACCGGACGAGCGCCGTGAACCAAGAGCTGTACCGGCTCGGTGAGAACATCGACATAAAATATCCTGAGAAGAAAGCACCAAACAGCGGAAACAGAGACGGCGAAAAAGTGCCGCTGGATCAGGACGAGAGGCGGCAGTACCAGATGGCATATGGCCAGACGGCCTATGACAACATTCAGAAAGTTATTCGGAGTTCTGTTTACAAGCAGTCGAGCGACGCGGAGAAAGCGGCCGCGATCCAAAACCTGTTGGAAGTCGCAACGGCGGCCGGCAAGAAGAAAGCGAAGCTCGACGGCGGCGACACCCCGGCGTGGACGACGAAGAGCAGCGGCAGCGTGGCAGACAACGCCGTATACCGCGCCAAGCTCGGCACCGCAAAAGACACACTGCCGGACAATGCGCGAGACCGCAACGGCGATGTGATGCAGGCAATCATCAAGACGGTCGTCGGCAAACGCGGCGGCAGTGACCAGCTCGCGCTCAACGTCATGGCGCAGAAGCTAACGGAAAACACGCAGGCAAAGGTGGAGACCGCCTACGAGGGCGGCTACTCGTTGCAGCAGATCGCGGACTTTTATCAGGCAAAGACCGCAAAGACGGAGGACGGGAAGAACAAATACAAGAAAGCCGACTTGCAGGCGTGGGCTTTGCAAAACGGCTACACGGCCACGCAGTTCAACCAGCTCTGGAAACTGTTCGGGTAAAGAAAGAAGCAGCGCACGGTTTCGTGCGCTGCTTTGCTTTATATGCTTTCGCTTTCGTACTGCTGAATCATGTCGATCGCTGCGCGCAAGTCCGGCGCTTCCCGGATAGCGCAGCCGGTTTTGACGAGGTATGCTCCGTCAGCGCTGCGCGTCATGCGGACAACCCTGTTCGCTGGAAATGCCGTTTTTCGCGTTCTGCGCTTCCTTCGCTTCCCGCGCTAACTTTTTTACGCCTTTCGATGTGTGCTCGCTCTCCGTTGAGATTTCCCCTGCGCAGGCGGCGTATCCGGCCAAGTCAATAAAGTTATCCGCTTTATCGCCTCCGGTTGCGATGCGGCCGAGCTTGAACAGCGCCATCATCGCGCCAACGTCTGCGGGGTTGAGCTGCGATTTCGCTCCGCGACCGAACAGATACACGTTCCAGAGGGCGGCGATAATGCGGAAATTGTCCTCCGGCTCGCCGTACTGCTGATTTCGGTCTGTGCAGACGCAGCGCTCTGCGGCTTTCAGGATTTCGGAACGGGTCAAAACGCGCCACCATCCTTTGCAGCTTCCGCCTTGAGCGCTTGCAGATTTGCAAGCACGCCGTCGTAGTCATCCGGGTACATTGCCCGGAGCACGGTGCAAAGCTCGTCGTCGTCAAAGGCGAGCTTTTTGCCGCTGTAGTTCAGCCGGGCGGCGTTGAAGATCGCATCCGTCAGGATGCTGAGGCGGAGTTCGTTGCGCGTGCCGTTGCGCACGCCTTCCATCAGTTCGTTTTCGTTCATTGTTATTTCCTCCTGTTTTCAGATGTTCCGGCATTGCCGGTGTCGTTATATTCCAGCCATCGCTTTGCGGCAGACTGCGCAGCACAAATAGCTGACTGCTGTTTTACGCCGCGGATGTCGGCAATGTCTGCGTAGGTATACCCTGCCATGCGCAGACACACGGTCTGACGCTGCACCGGCGTGAGACAGTCCAGAAAACGGCTGATATCCGCCGCAGAATCATCGAAATCTTTGTGCAGACGATCCTTGGGCTTGACTGCGCCGCACTGCGTGTGATCGTACTTACCGGCGCTGTCAAACGGTACGTCATTATCGTCTGTGTACAAAATAAGCATTCCAGACCGCTTGCGCTGCTGCGCGTACTTCTTGCGGTGCGCGATCTCGCCGCGAATGCACCACATCGCGTGCGTTGAAAACTTTCCGCGCGTTGGATCATATGTACTTGCGGCTCTGAGCAAGCCCTCGGCAGCGTGTCCATACAGCTCATCGGCGTCCTCATCCGGTGCGTAGCGGCGGATCGCAAGATAGATCAGACGCTCGTTATCCGCCGCGAGCTGCTGCTGTTCCGGCGTAAGCGGCGCGAGCGGTTTCCTGCGCATGGCTTCACCCCCCTACAATGTCGATCTCGTACTCGTCTCGCAGCACGCGGATCAGGTCGGTCGCGGATACATATCCGTCGCGCACGCTCTCCGACAGCGCCTCGACCTCGCGCCAGATGCGCTGGGGCTGCTCGGCCCCCATGCCCTCTTTGCCCAACAGGGCGGTAAAAAAGATCGCAAGCGTCACGCGGCAGGCGTCCGCCGTCGCCGTGTCCTTTGCGCGCTGCACGTCTGCCTGTGTCGCCGGCCTCCGGCGTGGGTTAATCCGCTTTGGCATCGTCGTCACCGTCCTTTCTCGCGCCGTAGCTACAAAAATCATAGGGATACGCTGACGGCAAAATCCCATGGTGGCGCGGGTGCCCGCAATTACCCATCTCAGTCCTATGGGCACAGTCCTTGCAGCGCACCACCGGCGCAACGTCAGCGGCGGGCAGGTTCTGTACATATTCCAGAACCGACTCAATGCCAAAGATAAAATGCTCATTCGCGCGCTCCTTGTCGCAATGGTCTTTCCGGATTGGGAACTCCATTATCGCTTCACGCTCGATGTATTCAGTCATCTTTCACCTCCATGTAGGCCGCTTGAAGCAGTCCGTCCAAGTCAGTGTCGTTGCTGTCACCCAGATAGTTCCCGGCAGCATCGTAATAGCTGTAGGCCGTATATGGCCGCGCTACGATTCCCGTGTGTTTCTGCAAGCGGGCATTGAACTCCTGACGATCTCCAAGGAACACAGTGCTTTCAATATCGTTGTACTGTGCCCGCGTAATATATTCAGCCATTCTCGGCCCTCCTATTCCATGCTTCAGCAGCTCGCTCTTCCGTGTCGTAAATATACACACCGCCCAAAATCCCGCCATCACATTCATAGCTTGCAATCGGGCAGCTCGGGTTTTCCTCGTGAGTGTGGCGAAGCATAAAGCCAATCCCACTGTATGAATGTTCTCTATATGCCTCATCATGCAGATTCCCTTCGTCATCACACAGAACAAGGCTAACTTTACCGCCGCAGAACGGGCACTGTTTCAGTTCGTATTTAGCCATCCTTCATTGCCTCCAATGTTTCCTCCGCCTCTTCGCGGGTCAGGAATACGGTTTTCCCAAACTCCCCGAATGAGGCTCCGTATTGCGATCCTTCGTAATCAACAGGCTCAAGTGCCGCAACGTTCAGATACGGCAGCTCATCTAGGTGGACATACGTTGCTCTGCATTGATGTATCTGCCCAAAATCGTCAAGCGTTGAGTACACCTCTCCGCCAACCTTGCACGGCAGCACCACCAAGCGCCCGGCCTTGTCGGCCTCGGCCAGCTCGCGTAGCCTCTCCGCCGCGACGCCAAACGCCGAGACCAGTTTCGCCTTCACTAGCGGTTTCGGCCCTACAACGACGTCGTTGACTTCCTCTGGCATCAGCCCCGTGCCCAAGTATTCTTGTAGTAGACGGCAATGCGCCGCAGGAACGGCTGTGCAAAATCCTCCGGCCGCCATGCAGTTGCCGTTATCTTCGTGCCGGTACGCACACCGCAGGCAATTAAGCTGTTCCATCACTCCACCTCCTGCATCCAGAACTCGCGGCGGCAATCCGGGCACGGGTTCAGTTCGTATTCAGCCATTGTCAGCCCTCCTCCACATAGCACCAGCTTTGCGGTGCTTTAGTAATCGCCACCGGAACCATGCAATTTTCATCATAGATACAGGCTGTGCTTTCGTACCCGCTTTTGCTGCATGATTTGCATTTTTTCCAAGTGTGAAATTCTGTCAGTTCCTTCGGCGTATCGTAGATTTTTAGATCGGAGATGTGCCAGCCGTACAGCCACTTGCCGTCAGCGTAATTCTGGAAATCTTCCGGGTGCATACACGCACGGTCAAGGCCAAAATCGTTCCAGCGCGCGTAGTCCTCATGGCGGAACGAGAAAATCGTATCATCGTCATACTCGTCGATGCGGTCACAGGTAAACTCCCCGATGACTTTGCCGTGCTTTCCCCACGCTCCAAGCGCAACACCGCTCTGCGTGCAGTAGATGTAGCATTTGAACGGCGTGTCCAGCTTCGGTCTGGTTTTTCGCACCTCAATCGTCTTTCCACCGCTGGCAATCTTTTCGCACCACTTTGGGCGGATGCTCAGCACGACGGCCTTACTCATCCTTCATAGCCTCCAATTCTTTCTCCTCCTTCTGGAAGCACCATCAAGCGCCCGGCCTTTCCAAGCTCCACCATATCGCGCAGCGCCTCGGCCGGCACGCCAAGCGCAACAGCCGCAACGCGGACCATGATGTCTGCACTCAAGGCGCGCTCGTACTCCTCCGGATCGAGACCGAGATCCTCGTAGGCCTTGAGCTTTTCCCACACTTTCCGCTGTGTGCAGTTGCCACCGTGCGGGCACGGCAGCTCCCTGCACTGAGCAATGTCGCAAAAATTGCCGTCAAACGTCAGTCTCTCCATCGCTCACACCCCCCGCATTCCGGCCACAGTTTTGGCTTGAAAATTACAAGCATGCTTGGGAAAGGCGCGTTGTTCTTACTTTCGCCGAACTTTAGCCGCGATTTTATGAACTCGATCTCAACGTTTGGCTTGCGGTAGCAGTAGTTGTGAAACCATTTTGTGTCTGTCCGTGCAGGCAGCAGCATGACGATTAAGTTGTTGTTCTTCGCATTTTCTTCGCTGGCTTTTTGTACCCAGCTGCCAATCGTGCGGCCATACGGCGGGTTGCACCACACATTGCCGACCCACGGTTGTCGTAGCCCGTCCTGCTCGCGGGTATAGAATGTCTCACATTTGTGATTCTGTGCAGTCGCCGCCGCATCTAAGTCGAAGTGGAAAACGGAATTCAGTTCATCGAAGAAGCCTTGCGGCGTTGCCCATTCGTCTGTTGCGGATGAAAATAACACGTCGCGGTTCATCCTATCACACCCCCCCGCACCCCACCGCGCCTGCTGCATAAACGACAACTGCTGCCACAGATCGTCGATCGTGCGCGCCTGTGCCTCACCCATGTGGCAGGCATCTGCCACCTGCGTCTGCAGCTTTACGCACCGCTCCTCTGCTTTCTCGCGCTGCTCATGCTCCTGCTCGGCGTAATCAATTAGCTTCTGCACCGCGTAATGCGCGGACGGTGAGAAATTCAGATTACCGCGATCGCGCGACAGCAGGTCACGCACTTGCTCGCAAATTCTGTTCATGCGTTGTGCCCCTTTCTGCGCTCATAAAACAGCGCGTTGTACTGGTCGTATCGGTCTTGGATCGTGATTTCGGCCGGGCAAAAGCGCTCCCAGAATCCGCAAGGCCCCAGCTCTGGGCAGCCACCGCGATATACACAGTTCGGCACGAGCACGTCACTCAGCTCCGGCTCGGTCTCGTGCAGCGCCGCCTTGAAGTCCTCGGCGTACTGCCGGGTCTCCGGTGACGCCTGACAACACAGGCGCTTGCGCCATGTGTCGATCAGGTTCTGCGCGTTCGCTTCTCCGGTGAACGTGACCGGCGTCTCCTGCGGCAGCTTCCCGCGCGGAATGCCGGTGCGGTCGCTCCTCTGCGTGCGGATAAAGCACTCCCATTTGTGCCGCGACCAGTGCGTGGCAACCCAGCTCGGAATGTCACGCCAGCGCCAGCGCACGCGGAGGTCGCGGATTGGGCTGTGCTCGGCAATCAAGATGGAGCGCTTGAATTGCCCGCTCGGCTCGTGGCCAAGGCTCTCCTTGCCTACGGTTGCGCGGCAGTCGTCTACTACCTCGCGCCAGCTTCCTTTAACGCCAAGCAGCTCTGTCTTATTATGCATTGTCGCCCTCCTTTTCCGCCCGGTCGAGGGCGGTCGTTGCAACGGCATACGCGCTCCACTGATCGGCGCGGAAACCGTAGAAAAAGTCCGGGTTTGCTTTTGTGCCCTTACCGCTGCGGAAGTCGTGCGACGCGAAGCGGTCAATCAGCGCGTGGCGGATGGTGGTATCGTTCGCGCGCGGGCTGCCGCAGATATTGAGCTTCTCTTCCTTGCGCGTGACGATGTGGTACGGTACGCCGCGGTCGTCGAGCAACTGCTTGAAGCGTCCGATCCACTCGCAAGTCTCGAACACGTCACGCCCTACCGCCATGCCGTAAGATTCGATGATCTCGATCGCGGCAACTGCGAACGCGCCGCCGGACACAATGCCGGAGACGAGCGTGTTCTCGTCCTTCCCCCCCTGCACCGGTGCGCGGGTGATCGTATCGACGATGCACCAGCCGGTTTCCCGGTTGCCGGGGTCAAGGGCTAACATGGTCGGCATCCCGCGCGCCCCCCTTCATTGCGGCGAGCATTCGCTCCACTTTATCCAGGTCGTCCTTACCGGAGACCGGCGCGCGCTTCTCGTTCTCTGCCTTCACGCCGTCTTTCACAAGCCACTGCCGGATAACGGCGTAGTGGGATTTGTACCGCGCACCTTTACTGGTGATGTACAGGGACAGGCGCTCGACGTATGTTTTGTAGTCGTGCGGGTAATCTCGCTGGAGCTTTGCCAGCTCGTCATCCGTGAGCATGACGTTGTGCATTTCCCCGTAGGGCTTCTTTTCCGGAGGCTTTGCGGCGGCTTTTTGCGCCGGGCGCGCGGCTGGCTTTTCCACTCTGGCCGGTTCTGCGGCAGGTGGCGTCTGCGGGCGCTCGGAGTATGCCTTGTTTTCCTCCAGGCAGAGTGTTGCAAACTCTGCCTGATAGTTCGTCGGATGGTATCGGTCATTTTTGAGCGTGTTGTGCATGCGCCAGTGCCGGATGACAATGACGCCGGAATCAAAGACGATGATAAAGCGCTTTGCAAGGAGCAGCTTCAGATCGTCAGCCGCCGCGCCGACATAGTCCGTGATGCGCTTCGGGTTGTTGATGAACCCGTCGTCATCCGCGCGCATGTTGAGGTGGAAATACAGCGCCTGCGCCGATAGCGGCATCTCCAGAAACGCATCACTGTCGATGAGCGAGCGCGCAAACATTCGCTTTTCTGCCATGGCGCGCCCCGGTTAGAACGGCAGGTCGGATTCGTCGTCCGGCAGTTCCTCAAACTTCGGCTCATTTGTGAAGTCGTCCGCGACAACTCCGACGCCGCGCACGACGCCGGGATAGGCGGCGGCAAGCTGATCTACGCTGGCGGAAGAGACCGGTACGGACGCTTTGACGAAGGCGTCTGCACGCAGGCGCTCCTCGCTGCGCTCCTCCCCGTCGCGGGTGGTATAGCCGCGCGTGGAGAGCTGGCCGCAGATGATGACGGCATCGCCCTTTTTGAGCTGCGCGGCATTCAGGGCTGCCTCATACCAGACCTCGCAGTTGATCCATTCGGTCTGCTTGCTGCCGTCCGGCTGCACGGTGTCGCGGGCGGGAATGCTAAACTTCGTCAGCGGCGTGTTTTTCGAGCCGACGTTGGAAAACTCTGCGTCACGGGAGAGCTTCCCGGCGACGATGCAATCGCCGGCTCTGGTGCGAATAATCATGGTTATTTACTTCCTTTCTTTTGCGGTGCTGCCGATGTGGACAAACACGCGCTTGTTCATGGTCGTGTTGCGGATGGATAGGTTCAGGATTTCGTGACGGTCGGAGCCGTCGTCGTTCTTCGTGTACTCGATCTTCTCGACCGCAAATTTGTCATAGCACTTGCGGCCGTTGGCATTGTAGTTTCCCGCCGGGATCCAGATAAACGGTGCAGTGTACAGCTCGCGGCCGATGCCCCAGTTGACACAAGCGCGCTTGAAGCTGTCGGACGCAAGGCCCTTTTCCGCCTCCGTGTTGGATTCCGTGCCGGTGTCCTCCTTGCTGATCCACTGCCCTTTTTCGCTGTCCCAGATGGAGACAACGCAGTTGGCGTTATCGCGCCGGTGCTCACGCTGCCAGTTCATCGCGCCGACAGTCTCGTCCAAGATAATCATGTCGCAGCGCGCGTCTTTGTAGAGCAGGAGGATAAGGCCGTTATCCTTGACCTGCTGCACGCGGCACTCGATCTCGTCCGCGCGCAGGCAACGGAATTTGTTCATGGTTTTCGCCTCCTTCCGGCTCAAACTCCAGCGGGCAGTTGTACCCAATGGTGCGTGTGTCGAGCAGATACTCGCCGGTAAGGCGGCACTGCTTGCGGCTGTATGTTTCCAGACACGGGCAGTAATCACAGGCAATGTGTTCGTCGGCAAAGTAGATGCGCGCCCGGGCGAGGATATAGCGCAGGGTTGCGCGGCCAGTCGTCATGGTGCTGCCCTCCGTTTTCTTGGGCGGCTATGGCTGTGCTTCTGCCGCAGGACGGCGCGGCCGCGCTCGCTCTCGCGCCACTGCGCGAATGTAATGTGCTTATCGCATCCAGGGCCGGGCAAGCATCCCCGCCGATGGCCGGTGTCGAGGATGTACAGGCACGCCCTTGCGCCGGGTTCGCCCCCACTATTGCTGCAGCCGGAGAGCACCTGATAGTGCGCACAACTGCGGCAATAGCGGCTTTGCGGGATGCCGCCGCGAATGTAGGTGTCACTTACAATGCCCATGCGTCTACCTCCTTCACGCATTCCGGGCAGCCGACGATGTTGCCCCATCGGTCACGCAGCAGCTTGTCCGTCTCCGCACCGCACACCGGGCAAATCGGGCAGGTGTAGGCTGGCGGCTCGACCGGCGGTTCAATATTCAACGTGTAGTGAATCATGTTTTCACTTCCAAATCTTTTCTTGGTCACAGCGATCGGGAACTCTTCGATCTCGCTTGCCCATACTGCCGTTCCAGCGCCGTGCACGTCTTCCCAGCACAGCGGGAAGCCTCCGATGCCGTCAAACAGGCTGCCGAGTGTCGCACCTTCCGGCAGATAGGCCGCCATGCGCCCGAACATCCATCGCCAGAACGGAAGCGCGATGCTGTTGCCGAGCGCCTTGTACCGTGCGCTGTCGGATGTCTTGCGCTTTTTGCCGGTGCTGTCGGTATAGTCGCCGATGTCCGTCCAGCCATCCGGAAATCCCTGAAGCCGTTCACGTTCCAGCGGGGTCAGACGCCGCACGACCATGCGATGCATAAGCGTTTCTTCCGCACCGCCGCTCGCGTGCGCTCGCAGTGTGCCATATTGTTCTATATAGGCATTGCATTCTCCGTCAATTCCGATAACCAGATCTGTGCTGTCCTTGTAGTCTCGCTGTTTGCAGGAGCTGGCGACGTCAGCTTCGCGGTAATCGCCAAAGCCTTGCATCTGATATGTCAGCGGCGCTTGGTTTCCGCCTGTTCCCATCCGCGCTTGCAGGCTCGGCGCGGCCCCTCCGCATTCGCGGATCACGTCGCAGGCGTGCGTCATATCAAAGGCCTGCTGCACCACCGCAATTCCGCCCTGATTGCAAGCCGGATTCCCGCCGTTCAGGTCGAGCGTCCGACTGGTGTCCGCTTCGTAGATCCCGCTGTGGGGATTGCCGGACAGCATGCTGTTGCTGGCATAAGAGCAGATGCCGTATGCTCTTGCAGTGAGGCTTCTTGCGACTGCCGGGTTAACGCCGCTTTCAGCGCTTCCGGCAGGTCTTTCCCCCGCCTCGCCGCGCGGCGCAAGATTCCCTGACACGCCCGTGCGCTCAAACAGTATTTCGTGTGCGGTGTCGCCTCCAAAATCTGCGACAAGCGCGATTCGACGGCGACGCTGGGGCACTCCCCAGTATTGCGCGTCGTGCACTCGCCAAGCCACGCTCCATCGTCCGTCCACGTCCCGGTATCCCCCCCAGGTAGGCCAGCCTTTTGCAGGCACTTCAACACTGGGGGCTTCCGGTTCGACGATGCGGATCGTTTCCTCGAGCACGGCCGCGAAGTCTCGTCCTCTGTTGCTGCTGAGCGCTCCGGGGACGTTTTCCCAGACCATGTATCTGGGACGAATAAGCTCTCCTGCCCAGCCAATCTGTTTGTCATGCTCCCTCATCTCCTTTATCACTCTGATCTGCTCCATAAACAGGCCGCTTCGAGCACCTGCGAGACCGGCACGCTTGCCAGCGATGCTCAGGTCCTGACACGGGCTTCCGCCCGTCACGCACCACACCGGCTCGATGGTCGCGCCGTCGAGTTTTGTGATGTCGCCGATGTGCTGCATCATGTCTCGCCTCCGTACTCCGGCCACACCGCGCGGATCTTATCTTCGTTCGCGGTTGTGATTCCGTTCGCCCAGCAGTTGGCCGTTGATACAGACACACCAAGCATTTTTGCCGCTGCCGTCTGCGTGATACCGTTTTCCCGCAAAAACGCGCCGAAAGCGGTGTCACGCGATTTTTTGCGCCGTCTTTCGCTGTAGTACGCAGACAGCTTTTCGTAGTTCGCCGCGCGGTATTTGCGCATATATGCGTTGCTTGCTTCGCGGTTATTGCGCTTGCTTTGCAGGATGCGGTCGCGGTGCTGCGCGTAGTACGCCCGATTGTATGCGTTATGCACACGGCGCTGTTCTTCTGTCATCACGCCACCCCCAGTGCCGTGAAAATCACGTGAAAAACCCATCCGGCAAGCGCAATGCCGCCGAGGAAGCTCGCACAGACGATGCCGTCCTCGATGCCCCAGACGATGTAGCGGCGCACTCTCGCCTTCGTTTTCGGGTCTCCGAACATCTTCAAGCCTGCGCACCTTCTTCCACTTCCACAAATTCCCCATCGTCGTCGATCGTGTACCAAGTGTTGGCCTTGATCGTTTTCCCATCCACAACGGCGGAATTCCAGCACAGCAGATCGTAGTTATCATCGCGTTCGCGCGCCAGCACCAGCACTGCGCCGATACCGCCCTTTGCCATCGGGTGGGAACAACGCGCGCTTGCGATGCCGTTTTCGCCTACGGACGCCCTGCCGCGCGATGTAGCTGCGCCACAGTCTCCGGCGGTAGCTGCGCCATAGTCTCCGGCGGTAGCTGCGCCACAGTCTCCGGCGGTAGCTGCGCCAC
>CAJMPY010000034.1 GCA_905215385.1 uncultured bacterium | reverse complement strand
TTCTTGGTCGCGGGGGCAGGATTTGAACCTACGACCTCCGGGTTATGAGCCCGGCGAGCTACCAGACTGCTCCACCCCGCAATGTCTGGGCGCCTCATGTGCGCAAGAAAGAATATTACGTGGGAGTTCGGTAAACGGCAAGGAAAATCTCGTAGAGCATAATTCCTTCATATTTAAAACCCCTCAGCCCATATCGCCGTGAACGAATCGCAGCCGAGCGCCGCCGACGGCACGTATACAATGGTGCGCGTCCTTTTACGCCGACACCGGGAGTAGACATGCTGCTCGCTATCGATATGGGAAACACGCAGACGGCCATGGGCCTGTTTGACGGAGACGAGCTGGTGCAGTCGTGGCGCATGCCCACCGACCGCTCCTATACCGCCGACGAGATCCATGTGCGCCTGATGGGCTTCTTTAAGATGCACGACCTCTCGCTCGACGCGGTCGACGCGATCGCCTTCGCCGGCGTGGTGCCGCAGCTCTCGCGCGAGTGGCACACTGTGGCCGACCGCATCGCGGCAGACGCCATCGTTATCGGGCCGCAGACGGCCGCGGTGACCAAACTGCGCGCGGCGCGCCCCCAGGCCGTAGGTGCCGACCGCGTCGCCAACGCCGTTGCGGCCGAGACTTTCTACGGCGCGCCGGCAATCGTGGTGGACTTTGGCACCGCGACCAATATCGACGTCATCGATGAGGACGGCTATTACATTGGCGGAGCGATCGCGCCGGGCATCCGCATCTCCATGGACGCACTTGCCGCCCGTGCCGCCAAGCTCGCCAGCGTGCCGCTCGAGGCGCCCGAGCACGCCATCGGCCGCGACACCGAGGAATGCATCAAGGTCGGCGCCGTGATGGGCGCCGCCTCCATGGCCGAAGGCCTGGTCGCTCGCATGAAGCGCGAGCTGGGCCGCGAGGACGCCACCGTTATCGCCACAGGCGGTCTCGCCGGCATCGTCGCCGATTCGACCGATGCCTTCGACGTGGTCGACGGGCAGCTCACCATCAAAGGCATCTGCGAAATCTACCGCCGCATGCAGAAGCTGGGGTAAGGCGGGGTTTAAGTCGAGCGCGAGCGGCGAACTAGGCAACGCATCGGTCCTATTCCTCAAAAACGAAAATTTTTCGGTTTTGAGGAATAGGGCGCCGGCAACCCATTCCCCAAACAAGCGAAACCCTCCCCGGCACAGCCGAGGAGGGTCTTGTTGTCATCGCTATCTTTGAGCGCGGGCGCCTCGCGTTACAGTCCGCGAATCCGTACGGCCTCGGGCGGAAACTCCTGCTCGCCGGCATCGGTCTTGATGGTCGCGCGGCCCCAGATGTCCAGGCCCGCAAACACACCGACCGCAAGCGGCAAGCCGTTGGGCGACACCGCCGCGACCTGACGACCCAACAGTGGCACCATATCGAAGTACTCACCCAGCACCGGAGCCAGCGGGCCGGCAGCGCCCTGCGGCGTGTTGGCGGCAACCGCCCAGGCGTCAACGCGGGTCAGCACAGCGGCGGCCAATGCCTCGATCAGCGCCTCATCTGCCATATCCACGCCAAGCTCACCCAGCGCCGCACGCTCAATATCAACCGTCACCGCGGCAAACATGCCCGCAGCACCGGCACCGCCGTTCACGGCAACACGCGCGAGCGACGCCTCAAACGCAGGCGCACCGCACACGATATCGCTCGGCCACTGGATACCCACTTTACCGGCAAGGCCCAACCCCGGCGTCGAAGCCGTGCCCACGAGCGCGTCCATCATGCCCATCGCGGCCACAAACGGCAGGCCGTGGAAGGCGTGCATGTTCACATCGGGGCGCACAACCAGCGAAAACGTCAGCGAAGCATCGCCCACGCTCCACGCGCACCAGCCCGCGGACACGCCCTCGCGGCCCGCGTCACGCGCCGCGTCGAGCTCGGTGCCAGCGGCAACAGCATTCATCTCGATCATCTACATACGCCCCAATTCGCCCACGATATGGCCCACGCGATCCTCGGGCTCCTTGACCTCGACGCCGTTGTAGCGGAAGAACCGAGCCGGGTCGTGCATCAGGTCCTCGAGCGGCACCAGCACAAAGTCACGCTCGCCGATCAGCGGATGCGGCAGGCGCAGCTTCTTGCCGCCGTGGGTCTCGCCGTCCATCCACAGCAGGTCCAAGTCGATGGTGCGCGGGCCGTTGGCCTTGGCCTTCTTGGAACGGTCGCGGCCCAGCTCGGCCTCGATCTTCATGAGCTCGTCAAGCAGCACCAGCGGAGCCAGCTCGGTCTTAATCTCGATGACGGCGTTGGCAAACGCGTCCTGGCGCGTCTCGTAGGCCGGCTCGCTCTCGTAGATCTTGGAGGAGTTGGACACGCAGGTGAGTGGAATCTCGGCGATCATGTCGCGTGCGGCGCGGATGTTGTCACAGCGATGCCCCAGGTTGGAGCCCACGGCCACAAACGCGCGGCGCGGCTGCGGCTTGGCAACCGCCCAGTAGCCGTTCAGGAACTGCGCAAAGCCCGCGGCGTCGTGCACGCGCACAATGTTGGCACCGGCCTGGATGGCGCCCAGGCACACGCCAAACGTAGCGGCATCGCGCTCGGCGGCCTCGGTCACGCCCGAGACGGCGCCCACAAAGCGCTTGCGCGATACGGCGCACATGAGCGGATAACCCAGTGACGCCATCTTGGCAGTCTCGCGCTGGATGACGATGTCCTCGTTGGCCGTCTTGCCAAAGCCCGGACCGGGATCAATGCAGATGCGGTCGCGCGACACGCCGGCGTGGATGAGCGCGCGGGCCTGGTCGGACAGAAAGCCCATGACGCGGCGCATGATGGGCGCCGAATCGGGCAGGGTGAAGCGGCGGAGCTGCGAGGTGGGCACGTAGGCTTCCTCGCGGCGGGCGCTGCGGCGCATCATGGCGGCCAGGCGGTCATTGGGCTCCGATGCGGCCTCGGTGGCCTCGGGCGCGGGCGCGACGGTCTCGGCGGCAGCAGCCTGCTCGGCGGCCGGCGTCTCCTGCTCGCTTGCAGGCTCGGTCGCGGGCTCCGGATCGCCAAACGGCAACGAGGGCTGCACCACGCCGCCCGGAAGCTTGGCCTCCGGCTTAGGCTCGCCCAGCAACTTGCCGCGACGGCGGCGAGCCGGCTTCTCAGCCTCACGCGCGGCCTCGGCAGCCGCCTCGCGCGCCTTCTCGGCAACAAACGCCGCAGCCGAGGTATCGAGCTGCACCGTTGCGTGCGTGCGTGTAGGCGCGGCGACCTCGCCGGCATGCATCACGATGACGCCGCAGGTGCTCGTCTTAACAAACTCGACCATCTTGGGGTCGGTGAAGCCCGTCACGTCGTTGACGATCGAGGCGCCGCAGCGCACGGCCGCCTTGGCAACCGCCACGTGGCGCGTGTCGATCGAGACGATGGCGCCCTCTTTGGCCAGCGCGCGCACCACGGGCAGCACGCGGCGAGCCTCCTCGTCGGGATTAACCGGGGTAAAGCCGGGGCGCGTGGACTCACCGCCCACGTCGATGATGTCGGCGCCGGCGTCAAGCATCGCCAGGCCGTACTCGATGGCGGCATCCGGGTCGAAGTGCTCCCCGCCGTCGCTAAACGAATCGGGCGTCACGTTGAGGACGCCCATGATGCGCGGACGGTCAAAGCTGAGCTCATACTTTCCGCACCGCCATGTCTTGCTGTCGTTCGCCATGAACATCCTCCTAAAATGCCCACGCCGCCGAGCTTGGGGAGCTGGCGGCGGGGTCGCTTTGCACTCAGTCTTTCTATTGTATCCGCGCACACGGGCTAGAACGCAAACGCGGCCGCGATGTCGCAAGAAATCAGCAGGTCGGCATTTGCATCCTGATCGGTAGGCGCCAAATTGCAAATGGCCAGCGTATCGCCAGTAAAGTAACGCGTAAGGCCTGCCGCCGGATACACCACGAGCGAGGTCCCACCCACAATGAGGGCATCGGCCGCGGCAATGGCGGCAACGGCACCGGTCAACACATGCTCGTCGAGCGGCTCTTCGTAGAGCACCACATCGGGCTTGATGCGACCACCGCACGCGGGGCACACGGGCACGCCCGCGGCGTCCTCGTGCTCGCGCGAGCAAATCCACTCGGCGCTATAGACCGCGCCGCACGACTGGCAAATGTTGCGATGGACCGATCCGTGCAGCTCGAACACGCGCTGCGAGCCCGCCATCTGATGCAAGCCGTCGATGTTTTGCGTCACCACGGCATCAAGCTTGCCGGCGCGCTCCAGCTCGGCCAGCTTGGTGTGACAGCGGTTGGGCTTAGCGTTAAGCGCGATCATCTTGGTGCGGTAAAAGTCGAAGAACTCGGCCGGATGTGTCTCATAAAAGCTATGCGAGAGCATAGTCTCGGGCGGGTAGGCAAACTGCTGGTGATACAGGCCGTCCACGCTGCGGAAATCGGGGATGCCACTTGCCGTGGAAACACCAGCGCCGCCAAAGAAGACCACGCGCTTGTGGGTGTCAAACAGATCCGCCAGCGCGGCGGACGCCTGCCTGGGGTCCGATATTGCCTGCGTCATATGAGCCCTCCGTCCTTGTTGATCGGGCGGCGTCGGGCGATGTCCCAGCATGCGACCTTTAAGTCAGCATGCGCGGAGCCCACCCCGCCCCTGTTGCGCTAATCTTAAGCCTGCCAACCCCGTCGAAAGGACACCATGCCTCAGACTTACACTTTCGCCTCGTGGAACGTCAACGGCCTGCGCGCCGTGCTCAAAAAGGACCCGAGCTTTATCCAGATCGCGCAAGAACTCGACGTCGATATCCTGGCGCTGCAAGAGACCAAGCTGCAAGAAGGCCAGGTCGATATTGACCTGCCCGGCTATCACCAAACCTGGAGCTACGCCGAGCGTAAAGGCTATTCGGGCACTGCGGTCTTTAGCCGCCAGAAACCGCTGCGCGTGCTGCACGCCGACGCACTGCTACCCTACGCCGGCGAGAACGAGGCGGCCGAGCTCGTCGCCCAAGCCGCAACCGAGGGCCGCGTCTGCGCGCTCGAGTTCGACAAGTTTTGGCTTGTGGATGTCTACACGCCTAACGCCCAAAATGAGCTCGCGCGCATCGATGTACGCATGGCTTGGGACGATGCCTATCGCGACTTTTTGAGCGCGCTTGAACGCGAGACCGGTAAGCCCGTCGTAACCTGCGGCGACTTTAACGTGGCGCACGAGGAGATCGACCTTAAGAACCCCAAACCCAACCGCGGCAACGCCGGCTTTTCGGACGAGGAGCGCGGCAAGTTTACCGAGCTGCTCGACGCCGGTTTTACCGACACCTGGCGCGCGGCCAATCCGGACGTCGAGGGCGTCTACAGCTGGTGGAGCTACCGCTTTAATGCCCGCAAGAACAACGCAGGCTGGCGCATCGACTACTTCCTGGTAAGCAACGCAATCGCCTGCAATGTGCGCGACGCCGGCATCCGCGGCGACATCTTTGGCAGCGACCACTGCCCCGTCACCCTCACCCTAGAGCTCTAGCCCCAACTGATCTCCTGGGGACGGAGGAAAAGGAATCATTTTCACTTCGCGAGATCATCCACGCAGCTCGCTTGCCACGAAACTGGCCCATCTACTACGTTTAAGCCACTACCCTCAACCACAGTGAACAACGCAGAAAGAAAACCGCAGGTAGAAAGCCTACGGTTTTTCATAAAACACGGTTGAGGTTGGGGGTGTCGGGCCAAACGTAGTAGATAGACCGATTTCGTGGCGGGCGGGTTCAGCTGATTCCCTGGGAACGTCTGGAGGCGAAAGAAAACGGATCAATTTGGCTCTCCGAGGGCCACGATGCCCGTCGTATCAGCCGGCTATTTCAAAACTATGCCGGTTTACGGGGCTGAATCGCGAACCCCCAACCATACGCAATTCCGAAATAATAAAACCGCAGGTAAACGGCTTGCTCTATTTCAAAAATAGCCGGCATGGTCTGCTTGTGCCAATCTGGCCCCGTAAACCGGCATAGTTTTAAAATGGCACTTCGGCAGTATTGATTCCCGCCCCGGCGCAACCAGCCCTACAGTCCGTACTTCACGACGACTCGGTTGATGCGGCGACACCAAGGCTTGTACAGGGCGACCAAAAACACGCAGGTCGCAAGGCCGTGCGTGATATCGAACGGCACCGCCGTGGCAAGACGCGCCATGGCACCCGCCCAAGTAAGCGGCTGTACAAAACCAATGATGTCATACGCGTTGATCACGACGCCATAGAGCAGGCCCGACGCAAAGCCGTACGCCAGCAGTGCTGGCATGCGCACGGTGCCGTCGGCGCGGTCGAACGCACCCGCATGCGCCAGCGCGCCGCCAACATAGCCAACCAGGCCCCAGGCATACATCTGCCACGGCGTCCACATGCCCTGTCCAAAAAAGAAATTGCTGGTCAGCGCCGCCAACGCGCCAACCATAAAACCATTGCGGCGACCAAGCGTCGCCCCCGCGATAATGGCGATGGCACTCACCGGTTTAAAGTCGGGAATGGGGCCAAACAAGATGCGCCCCGCCGCGGCCAACGCCGCCAGAACCAGCGTTGGCATAATCTGGCGCAGGCCCGGTCGCGACGCCTCGTAGCCTGCAAAAAACAGCGCAAGCACCAGCGCCACCACGACAAGCATGGCAAGCGCCGCCTGCTCAATACCTGCCAGCAACGCTGCAGCCATCACCGCAGGAACCGCCAGCAGCAGCGGGATTTCCATATGTTGCAAGACGCGCGACAACGGCAGCCCCCATCAAACGAATGTCCGTTTATGGTAGCACGGGCAAAATGGGGCCGACCAATCCCCCGGCCGGCCTTGGCTGCCAGTCGATCAGGCTTTCGCCACGCGACCGGTCTTGGCGCTATTCGCCCGTAACTTTAGCGGCAATGGCCGCGACAAAGGGATCAAACAGCAAGCCGCCCACAACGACAAAGGCCCATCCGCCCACCACGAGGCGAACCCAACGCGAGAAAAACGGCACACCGTCGATAACGCCAACGCCTGACTGAAACGCGACTTCAAATAGCCCGATAATGCAGAAGAGCAGAGTAGCGCCCACAACGGTTCCGCAAATCCGTGCGCCCGGAGTGTTCCGATCAAAACCAAAAAACTCAACGCACGTCTCAATTGCTTTGCCAAAGAGCGGCAAAAAACCCACGAACTGTGCAATACCGATGGCCAGAATAAGCTGCCCCCAGAAACCAGTAAGTCCCTGAAAATCTAAGCCAGGCTTTCCCTCAACAATAGGCAGAAATGAACACATGAATAGAGGATTAACGATGCCGTTGAGAATGGTCACAGCGGTACTCTTTTTTAGTGTCAAGTAGACCAACTCCTTTTGCCCTTGTCGGCCAGGCCCAAAGGGCGAAAACAGGTGTTACATAAGTGAATCGGGAGACGGCAGGAATGGAGACGCCAGCGCCGTCGCGCCAAACAAAACAGCGCACCCAAATAGAAGCGTTTCATAGCTCTCGCCAATGCAGAAGGAGAGGGCCACGGGAATCAAAAACGTAAGCCCCAGCGAAACGGTGCTCACCACGCCACCGGCGCTTCCTGCAAGCCCCTCGCGCACCTCGGGCAACATGTAGGGTAGCGACTGAACGACCGGACCGGCGACGGCAGTCGAAACGCCAATCGCAAACATGAGCCCGACAGAAGGCTGAGAGACAAAAGCCTCTCCGGCCCACATAAGGGCACTCCCCGCCATTGCGGCGATGGCCATAAACACGCGATAGTCGCCAAATTGCGCTCGCGCGTAGGGACCGGCCACGCTGCCGACAATCGACCCAAGCGTCACGAAAGAGGCAAGAAGCCCGGCGACCTGAGGTTCGATTGAAGCCTCAAGTGCCGAGACAAGATAACCCGAGTACGCCGTAGCCGATGCAAGGGCGACTCCAAGCAGTATCGCCACGAGCCAAACCATCGGCATCTTGATTACCGTCGCAAACGCACTTGCCGACGACGAAGCAGGCTCCGCACCCTGAACGCCAAGGCCATCTGCAGTCTGCAGAACATCCGCCGATGGCGCAACCAGCAGCCACAGCAATCCAAACATGGCAAATAAAACGGCAGCAAGGGCATATGCTCGTCCGGGCGTTGCAAAGAGAGGAGAGGTTGCAAGCGAGCAGGCGATTCCGCCCGACCCCGCAGCGTAGAACCATCCCATGGCCCTATCGGTTTCTCCGCCAAAAGCGGGACCAAGCACTTTTAGAACGATGGCATTCACGACGCATGGTGCCGCGCCCAGAAGCATGGTCGCCATGAACAGCGTCGCAAACGATGCGCACTCCGCGCGAGCAACCGCTGCAATTGCAGAAATCGCCGATGCGATGAATACGAGCACCTTCACGCCATATCGATCGGCGCAAACGCCGACAGGCATGCCGAATACAACGGCAGGAACAAACGGGGCAAACAGGACGGCTGAAAACTCGGCCGAGGTCAGATGCAGGTCCGACACAACCAGATGTGCCAATCCCGACACCTGATACTGCGCGTAGTTCGCAGCAAACACGATGCCGCACACCACAAACAGCAGGGCATATTTTTCGACCGTCCCTTTGCTCACGTTCATCACCCTATCTATGCTTCATCCTTGCGATAGACGACGCGTCCGTTAAAGATCGTCGTCTCGACTTCGAGATCGCGAAGCGCCATCGGGTTCATTTCAAACGGATTGCCCGACAGGATGACGATATCGGCAAGCTTGCCGGCGGCAAGGCTGCCCAAACGGCGCTCAAAGCCCTCGACATATGCTGAGCCGAGCGTGTGCGCTTGCAGCGTCTCGCCGAGCGTCAGGGCATTCTCGCGGAAGTATCCCTCCGCCGGGTGCCCGTCAAACTCGCTACGCGTCACCGCAGCATACACGGTATCGATAGGATCGATTGACATCACCGCAGGCCAGTCAGTACCAAGCCCTAAGTGGATTCCGCCATCGGCCTCTTCCCTATAGCGCCACATGTGGCTCATGCGCTCTTCGCCAAGAGACTCCTCGTACACGCCCTGCCCAAGGCCTCCGATGGGATGCTGCGGCTGAATCGCAGCATTAATGCCCAGGCGCTTCATGCGAGCAATATCCTCGAGCTTCAGGTTATCTGTATGCTCGATAGCAAAACGCGCCCCCTTGTTGCCGCACACCTCCTCGGCACGCTCGACGGCATCGATAATCATCGTGGCCGATGCGTCGCCGATAGCATGGATACGAACATCGAAACCATTCTTGTTGGCCTCGAGCACCATACAGTCAAGCGTCTCCTGGTTGCACGCCGGCTCGCCGCGGAAGTCCTTTCCCGTGGGGGCGTTAAGATACGGCTCGTGCATGTAGGCCGTGTAGGCCTCGGGACAGCCGTCCAAAATGTACTTGAGACCCGCCATGCGCACGCGCTCGCTGTGATGACGCGCACGCAGCGCCTGCGACTCTGCCATCGGAGCATCGAGCGCAGAATAGTAGCTGATGCGCAGCGTGCTCAGGTCCTCGCTCGCCAGTCGGTCATAGATGTCGTACACGCCGGGCGTGGTCACGCCCAAAGGATACATATCGCCAATCGAAGTGATGCCGAGCTTGTTAAACTTGCGCATCGACTTGAGCAGCGAAGCATCAAGATCCGGTTTATTGAGCACAACATCGAGCAAGATGTTCGTCGCCTGGGGCTCGGATAAAAAGCCATTCGGCTCGCCGTTGTCAAAGTGGCGAATAAGACCACCTTCAGGCGTCGGTGTATTGCGATCAATACCAACCGCCCTAAGCGCGGCGGTATTGCACCACACCACGTGCATCGAAAAATCCGAAAGCACGATTGGGCGGTCGATATCGAGTGCATCGAGGCTGCGGCAATCAGGGTCAATCGGGTTTTCCCATGCAGGCGAATACCAACCCTGGCCGTAAATCCACGGATTGTCAGGATGCTCGGCGGCAAACTTGGCAACAGCATCCACGCAAGCCCGCTCGCTCGGCAGAAACATCAGATCGCAACAGAAGTCTTCATCCTTCTGGATTGAGCCGAGCGCAAAGTGCATGTGCGAATCGTTGAATCCGGGCATGACCAGTTTGTTGCCGGCGTCAATGACCTCGGTATCGGGACCGATAAACGGCTGCACCTTGTCGGGCGAGCCCACAGCCACGATCTCGCTGCCGCGAACTGCAACGCATCCGGCGTGAGGCTCAAGTTCCTCGGCAGTAAACAACGCCGCCGTCTTGAGGACGATATCAGCGGGAACTACCGCCTCCATGGCTACTCACCATCCTTAGCGGCGGCAGCCTGCATGGCCTTGCGGCCGAGCTCGGGCAGAAAGAAAACCGGAACTACGGAAAGCAGGAAGCAGAGGCTCTCGAGACCCATGTTCACAGTGTAGTCGGCACCAGCAACGGCAGAGATACCGATGGGCAGGAAATAGCTCATGAGCAGGGAGACGGTGCCCACGATACCGCCAGCGGAACCGGCATACTTATCACCAATCTCGGGAAGGAGAACAGGCATGGACTGCATAATCGGGCCGTTGATGGCGGTAAAGAAGCCATTGATGACCAAAATCGTCCACAGAAGGAAGCCGACCGGGGTGTACCACGTCACGAACATCGATATGGCACCGATGAGAGTAGTGACGATGAGAAAACCCTTGAACTTTCCAAGCTTATCGCAGAACGCAGGCCCCACGATGCAGCCGAAAAAGCTGCCAACGGTAACAATTGCGGCCATGAAACCAGCAGTGGCGACGTCTATGCCCTTGCCAAGCTGAAGCGCCTGAGGCAGGAAACCGGCATAGGCAGTGGTAGAAGCAAGTCCAAAACCGACGCCAGCGGAGATTAGCCATACGCCAGGACTCTTGATAGCAACCTTAAGGTAGTCGAGCACGGGCTCGGGCTCGGGGAGCGATTGCCCCTCGGGCACATCTCGGTCAAGCACAGTCCAAAGAACCCAGGAGATGGTCATGACGACAGCAGCGACCATATAAGAGTTAAAGACGCTGCCGAACAAGCCAGCACAGATCTGAGCGACAACGATGGCAACGCACGAAGCCGCGTAGAACAAGCCCATGGCGAAACCAGTCTGTTCACGGAACCAGGTGCCGAGCACCTTGATGAGGTTGGCGTTGAGTGCCGAGATTCCCATGCCAATCAGGAACATCGATGCCATCTGCATCGTGAACGAATCGAGCGTAAAGCAACGGAGAAAACCGCCGGCAACCGAAATTGCGGTGCAAACCGTGACAACTTTCTTAGAACCGATACGGTCACCAAGGGCACCCAGCGGAATTGAGAAGAAAACGGCGGTAAGCATAGGAACGAGGAACAGCATCGAAAAGCCGACGGTATCGATATTGAGCATAGGCATGACCTCGACGGCGAGTGCTGAGACCTGGTACTGCATGTAGTTAGCCATAAAGCACAGCAAGCAAACGACTGAAACAATCGCCCAACGCCATGAAGGAAGCTTCTCTTCCATGATGACTCCTTTAATAAGTCGGAATAATCAAACAGCTTGGAGAACCGGGCCCTGGCTCTTAGGTATTCATATTTTGCGATTGGCCCCTCACCGAAACCATTCGGCTAACGGCTTATCATCATTCGAAAAAAGGAGTAGTATCTCTACGCAAATTAACTAAAATGCCAGCTAAACCACTACGCAATCTCATCGGAGGTCATCTTGAGCTTTTTGTCCGATTCTGAATGGCTCTGCTTAAACGATCTCGTGCTTTCGATTAATTCCATCGACAGCGACCGCGAGTTTCGCTCGACCGTCCTCAAAAAGCTGCGTTTTCTCATCCCCTACGAGTCGGCTGCATTTTTCCTGAGCGACCTTTCCAGGGATCTCGTATCCACCCCGCAAGAATGGAAAACGCGCGTCTTTCTTGACCCTCTTGGCATCGATGTCCCCGCTGGGATGCTCGAGCTCTACACCGAAAAGTACTGGCAGCAGGACATGATCGTCGCCCACCGCAATCTTACGCGCTCGACGGTGCTGCGCGAGTCCGATCAGCTCAGCCCTGGCGATATCGACAGCAGTTATATGAAGGATTATCTTGGCGGCCGCCACGTCGTCAACGTCAGTTTCTTTAATGACGAGGGCTTTTTGGGATCGCTCAATCTTAATCGCAAGAAAGAAGAAGGCGACTTTAGCGATCGTGAAGTTCAAATCCTTGAGCTCATCGAACCGCACCTCACAAACCGACTATCAAAATGGCGTGTACGCGCCGACCGCAGTTCGTCTGAAATCGTATTTGCTCACGACTACGACGTCTCAGCGCGCGAAATCGATGTGTGTCGTTGCGTGTTATCGGGCATGGACAATGCGGCCATCGCCGAAGAGCTATCCATCAGCACCGGCACCGTTAAAAAGCATCTGGAGAACATCTTTCGAAAAACACAGGTCAACAGCCGCGTTGGGCTCATGGCGCTCCTTCAGCAGTACACGGCGCTCAAGCAGTAAGACCGTTCTCGCCCGCGAACCCGCTCACGCCCTATAAAACACGTTGTCGGCAAAGAAGTCGGCCGGCGGCTCCATGCAGGCAATCTCACCGTCAAACATCATGGCAACGTCATCGGCAACCTGCTCGGCAAAATCCAGATCGTGCGTGGCCATGATGACGGTGCCACCAACCTTCGCATGGTCACGCAGGGCGCGGGCGATGATGCGGCGGCTGAACAGGTCTAGACCCTTGGTGGGCTCATCGAGCAATAGCAGTTCGGGGCCGATTAGCAGCAGTTTTGCCAATGCAAGCAGTTGACGCTGCCCGTCCGAAAGATCGTACGGATGGCGCCCATCCAGACCCGACAGCCCCAAGCTCGCCGAACGCTCCCGCGCCAAGTTCTCGTCATATCCGCAGGTCGAGGCCCATTCCATCAGCTCATCGTGAACCGTCTCGGCAACCAGCAATGCTTTGGGGTTCTGAGGCAGCAGCGCCGCCGAGGCCGCTCCGCGCACCATGCGGCCGCGCTGCAGCTTGGCGGTCTTCGCCAGCACCGAGAGCATCGTCGACTTGCCGCAGCCGTTTCCGCCCACGACTGCATGCACCGCGCCAGCCGAAAACGACGCATCGAGCCCGCGCAGCACCCAACCGCCCGCGCGATCGTAGCGAAACCAGCCTTCCGACAGGGTGGTAGCCGACCCAGCGTGCATTTTTTGGAGTATTCTGCTCCCATCCGTGCGCGGGAAGGCTTCCGAGCCGTTCTCGAGCGACGTTTGCGCCACAAATTCGGACGATTTGTCCAATTCCGAACTTTTTTTCGCGCTCGATACGTCCCCGGGCGTCTCCAGAGAGTCCAAATTGTCCTCACGCCTGCTGAATACTCCGTTTTTTGCACATCGGATGGCACCCCACCCCAACATGTCATCGGAAAACAGCGATTCTCGGCGTCCCAAAGAAGCCATATCTGCCACCTCGCGCACGCGACCGTCCTCAATCCGGTACGCACGCGTCGCGTATTCGAGCATTGGGCGCGGCTGATGCGTCGCCACAACAACCGTGCAGCCCAGCTCGCGATTCACACGAAACAGCGCGTGCAGGAAATTCTTCTCGGCAACGGGATCGAGCTGAGACGTGGGCTCGTCGAGCAGTAGCACGCGCGGGCGCAGCGCCAGAACGGCCGCCAACGACAGCAACTGTTTGCGACCACCCGAAAGCGTGTCAGTATCGCGGTGAAGCCAATCTTCCAGCCCAAAGAAATAGCTAGTCTCAGCTACGCGACGGCGCATCTCATCACGTGCTAGCCCCAAGTTTTCCAGGCCAAACGCCATCTCGTGCCACACGGTTTCGCACACGATCTGGTTCTCGGGATCCTGAAACACGTAGCCCACGCGCTCCGCCGATGCCCGCACGTCCATGTCGGCAACGTTCTCGCCCAGCACGCGCGCATCGCCAGTGCGCTCGCCCGCCGGAGCGATCTCGGGCTTGAGCAGCGACAGCAGCGTCGACTTACCCGATCCGGTACCGCCAACAAGCAGCGCAAATGCACCTTGGGGAACACGCCAATCAAGCCCCTCGAGCACCGGTGCCTCGGCCCCGGGATAGGCAAAACTAAGGCCCTGCACCTCAATCGCCGGAATATCCGGGCCGCACGCCGCGCCCGACACCGGGCCCCTATCCAACCGAGCCATCAGCCAAACCTCTTCTCATCAATCGCGTGCAACGCGCAAGGCAGCATCATCCAGGCAGCGTACACGACATAGCCCCGCCACGGCGCCGGCACCGAGAGCTGCGGATAAAACGAATACTGCGTTGTCGCGGTCCATGCCACCGCCACCGCGGCGGCACCAAACACCGCAAGCCCAGCCAGCGCGGCAACGTCGCTGCGCCCCAGTCGATACCGCGCATACGTCGTACGACGCGTCGCGGCACCCCACCCGCGCGAGCGCATCGCGTCCGCGCGCTCCAGCGAATCTTCCATGCCCCAGCCCATCAACACACTCGATGCCCGCAAACGCGAACGCACGGGGTCGGCCGGCGCGCTGCCCGGCACATCAATCGCATCCTGCACCGCCAGCACCGTACGACCGCGGCGCAAAAACTGCGGGATAAGCCTCATGCACATCGAGATCATGAGCGCAATCACCGGCGCGGCATTGCCCAGCAGCGCGAGTACCTTGTCGTATTCGAGCATCGATGCCGCGGCCTCAAACCACAGCACGCTCGCCACAAACAGCCCGCCCATGCACAGGCCGTATACCATGCTCTCCAGATACACCGCGCGCACGCCGATGCGAAACAGCTCCGTCGAACCCGAAGCGCTAAACAGCGGATTGACCAGCGCGATAATCAAAATCACCGGCAGCTGCCAGCGAAGTGCGCCTAGCGTGTGGGCAGCCCCACGCGTCGCAAATCCATACGCCAGCCCGCCCGCAAGTGACAGCGCAATCAGCACCGGCTGCATCGAGAACATAGTGAGTCCCAGCGTCAGCACTATATAGAGTGCCGGCACAGCCGGATGCGACATCGAGAATGCCGCGACGGGCTCGCCGCCAAACTCCTCTCGTATGTTGTCCACGGGCACCCCCGTCCCCTCGCTCAAACAACAGCTCCGCAGCACCGCCAACGCCGCACGCAAGCAGTGCAAACGCCACGCCGGCGGCGCAAGCCTCAACCGCCGCAAACCAATCGTTACGCGCTCATCATATGCCTGCGGTATCATATTGCGCCGTGTATCGTTTCCAAACACACGTCTCTATAACGTAACAGGAGATCACATGGACGCAACCGCAATTATCCTCGCTGCCGGCGAGGGCACCCGCATGAAGTCGAACCACTGCAAGGTTTCGCACAAGATCCTGGGTAAGCCCATGGTCCAGTGGATCGTCGACGCCACCATCAAGGCCGGCTGCAACCGCGTCGTAGTCGTCATCGGCAGCCACGCCGACGAGATGCGCGCCCTCATCGACGGCGCCTACGCCACCAGCACCACCAAGGTCGAGTGCGTCGAGCAGACCGAGCGCCTGGGCACCGGCCACGCCGTGAAAGTCGCGCTCGAGGCCTGCGGCATCACGCAAGGCCCGGTCGTCGTGCTCAACGGCGACCTGCCGCTCATCACTGCCGACACCGTCGCCAAGTTCGCGCAGACCGTCGCCACCGGCGAGCTCGCCTGCACCGTCATGACCATGACCCCGCCCGACCCCTTCGGCTACGGCCGCATCAAGCTGGGCGCCGACGGCCAGATCGAGCGCATCATCGAGCAGAAGGACTGCACGCCCGAGCAGGCCGCCACGCTGCTCGAGTGCAACGCCGGCTGCTACGCCTTCGACGGCGCGCAGCTCGCCGCCCACATCGACGAGATCGGCAACGACAACGCGCAGTCCGAGTACTACCTGCCCGACATGCTCGAGATCCTCAAAGGCCACGGCCAGGCAGTCTCCATCTTCCACTGCGATGACTACCGCGACGGCCTGGGCGTCAACAGCCGCATCCAGCTCGCGCAGCTCACCGCCATCGCGCGCGACCGCATCAACGAGCACTGGATGGCCGAAGGCGTCACCTTCATCGATCCCACGCAGGCCTGGATTGGCCCCGACGCCACCATTGGCCGCGATACCGTCGTGTGGCCGCAGACGCACCTGATCGGCCACGTCACCGTGGGCGATGAGTGCCAGCTCGGCCCCAACAGCCGTCTCACCGACACCACCGTCGGCAGCGGCTGCACCATCGATGAGACCATCGCCATCGAGGCCGTCATCGAGAACGGCGTCGACTGCGGCCCGCGCGCCTACCTGCGCCCGGGTACCCACATGCTCGACGGTTCCAAGGCCGGCACGCACGTGGAGATCAAGAAGTCCACGATCGGCGAGGGCTCCAAGGTGCCGCACCTGTCCTACATCGGCGATACCACCATGGGCCCCGGCGTCAACGTGGGTGCGGGCTCCATCACCTGCAACTACGACGGCGTGCACAAGCACAAGACCGTCATCGGCAAGGATGCCTTCATCGGCTCCGATACCATGATGGTCGCGCCCGCCCAGATCGGCGACGGCGCGCTCGTTGCCGCCGGCTCCGTCATCACCGAGCCGGTCCCGGCAGACGCACTCGGTCTGGGCCGCGCCCGTCAGGTAAATATTGAGGGCTGGGCCGCCGATTACCGCCGCCGCCTGCACGAGGACGACGAGGTATAACGTTTTACCAAGCGCAAAAGGAGCTGTTCCATGGGGACGGCTCCTTTTTCTATGCTGACCTGCGCGGCCGGAGAGTGGTCGGTTCGTGTCCGTTGACGGTAAAGACGTTATCAAGACCCGATAAGCCCCGCCGCGCGGTTACAATGCAACAAGGCATCTATATGGCATTCGATATTAAAGGAGAAGGGTAATGCCGATTAATGATCCCGAGAAGTCGGAGAATATGCGCAAGTCCATCCGTGTGTATTCCGGTTCCTCCAACCGTCCCCTCGCTCAGAAGATTGCTGAGTACCTTGGGGTCGAGCTTTCGGGCCTTACGCTAAAGCAGTTCGCCAACGGTGAGATTTACGCCCGCTACGACGAGACCGTCCGCGGCGCCGACGTCTTCCTGATTCAGTCCGTGGCCGGCGGCAACGTCAACGACATGCTCATGGAGCTGCTCATCGCCACCGACGCTGCCAAGCGCGCATCCGCCCGCTCCATCACCGCCGTTATCACCCACTACGGCTATGCCCGCCAGGACCGCAAGGCCGGCCCGCGCGAGCCCATCACCGCCCGCCTCGTCGCCAACCTGCTCGAGCGCGCCGGCGTCAACCGCATCATCACCCTCGACCTGCACCAGGGTCAGATCCAGGGCTTCTTCGATATCCCGGTTAACCACCTGTCCGCGCTGCCGCTGTTTGGCCAGTACTACAACGACATGCACTTCGACACCGACAACCTGGTTGTCGTCTCCCCCGACGTGGGTCGTGCCAAGGCCGCCAAGAAGCTCTCCGACATGCTCGGCTGCGACCTGGCCATCGCCCACAAGGGCCGTCCGCGCCACAACGCCGCCGAGGTCATGGGCATCATCGGTGACATCAAGGGCAAGACCTGCATCATCAACGA
>CAJMPY010000033.1 GCA_905215385.1 uncultured bacterium | reverse complement strand
TGGGCGAGATGTTCGGTTACGCTACCGACCTTCGCTCCCAGACCCAGGGCCGTGCATCCTACACGATGCAGTTCGACTCTTATGAGCCCGCGCCCAAGTCCATCGTGGACGAGGTCATGAGCAAGAACGCCTAAGTTCGAGCTCCCTGTTACGTAATCCTGCGAGAACATCTCTCGCACTCTTTGGAGGTTTAAGTTGGCTACCCAGAAGATCCGCATTCGCCTCAAGGGCTATGATCACGAGGTCGTCGATCAGTCCGCGAAGCTCATCGTCGAGACCGCTCAGAAGACCGGCGCTCGCGTTTCCGGTCCTGTCCCCCTGCCCACCGAGCGCAACCTGTACACGGTTATCCGCTCGCCGCACGTGAACAAGGACTCCCGTGAGCAGTTCGAGATGCGCACCCACAAGCGCCTCATCGACATCCTCGACCCCACCTCGGGCACCGTTGATTCGCTTATGCGTCTCGACCTCCCCGCTGGCGTCGACATCGACATCAAGCTCTAAGCGATATCGCTCATAGCTTAAAGGGCCCCGCTGCCGTTACGGTAGCGGGGCCCTTTTGTTTTGCATGATGGGTTTGGATCGCCGGGTAAGGCTGCCGAGCGGCTGGCTGTGGCGACCTACTCACTCAAGGGGCGCAATGACGCTTCCTCAAAATGGAAGGATCGCAAGCCGTCTTCTGTTTCGATGCACGCACGACCAAAGCCATCGACCGTTTTAAAGATGCCTCGCGCCAGCTCGTCACCGGCAGGGGAGCGGGCGATAACGTGCTTTCCAATCCAATTGAGGTGAGCGACATATTCGCCGTGGACGGGCGCGAGCGGTCCGGTGTTTTCTTCCATGGCGTTGAGGCGTTCTGCCCAGGCATCTATAGCGTCTATAACTGCGTGATAGACCTCATCGAGGAGCATGTCGACAGCTGGAACGTTCTCGTTAAGGTCCGAGAGACCGATTGCCGGCAGGCCGCCATCGGGCACCTCTTGGGGCGCATAGTTCACATTGACACCAATGCCACAGACGGCGAAAGGTTTGCCTTCGTTATCGCGTGCGGCCTCGACCAGAATGCCGCCGAGTTTGCGTCCACGCGCGACCAGGTCGTTGGGCCATTTGAGGCCAATCTCGTTTGCAAGACCCTGTTTTTCGAGCGCCTCGAGCACCGCTAGGCCGCTGACGGCAGCAAGACCAGAGTACTTCGCAGGATTAACGCATGGACGCAGGACAATCGAAAGCAATAGGTTGCCGGCGGTTGAATCCCACTTGTGGCCGCGCCGGCCGCGTCCTGCTGTCTGAGCCCGGGCGGCAAGTCCTGTGCCGTGCGGCGCTCCCTGTTTTCCTGCTTCGAGCAGGTCATCGTTGGTCGATCCGGTTACGTCGACTATCGTTAATTTGGCATCCATAACGGCTGCTACCTCCTTAATGAATAAGTGAATAACGCAATGGTGTCGAGAGAGACACAATGTGAAGCCTTTGTCGCATTTGGACAATTTAATGTTAACACGTTAACAACGACTGAAATGCGCTATCCTCTCATGGTCGATGTAAACACGTCAACAACTCAAAGGAGGTTAGTGATGGGTTTCACGATTCTTGGAACAGGCTCGGCGCTTCCTAAGCGCAGTGTTTCCAATGACGAGCTGTCCGAGTTCCTCGATACCTCGGATGAGTGGATTTTTACCCGCACAGGTATCAAGAGCCGCCACGTCTGCACCACCGAGTCACTTGACGACCTTGCCGTAGCGGCGAGCGAGCGGGCACTTCAGGTGTCCGGAATCGACGCGAGCCAGTTGGATCTGATCGTCTGCTCGACGACGACGGGTGACCACCTTGTTCCCGCCGAGGCGTGTGCCGTTGCTGAGCGACTGGGCGCGACGTGCCCTGCCTTCGATGTCTCGGCTGCCTGCGCCGGCTTCGTATTTGCGCTCGATGTTGCCGAGGGCTATATCGCCCGAGGACGAGCCAAGCATGTGCTTGTCGTTGCCGCCGAGCAGATGACGCGCGCGATCGACTGGACCGACCGCGCCACCTGTGTGCTCTTTGGCGATGGGGCAGGCGCCGCGGTGATTGAGGCTGGGGGAGACAGCCCCCTTGCCGTTGAGCTTTCGACGGCGCCCGACGTCGAGACGTTGTGCGTTCCCGGTCTGGTCGGCACCTCGCCGTTTAAGGCCTCCGCAGATAGCGAGAGCGTGCTGTCCATGAATGGCCGCCGCGTGTTCAAGTTCGGCGTCAACGCGATTTGCGACACGGTCCATAAGCTTGCGAGCGATGCGGGCATTTCGGTCGAGGACATCGACCATTTTGTATTCCATCAGGCTAACGAACGAATCCTGAGTCAGGCGGTCAAGCGCCTCGGTGTGCCAGACAAGCGCGTGGTTCGAACGCTGCGCGAGACCGGCAACATTTCGAGCGCATGCATTCCGCTTGCCCTCGACCGGCTGGCAAACGCCGGTGCACTTCACACGGGCGACACCATCACCCTCGTTGGATTTGGCGCCGGTCTGGATATAGGTGGCTATCTACTTCGTTGGAAGTAGTCGCACATAGGAAATAAAAACGCCCCTAGGGCACAAACAAAGGAGAACTACCATGGCAGATCAGAAGACCTTCGAGCGCGTTTGCGATGTTATCCGCGAGACCGCCGGTCTTGACGACGTCGAGATGAAGCCCGAGTCCACGCTCGAGGAGATTGGTCTCGACAGCCTGGGCACCGTCGAGATCCTCGTCGCCGTCGAGGACGAGTTTGGCATCCAGCTCGATACCGAGGAGAACCCCAAGACGGTCGGCGAGTTCGCCGATACGGTCGAGGCGGCATTGGAGAAGTAGAGATGCTCAAGACTCCTCTCTGCGATCTGCTCGGCATCGAAAAGCCCGTGTTCCAGGGCGGTATGGCCTGGATCGCCGACGCCTCGCTGGCGTCCGCAGTGTCCGAGGCGGGCGGCTTAGGGATTATCGCGGCCATGAACGCCGACGCCAACTGGCTGCGCGACCAGATTCACGAGCTGCGCGCCAGGACGGATAAGCCCTTTGGCGTCAACGTCATGCTCATGAGCCCGTTTGCCGACGAGGTCGCGCGGGTCGTGATTGACGAGCGGGTGCCGGTCGTCGTGACGGGTGCCGGCAATCCCACCAAGTACATGAAGGCGTGGAACGAGGCGGGCATCAAGGTCATCCCGGTCGTTGCCTCGGTGGCGCTGGCGCGCCTCGTGGCGCGTCGTGGAGCCACTGCCGTGGTTGCCGAGGGTACCGAATCAGGCGGCCATATTGGCGAGACCTCGACGATGGCACTGGTGCCGCAGGTTGTCGATGCGGTCGATATTCCCGTGGTTGCGGCTGGCGGCATCGCCGATGGCCGCGGTGTAGCGGCCGCCTTTATGCTCGGCGCTGCCGGAGTCCAGGTGGGAACACGCTTTCTGGTCGCAAACGAGTGCACCGTATCCGAACAGTACAAAGAGTTGGTGCTCAAGGCAGGCGACACGTCGACGCGTGCGACCGGTCGCTCGACGGGACATCCGGTTCGCGCCCTCAAGAGTCCCTTCACCAACGCGTATGCCAAGAACGAGGCGGCTGGCGCAAGCCCCGAGGAGCTCGGGGCCATGGGCACGGGCGCGCTTCGTAAAGCCGCAAAGGACGGTAATTACGAAGAGGGTTCGTATTTGTGCGGACAGATTGCCGGAATGGTCAACGAACGCCAGAGCGCGCGTGAAATCGTTGACGATCTGGTCGATGGCGCCGTGCGCGTCCTGAAGGGTGCGTCCGCATGGGTAGCGTAGCGTTTCTGTTTGCCGGCCAGGGTGCCCAACACCCCGCGATGGGCGTCGACCTGATCGAGGCATCGCCGGCGGCCGCCGAGGTGTTCGCCATTGCCGACGAGGTGCGCCCGGGGACCAGCGAGCAGTGCCGGAGCGCCTCCAGGGAGGAGCTCTCGCAGACCGAGAACACGCAGCCGTGCGTGTTCGTTCACGACCTGGCAGCGGCTATCGCCCTGCGTGAGCGCGGCGTGGTGCCTGCCGCCTGTGCGGGATTCTCGCTGGGCGAGGTCGCCGCGCTCACCTTTGCGGGGGTATTCGATACGCGAGCGGGCTTTGAGCTCGTGTGCGAGCGCGCGGCGCTGATGGCCGCGGCTGCCGAGCGCCATCCGGGCGGCATGCGCGCCGTCATCAAGCTCGATGCGGTGCAAGTCGAGGGCCTGGCAAAACAGGCCGGTGAGGACTGCTGGCCAGTCAACTACAACAGTCCGCAGCAGACGGTTGTGGCCGGAGCGCCCGAGGCGCTGCAGGAGCTCGACGTCCTAGTAAAAGAGGCTGGCGGCCGCGCTATGAAAGTCGCGGTGTCGGGTGCATTTCATAGCCCCTATATGGCAGAGGCGACTGAGGGGCTGGCGACGTATATCCAAGACGGCCACGCTCCGTCTTCGCTGCTAATTCCGGTCATGGCAAACATGACGGCGGCACCCTATCCGGCCGACCCGCAGACGGCATCGGAGGTGCTGGCCAATCAGGTGAGTCATGCCGTGCGCTGGGTCGACACGCTGCATGCTCTGCAGGGTCAAGGCATCGACACGTTTATTGAAGTCGGCCCCGGCAAAACGCTGTCGGGCCTGGTCAAGCGTACGCTGAGCGACGTTCGCGTGTATTCGTGCGAAACGGCTGAGCAGGTCGCAGCTATTGCCGACGAGCTCGCATAGTCCACAGGGCTGCAACCCGAAAGGAATGACATGGGCAACTTGAACAACGGCGCGCTCGAGCGCAACGACTCACGTCGCGTGGTACTGGTCACGGGCGGCTCGCGGGGTATCGGCCGCGCCTGCGCTGTCGGTCTGGCGGAGGACGGCTTTGATATCGCCGTCGTCTATGCCGGCAGCGTCGATGCGGCGCGCGAGGCGTGCGAGGCCTGCGAGGCGGCTGGCGCCACGGCGCGCGCATATCAATGTGACGTGGCCGATCCCGCCGCCGTCAACACGTGCGTGGAGACGGTCCTCAACGACTTTGGCTCCATTTGGGCGCTCGTCAACAACGCCGGCATCACGCGCGACGGCCTGCTCATGCGTATGGGCGACGATGCCTTCGACCGCGTGCTCGATGTCAATCTCAAGGGCACGTTCAATACGACGCGCGCGCTCGCCAAGACCTTTATGCGCCAGCGCGGCGGTTGCGTCATCAACATGAGCTCGGTTGTGGGCCTGATGGGCAATGCCGGGCAGGCCAACTACGCTGCCTCCAAGGCGGGCGTGATAGGGCTTACCAAGGCGGTGGCGCGCGAGCTTGCGCCCCGCGGCGTACGAGTGAACGCGGTCGCCCCGGGGTTTGTCGAGACGGATATGACGTCAAAGCTCTCGGAGAAGGTTCGCGCGGCAACCGAGGAGCAGATTCCCCTAAAGCGCATGGCGCGCCCCGAGGAAGTGGCCGGCGTGGTGCGCTTTCTGGCGAGCGATGCGGCTTCCTACATTACGGGCGAGGTTGTACGCGTTGACGGCGGAATGGCGATGTAGAAACCAGGGCCGAAGAACGGCTTGGATGAGGAGACCATGATGGAACAGAGAGTTGCAATCACCGGCATAGGTGCCGTATCGCCGCTCGGCAACACCGCGCTTGCCACCTGGGCGGCTATGTGCGCCGGCACGTGCGGTATCGGCCCGATTACGCACTTCGATACGGATGCGTTTGCTGTCAAGGTGGCGGCCGAGGTCAAGGGCTTTGACGGCAACGAGTACTTTGGCAAGCGTGACGCCAAGCATCTCGACCCCTGCGTTCAGTTTGCGATGGCGGCTTCGGACGAGGCCATGCACGATGCGGGCTTTGATGTCGAAGGCGCCATCGATCGAGAGCGCCTGGGCGTCTACGTGGGCTCGGGTGTGGGCGGCATGCAGACACTCGTCGACAACGTCCACGCGATCGCCGATCGGGGGCCTCGTCGCGCATCGCCTTACATGATCGCGATGATGATTCCCAACATGGCTTCGGGCAACATCGCGATTCGCCATAAGGCAAAGGGCCCGACCCTACCCGTCGTGACTGCCTGCGCGACTTCTGCCCATGCGGTGGGTGAGGCGTTTCGCGCCATCAAGCACGGCTATGCCGACGCGATCCTCGCGGGCGGCGCCGAGGCGGCCATTATCCCCGATGCCGTTGCAGGCTTTACGTCCTGCCGCGCATTGACCACCAACCCCGATCCCGCGACGGCCTGCCGTCCGTTCGATGCAGACCGCGACGGCTTTGTGATGGGCGAGGGCGCCTGCGTGCTGGTACTCGAGAGCATGGAACATGCGCAGGCGCGCGGTGCGCACATTTATGCCGAGGTCGTGGGCTACGGCAACACCGATGATGCTTATCACATCACGAGTCCCGATCCCGAGGCCGCCGGCATTGCCCGCGCGATATCGCTGGCGGTGGCCGAGGGCGACGTCAAGCCTTCCGAGGGCCTCTACATCAATGCCCACGGCACCTCGACCAAGCTTAATGATTCGTCCGAGACGGCGGGCATTAAGCGAGCGCTCGGCGAGGACGCGGCGCGCGCCGCACATGTCTCGTCGACCAAGTCGATGACGGGGCACATGATCGGTGCCACGGGGGCCATCGAGGTCATGGCCTGCGCCATGGCACTCGAGCAGGGCGTGGTGCCGCCGACCATTAACTACCACACGCCCGATTCCGCCTGCGATCTTGATTACACGCCCAATCGCGCGGTTCGCGCCGACCTTACCTGGGCGCTTTCGACCAACCTGGGCTTTGGCGGGCACAACGCCGCCATCGCGCTGCGTAGATATACGAGGAGCTAGAGCATGGATTCCAAAAGACTTGCCGAGATAGCCGATGTGATGGAGGACCGCGGCCTCACGCGCGTACGCGTTGAGGAGCCCGATGGCACCGCGGTCGAACTCGAGCGCGCGAGTGTGGCGCAGCCGGTTGCCGTGCCCATGCCTATGCCGGGTGCCGTGGCCGCTCAAGTTGCAGCTCCCACAGTCGCGCCTGCCGCACCGGAACCCGCCACGCAGACACCTGCCGCCGCGCCGGAGCCCAAGGGCACCGAGGTGACTGCTCCCATGGTGGGCGTCTTCTATGCTGCCCCTGCGCCGGGCGACGAGCCGTTTGTGCGCGTGGGCTCCAAGGTCAAGGCCGGCGAGACCCTCTGCATCATCGAGGCCATGAAGGTTCTCAACGAGGTGACGGCCGAGGCAGACGGTGAGGTGCTCGAGATCTGCGTGGCCGACGGCGACCTCGTGGAGTTTGGCAGCTGCCTCATGAGGATCGGATAGGTGATATCCATGAACAAAGAAGAGCTCAAGAAGCTGTTACCGCATCGCGAGCCGATGCTTTTGCTCGACGAAGCCGAGCTGGTGGGCGACGAGGCCCACGGCAAGATCACGATTACAGGCGACGAGTACTTTTTGCAGGGACATTTTCCGGGAAACCCGGTCGTTCCCGGCGTGATTCAGTGCGAGATGCTCGCCCAGAACTGCTGCGTGCTGCTGATGGGCGATGAGGAGGCGCGCGGCGCGACGCCGTTCTACACGAGTCTGGACAAGGTGCGCTTTAAGCGTCCGGTGCGCCCGGGCGACACGGTGGATCTAGTGTGCTCCATCACGCGTGCGCGCGGGCCGTTCCGCTTTGCGACGGGTACTGCGAGCGTCAACGGTGAGGTTTGCTGCCGCGCCGATATGTCTTTTGCACTCGTGCACGAAAGTTAAGGAAGGCTTCATGTTCGACAAAGTGCTCATCGCCAACCGCGGCGAAGTCGCGGTCCGTGTTATCCGCGCGTGCCGCGATATGGGCATCAAGACCGTCGCCGTTTATTCCACGGCCGATGCGGACGCGCTGCACGTGCAGCTTGCCGACGAGGCGTATTGCATCGGCGGCCCGCGTCTTGCCGAGAGCTACCTCAACGACGATGCCGTGCTCACCTGTGCCGTAAAGTCGGGAGCTAAGGCAATTCATCCCGGCTATGGCTTTTTCTCCGAGAAGGCGAGCTTCGTGCGCGACTGCGACAAGTTCGGTCTGGCGTTTGTCGGTCCTTCGGCCGAGGTGATCGACAGCATGGGCGACAAGGACGCCGCACGCCGAACGGCCGCTGCTGCGGGCGTGCCCATCGTGCCGGGCTGCGATTTGCTCAAAAGCCCCGAGGAAGCAACGGCCGAGGCCGAGCGCATCGGCTGCCCCGTGCTTATTAAGGCGCGCGCGGGCGGCGGCGGTCGCGGTATTCGCAAGGTCGAGCGCGTGGAAGATGCGGCAAAGGCGTTCATCGAGGCGCGTGCCGAGGGTGAGGCCGTTTTTGGCGACGGCGAGTGCTACATGGAGAAGTTCGTTGCGCCGGCGCATCACGTTGAGGTACAGATTATGGCCGATAAGCAGGGCCATGTGTTTTCGCTCGGCGAGCGCGAGTGCTCGGTGCAGCGCCGCAACCAAAAGCTGATCGAGGAGAGCCCCGCGCCGTGCCTCGACGGACGCGATGATATTCGCGCGCGCATGCACAAGGCCGCGCGCGACCTGGCTCGTGCCGTTGGCTATGAGGGCGCTGGCACCATCGAGTTTTTGTACTCAGATGACGGCAATTTCTACTTTATGGAAATGAACACGCGCTTGCAGGTGGAGCATCCGGTTACGGAGTTTGTGACCGATACCGACCTGGTTAAGTGGCAGCTGCGCGTGGCTGCCGGCCAGCCTCTGCCCTTTGAGCAGGAGGACGTACCGGTCCGCAACCACGCCATGGAGTGCCGCATCAATGCCGAAACGCCGGACTTTCTACCGTCATGTGGAACGGTCACCGCGTTGCGTGTGCCGGGTGGTCCGCGCGTGCGCTGGGATTCCGCCATGTTTACCGGAGCGAAAGTTCCGCCGTACTACGACTCCATGCTCGGCAAGCTCATCGTGTGCGCGCCCACGCGTGACGGTGCCATTCGCAAGATGCGCTCGGCCCTGGGCGAGCTCGTGATTGAGGGCGTGAGCGAAAATAGCGAGCTTCAGCTCGACGTGCTGGCAAACGACGAGTTTTTGTCGGGCATGTATCACACCGATCTGATGGGGCATCTCTATGCTGATGAATAGAAAAGCGAAGACGGTCAATGTCCTTGAGGGGCCGATAACCGAGTCGTGCGCCGAGTTCCCCGCGCGCCACGTGTTTGTCAAATGCCCGGAGTGCCGCCGTGTGATCGATGAGGCGCGCCTGCACGACAACCTCGAGGTCTGCCCTCGTTGCGGCAAACACTTTCGCGTGAGCGGTCGCGCGCGCATGCGCATGACGGTCGACGCGGGTACCTTTGAGGAATGGGATGCCAATCTGGCGTCGAAGGACTTCCTCTCGTTTCCCGGTTATGCCGACAAGCTTAAGAGCGTGAGCGAGCGTTCGGGCGAGCGCGATGCCGTTGTGTGCGGCAGGGGCAAAATCTGCGGCTGCGATACCGCGCTCTTCTTTATGGATGCCAACTTTATGATGGGCTCAATGGGCTCCGTGGTGGGCGAGAAGATCTGTCGTGTCTTTGAGCGCGCGGCCGAGTTGGGGCTGCCGGTCGTTGGCTTTACCGTATCGGGCGGCGCCCGCATGCAGGAGGGCGTGACCTCGCTCATGCAGATGGCCAAGATTTCTGCAGCGGTTAGGCGCCACAGCGAGGCGGGCGGCCTGTATATCACGGTGCTCACCGATCCCACGACCGGAGGTGTAACCGCGAGCTTTGCCATGGAGGGCGACATTATCCTGGCCGAGCCCGATGCCCTGACGGCATTTGCCGGCCCGCGCGTGATCGAGCAGAACATGCACAAGCGTCTGCCCAAGGGATTCCAGCGTTCCGAGTTTTTGCTGGAGCACGGCTTTTGCGATGCCGTTGTTCCGCGTGGTGAGATTGCGCTCACGGTAGGCGAGCTGCTGGCGCTGCACGAAGGGCACGCGCCCGGCCTGGGGGCACCGCATGAGATCGTGCATACGGGTCGTCGCGACAAAAAGCTGGGACACTTGTTTAAGCGCTCGGCCGCACCAAAAAGCGCGCTCGAAATCGTCAAACAGACTCGCTCGGCGAACCGCGCCACGGCAGGCGAGATGATCTCGTTGGGTCTCGACGGATTCGTAGAGCTGCACGGCGACCGCTACTTTGGCGACGACGCCGCTGTGGTGGCTGGCATTGGCTGGAAAGACGGACGCCCCGTAACGGTCATCGCCATCGAGCGCGGTACCACGACCAAAGAGCGCATGCGTCGCAACTTTGGTATGGCACATCCCGAGGGCTACCGCAAGGCACGTCGCCTGATGCACCAGGCCGAAAAGTTTGGTCGGCCGGTTCTGTGCCTGGTTGATACTTCGGGCGCGTTTTGCGGCATCGGTGCCGAGGAGCGCGGCCAGGGCGAGGCGATTGCCCAGAATCTCATGAAGATGAGCGGCCTTAAGACGCCGATTGTCTCGGTGGTGACAGGCGAGGGCGGCTCTGGTGGCGCGCTGGCGCTGTCCGTGGCCGACCGCATCCTGATGCTCTCGAGCTCGGCCTATTCGGTCGTGAGCCCCGAGGCCTGTGCGTCGATCCTGTGGAAGGATACCGAGCGCGCGAATGAGGCCGCTGAGGCGCTTAAGCTCACGGCCCCCGATCTGTTGGCGCTCGGCATCATCGACGGCATTGTTGACGATAGGGGCCTGTCGCATGAGGAGATCGCCGGTGTCGTCATGTCCTCGGCATTTGATGCCTTCGATACGCTTGAGCAGCTCGACGACGCGACCCTCACAAACCTCCGCTACGAAAAGTACCGCGCAATCGGTCAGTACCGCACGATGTGACAAAGGGACAGCCCGCATGTCACATTGGGAAAGGCGTTCCATGTCACAAGTTTCTAACACCTCGTTTACAACGACGGTTTCATCAAACGCCATGGCCGTGGTGGACTATCTGTCCAAAAGCATGATGTCGGCGCTGCCGTTTATTGTTTGCGCGGCGTTGTTCCGCACCGCCGCCGTCATTATGGGCGAAGGCATGCTGGGCCTGTGGTCTGCCGATTCCGAAATCTATCGCCTGTTCTACAGTTGGCTCTATAACGCCGGCTACTACTTTTTGCCCATTTATCTTGGTTGGGCGGCCGCCCGCCAGCTCGGTTGCTCGGAGCAGCTGGGCATGATGCTGGGCGGCGTATTGATTGCGCCCGATCTGCTTAAGCTCGTCGATGCCGCATCGACGACGGGGGCATCGATGACTTTCGTGTATGGTCTGCTTCCCGCGCCGGTCAACGATTACACAACGACTGTTATTCCGGTTCTCATCTCGGTACCCGTGCTATGGCGAGTGGAGTGTTTCTTCCAGCGCGTTATCCCTAAGGCCGTGGCGTTTTCGTTTGTTCCGTTTGCAACCATGCTCGTCATGGTTCCGGTCTCGCTGTGTATTACGGCGCCGGCGGGCAGCTATCTGGGCATGCTGTTGGGACAGCTTATGTTTATGCTTGGCAATTCCGGTGGCATCGTGTCGCTGCTCACGCTTATGGGGCTTGCCGCGGGTTGGGAGTTTCTTAAGATCGCGGGTGTCAGCAACGTTGTCCTATCGCTCGCCTATGCGCAGTTTATGAGTGTGGGAACGGATTCGTGCATTCTGATCGCTGCGACGATGGCGACGTTCGCCGTTTGGGGTATGCCCTTTGGCGCGTCGCTCCGCGTTGCGGATAAGGACGAGAAGGCGCTCATGCTGGGCTATTCAATCTCGGGTATTCTTGGCGGCGTAAGCGAGCCAGCGCTGTACGGATGCGGCTTTAAATATGGCAGGTGTCTGACGTGCATGGCCGTTGGCGGCGCCGTCGGAGGCCTTGTTGCGGCCGTAGGCCACGTTACGGCTTATACTATCGGTATGACGAATGTTCTTATGGTCATTGGCTTTGCCACGGGCGGCATCTCGAATCTGCTGTGGTGCTGCGCTGCCGGCGGCGCAGCATTTGCGGTGTCTGCGGCGCTGAGCTACTGCTTTGGCGTGGTGCCGACAAAGGTGCAGGCGGCAGAAGACGAAGCTGATTCGCTCGAAACAGTGGCGAGCGCTGCTGAAGCAAGCGCATAAATCTGTGCGACAAAAGGACGATTCCTTTGTCATATTCCAAGGCTGCGGCCCGTGTGGGCTGCGGCTTTTTTGTATCTGGAGGACAAAGTGGCTACACTACAATCCGTTTGAGCAATAGATATATAGGTAGTACCGTGGGGACTGATGAGGATGGTCGAGTGGATTGTTCGTCGTGCGCAGGGCGACCGTGCGCGCGTGGGAACGTTGACGGGCATAGTGTGTATTCTCGCCAATGTTGCGCTTTGCGCTGCGAAGGGTGCAATTGGCGTGCTGTCGGGATCGGTTTCGATTGTGGCGGACGCCATGAACAACCTGTCCGATGCCAGCTCGAACATCGTGAGCGTGCTTGGCTTTAAGCTGGCGGGCAAGCCGGCCGACCCCGAGCATCCTTACGGACATGGCCGCTACGAGTATCTCTCGGGTCTGGTCGTGGCGGCGCTCGTGCTGCTGATTGGCGTTGAGCTGGTGAAGTCCTCGGTTGAGCGCATCATCCACCCCGAACCTGTCGAGTTCTCGCTTGCCCTGGTGGCAGTCTTGGTGCTTTCGATGATTGTTAAGCTCTGGATGGCGGCCCTCAACCAAAAGCTCGGCGATCGCATTGAGTCCGAGACGCTGCATGCGACCGCTCAGGACTCAAAGAACGATGTCCTAGCTACGGGTGCTGTGCTGGCGTGCGCAATTGTTTCGCAGGTGACGCACATCAATCTTGACGCATGGGTCGGCCTTGCCGTTGGCGCCTATATTGGCTGGAGCGGCTTTGAGCTCATCCAGGATACGGTGAGCCCGCTTTTGGGCCAGGCACCCGATCCAAAGCTGGTCAAGTACATTCGAGACAAGATCATGAGCTACCCCGGCGTTTTGGGCGTTCACGATTTGATGGTTCACGACTACGGCCCGGGCAGGAAGTTCGCAAGCGCTCACGCCGAGATGGCAGCCGAGGCCAGCCCGCTGGAAAGTCACGACACGCTCGATAACATCGAGCAGTCGTTTAGGGTCGAAGACGGCATGATCGTCACGCTCCATTACGATCCCATCGTGACCGACGATCCAAAGGTGGCGAGCATGCGTCTGCGCATCAACGCTATGGCTCAAGAGATTGATAGCCGCCTCTCGATCCACGACCTACGCTGTGTTCCGGGCCCCACGCACACCAACGTGATCTTTGACTGCGTGCGTCCCTCGGATCTGCAGATGAGTGCCGAAGACTTAAAGCACGCGCTGACACAACGGGTCGAATCGGAATATCCCAAGTCGATTGCCAAGATCACGATCGACGAAGACTACGTAGGGCATACCCACGAGTAAGGCTGTGCCGGCAAAGCAGGTTATGCAGAAGGGGAGAGCATGAAGAAGCTGTATCTACTCCGCCACGGTCAGACGGAGTTCAACGTCAAAAAGCTGGTCCAGGGCCGCTGCGATTCACCGCTGACCGACCTGGGTCGTCAGCAAGCCGGGATGGCAGCCGCGTGGCTCAAAGCCCACAACGTCGTTCCCGACAAAGTGGTCTCTTCGCCCTTAGGCCGAGCCATGGACACGGCAAGTCTCGTCGCAACCGAACTCCTCGGCCGGGATGCAGCAGTCGAGCCCTGCGAAGGCATCATCGAGCGCAGCTACGGCACCTTCGAAGAAGGCCCCCACGACGCCCTACCCACCGACGTCTGGGACCCCGGCGAGGACCTGATCCCATTTGGCGGAGAAGGAAGCCATGCCCTGCAGGAGCGCATGGTGGGCACCCTCACCAATCTCATGGACGCCGAGGGCATCGAAACCCTCCTAGCAGTAAGCCACGGCAGCGCCAGCCGCCAATTCATCAAAGCTGCAGCCCCAGAGGGCTTCGAGCTCCCAACAAAACTCCCCAACTGCGCCATTATGATTTTCGATTTTGATGAGGCGGAGCCACAAGTAGAGGGCGAGCCAATGCAATGCAAGTTCACCCTCCAGCAAATAGTGGACCCCCAACAAAGTCATTAGCCTGAGCGAGCAGAGTTAAGCAGACATCAACGTGTCGTCTCCCGAGCACGGCGGAGGGCCGGAGAAATATATTAAGGTCATCGCGAGTTCCGCACGCAAAGGAGAGCACTTAATGTGCTCTCCGTCTTGCGCAGGACTGTAGAGCAGGGACCTTAATATATTTCTCCGGCCCTCCGCCGTGCTCGGGAGCCATCCACGCACTTTACCTGCGTAAACAATGTGAGTGAAATATGAATCTCGATGGATACGCCCGCAGCCGTGTATACTAAACAGCTGTGTGAAACCAGGGGAGTATTCTGGCTGGACAAAATGCCTGCTTAATAGGGTTGTCAGGTAGTCCGGGCGAAATACAAGGCTGGGGAGCACGTCGTGTAAGTAGTGGTCCTCTAGGGGCGTACGCTCGGTGGTGTACGCATTGTCCCAAGACCACGCGAGAGTTGGGATCATATCTTGATCAGCATGATTCTCGGCCGCAAGATTGGCATGACCCAGGTTTGGGACGAGGACGATAACGTCGTTCCCGTCACGGTCATCCAGGCTGGCCCCTGCGCTGTCTCGCAGGTTAAAACTCAGGCAACCGACGGCTATGACGCCGTCCAGATCGGTTTCGGCGACATCAAGGCCAAGAACGTGAACAAGCCCATGGCTGGTCACTTCGCCAAGGCTGGCGTCGAGCCTGTCCGCTTCCTTCGTGAGGTCCGCGTCGAGAACGGCGAGGAGCACAAGGTCGGCGAGGTCGTCACCGTCGCTGATTTCGCTGATGTCGAGAAGGTCGACGTCATCGGTACCTCCAAGGGTAAGGGCTTCCAGGGTCGCATCAAGCGCTGGGGTCAGCGCCGCGGTCCTATGACGCATGGTTCTCACTTCCAGCGTCACCCCGGTTCTATCGGTCAGTGCGCCTATCCTGCGCGCGTCCTCAAGGGCGTCAAGATGGCCGGTCACATGGGTAACGAGCGCGTTACCGTCAAGAACCTTTCCGTTGTCCGCATCGATGCCGAGCAGAACCTCATCTTGGTCAAGGGCGCTGTCCCGGGTGCCAAGAATGGTCTCGTCGCCATCCGTATGGCCTAAGGGCCCAGCCCATTTAGCCCAGCGTCATACCAAGGAGAACACTTAAATGGCAAAGTTTGAAGTAAAGAACAGCGAGGGCAAGAAGGTCGCCGAGGCCGAGCTCGCCGCTGAGGTGTACGGCATCGAGCCGAACATCCACGTTATGCACCACATCGTCAAGTGCCAGATGGCCTCTTGGCGTCAGGGCACCCAGTCTGCTAAGGGTCGCTCTGAGGTTTCCGGTGGCGGCAAGAAGCCTTGGCGTCAGAAGGGCACCGGCCGTGCCCGCCAGGGTTCCATCCGTGCTGCCCAGTGGCGTCACGGTGGCGTTGTCTTCGCCCCCAAGCCCCGTTCCTACGCTAAGCGTATGAACAACAAGGAGGTCAAGCTGGCTATGCGCTCCGCGCTGTCCGCCAAGCTGGCCGATGGCGAGCTCGTGCTCGTCGACGACTACGGCTTCGAGAAGCCTTCCACCAAGGCTGCTGTCGCCATGCTCAAGGCTCTCGGCCTTGAGGGCAAGCGTCTGACCATCATCGTTCGCGATGAGGACGTCAACGCCTACCTGTCGTTCCGCAACATTCCCAAGACGTTCATCATCACCGCTGACGAGGCCAACACCTACGATCTCGTCAACAACAACGCTGTGCTGATGCCCGCCGACATCGCCGCTCACTTCGGGGAGGTGCTTGCATAAATGACCGCCCACGAGATCATCATCCGTCCGATCGTGTCCGAGCGTTCCTTCTCCGGCATGGAGCTGAACAAGTACACGTTCGAGGTCGCCAAGGATGCTAACAAGTATCAGATCAAGGACGCTGTCGAGGAGATCTTCGGCGTCAAGGTCGTTCGCGTGAACACCCTGACGGTCAAGCCCAAGACCAAGCGCGTGCGCTATGTCGCCGGCAAGACCCGTTCTTGGAAGAAGGCCATCGTCACGCTGGCCGAGGGCGACACCATCGAGGTCTTTGGCAACCAGGCCTAAGACTCGCTGCTGTTGAGTGAGCTCATGCCTCCCAAATAGGGGAGGCGGGAGCTCAAGGTTTTGGGCGTATAAAATGGACACGCCCGGAACCGTGTATACGTCCGGTGTCATCGCACCCGAGGCAGAACCTCGAATCCCTGTCTGCGATGGCTAACGGATTCCTATTGAAAGGGATTGTAATGGCTGTAAAGCACCTTAAGCCGACCTCCGCTGGTAGGCGTTGGCAGACGATCTCCGACTTCTCCGAGATCACCTGCACCAAGCCCGAGAAGTCTCTTCTCGAGCCCCTGCCCAAGAAGGCCGGTCGTAACAACAACGGCCGTATCACCACCCGCCACCAGGGCGGCGGCGTGAAGCGTCGTTACCGCGTGATCGACTTCAAGCGCAACAAGGACGGCGTGCCCGCCAAGGTTGCCACGATCGAGTACGATCCGAACCGTTCCGCTCGCATCGCTCTGCTGCACTACGCTGACGGTGAGAAGCGCTACATCCTGGCCCCCAAGGGCCTCGAGGTCGGTCAGACCATCATGTCCGGTTCTGACGCCGACATCAAGCCGGGCAACGCTCTGCCCCTCGCCGACATCCCCGTCGGTACGCTCATCCACGCCGTCGAGTTCCAGCCGGGCAAGGGCGCTGCTATCGCCCGTTCCGCCGGTAACTCCTGCCAGCTGATGGGTAAGGAGGGCAAGTACGCTATCGTCCGTATGCCTTCCTCCGAGATGCGCCGCATCCTCGTTACCTGCCGCGCCACCGTCGGTGAGGTCGGCAACGCCGATCACGCCAACATCGTCATCGGCAAGGCCGGCCGTAAGCGTCACATGAACGTGCGCCCGACCGTCCGCGGTACCGTCATGAACCCTGTCGACCACCCGCACGGCGGTGGCGAGGGCAAGAACCACACCTCTGGTCGTCCCTCTGTTACCCCCTGGGGTAAGCCGACGAAGGGCCTTCGTACGCGCAAGAAGAAGAAGGTCTCGAACCAGCACATCATTCGTCGCCGTAAGAAGTAATTTCGGATACCGAGTTTTAGGAGAAAGCACTTATGAGCAGAAGTCTCAAAAAGGGCCCGTTCGTGGAGACTCGCCTTCTCTCGCGTATCACCGCGATGAACGAGGCTGGCAAGAAGGACGTCGTGAAGACCTGGTCCCGCGCGTCCACCATCTTCCCCGAGATGGTTGGTCACACCATCGCCGTCCACGACGGCCGCAAGCATGTGCCCGTGTATGTTACCGAGTCCATGGTTGGTCACAAGCTCGGCGAGTTCGCGCCGACTCGTACGTTCCGTGGCCACAAGGCCAAATAGGGGGTTAACCGTAAATGGCAACTAAGTCTATTGAAACTGAGGCCACCGAGGTTCGCGCCGTCGCTAAGTACGTGCGTGTTTCCCCCAGCAAGGCCCGCCTGGTGGTCGATCTGATCCGCCGCAAGCCTGTCGCTCAGGCCTTCGACATCCTCCACTTCTGCGACCGCGCCGTCGCCGTGGATGTCGAGAAGGTTCTCCGTTCCGCCGTTGCGAACGCCGAGAACAACAACGGTCTGCGTGCCGACAACCTGGTTGTCGCCGCTGCCTATGTTGACGAGGGTCCGACGCTTAAGCGCATCCGTCCCCGCGCCAAGGGTTCCGCTTCTCGCATTCTGAAGCGTACTTCCCACATCACCGTCGTCGTTGCTCCTCGAAAGGAGGCGTAAAGCTGTATGGGTCAGAAAGTCTACCCCACCGGCTTCCGTCTTGGCATTACCGAGAACTGGCGCTCCCGCTGGTTCGCAGAGAAGGATTACGCTAAGACCCTCGGTAACGATCTCGAGATCCGCAAGTACCTCGAGAAGCGTCTTTCCCGCGCAGCTGTCTCCCGCGTCGAGATCGAGCGCGCTGGCGACAAGGTGAAGGTCATCATCCTCACCGCTCGCCCCGGCGTTGTCATCGGTAAGAAGGGTGCCGAGATCGATACCCTTCGCACTGAGCTCGAGAAGGTCGCTGGCGTCTCCAAGGGCCAGCTCTCCGTCGACGTTGTCGAGATCAAGCGCCCCGAGCTCGACGCCAACCTCGTTGCTCAGTCCATCGCCGAGCAGCTCGAGGGCCGCGTTGCCTTCCGTCGCGCTATGCGCAAGGCTGTCCAGTCCGCCCGCAAGGCCGGCGCCAAGGGCATCCGTATCCAGTGCTCCGGTCGTCTCGGCGGTGCCGAGATGGGCCGTCGTGAGTGGTACCGTGAGGGTCGCGTGCCTCTGCACACCCTCCGTGCCAAGATCGACTACGGCACGGCTGTCGCCAGCACCACCATGGGCGCTTGCGGCGTGAAGGTCTGGATCTACCTGGGCGAGAAGCTCCCGGGCCAGCCCGTTCCCAACCCTGCACTCGAGGGCTCTTCCCGTCCTCGTCGTCGTAACTCCGAGAGGAGGGGTCAGTAGTGCTTGCCCCTAAGCGTATTCTTCACCGCAAGGTGCAGCGTGGCTCCATGAAGGGCCAGGCCAAGGGTAATACCGAGCTGCATTTCGGCGAGTTTGGTATCCAGGCTCTCGAGGCCCATTGGATCACCAACCGTCAGATCGAGGCCGCTCGTATTGCCATGACCCGCTACATGAAGCGTGGCGGTCGTGTCTACATCACGATCTTCCCCGATAAGCCCATCACCAAGAAGCCTGCCGAGACTCGCATGGGTTCTGGTAAGGGTAACCCCGAGGAGTGGGTGGCCGTCGTCAAGCCCGGCCGCATCATGTTCGAGGTCAAGGGTGTTCCCGAGGAGGTCGCTCGCGAGGCTCTGCGTCTTGCTCAGCACAAGCTCCCCATCAAGACTAAGATTGTGGTTGCCAAGAACGCTGAGCAGCGCATCGAGAAGGAAATGGCTGAGGAGGCCGCTCTCGAGGCCAAGTGGGCTGCTGAGGACGCCGCCGCCGCCAAGGAGGAGAACTAATGAAGCCCGCAGAGATTCGTGAGCTCTCGGACGCTCAGCTCGTTGAGAAGCTGAAGGAAATGCGCGCCGAGCTCTTTAACCTTCGTTTCCAGATGGCCACCAGCCAGCTGGACAACACCGCTCGCGTCAACACCGTGAAGAAGGACATCGCTCGCGTCCTCACGGAGCAGCGCGCCCGCGAGATCGCAGCGGAGAAGTCCGCTGTCGCCGAGTAGGACCTAAGGAGAGAACATGACTGATTCGCGTAACTCGCGTAAGGTCCGTACGGGTGTCGTTACCTCCGTCTCCGGTGCCAAGACCATCGTTGTCACCGTCACCGAGCGCAAGCGTCACCCCAAGTACGGCAAGATGATGACCAGCTCCAAGAAGCTGCATGCTCACGACGAGGAGTGCACGGCTGGCGTGGGCGACACCGTCCGCGTTATGGAGACCCGTCCTATGTCCAAGATGAAGCGTTGGCGCCTCATCGAGGTCGTCGAGCGCGCTAAATAAGCAGTCGCTCTTACGACTTGTACGTTTCCGAAGATGTGCGTATGCCTGGCTTGCATACCACGGGCCGCGTAAAGGCTGCGCACCTCTCTTCGGTTCTTAGTTCGGAGGAACATCTACCATGATTCAGATGCAAACCATGCTGAACGTCGCCGACAACTCCGGCGCTCGCAAGATTCGCTGCATCAAGGTGCTTGGCGGTTCCAAGCGTCGTTATGCAGGCATCGGCGATATGTTCATCGGTGCTGTCCAGGAGGCTACCCCTGGCGCTAACGTCAAGAAGAAGGACGTTGTCCGTTGCGTCGTCGTTCGCACCGTTAAGGAGATCCGCCGCAAGGATGGCTCCTACATTCGCTTTGACGAGAACGCTTGCGTTGTCGTCAACAACGATGGTTCGCCTGTCGGCACCCGTATCTTCGGGCCCGTCGCTCGCGAGCTTCGTGACAAGAAGTACATGAAGATCGTCTCGCTCGC
>CAJMPY010000032.1 GCA_905215385.1 uncultured bacterium | reverse complement strand
AGCACGCGGCTGTTAACCGCGCTGTTGTAGGTTCGAGTCCTACCCGGGGAGCCAGGTTGTAAAACCCGTCGCTTATGCGGCGGGTTTTTTCATGCCGCGACCACTTGACTCGAACGTTGCCATATCAACATTTCGTGTCGAGGATGTAATCCCGCGACCCACCACCTCAACATGGCGCGGTCGTTGTAGAATATTGCAATGATTGCTCCCACGACATGGTGCCGCGAGCACCAGATAAGGAGATTCTTGTGTCTGAGACCATTAACGGCAGCCTGAGCGTCTCGAACGACGTTATTGCCGATATTGCCGGTTATGCCGCGATGACGTGCTATGGCGTCGTCGGTATGGCTGAGCAGCTCCAAGGCGCCGAGAGCGTGCGCCTGCTTGCCGGTCAGCGCCTCCGCAAGGGCGTGCTTGTCTCCGCCGACGAGAACGGCCTTACGGTCGATCTTCACGTCGTGCTCGAGAACGGCGTCAACATGAAATCCGTCTGCCACAATCTTTCGAGCTCCGTTGCCTTCACCCTGCAGGAGATCGCCCAGATCGATCCCGCCAGCCTTAAGATCGGCATCCATATCGACGCGCTCAAGAGCCGTCTGAACTAGCATCCGAAAACGGAGATTTAAATACCCATGATTGCAAAGACCATTCGCACCTGTTTTCCGATCGCTGCGGCTGCCGTTTCCGACAAGGCCGAGGAGATCAACAAGCTCAACGTCTTTCCCGTGCCCGACGGTGACACCGGCACCAACATGTCGCTCACGCTCGCCTCGGTGACCAAGGAGCTTTCTGCCCTTCCCGCCGACGCCGACATGGAGGCCATCGCCGGCGCCATCACCCACGGCTCCCTGATGGGCGCCCGCGGCAACTCCGGCGTCATCACCTCGCAGATCTTGCGCGGCGTGGCCGAGGGCCTTGTCTCCGCCGACGAGCCCATTACGTCCGCCAACATCGCCTTCGCCTTCCGTCGTGCCGTCAAGGTTGCCTTCCAGGCCGTCCGTAAGCCCATCGAGGGTACGATCCTCACGGTGTTGCGCGATGTCTCGACCAAGGCCGACGAGTGCGAAAAGAAGAAGTTCTCGGCCGAGGACGCGCTCGACGCCATCGTCGTCGAGGCCTACCAGTCCGTCGCCCGCACGCCCGACCTGCTGCCCGTTCTGAAGGAGAACGGCGTGGTCGACTCCGGCGCCTTTGGCTTTGCTATTTTCCTTGAGAACTTTGTTGCCGCCGCTCTTGGCCGCAGCACCGTTGTCGAGGATTTCTCCGCCACGTTTGATTCCGCCTGCTCTGCCCGCGACGCGGCCCTTGGTCGTGTTGAGATCGAGGCCAACGACGACTGGGAGGGCTCGGAATTCCGCTACTGCAACGAGTTCCTCTTTAAGGCCGACGCTCCCTTTGACGAGGACGAGTGCCTCAAGTTCCTGGGTTCCATGGGCGACTGCGAGCTGCTCGTGGGTGCTTACCCCGATTACAAGATTCACGTGCACTCCAACACCCCCAACTTGGTGCTCGAGCACATGCTGCAGCTTGGTCAGATCTACGAAGTCTTTATCCATAACATGGAGATGGAGGCCCACGACCGTACTGCCAAGATCCACGAGGACCAGGAAAAGGCCGCCGAGCCCGCGAAGGCCCTGGGCTTTGTCGCCGTTGCCGCCGGTTCCGGCGAGGCAGACATCCTCAAGTCTCTCGGCGTTGACGTGATCGTCTCGGGTGGCCAGACCATGAACCCTTCGACTGCAGACCTGCTGGGCGCCGTCGACCAGGTCAACGCGACCTCGGTCATCATCCTGCCCAACAACGGCAACATCCGCATGGCCGCCGAGGCCGCTGCTTCAGCCTGCACCGACAAGAAGGTCGCCGTCGTTCCCACCAAGACCGTTCCGCAGGCCTTCTCCGCGCTGTTCGCGGTCCTACCCGATTCCGAGCTTGAGGATGCCGTCGCCGCTATGGTCGACGCCATCAGTGAGGTTCGCGATGGCGAGGTCACCCGTGCCGTGCGCGATTCCAGCGCCTCCGACGGCTCGCCGATTCACTCCGGTGACGTCATGGGTATCATTGCCGGCTCCATTGATGTGGTCGGCTCCGACGTGAAGCAGGTCACGCTTGATTGCATTAACCGTATGCAGGAGGAAGAGGAGGGCGACGCGCTGACGATTCTGGCAGGCGAGGAACTGTCCAATGAGGCCTTCCAGGAGATTGTCGATGCCATTGAGGAGGCTCAGCCCGATCTGGAGATTGACGCCCATCGTGGCGAGCAGCCGCTCTATCCCGTGATCTTCTCGATCGAGTAGGCAACTGCCCATGTCCGAACTGTGCTCCGTGCCGCGCGTCTCGGAGCGCTTTGCCCAGAGCAATGCGCTCGACGAGGATATCGCGCGACTCAAATATGTTTCGGGTAAACGTGAGGAGGCCCTTCGCCGTCTGGGAATTCGGACGGTGGGGGACCTCCTTCTCCATATCCCTCATCGATACCTGGACTTTACGCGCTCCTGGTCCATCGAGATGGCGCCCATCGGTACCGTGTGTACCATCATCGCCACGGTCGACCGTATCGTCCAAAAGCAGCCTCGTCCGCACATGCAGGTGACCGAGGTCTCACTCGTTGACGAGACGGGCGTGCTGCAGGTCGCCTTTTTCCGCCAGCCCTGGATTGCCCAGCAGCTTAAGCAGGGCGACCGCCTGGCCGTAATGGGTAAGGTCGAGTTTGCCTACGGCTTTAAGCAGATGGCCTCGCCGCACTTTGAAAAGCTTGAGGAAGGGCGCGCCGCGGGCACTATCCTGCCGGTCCATTACGTGAGTGACGGCGTGAGTCAGGCATGGATGCGCCGTATCGTAAGTGGCGCGCTCGAGGTCGTCGGCAATCCCTTTGATCCCATTCCGGCACGCTTACGCGTTAAACGTCGCCTGATGAGCCATGCCCGTGCCCTTCGATCGATCCACTTTCCCTCGAGCATGGCTGAGCGCGATATCGCGCGCGCACGGCTTGCCTACGAGGAGTGCCTCTACCTGCAGCTGGCGCTGCGCCTGCGCAACGACGGTGGCTTGGTCGAAGTCGCTCCCTACGCCCACGCCGCGGGCGAGCACCTGGCCGCGCTCAAGCAGGCCCTGCCGTTTTCGCTGAGCGACGAGCAGGAGGCCGCGTTCCAAGACATCCTGCGCGATATGTGCGATGGCGGGCGCGTGATGAACCGCCTGCTGCTGGGCGATGTCGGTACCGGTAAGACCGCCGTTGCCGCCTGCGCGCTGGCTGTGGCTGCCGATAGCGGCACACAGGCCTGCGTTATGGCGCCCACGGGCGTGCTGGCGCGTCAATATGCCGATAAGACCGGCCCTCTGCTCTCGCAGGCCGGCATGTCTTGGGCGCTTCTGACGGGTGCCACGCCGGCCGCAGAGCGCGAGCGCATCCATGCACAGCTGGAATCCGGAGAGCTCGACGTCCTCTTTGGAACCCATGCGGTCCTTTCGGATAACGTGGCGTTTAAGTATCTGTCGCTCGTAGTCATCGATGAGCAGCACCGGTTTGGCGTCGGCCAACGCAATGCCTTGCGCGCGAAGGGCCCCGGTGCCGATCTGCTCGTTATGACGGCAACGCCCATCCCGCGTACGCTGGCGCTTTCGGTCTACGGCGATCTGGACACGAGTATCATCCGCCATCGGCCCGTCCCTGGCGCTGGCGTGACGACACGCGTGCTTACCGAGTCGAGTCGCGACCTTGCCTATGGCGCCATCCGCGAGGCGCATGAAAAGGGTCAGCAGGCCTACGTGATTTGCCCGCTCGTGGAGCCGAGTGACTCGGCCGATGATCTGGAGGACGTGCCCGGTATCGTCCGCGACGACGAGGGCCGCGTGACGGTCCCCGTGCCGCTGCACGATACGGCGACCGAGCTCGATCGCCTGCGTCTGGCGTTGCCGGGTCTTGCCATCGAGCGCCTTCACGGCCGCATGCCAGCGGGGGAGAAGGACCAGGTTATCGATGCCTTTAAGCGTGGCGAGATTGACGTGCTCGTCTCGACTACGGTGGTCGAGGTGGGCGTCGACGTGCCTAACGCCACCGTCATGGTCATCGAGAACGGCGAGCGCTTTGGTTTGGCGGCGCTGCACCAGCTGCGCGGTCGCGTGGGCCGTGGCAGCGTGTCGGGCACGTGCCTGGTCATGACGCACTCCAAGGGCAACGGCGGCGCTTCGGCAGCACAAGATCGCCTGCAATCGCTCGAAAAAACCTCGGATGGCTTTACGCTCGCCCAGATGGACCTGCGTCTGCGCCACGAGGGCGAAATCCTGGGGTACCGCCAGCATGGCGGAGTGACCCTGCGCTTTGTCGACCTGGATGCCGACGAGGAGCTGATCGAGTGGGCCCATTTGGACGCGGTTGAGCTCTTGCGGTATGCTTGCAACCTTGACTCCGTGGCGACGCGCCCCCTGCGCGATGCGGTCGCCATGCGATATCGACACATTTTTAAGGAGGTCAGCGGAGGATGAGAATCATCGGCGGCGAATGGCGCGGTCGTAAGATCGAGGAGCCCCGTGGTCGCGATGTCACCCGCCCCACGACCGATCGCGTGCGCGAGGCATGCGCATCTATGGTCATGTCGGCATTCGACTTCGATCTGGACGAGGTCCGCGTGCTGGACGCCTTTGGCGGCTCCGGTGCCTTAGGGTTAGAGATGCTCTCACGTGGTGCCCGCTCGCTCACGACGTTCGAGATCGATCGGAATGCCGCGCGGCTCATTACCAAGAATATCGAGTCGCTCTGCCGTGACCGTGCGCGTTGGCGCGTGATAGCGGGCGACATGCTGGCGAGTGCCTCGCGCGGTCGTGTGCCGGGCGGCCCCTTTGATCTGGTCCTGCTCGACCCGCCCTATGCTTTTGGTGCCGAGCCGGTCGAGGAGCTGCTGCAGAAGCTGGCTCAGCAGGGTCTGCTTGCACCTGGCGCTTATGCCCTGTTTGAGCATGCCGCCGCCGATGCGGGCGCGCATCCGGCAGGCTTTGAGATCGTGCGCGAGAAGCGCTACGGCATTACCTCGGTCGACCTGCTTCGTTGGGTCGGCGATGACGATGGTGAGGAAGATTGCGCTGGCACCGATGCTCACAACAACGATGCCACGACGTTTCAGGAGGACGACCATGAATGACACCATCAACCGCGTGATCGTCCCGGGCACCTTCGATCCCATCACGTTTGGCCATATCGACGTCATCCGCCGCGCCCGCCGCATCTTTCCCAGTGTGATCGTCGCTGTTGCCGAGTCGCAGGGTAAAAACGGTGTGGGTACCACGTTTATGCTCGATGAGCGCGTGGCGCTGGCCCGCGAGGCGCTCGGTGATATCGACGGCGTCGAGGTCCTGCCCTTTACCGGCCTCTTGGTCGACTTCGCTCGCGAGCAGGGGGCGGGGGCCGTGGTCAAGGGCCTGCGCGCCATGACCGACTTTGAGTACGAGCTGCAGCAGGCAGATCTCAACTATCGCTTGGATAACGAGCTGGAGTCCATCTTTGTCATGAGTGCGCCGCAGTACGGCTATATCTCGAGCTCGGTCGTTCGCCAGATCGCCTCACTCGGCAGCGATGTATCGACGTTTGTCCCGCCCAACGTGGTCGAAGCGCTCAGACATCGCTTTTCGTGACGTTTTTTATTGCCTGGTGGCATGTGGTAAACTAGCACGATGATATGTTACCTATGAAAGGAGACCGGATGCCGGGCGAGAATTTTCCTGGCGATAGGATCGTCAGCTTGGTCGATGAGCTCGAAGGGCTGATCGAGGAAGCCAAGCCGCCTTTCGGCAAGAACGCTCAGTTCAAGGTCATCGACGCCGACGTGTTCTTCAACATCCTCGACGAGATCCGCATGAGCTATCCCGAGGAGTGGCAGAAGTCCCGCCGTATCCTTAAGGAGCGCGAGGAGCTTATGGCTTCCGCCGCCGCCCAGGCCGATTCCATCATCGCCGACGCTCAGCAGCAGGCCCTCACCATTGCCGGTGAGCAGGAGATCGTCCGCTTAGCCCAGCAGCAGGCCGACGACATCCGCGATCGTGCCCAGCAGTACGAGCGCGAGACGCGTTATGCTGCCGAGGACTACGCAGAGCAGGTCTTTACGCACCTGGAGGAGAACCTCAAGAGCCTGACCGGCACCGTTACCCGTTGCCGTCAGCAGCTCAACGAGGGTGCCGCCCAACAGAATGGTCAGTGGTAATGGCTGAGTTCCCGAGCGTTACCGTCGATCTTTCCGAGCAGCTTGAGTTTCCCGGAGATTCGTATCCGCTGACCGGCAAGGTCGATGTCGCCACCTACACGGTGGGCGAGAAGGAGTACCAGCTACAGGACGGCATCGACTACGACGTTGTCTTTACCAATGCCGGTACCGGTGTCTTGCTCACGGGCATGGTCCGCGCGCACGCCACCGGCGAGTGCGACCGTTGCCTGGAGCCCGCTTCGTTTGATATCGCCGGCGAGATCGAGGAGTTCTACCTCTTTGAGGAGCCCGAGGATCCCGAGGCCTACGAGGACGGCTACGAGCTCCTGGGTGAGGACCGCATCGTCGATCTGGGTGAGCCCATCAACGACGCGGTCGTTATGGACACGCCGTTTGTCGTTCTGTGCAAGCCCGATTGCCGCGGTCTGTGCCCCACTTGCGGTTGCAATCTCAACGTCGAGCAATGCGATTGCGCCGCCCAGGCAGAGGCGGAATGGGCCGCTGCCACGGAAAATCCATTTGCAGCATTGAAGAATCTCAAGCTCGATGAGTAAAACTGTGGTAGTATCGCTACTTGCGCGTAATCGCCACACTGGATAGTTCATAAGGAAGGTCACTATGCCCGTACCTAAACAAAAGCAGGGTCGTATCCGCACTCACACCCGTCGTTCCGCCAACATGAAGATCTCGGCTGCGGCTCAGTCCACGTGCCCCCGTTGCGGCGCTGTCAAGCTTCCGCACCACGTGTGCCCCAGCTGCGGTTTCTACAAGGACCGCGAGGTTATCGTTACCGAGTAACGGTATACTCTGGATGCGATGCCGTTCCAAATGGAACCACAATGGCCGGCTCAATGAGTCGGCCATTTTTGTATAAGGAGCATGTATATGAGTAACGTTCGCGTTTGTGTAGACGTTGTGGGCGGAGACGAGAAGCCTCAAGTTGTTCTCGATGGTATCGAGGCCGCACTTGCCGCCGATCCCGATATCGAGGTCTTGGCAGTTGGCCCCGCCGAAATCGTCAATCCCTTTGCCGCGGCCCATGCACGTGTGGAGGCTCTGGAAGCCCCTGACGTCATCGCCATGGATGACGATCCTATTCGCGCCGTGATGACCAAGCGCAAGTCCTCGATCGTGCTTGCCTGCCGCGCCATCAAAAAGGGCAACGCGGACGCGTTCTTCTCCGCCGGCTCCACCGGCGCCATGACCGCCGCTGCTACCGCATACGTGACGCCGTTTAGGTATCAGGCCGAAGGCAAGAAGCAGCCGGTGCGCCCCTGTCTGACCAATGCGTTGCCCAATCGCGCCGGCGGTCTGACGGTGCTGTGCGATATGGGCGCCAACCCCGATGTTGAGGTCGATGACATGGTGCGTTTTGCCCAGATGGGTAGCGCCTATGCCCGCGTCGTCCTGGGCATCGAACATCCTCGCGTAGGCCTGCTTGGTAACGGCACCGAGGACGAGAAGGGTTCTAACTTTACCAAGGCCTGCTTCCCTGCTATGAAGGCCGCAGTTCCGGGCTTTGTGGGCAACTGCGAAGGCACCGACCTCACCTCGGGCAATTTCGATGTCGTTGTTGCCGACGGCATGTCGGGCAATATCGCTCTCAAGGCTACCGAGGGCGCTGCCAAGTTTTTGCTGCAGGAGCTCAAGGGCGCCTTTATGGCCTCGCTCGGCACCAAGATCGCCGCGCTGCTCATCAAAAAGCAGATGCGCGAGATTAAGGCCAAGCTCTCTGGTGATGCCAAGGGCGGCGCGATTCTTTTGGGCCTGCGTGGCGTGGTCCTGATCGGCCATGGCGCCACCTCGGTCGAGGCTGTTAAAAACGGTACGCTTGCGGCGGCCGAAGCCGTGCGCGCGGGGCTGGTCGAGAACGTCGCCAACTCCATGGACGGCATCGTTTTGTAAGAGCGAGTTAGAGCGCTGTTATGTGCCTCGCGGCCTGCTTCGTGGGGTAGAATCAGAACCGTGTCTTGGTACCGCCCGGGCGGTACCATTCTTTTGGTATTCATGCACTATGAGAGGAAGCGCTATGGACCGCTCCGAAATCTTCGACAAGATCGCCGAGGTCGCTGCTGACGTTCTGGGCGTCGATGTTGCCGAAATTAGCGATGAGACCACCTTTGACGACCTCGATGCCAACTCGCTCGAGCGCCTGCAACTGGTTACGGCTATCGAGGACGAGTTCAATCTCGAGATCGATGACGAGACCCTGCTCTCGCTCAACTCTGTCGCCGACGCCGTCGACGCGATCGAAAACGCCAGGGAGGCTTAGGTCTTGGCTTTATCCGAACGACTTACGCGCGCCCAGGAGATTCTGGGCCACGAGTTCAATGACAAGGTGCTGCTGCGCGCGGCCCTTACGCATCCTTCGGCCGTCGAAGGCCAGCCAGTCTCGGCAAGCTACGAGCGCCTTGAGTTCTTGGGTGATTCCATCTTGGGCGCCGTTGTCGCACGCTCCCTGTTTGTGTCCTATCCGGAGTTTGACGAGGGCAAGCTCACGCGCCTGAAGGTGTCCCTTGTCTCGGGCGCCACGCTGTCCGAGGTGTCGCACGAGCTGGGTATCGATGACATCATCATCTTTGGTGCCTCCGAGACCGGTACCGGCGCGCGCGGCCTGCACTCGGCGCTCGAGAACGTCTACGAGTCGCTCGTGGGCGCGCTGTATCTGGACGCCGGCTGGGATGCCGCGGCGGAGTTTATCCACCGTACGCTTAAGCCACATTTGGCATCCGAGCGTGCCGAGCACCCTGCGAACCCCAAGTCGTATTTGCAGGAGTGCGTGCAGGCCGACGGCCACGAGCCTCCCGCGTACAAGCTGGTCGGCTCCGAGGGCCCTGCGCATGCGCCCACCTTTACCGCCGTGGTGTTGATCGATGGTATTCGCCAGGGTCGCGGCTCCGGCTCCTCAAAGAAGGAAGCCGAGGGAGCCGCTGCACTCGAGGCACTTGACCGCATGGGCTACACCACCAACGGCGTGATTCTCAACAAGAAGCCTGTTTAAGCGAGGAACCGTGTATCTCAAGTCCCTCACGCTCAAAGGGTTCAAGTCGTTTGCCGACCGCGCCCATATGACGTTTGAGCCGGGCCTGACCGTCATCGTCGGTCCCAACGGCTCGGGAAAATCGAACATCTCTGACTCGATTCTGTGGGTCCTGGGCGAGCAGAGCGCCAAGCAGCTGCGCGGCCAGGCCATGGAGGATGTCATCTTCTCGGGCTCGTCAGCGCGCAAGCCGGTGGGTGTCGCCGAGGTCACGCTGGTGCTCGATAACTCGGACCATATGCTGCCCGTCGACTTTGACGAGGTCGCCATCACCCGTCGTATGTATCGCTCGGGCGAAAGCGAGTACCTCATCAACTCGAGTCCGTGCCGCCTGATGGACATTCAGGACATCCTGCACGATTCGGGCTTGGGCAAGGATACGCATTCCATCATCAGCCAGGGCAAGCTCGACGCCATTTTGCAGAGCCGCCCCGAGGAGCGCCGCGCCCTCATCGAGGAGGCCGCCGGCATTTCCAAGCACAAACGCCGCAAGGAGCGTGCGCTCAAAAAGATTAAGTCGATGGACGAGCACCTGACGCGTGCCCGCGACATCAATAAGGAAATCGCCCGTCAGCTGCGACCTCTGGAGCGTCAGGTCGATCGTGCGCGCAAGTACAAAGAGCTGTCCTCGCGCGCGAACGAGCTTACGCAGATGCTAGCCGTCGACGAGCTGCGTTCGCTGCAGTCGCAGTGGAACGACTTGGAGAGCCGCTCCAAGGAAGGTGCCGCCGAGCTGGAGCTTGCGCAGTACCGCTTGGGCGAAAAGGAACGCGAGCTCGAGAAGCTCCAGGTCATGCTCGAGGAAAAGGGCCTGTTTGTGGGCGATCTGGGCGAGCAGCGCCGCCATATGCAAGACGTGGTCGGCCGCATTAACTCCGATATGCGCCTGCTCGAGGAAAAGGGCCACAACATGGTGTCGCGCCTGTCCGACATGCGCGGCCAGATCTCGAGCTCCGAGCATCAGCGTCGTCGCGTGGTAGAGGAGCTCGAGGACGCGCGTGCGCAGCTTGAGGAAGTGACCGGCGCGCACATGCAGGCCCAGGAGGACGTTGACGCCGCTGGTCCTGCCGCCGCTCAGCTCCACGAGCGGCGCGTGGCGCTCGACAATCAGATTTCGCAGCTTACGCGTGAGCAACGCGATGTGCAGCGTGTGGCCGATAACGCGGCGCTCGAACTCGCCAAGGTGAAGGACTCGCTGAGCAACGCCGAGGTCGAGGACAACATGTACGCCTCACGCCTGGAGCAGATTGATGAACAGCTCGAGGAGGTTACAGCATCGCTTGATAGCCGTCGCGACCGTGCTGAGGAGCTTGAGAGTGCCCTTGAGGCGGCTCGTCAGGCCCAGAACGATGCGCGCGAGGCCACCGAGACGGCACGCGCTGCCCTCAAGGACCTGCGTAATCGCGAGAGCGAAGCGCGCAACAAGCTGTCCGAGGTGCGCTCGGAGCTTGCCAGCCAAAAGAAGCTCGATGCCCGCATGGCTGACAGCTCGCCGCTGGTGAGCCGTCTGATGGGTGCGCTGGGCGACGATGTCTCGGGTCGTCTGGGCGACGTGCTCGAGGCCCCGCGTGAGCTTGAGGGCCTGGTTGAGCAATTGCTCGCCGGCGATATCGATGCGCTGCTGTTCGACGATGCGTCCGCGCTTGAGCGTGCCGGTCGTGCCGCTCTGGACCAGAAGAAGGCCTCGGGCGAGGCGCTGCTGGTCGCGCGCGGTGTGAGCGCCTCTGCTGCCGCTAAGGGCGCTGCCGGTTCCCGCCTGGTCGATCGCCTGTCCGTACGCGCCGGCTATGGCCCAGTTGTCGAGGCGCTGCTCGGCGGCTATTACGTTGTCGACGACTTGGCGGCTGCGCTGGCCGCGCCTGTCGTTGACGGCGTGACTTACGTGACCCCCGATGGCGCCCGCGTCGCCTGCGGCGGCCTGGTGCGTTTGGGGCTCGACGCCGGCGAGGCTTCGGGTGCTTTGGAGCGCAAGCGCCGCATCCGTGAGCTCGAGGGCCTGGAACCCGATCTGGCTGCTGTGTTTGAGCATGTGTCGGATCAGGTCGTCGAGGCCAATGCGGCCGTTGAGGAGGCGCGTGCCGCCGAGGGCGATGCCGCCGGCGAGATCGCCCGTCTTGAGGGCGAGCGCCGCTCGCTGCTCTCCGAGATTGGCCGCCTGGAGCAAAGCGCCAACAACGCCGAGGTCGAGCACGTGCGCATCTCCAAGCGCCGCGAGCAGGCCGCCGAGGCCGTTCGCGCTGTGCGCCCGCGCGTTGACGAACTCACCCGTTCGCGTGACGAGGCACGTGCACAGGCAAGCGACCTGGGTCTCCAGATTGCCGAGGCCAACGATGAGCTCGATCGCGTTCGCCGTGACGATTCCGAGGCCGCCGGTAAGCTCGCCGATGCCAAGGTGCGCCTGGCCCAGACGAGCGAGCGCCTGCGTTCGCTGAAGGGCCGCGTGCCCGACCTTGAGCATCGTCTTGAGGGCATCGACCGTCGTATCCGCGGAACACGCCAGGCTTCGCGCTCGCTCGAGCTGCTGCGCCTGCGTGTCGACCCCATGCACGAGCGCTATTCGGCCCTGCTGGATCGCGCATCGGATTGGGCCGCGCGTCTGCGTGATCAGGCTTCGCTCGAGGAGGCGGACTCGGCCTCGCTCAAGAAGACCATCGAAGACGCCAAGGCCGAGGTCTCCCGCGCCAAGGAGCGGGTCGATGCCGCCACGGCGACGCAAAACGAGTTCAAGGTTTCCCGCGGCAAGCTCGAGGTGCAGGTGGAGGCGGCCATCAAGGCCATTACCGCCGATGGCACTACGGTGCTCGAGGAAGCGCTCATGCTTCCTGCTCCCACCGACCGCGACGCCGCCGAGCGCGAGCTCAACCAGCTCGTGCGCCAGATTAACAACCTGGGCCCTGTGAACCAGGTTGCCATGGAGGAGTACGAGCAGCTCAAGCGCCGCGCCGATTACATCGAGGAGCAGCTGGCCGATCTGGAGAGCGCGCGCAAGGCGCTCACCAAGATCACAGTGGCCATTGATCGCAAGATGCGCAAGGCGTTTCTGGTGACGTTTGAGAAGGTCGATGCGAACTTCCGTGAGATCTTCGCCATGCTGTTCCCGGGTGGCCAGGCTCATCTTGAGATGACCGATCCCGAGCATCCTGCCGAGACGGGCATTGAGGTTGTGGCGCAGCCGCGCGGCAAGCGCATTACCAAGATGATGCTCATGTCGGGTGGCGAGAAGAGTCTGACGGCGCTCGCCCTGCTCTTTGCCGTGTACCGCACGCGCACGGTGCCGTTCTATGTGCTGGACGAGGTCGAGGCGGCGCTTGATGACGCCAACCTGTCCAAGCTCATCGGAGCCCTCGATGTGCTGCGTTCCGATACACAGCTCTTGGTCATTTCGCATCAGCGCCGTACTATGGAGGACGCTGACGTTCTCTATGGCGTCTCGATGCAAGCCGACGGCGTCAGCCGCGTCGTCTCGCAAAAACTGGATCGCGAAACCGGAAAGGTCGTGAATGCATAATGGGATTCTTTGACGCTCTCTCGCGCGGACTTGAGCGCAGCCGCGAGGCCCTCAACGAGGTCTTCTACTTTGGCGGCGAGGTCGACGAGGACTTTTGGGAGGACCTTGAGGACACCCTCGTTATGGGTGACATGGGTGCCGAGGTCGCCATTCAGGTCTCCGATGATCTGCGCGATGCCGCAGCCAAGAAGAACCTCAAGACCGCACCGCAGCTTCGTCGCGCTCTGGCCAAGCAGCTTGAGCAGCACTTTGTGCCCATCGAGCGCGATCCGTTCTCCGATACGCCGAGCTGCGTGCTGTTTGTAGGCATTAACGGCGCCGGCAAGACCACGACGGTCGGCAAGATTGCGAGCGCCATGGCTTCCCGCGGCAAGAATGTCGTGATCGGTTCGGCCGATACCTTCCGCGCCGCCGCCATCGAGCAGCTCGATGTGTGGGGCCAGCGCGCCGGTGTTCCCGTCATCAAGCGCGACCGCGGCTCCGACCCGGCGAGCGTTTGTTACGACGTGCTCGACGAGGCCGACAGGCGCGGCAGCGACCTGGTGCTTATCGACACCGCCGGTCGTCTGCATACGAGCCCCGAGCTCATGCGCGAGCTCGCCAAGGTGGTCAACGTGACGCGTAAGCGCGCCGCCAATATGGCCGCCGGTCCCATGCCGGTCTCGGTCGTGCTTGTGATCGATGCCGCCACTGGTCAGAACGGTCTGAACCAGGCGCTCGAGTTTAATGAGGCGCTGGGCCTGGACGGTATTATCATGACTAAGCTGGACGGCACGGCTAAGGGCGGTATCGCCATGGCCGTGGCCGAGAAGCTCAAGCTCCCGATCCTTCGCATCGGCGTGGGCGAGCAGGTCGATGACCTGCAGGAGTTTAACGCCAAAGATTTCTGCCGCGCCCTGGTGGGCGAGTCCAACTAAGGAGTAACCAGTGTTTGATTCCCTGAGCGATCGCCTCAACGACACATTTGACCGCCTACGCGGCAAGGGTAAGCTGACCGAGGCCGATATTACTTCGGCCATGCGCGACATCCGCATGGCGCTGCTCGAGGCCGACGTCAACTTCAAGGTCGTCAAGGAGTTTGTCGCCAAGACCAAGGAGCGCTGCATGACCGCCGAGGTCATGGAGTCACTGTCGCCGGCGCAAAACGTCGTCAAGATCGTGCTCGACGAGCTCACCGAGATGCTCGGCTCTACCGAGAGCAAGCTCGTCTTTAGCAACCGCATTCCCAATGTCATCATGCTCGTGGGCCTGCAGGGCTCCGGTAAGACCACGGCGGCCGTGAAGCTGGCTTACCTGCTCAAGAAGCAGGGCCGCTCGCCGCTGCTCGCCGCGTGCGACGTCTACCGTCCCGCAGCTGCCGACCAGCTGGCCACGCTCGGTGGCGAGATCGGCGTTCCGGTCTTCCGCGGTGACGGTGAGCACCCGGTCGATATCGCCAAGGGCGCCATCCAGGAGGCCGTCGACCACCTGCGTGACGTGGTCATCGTCGATACCGCCGGTCGTCTTCAGATCGACGAGCAGATGATGCAGGAGGCCGTCGACATCAAGAAGGCCGTCAAGCCCGACCAGGTGCTGATGGTCGTCGACGCCATGACCGGCCAGGATATCGTCAACGTGGTCTCGACGTTTGCCGAGCGCACCGACTTTGATGGTGTGATTATCTCCAAGCTCGACGGTGACGCCCGTGGCGGTGGCGCGCTTTCGGTGCGTCAGGTGACCGGCAAGCCCATCAAGTTTGTGAGCATGGGCGAGAAACCCGATTCGCTTGAGCCGTTCTATCCCGATCGCATGGCCAAGCGAATCTTGGGCATGGGCGACGTTGTCGGCATCATCGAGAAGGCCCAGGAGGCCGCCGATGCCGAACAGCTCGAGGCTGCCGAGCGCATGCTGCGCGAGGGCTTTACCATGAACGACATGCTCGACCAGATGAAAGCCGTCAAAAAGATGGGCGGCATGAAGGGTATCCTGGGCATGCTCCCCGGTGGCCAGCGCGCGCTCAACCAGATGGGCGGTAACCTGGACGAGGGCATCTTCGACAAGAACGAGGCCATCATCATGTCGATGACCAAGGAGGAGCGTCTGCGTCCCTCCATCATCAACGGCCAGCGTCGCGCGCGTATCGCCAAGGGCGCCGGTGTGACCCCCACCGAGGTCAATAGCCTTATGAAGCAGTGGGGCGAGATGAACAAGATGATGGGCCGCATGCGCACGATGGCCAATCAGGCACAGGCCGGCGGCAAGAAGGGCAAAAAGGGCAAGAAGGGCAAGAAGATGCGCATGCCCAATATCCCTGGGCTGGACGCTATGGGTCTGGGCGGCATGGGCGGCCTGGGTACGGGCGGTCCCAAGTCCGATATGGAGCTGCTGCGCCAGATGGATGCGCAGATGCGCAATAAGAAATAGGGCTGTAATTCCAGCTTGATATGGCAAAGGCCACTCGGAAGCTACCGGGTGGCCTTTGTTGTTGGCTTTGATAGTTGGGCTGCGTTCAGCGTCGCGCCCCGAGCTCGCGGTGCCGTGCCGTTAGTGGCAGCCGCAGCCCTCGTGGCCCTCGTGCTCGTGATGGCCGTGGCAGCTGCAGGACTCGCCATGTTCGTGGGCGTGGTCGTGGTCATGGCCGTGGCAGCTGCACGTGGCCTCGCCGTTCTGTGCGAGCGTTCCGGCGATAAGGGCCTCGACACAAGCGTCGCAGCTGCCCTGAGCTCCTGCGTACACCGTGATGCCGGCTTGGGCAAGCGCGTTGATGGCGCCACCGCCGATGCCGCCGCAGATGAGCGTGTCCACGCCACCGTTGGCGAGCAGGCCCGCAAGGGCACCGTGGCCGGTGCCGTCGGTGCCCACGACCTGCTCGTTGAGTACCTTGCCATCCTGAATGTCGTAGATCTTGAACTGCTCGCTGCGGCCAAAGTGCATAAAGATGTTGCCGTTGTCGTACGTGGTTGCCACCCTTATGGTGTCGATCTCCTTTGCTGGCCATACGGCCGTTGCCGTGGTAATGGGGGAGTACGCGATATTGCCGCCTTCGATGACGATTGCCCGTCCATTGACCAACGCGTTTGCCACCTTGCGATGCGCTCGGCTGCAAATAGCCGCCACCGTGGCGCGCGCGATGCCCATCTGCTGTGCGGCTGCCTCTTGGTTAAGGCCTTCCAGGTCGCACAGCCGCAGGACTTCGAGTTCGTCGACCGTCATGTCGATGGCGTCTCCGCTGGCTAGGCCGTCAGGGGTAAAGCCGCGGTATTCGGGGATAATCCCAACACGGCGCAATTTCTCACGTCTTCCCGCCATACATGCTCCTTATCTGACATATGCCAACAATAGAATAACGCGTGTGCGCCGCAGAGCAAGGAACTATTGGCATATGTCAGAAAAAGCAAAGGTGTTTCGTTGGCGTAGGCGGTGCGGTGCGGTGCTGCCGTGCATTGCGTGTGCCGGCCCAAGTGTCCAATCCGACACTCGTGCGCCTGGGCTAGAATAAAAAATAGCCTATAGGCGACTGACAGGAGGGTCAATGAGCAAGGCTGATCAACAGTTTGTAACCATGTGCCGCGATATTCTGGACCATGGCACCACCACCGAGGGCCAAAAGGTCCGCCCGGTGTGGGAGGATGGCACTCCTGCCTATACCATTAAAAACTTTGGTGTCACGGCACGCTATGACCTACGTGAGGAGTTTCCGGCGCTTACCCTGCGTCGTACGGCCCTCAAATCTGCCATGGATGAGATCCTATGGATCTATCAAAAGAAGTCCAATAACGTGCATGACCTCAACAGCCATATTTGGGATGAGTGGGCCGACGAGACCGGCTCCATCGGCAAGGCCTACGGGTATCAGATTGGGCAGAAGAGCCATTATGCCGAGGGCGATTTCGACCAGATGGACCGCGTTCTGTACGACCTTAAGAACACGCCGTACAGCCGCCGCATTATGACGAACACCTATGTGTTTAGCGACCTGTCCGAGATGCACCTGTATCCGTGTGCCTACAGCGTGACGTATAACGTGACGCAGCGTCCGCAGGATGATAAACCGACGCTCAACATGATTCTCAACCAGCGCAGCCAGGATATTTTGGCTGCGAACAACTGGAATGTGTGCCAGTACGCCATTTTGCTGATGATGGTCGCGCAGTCGGTCGATATGATTCCCGGCGAGCTGCTGCATGTGATTGCCGATGCCCACATTTACGACCGTCATGTCGATATCGTTCGCGAGCTTATTGAGCGTCCGCAGTTTGCTGCGCCCAAGGTAACGCTCAACCCCGATGTGCATGACTTCTATGCGTTTACGACCGATGATCTGATCGTCGAGGGCTATGAGCACGGCCCGCAGGTCAAGAACATCCCCATTGCGGTGTAGGTGACGTGCATGACGTGTAAGCTTTCCGCTATTGTCGCCGTGTGTGACGATTGGGGCATTGGGTGCGAGGGTGACATGGTCGTGTCCAATCGCTCCGATATGCGCCATTTTGTGGCGTGCACCAAAGGTTGCCCGGTCATTATGGGACGCAAGACGCTGCTGAGTTTTCCCGGCGGGCGTCCGCTTAAGAACCGCCGCAATATCGTGCTCACGCGCGATGAGGACTTTGCTCCCGAGGGCGTCGACGTGGTGCATAGCATCGACGAAGCGCTCGCCGCGGTAGTCGATGAGCCCGTTGCGTGGGTGATCGGTGGTGGCGAGGTGTATCGGCACTTTTTGCCATATTGCGCCGAGGCCGAGGTCACGCATAACCACTGCGTGCATGACGTGGATACGTACTTTCCCGATTTGGATGCCGATCCCGCGTGGGAGATTGCGCGGCGTGGCGGTGTTGTCTCGATTGCCTCGGGTGAGGGCGACGAGGGTGTCGATTATGAGTTCGTGACGTATCGTCGCGTTGAGGCGTAAATCGTCTGGTGTGAACGGTATCATCGGGTTGTTTGAATGCATGGGGCGGCGCTTAGCGTCGCCTCGTTTGGTATAGATGTGCTGTAAAGAAGGGTGCGGGCTGGCTGCTATGACTGATGCCGTTGAGGTACTGCGAATTGATTCGCTCGAGGACGAGCGGCTCGATGCCTACGTGCGACTGACCGAGCGCGAGTTGCGCTGCGTGCTGGAGCCGCAAAAGGGCATCTTTATCGCCGAGAGTGCCAAGGTTATCGAGCGCGCGGTGCGCGCTGGATACCAGCCGGTGAGCTTTCTTTTGGGCGAGCGCTGGCTCGACCAGATGATGCCGCTGTTTGAGCGCCTGATTGTGCGCGAGGGCGCGGGTCCGGTTCCTGTGTTCGTTGCCTCCATGGAGCTTATGGAGCAGCTGACGGGCTTCAATGTGACGCGCGGTGCGCTCGCGGCATTCCGTCGTCCACGTCAGATTCCGGTAGCCGAGTTCTTGGGTGGCGTCGTCGATGCGGCGGGGGAGCGCCCGGTGCGCGTGTGCGTGCTCGAGGGCATTGTCGACCACACCAACGTCGGCGCGATTTTCCGCTCGGCGGCTGCGCTGAACGTCGATGGCATTTTGGTGAGCCCTACGTGCTGCGATCCGCTGTACCGTCGCTCGGCCCGCGTGAGCATGGGCACGGTGTTTCAGGTGCCCTGGACGCGCATTGGCAGCGAGGCGCGCGTATGGCCGCATGATGGGCTGGCGGCGCTGCACGATGCCGGCTTTTCGTGTGCCGCCATGGCGCTGACGGATGATTCGGTGTCGCTGGACGATCCCGCGCTCCAGGAGATTGACCGCCTGGCAATCTTTATGGGCACCGAGGGTGCTGGCTTGGGCGCCAAGACCATTGCAGGCTGCGACCGCGCCGTGCGTATTCCGATGGCGCATGGGGTCGATTCGCTCAACGTGGCCGCGGCAAGTGCTGTTGCCTTTTGGCAGCTGTGCCCGCATGTGAGCAACGAGTACCACTACCAGCCGGGGCTGTATCACTAGGCAGATAGTTAGCACCGGGCTCTGGTTCGGGGCGTTTCGGCCGACGTCGGTCGGTGCTAAGCTGGTATTGGCTTTGGTCTTAAATTGCCGTTTTGTTGTTTGACGTACGCTGGTGGGGAGGGCGTGTGGCTAAGAAATCTACGGCTATCGATGTAACGCAGGGCGTTATTTGGCAGCAGCTACTGTCGCTGTGCGTCCCTATCTTCTTTAGTTCGTTCTTTCAGCAGGCATACACGCTTATCGGTACCTATATCGTCGGTCAGTTTGGCGGCAAGCTTGCGCTTGGCGGCATTCAAGCCACGATGGTGCTCACCGAGCTCTGCATTGGTTTTTGCGTTGGCGTTGGCGCTGGCTGCGCGGTCATTACCGGTCAGTATTTTGGTCAGCACGATGATGAGCGATTGAGTCGTTCGGTCCATACGGCCATGACGCTCGCGCTGGTGGGCGGTATCGTTTTCTCGATTCTTGGCATAGTGTTCGTTGAGCCCATGCTGGTACTTATGAACACGCCGCATGAACTATTGGCCGAGGGCGTGGCCTATGCTCGTTGCTATTTTGCCGCCATGGTTGCGGCGCTGCTGCTCAATATGGGAACGGCGCTGCTGCGCGCCGTGGGCGACACACGCGGTCCTGCTGTGATCATTGCTTCCGGCTGCCTTGTTAATGCGGTGCTGGATGTCATCTTCGTTGCCGTGCTTCATATGGAGGCTCTGGGCTGCGGCATCGCGGTGGCGCTGACCATTTGCTCCAACGCCACGATGATCGTGATTCGTATGATGCACGCTCCGGGTGCGTGGCGGCTTTCACTGTCCAAACTCTGCATTGATCCTGGCATTTGTAAGAGCATGATCTCGTGTGGTCTGCCGCTTGGCTTTCAGTCTGCTGCGTATTCGATTTCCAACGTTTTGATTCAGGTGTCGGTCAACTCGTTTGGTGCCGATGTCACCACGGCGTGGGGTCTTTCGGGCCGTTTGGATGGCATTGTCTGGATGGTTACCGAGGCGCTTGGCGTTTCGATCACCACGTTCTCGGCACAGAACTTTGGCGCGCGCAACTACGAGCGCATGCGCAAGGGCTACCATACGTCGCTTGTGCTGTCGTTTATGCTCATTGGTGGCCTGTCTGCCGTGCTACTGGTGTTCTCGGGTCCGTTGTCGCGTCTGTTTGTCGACGATGCTTCGATTTCGGCCTACACCACGACGATTCTTCATTTCATCGCGCCGTTCTACGCGATCTTCTCGATTATCGAAAACGCGTCCGGCTCCATCCGCGGCGCTGGCGTGAGCTTCCAGCCTATGATGCTGACGATATTCGGCACGGTCGTGCTCCGCGTGGCGTGGGTGTTCGCGATTATGCCGCTCGACCCCTCGCTCGAGCATCTGCTGCTGGTCTACCCCGTAACCTGGGTAATAACCGCCACGATGTTCACCGTCTATCATCACAGCGGCAACTGGCTCGGCCGCGCCACCGCCTAATGATCCGTAGGGGACGGAGGAAAACGGATCATTGACCTGGCGATAAGGCAAAATGATCCGTTTTCCTCCGTCCCCTTCGGATCATTTAGTATTCGATGCCTTGGCGGGCTAGGAGGCCTTCGTCGAAGTAGTGTTTGACGGGGCGCATTTCGGTTACTAGGTCGGCAAGGTCGGCGAGGGGCAGCAATCCGCGGCCGGTGAGCACGAGCTCCGTGGTGGTCGGTTTCATCGCGATCAACGCTTCGACATCTTCGCGCGTCACAAACCCCCGTCGCATGGCTTCTCCCAGTTCATCCAATATCAGCACGTCAACTTGGCTAATCTGCTCGCGCGCCAGCTCCATGATCTGTGCGGCACAGGCTTCGGGCGTGTCGCGGTCGGCTTGTACGATGCGTAGCCCCAATCGAGGTGCTGCGTCATGTTCGGCGCAGTGTAGCTTCTTGGCAAACTGAAGCATGAGCACGTTAAGTACATAGCCCGTGGCGCGCAGTGCGAGCCCCAGCGCAGCCGTCGTCTTGCCCTTGCCGTCGCCCGTATAGATTTGAACCTTGCCGACTTCCAGTGATGCCATCTCTGTCCTTTCGTGCCCGGCGTCGGTTTATCGCCGTCCGGGTTGGGTATTCTAGAAAAGATTATCAACCCCAGTAGATGGAGTTCAAGCAGATGGAGATGGATGACAATAAACGTAGACGGAATATGATCCTCTACGTGCTCATCGCCTTCGTCGTCTACCTCGTGCTCTCGACCGTTCTGTTCCCCAACATCGGTCACACGCAGCAGATTACGAAGACCGATTACTCGACGTTTGTCAAAGCGCTCGATAAGAAGAGTGTCGACAAGGTCGAGTACAACACGGACGATTACACGATTTATTACACCAAGAAGGGCGAGGACGAGAACATCGCCTACAAGACGACCGGTGTGCCGAATGATGCGGGCTTTACCGATCGCGTGCTTGAATCCGGCGCCTCGCTGGAATCTGTTGTCCCCGATAAGAACTCGGGTCTGATGACTTACTACCTGCTTACGCTCATTCTTCCCATGGCTATCTTCTTCCTCATCGGTTGGTGGCTCAATCGTCGCATGAAGAAGGCCATGGGCGATGACGGCCCGTCGATGAACTTTGGCGGCGGTGGTTTTGGCGGCGGCGGACTGGGCAAGTCCGGTGCTCGCGTTATCGCTTCCAAGGATGTGGGCGTGACCTTTAAGGACGTTGCTGGCCAGGAAGAGGCCAAGGAATCCCTTAAGGAGGTCGTCGACTTTCTGGAGAAGCCGCAGCGCTACGAGGAGATCGGCGCCAAGCTGCCGCGCGGTGCTCTTCTTGTCGGCCCTCCGGGTACCGGTAAGACCCTGCTTGCCAAGGCTGTGGCCGGCGAGGCCGGTGTTCCGTTCTTTAGCATTTCGGGCTCGGAGTTTGTTGAGATGTTTGTCGGTCGCGGCGCTGCTAAGGTGCGTGACCTGTTTAAGCAGGCCAAGGAAAAGGCCCCGTGCATCGTTTTTATCGATGAGATCGATACCATCGGCAAAAAGCGTGACGGCGGCGGCTTTAGCGGCAACGACGAGCGCGAGCAGACGCTCAACCAGCTGCTGACCGAGATGGACGGCTTCGATAACCACAAGGGTATTGTCGTTCTCGCTGCTACCAACCGACCCGACAGCCTTGACCCGGCCCTGTTGCGCCCCGGCCGTTTTGATCGTCGCATCCCCGTTGAGCTGCCCGACCTGACCGGCCGCAAGAACATCCTTGAGCTCCATGCCAAGAGCGTGAAGACGCAGCCCCCGATCGACCTGACTGCGATCGCCCGTGCCACGCCCGGCGCCTCGGGTGCCGACCTGGCCAATATCATCAACGAGGGCGCCCTGCGCGCCGTTCGCGAGGGTCGCAAGCGTGCAACCCAGGACGACTTCGAGGAGTCGGTGGAGGTCGTCATCGCTGGCCAGCAGCGCAAGTCCACGGTGCTGTCCGATCACGAGAAGCAGGTCGTTTCTTACCACGAGATCGGCCACGCCATCGTTGCCGCTCGCCAGAAGGGCTCCGCGCCGGTCACCAAGATTACCATCGTGCCCCGCACGAGTGGCGCTCTGGGCTACACCATGCAGGTCGAGGAGGACGAGCGCTTCTTGACCACGCGCCAGGAGGTCTTGGACAAGCTCGCCGTCTATTGCGGCGGACGCGCTGCTGAGGAGCTCATCTTTGGCGAGATGACGACCGGCGCGGCCAACGATATCGAGCAGGCCACCAAGCTCGCCCGCAACATGGTGACGCGCTTTGGTATGTCCGAAGAGTTTGGCATGATGGCGCTCGGTACCGTGCAGAACGCGTATCTCAATCAGGACACGTCGCTCACCTGCGCCCCCGGTACGGCCGAGCGCGTGGACGCGATTGTCGCCAAGCTGATCGAGGATGCGCACGACCGCGCCCTGCAGATTCTGAAGGAGAACAAGTTCAAGCTCCATGAGCTGGCTCGTTATCTGTACAAGAAGGAGACGATCACGGGCGAGGAGTTTATGAATCTTCTTACGCGCGAGAATCCGCTGATGCCAAAGCAGCAGTAAGGCTGCCTGCGCAGTGTCGAACGCCCCATTTGAGTGTCCATCTCAAATGGGGCGTTCTGCTTGAGGGAGATGCAAATGAAGATCGTGGTGAGTGCCTGCTTGATGGGCGAGAGCTGCAAGTATAACGGACTTGACAATTACCATCGCAAGCTGGTCGAGGCTTGCGAGCGTACGGGGACCGAGGTCCTGCTGGTGTGCCCCGAGGTTTTTGGCGGTCTGCCTACGCCGCGCAAGCCGTCCGAGATTGTGGACGGTGAGGTCCGTACCTGCGAGGGTGTCTCTGTCGATCGCGAGTTTCGCCTAGGTGCCCAGCGTGCGCTCGATATGTGCGAGCACTTTGGCGGCCCGTCCGAGATCGCTGCCTGCATCCTTCAAGACCGTAGCCCCTCGTGCGGCGCGGGTCGCATCTACGACGGCACGTTCAGCGGTACGATCGCCAAGGGTAACGGCGTTTTTGTCGATCTGCTGCTGCGTCACGGGTACCGTGTGATTCCGGCTAGCGAGTTCGATCCCAGCATGCTGGAACATTGTCCATAGCACTCGAACCCAACACTTCCTCACGGGTGACCGTTTTGGCATCATCCGTGAAGTTGATATTGAGTACGACCCGGTCATCAAAGACGTAGACCGAGTTGACAGGCGCCGTACCCAGGCAGCCCCTCCCCGCGGCCCTCGCGCGGGAACGCGCACACGGCCTTCCCGTCTCTTGCGCCCCTCTCGGAACTGTCCACATCAGTGTAGCCAATTCAGTCCGCCAAGGGCTGCAGCCCGGACAACGCGGCGATGGAGGGCTTCTTCGGCCTGCTCAAGAAGGAGTTCTGGCACGGCAGGGACTGGTCGGACTGGACCCCCGCCCGCTTCATCGAGGAGCTCAGTGGCTGGATCGGTCGATACAATACGGAGAGGCGCAGCGATGCGCTCGGTGGCCGCACGCCGGCCGAGTTCCGCTCCGCGCTGGGAAGGGCCGCGTAACGGTCCAAGAAATCGTCCGCAGTCCCCATTCTTGCTCCTTTGGGATAGCTTTTTGTTGGGGCGTGCCTGCCCCAAACCCTGCTAGGAACGAGTGCAGTAAACTGGTATTTTCAAATTAGTCTTTGCAAATTACCTTTGAACCTTCACCATCAATTACAATTCCCTGACGGTTGTTAATTGGGCATA
>CAJMPY010000031.1 GCA_905215385.1 uncultured bacterium | reverse complement strand
TCCTTCTGGGCGTCGGGGGCTTCATCTTCATCAGTCTTTTCCTCCGGCAGCGCGGCCAGTGTCTGATCTGTGCCGGGCGTTGCGGTCAGCAGCATATCTTTCAGCTTACCAATCACATCAACGGCATAGGCCGTGAATGCCGCCAGCATGACCAGCGACACCGCTGTCATCAGATTCACGGTTTGGCCGCTCACCTCCACCACCATCAGATCAGGGTTGAGGTACCCGGCGAAGTAAACCGCAATCAGCGCCAGAGCGATCACGCCGCCCTTGATGCAGCCGTTGCGGAACTTTACCAGATCCCATTCACAGGCGATAATGGCGTTGATGGAGCCGAGGGCGATATTGGCGGCGATCAGAAGCACCAGTCCGACGGCCAGCCGGATACTTGCCATATCCAGAAAATTCACGGTGACTCCTCCTTATTGCAAAAAGTCGTTGCTGTCCAAGCACCGGCGATATATCGTCTTGATCCGGTCACTGGTCAGCTCTGTTACATTGTTTTCAAACTCCGGGTGATCCTCGCAGTATCGTTCGTAGGCGGCGATGTCCCGGAGCGTTTGGTCGAAATGATCTTTGGTGTGGCGCTCGCCGTGGAGACATTCATCGCCGAAGCGTAGAATGCGCGCCCGGCAGTTGACGGCTTTTTCCTCGGCCATGCCAGACCGAACGCACTGCAGCTCGCTTTCGAGCTTTCCGACCTTCTCCAAGACCTCGCTGTTGATAGCGCGCCCGAAAGCCTTTGCTATTGCAGACCACGGATTGATTTTGATGGGGGCGAGCTGGAGCAGCGTCAGCAGCACAAACAGCGCACTTCCCCCACCAAACAAAATCTCCTTGAGCGTCATCTCTCAATCCTCCTCTGCGCGTGATAAGAAGGGCAGCCCCCGCAAAGGAGCTGCCCTCCGTATCAATGCCGTGGTCAGACGGTGACTTCGAGATCTGCCAGGATCTCCTCGACCTGCTTCCGAATCAGGCTCGGAACCTGGTCGATGGTCTTCTTGCCCTTGACGATCAGGGTCGCGTAGACAACTGCCATAACTGCTACCTCCTTTCCCATCAGAATGTATAAAAGAAGGAGCCGAAGGCTTTTCATAAGCCCTCAGCTCCATTCTTGCTATTTTCGAGGATTTCCCGGACGGCTGCTTGCAGCTGGTCGGGAACTTCCTCAATCGTCTTTTTTCCTTTGCGGATCAGGTCTGCGTAGACCTTCACCATGTAATTGCTCGCCATCAGTTACGCGCCTCCTGTTGTAGATGTCACGGCGACGATCTGTTCGTAGACATCGCATAGCGCCATCTGCGTATCGGTGACCTGCCCCTCAAGGCTCGTCACCTTTTCCGTCAATGCCGCCTTGTCGGTCTCCAGGTCGGCTACCTGCTGCTGCAGGGAAGGGATCGTCTTGCCCTCCGCCTCGTGCAGCTTGGCTTGCGCCAGATAACCGGCATAGTTGCCGAGGATGTCTTCACTCAGGCCGTCGTACATATTCAGCTCCAGGTGATATTCGTCGTACACCCACCCGCTGATGGTCAGCTCGTCCCGCTTTTCCTCAAACGGCTCGGCGTTCTCATAGAAGCGTACCAGGGCTACCCCCGGCTTATTAGGCTGCGCCTCCAGCGAGAATGCGTTGCTGGGCGCGTTGTCGCCTCTTACTCTCATTTCGCACGACCTCCTTCAGATGTTTTACTCCAATCGGGTCAATGTACTTCACCCGAATTGTATGGCTATTGCAGTGCTTCAGTTGCCCGGCGCGGCTCAGTAGCCCGGAGGCCTGGGCGAACATGATAGGCTTTCCGGCGTCAAGCCGCTTTTTGACGCGGCGGCATTGCCGGGTGAAGCGCAGGAAATTCCGCTTGCGCAGAATGACATGAGTGCGGGAAAAGCGGTAGCCGACCGCGCTCACCATGCGCTTTGCCGTGGGATAGATCTGCCAGTTCGCTTTCATGGACAGGCCGAGCCGCTGCTGCATGAACGCGGCGATCAGCTTCCGCGCCTTGTGCAGCTGCTTCTTGTTTGGCCCGAGCAGGGTGATGTTGTCCATGTAGCGGGTCATATACTTCACGCCCGGCAGCGTCATGATGTACCTGTCCAGAGACTCCAGGTAGAAGTTTGCCAGCCATTGGCAGATGTAATACCCGATAGCCAGTCCGCCGCCGCAGGATTCGATGATGGAATAGACTGTCCGCAGAAAGCGCTTGTCCTTGATCTTCCGCGCCAGCGCCCAGATCAGCCGCTTGCCGGAGATGCTGGGGTAATACTGTGCGACGTCCAGCTCAGCGGCGTACTTCGTCCCTTTCGGATCATTGCGGAGCGCGCCACGGATCTTCTTGTGAATTCGCTTCCCACCGCGCCCAGGGATGGACGCGCAGGACCATGGGTGCATTCCGCGCATGAGTACCGGTTTCATGGCCGTCACCAGCATCCACTGAATCACGCCGTCCGGCCAGAACGGGACCATCTTGATCTTCCGGTGCTTCTCGCTGCTCTCATCATAGATCTCACGGATCTTCGGCTCGGATGGTACAAAGCTCTCGCTTGCGACCAGCTCATAGGTCTTTTCGACATACCCGTCCAGATCTGCCATTACGCGGGCAATGTCCTTTCGGTTTCGCCGCCCCTTGGATGCGTCCAGTATGACAGCGCGAATGAATTCCCGGTCAACCATCTTGTCATAGAGATAGCCGACTCTTTTCGGCATGGGATTTTCCCTCCGTCCTTGTTTGCCTGCGAGATTGTTCGAGCCGAAGCCTACTAAATCCCGTCCTATGCGGCAATATTTTCACCAAGCGGTGCGGGAAAGCCTGCGCGAGTCAAAAGAAAAACAAGTGGTCGCGCACCGACGTTCGAGTTCGAGTCCGACGAAGAGTTGTTCGCGTTGAAGTAGAAAAGGCCGGCATTGCCGCCGTTGTTCCAGTTGCCCCCGACGTGGAGGACACGCCAGCCAGAGTTGTAGTTGGCGTAGCGAACAGAGCCTCCGGTGCATGGCGCAGGCAGTCCCGGAGATAATTATACCTCCGGCCTGCCACGCATACGGAAAAACGGGAGAAAATAACAGAATACGTTATTTTCAAAAATCGTGTCGACGGGGCTACGCCCCGTACCCCATTCAGCTTTTGGGCTTGCGCTTATGCCGCCAGCTGGTGCAGGCGGGAAAGCTCCGGGGGCTGCGGCCCCCGGTCCCCCATTAGGGGTGGAAAAGGAGTCGCGCACCGACGCCCGAGTACGAGTCCGACGAAGAGTAGTCCGCGCTGAAGCAGAAAAGGCCGGCACTGCCGCCGCCGTCCCAGTAGCCCCCGACGTGGAGGACACGCCAGCCAGAGCTGTAGTAGGCGTAGTCCGGAATATAGGTTGTTTCGCTTCCTCCGACCCCCGTAGGGAAGAACGCCCAGGGCATGGCAGCCGCTACGCCGATGGCCGTGATGTACCCATCGCGCTGTATCTTGGAGCCGATGTTCGTATAGTTGGTCGCGGTGTCATCTGCATAGCTCGCAGGGTTCAGGCAGACATATACCGTTCCGTCGGAGAAGTTGATCCCGTCGATAAACTCGAAGACATTGCCGTAGGGATTCTCGATGTGCCGGTACTGGACGGCGGTCTTTCCGTTCGTCCCAGCTGCGCGTCCGGTGTGGTAGATCATGCTGTCCGTGCCGCCGGAAGAAATGGCAGAGCTGTTGCCGTCGACATAGCCGCACCCGATTTTGCTCTGGCTGTCCCAGTCGGAAAACTCCACCAGATAGAGCAGCCAGACCGCGCACCAAGACGCGAAGTCATACTCGCTCCACTTACTACCCTTTCCTCTGGCACCGGAACGAGCCGATGCGCGGGTCAGGTTGACCAGCGGCGCAGCGCCGGTCTTGGAATAATGGCCGGAGATCGTGTTGTAGCGGCCTATATACTTGCCGGAGCCGGGGTGCTTGGCGAATCCGCTCTTGGCCTTATCCGCGATGTAGAAGTACCGTTTCTTGTTGGCGGCATCGTCGATAATACGGAAGTAATACTCGGGGATAAAGACGACGGTATCGTAACTGCTTCGGGAGAAGCCGCTCTGCCCCTTCTTGTAGCTTACGGCATTGTTGATGATGTTGTACTCGTCCATGCCGCTCCACGGGAGATAGTTGTCGAAGGGAGAGCTGCCGGCGCCGGTACCGACCGCAGGCGCGGGATTCGTGGTGATGTCGACATTGACCAGTCCGTTCGGATCGGTGGCCTTCTTCAGCCGCGTCAGCGCCGTCGACTGCGCATTGTAATTCCAGCAAACGCCGAAGACCTTGACATAGGACAGCTCCAGCGTATAGCCGGTGTAGGAGCTGCAAGCTACGCTGCCGGTGGCCGTCTCGCCGTTCTTGGTGGCGGTGACGCTCCACGTGCCGGTGTTCGGCAGGTAGAACTTTGCCGTTCCGCTGCTGGTGGCCGTGAGCGTGGTGGAGCCGTTGACCGCCTTGACCGTAGAGCCGCTGTCGATTGTGACGGTGAGGGTGCAGAACTTCACCGTTGCGGTGTAACTGCCGCCGGAGGTCGACACCGACGCGGACGCCGTGGACGAGGATACCCCGCTCTTGGTGGCCGTCACGGAATAGGTGCCGGCATAGTTGACGGTCAGCGCACACTTGCCGTTGCTGCCGCAGGTGCCGGTATACTGCTTCGTGCCAAGCGCGGCGGTCACGACTGCGCCGGATTCCGCCGTTACGGTCAGCGTAGCCGCGAAGTAACTCAGCGTCACCGCGTACTGCTTGACCTGATCCACGACCACAGTCTCGGTGGCGGTGGTCTGCCCGTTCAGCGTGGCATACAGCGACCATGTGCCGTAGCCGGGAAGATCAAAAACGCATTTACCGCCGACGCTGGTGCCGGTCAGCGTAGTCTCGCCGTTCGTACAGGTGATAGCCGATCCGGTGGCAACAGAGACCTCCAGCTGTGGAGCCACGCCGCCGCCCTTGGGCTTTTCCCATGTATATACGCCGGTCTGATCGTTGGCTGCCGTGCAGTAGAAGGTCTGCATGGTGTCTGTGTTCAGATACGACTGGCCGACCGAGCCCTTCGTGCTGGAGGTCGGATCAGTCTTGCCGGTGAGTGGCTTACTTCCGTCCAGCCCCTTGGAGAGCGTGTCGAGGTCGACGGAAACGCCATCAAGGAAGGTGTCGAGCGATTCACCGTTATAGGTCAGATCGGCCGCGTCGCTGGCGCCGGACAGCTTCCACTGATACTTGCCGCTGCTGTCCTTGCCGTTGCAGACGTATTCCTTGCCCGTAGCGCCGTCATAGTAGTGCTGCCCTGCGGTACCCTCGGTCGTGTCTGTCGGCGCTCCTGAGCCTGTTGCAAGTGGATAACCGTAGTCCTTTCCGGCGACTGCCGCAGAGATATTCCCGTTCCCGTCGCCCAGCAGCAGACCCTTGACCATGATCTTGTCCTGCTTGGTCTTTACCGCCTCAGCGATGGCGGCGGACATATCGCTCTGCGTGACGCAGGCGCTGGTGTCGACCGTCACCGTCCATGTGCCGGTATTCGAGCAGGAGATCAGCGCGTAAAAGGTGTAGACGAAATCCGGCGATTCTGTCTTGCTGGGAATGGGAACGCCCTGCTCCAGCTGGAACAAGGCGATCATGGCGGACGCTCCTCCGTCCACGCTGGCAGATACGCGGAACTGATTCAACGTATAGGCCGTATTCGGCGCAGCGATGCGGAGCTTCAGGCGAATGCCGGAAGATACTCTCTCGCCGCCCAGCAGGCTCGCGGTCTGCTTTTCATTGACGAGAGCGGTCTGTGCCATCATTGCCGCCGCCGCGACGGTGCCCTGCCCCGCAGCTGCGCTGTCGAAGTTCAGGGTCTTTTCATTCACCCACTCATTGAGCAGGCTGTTGCCGGCGTTGGTGATGACGCCGTTCCATGTTGCCATAGTAAAACACCTCCGTGTCAGTATCGAATGGCGGCCGCGCTGTCGACCAGCTCGCAGCCGATACAGGCCGCGCCGAAATACTCTGTTGCCAGTCCTCCGGCGTCGTAGTATTCTACCTCGTCCAGCACCGAGCGCAGATTCTTGTAAAAGTCAACGCGGTCGATCACGCGCTGATGTCTGACGGGGTCGACATCCTCATAGGTGGCGTCGATCAGCAGCTTGAAGTGGTACGGCTTGCCGCCGTATTCCCACCATTCGCTGACCTGCGTATCGGGGTAGATGGCGGAGATCGCCAGCACGACCGCCGCCTTGGTGCCGAGCCTGCGGTGAACATTCCATGAGTCTTTCAGTGTCCGGCGCTTTTCCTCCAGGGTGTAGTTGGCGTCCCACCAGTCAACCTTGAAGTCGTTCGCCAGAATGTCCAGCAACTCGTTCGGGAGCCGGTCGATCTGTGAGTAGATCGACACGCGCTCGATCTCGCCTACGCGGGCAGCCAGCACCTCGGCAACGGCAGAGGCAAGCGCTGCCATATTGTCGTCATTGGCAAGGACTGCCGGCAAGGAGGCCAGCAGGTTTTCCTTCGTGATGCCGTGCGCCTTATTCATCCTCGTAGCCCCCATTCGTGGCCGTGATGGTCCCGACCGACGCAACCTGCGGCGTCGTGTCGTCGGAGCCATCCCGCAGCGTGGTAAAGACCGGGCTGGTCAGCGCCACGCGCTTGATGCCGGTCTGCATGAGCTTTCCGATCAGCACGGAGGGGTTGATGTCGCGCCCCAGCTTCCCGCACTGCCACGCGACGAACTCAGCCACGGCCTTGTCGACCGCAGCCTTGATCTCTGTGGAGCTGAGGGAACTGTCCTTTGGCACATAGTAGGTGAAGGTGATATTGTAGCTCACCTTCTGCGGGTCCTTGACAGAGACCTTGTCCGTCAGCGGCCGCACCGTGTCATCGTTGCAGGCGGCGAGGACAGCATTCTTGATCTCCGTGGTAGCGATGGTGCCGTCGTCCATGAGGACATAGAGGTCCACCGCTCCGTCGCTGGGGCTGTTCGCCACCACATCGGCGATCTTGGTACTGACCTGCTTGGCAAAGTAGATATACCCGCCCTTGGCTCCGGCGCAGCTGTAAGCGTCCTGACTGGCGCGCATCAGCTCATAGAACTCGTCGTCAGTGGCCTGGTCTGCGCCGTCATCGCTGGCGGTGAGGTTTTCGCAGCGCTCACAGTAGTCGAACAGGTCAACGAAGGTGTTGATCTGTCCCACTGCGTAGCCGTTGCCGACCGCACCAACAGTCTGGCAGCGGATCTGCACATCGGCATAGGTTTCGCCGATGGATACATAGGCATCCGCGACCGTCTCCCATGTCAGCGTACCGCTGGCGTCAGTGACGCGCGTACCGGCAGGAATGAGGATCGCCGTGGTCTGTGCCTCGGAGATATGGAAGCGCTCGGTGCAGACCGCAGCCTGCGCCGCCGGGCGCTGCGTGACATAGAACAGCTCAGCCAGCGCGTCCAGGTTTTCCCCTTCCGCGCGGCTTGGGATATTCTGATTGCCTGTGTAATTGTTCAGCCCGCGCTCCTGGATCACCACGGCGGCCACGAACTGGATAAACAGCTTTTCGGGGCTGGCGGGCTTCACGCTGACGCCGGTGATTTTTTCGTAAATGGAGATCAGCAGCGATTCCACCGCTTCGGTGTCGGTAGAAACAAACTGATATCCCGTATTTCTCTCACTCATTGATGATGTTCACCTCCACGGTAGGGATCAGCCTGCCCGGGGCGTTTCTGTCGGCCGCAAAGGTCACATTCACCACCTCGGCGCGGGGCTCATATTCTTCCACTGCCTCTTTGACCTCGGAATACATCATAGGCATAGCTACCGGCAGAGGCTTATCCACGAACTTCTGAGGAAGGCCGAAGCCGCGATACAACGGACAGGTCCCCTGCCGCGTGGAAAGGATAATGGCGATATTCTGCAAGACAGAGCGGACGGTGTCAGTCTCGTTGAGCTGCACCGCGCCGATGTCAGATGCGGTCACCTTGTAGCTCATGGCAGCTTTACCCCCTCAGATACTCTTGCAGGCTGACGGACACGGTGGCGCTGGTGACGTTGCCGCGTCCGTCATAGGTTTTCATCTTCATCTTGTGATCAAGCACGGACCAGCGATATTTCCCGTAGCCCTTGTTGCCGATCACCAGCGGGACGGCGATGCCGCCGCGCTCATAGTTCCACAGCTTCACGACCTCGGCGATAGGATCAACGCCGAGGTAAGCGGAGAGAACGATGTCGAAGGTCATCTTGTCGGGGTCAAGGCCGGTGAACTCCGTAAGGGCGTGTGTGCCGTGCCGCTGATGGGTCGCGTACCGGGCAGACCCAGACCAGGTGACATTATTGATCGTTTCGATCGTGCGGTCAGACACCGTAAAAACGATGTCGCCCAGACAGCCGACCATTCCCATGCTCAAAAACCTCCTAACACAAAACCGTCCCCGTTGAATACCGGAAGGTATAGGCAGAGGACGCGGTCATTCACCTTCGGCATCCAGTAGGTCAGATGCGAGCCGGGCAGGTGGTCGTGGTCGGGGAATTCGCTGGCTGTGCCGCCGCCGGTGAAGGTGTCCGTGATCTCATGCGTGTGCTTTGCGTCCGGCTTTATGTAGAAATTCGCTCCGTAGTGCTGGAGCACATAGAGCCAGTCTGAAATGATGCCTGTGTCCTTAAACTTGACACGAGCCCTGCGCTTTGCGCTGTCGACGGCCGTTACCGTGCCGGTCTGAACGAGCCTCGAAAGGATATTCTGCAGTTCGTCCATCAATATCCCTCCAATGTCTTGCGCAGCTTGACCTGCGTGGTATAGCCGGACGAGCCGACCGAGTGCGCAGCCTGCTCCACAATGTATTTCCCGTCCCACGCACCCCAGCCGGTGAGCTTGGCTGTGACGCCGGCCACGATATCCGGATTGCCGGGCAGCGTAAAGGTCGCGGTCTTTGCGTACTTGTTGTGCAGCCGGAGATATTTTTCGGCCTTGGTCTTGGCCTCGGCCACGCTTGCCACCTTCGCGGTGATCTCCAGCTGCTGGTTGTTCTTGGCCTTGTCGTTGTAGTCCTCGACCTTGACGGTGGCCTCGATGCACTTCCCTGTGCCGGGGTCTGTGTAGCTGACGCGGCAGGAAGCGTACTGCGTTCCGGCCGTTCCCGCGTTCAGCTTGTGCTTGGTGTAGCTGCCGCTGCCGCGGACGATGGTCAGCACGGGGGATTTCTTCTCGTAATCCTCCTGGTCGAAAAGTACGATCAGGTTATTGGTGGCTTTCAAAGAGATGCCCGCCTCGTGGCACAGCTTGGAGAGAAAGGCGATGTCGCTCTGCTTGTACTGCTCCACGCGGCCATAGGACGGGTCGCTGTTGGCGAGGAACATACAGGTCATTCCGTTGGCAGCGGCCATCTCGTTTGCGATGCCGGAAAGCGTGTAGGCCTCCCATGCCTTGGATTTCTCCGTCTGGCGGATCTGTGCGCTGTACGGAAGAGCCGTCGCCTTGATGGTGATGGTGTTCGGCGGGCCGGAGGCGTCAACGCTGTCCAGCTCAAACTGTCCGCAGTCCAGCACCTTATCCCTGCCGCCGCCCGTCCAGTTCTCCCGAACGAACACGGCGCTGATCTTGAAGCCGGCGCCGGAAGCAGAGGCAGGAGCGGCGGCAGAAGCATCGCCGCCCCCGCCGCCGGATTCCTTGATGTACGATGCGCTGACATAGGCGGTTTTGCCGTTATAGCTGACCTTCGCCCAGCCGTTTTCGATGCCCTCGACCTGCAGCTCCGCGCCGCAGACCAGAGCACCGTATTTACCGTAGCTGGTGCTGGGGCCAGATCGGACATTCAAGCCGCTTTTGGCGGTGACCTTGTAGGACTTTGCCGCGCTCTCGGTCTTGGCCTTGGAGGACGCGGACAGGCTCCCTGCGGAGGCTGCTGCGTCGATGGCATCGGCCAGCCACTTTTTGAGCCATATATCATCGCGGTCCTGAAGCTTCAGCTGCAGATCGTCGGTGCCGTCCGCCTCCTTGTCGGTGTAGGTGGCCGACAGGAAATAGGGGCGCATACTGCCGGTGATGTCCGCGCCCTGGAAAAATATCTGCGCCGTGACGCGGCGCGCCTGATTCGGGCTGCTCATCCGACCACCTGCTTCCACGGGGGCAGGGCATCGCCGACATCCTCAGCAGGGTCGGGCAGCTTCAGCACGATCCCGGCCGGAAAGGTGTAGTACCCGAGATGCTGCGGATTGAGATTCATCAGCCGGTCGGTGTACGCTTCGCTCCCCAGCTGGGAGAAGGCGATGCTGTCCCACATATCCCCCTGAATGGTGGTGTAGGTCTTACTCATTTGTAGGCCCTCCTTGCGGTGTCGATGCCGGCCTCCTCCATGACTTCAAGGACGCGCTCGGCGAACTCGTCTCCGTACTCACGCAGAGCTTCCACCGTCTCGGGCGATGCGCTGCCGTTGATCTGAAACACGATCTGCAGCTCCACCGATCCGGCGCCGGAGCCTGCGCCCGGCTCTGCCGAAAGCGCGCCGTCGCCATGGATGGCGTGCAGTGCCTCCAGCAGCTGCGGGGCGAAGGTGATGGCCTGGATCTCCATGCTCTCGCGCATAGCGGCGGTCTCCTCGGCGGTCATGACCTGCTCGCCGCCGTTGAAGTAGACCAGCTCTGGGCCGTTTTCGCCGACGAGGGCAAAGCCGGGTGCGGCGGACTGCGTACCAACTGCGTAGCCGGGAATGCTGCCGGCCGTTCCGGTACCGGACGCGGACAGTGCGGCTCTGGCTGCGGCGGCGACGCGGTTGTAGGCAGCGGTCACCTGTGGCAGCATACCGACAGCTCCGTCGATAAAGCCCTGAATGGTGGCCTGCGCGCTTGCCTTGGCCTCGTCGCCAAGGTCCATCGCTTCAATGTCCTCAGCAAGCGCCGTCTGCAGCTCGTCCATGGTGGCCGTGAAGTCGGTCTTGAGGTCGGCTACGCTCCCCGCTGCGTTCTGCTGCTCCTGCTGCAGAGTCTTCCAGTTGGCTACCATCGTGGCCAGCTGCTCGTCGGTGGCGCCTGCCATGCCGGCGATCGCGTTCACGCTGTCGGAGCTGCCGTCAGCAAAGGAGGCGATCATGTCGCTCAGTCCCTCGATGTCGGCGCTGCGGTCAGTCAGGGATTGCAGGTTGGCGTTGTAGTCCTGCCAGTAGGTGATCTGGCTCTCCAGTGCGGAATTGATGCTTCCTGCGCTGGTTGCAACGACCTTTGCGGCCTCGTCCCAAAGCTGATACTGCCCGGATATGCTTTCGTATGCCGCGCTGTACGCCTCGTTGTAGGACTCCACAAGGGCGTTGATCTTCTCCTGAACACCGGAGATGACAGACTGGAACTCGCCAGCCTGTGCAGCAGCCTCCTCGGACGCGCCGGTGCCTTCGTTCATGGAGGCGGTCAGATTCTTGACCGCCTCTTCCGCGAGGGCGATCTCCGCCTCAGCCTCGGAAACGGCGTCTGCGTCCTCCTCCATCGCCTTGTTGTAATTCTTGATGGACTTCTCAGCCGCCCATATCTCGTTGTTGGTGTCGTAGATGGAGTTTTGCAGGTCGTAGTATTCCTGCGAGAGAAAAGCGGTCGCATCGGTGTAATAGCCGTACTGGTCGTAATAGGCATCCGCCTGCTTCTGCGCGTCTGCCCATAGCGCATCCATCTGCGCGCAGGTATCAGACAGCTTCTGCTGGGCGGCCTCCAAGCTGTACTGCGCCTTGGTGAGCCCGATGCTGTTTTCTTCTGCCTCGATCAGCACGGCGGAATACTGGGAGTACAGCTCGGTGAGCTGATCCTGATAAGCCTGCTGCATGGCATTCTGCTTCCACGCCTCGGTGTTGGCGCGGAGTGCTTCGGTGCCGCCGTTGATGGTGTCGGTTTCGAGGTCGATATAATCGGCCAGCTCCGGTACCACCTGGCAGAGCAGAGCCAGGGTGTTGTGGTACTGCCTGTGCTGCTCGTCGGTATTGAGCCCCGCCGCCTCCAGCTCCTCCAGCTTGCCGATGTAGGTGTCTGCGACGCCTGCAGCGGCCATGGTGGAGGTAACAGTATCGTCATAGGTGGCCTTGGCCTCGTCCATCGCCTCCCGCATTCCTCGGGCGGCTTCGGTCAGCTCCTTCACACTGGGTACGGCGTCATTCGCCGCAGCGGTGGCCAGAGCAACGATGCCCGCCGTGATTGCGGCTACGGCAGCGGTAACGCCCATGATGACATTGACGCCAGGGATCGCCGCAGTGAGAATTGCACTGGCGGCTGCGGCTATCTTTGCAGCGACCGCATAGGCAGCCAGCGCGGCGACGACCGCGCCGATCACGCCTGCAAAGGCGGTGATGGCATTGACCAACGCCGGGTTCTTCTGAATGAACGCCGTAATGCTGTTGAGGACCTTCGTGCCGACGCCGTAAGCCTCGCTGAGCGCGGGAGTATAGGCGTCGCCGATGGCTACCTTGAGGTTGTTGTAGGCGTTCTGCATCATGGTCAACCGGCTCTGCGCGGTGGCGTAGCGCTTGTTGGCCTCGTTGGTGAGGGCGGTATTCTGCTGCCAGGCGGTATTTGCAGTGTTCACCGCGCCGGTCATCTGGTCTGCGGCAAGCCCCAGGGCTTTGAGCATATTGCTCTGCCGGATGCCGGTCAGACCCAGGTCTTCCAGTACGAGGACGGTGCTCTCGCCCTGCTCGTCCAGCTTGCCGAGCCCGCCGATGAAGGAAGTCAGGGCGCTCATGGCGTCGTTCTTCCACGCAGAAGAAAATTCTTCGGAGGACATACCCGCGATACGGGTGAACTCCGTGAGGTCGTCCCCGCCCTTTGCAACGGCCTTTTCAATGGCGTTGAGCGTCTGGGTCATGGCGGTACCGCCCGCCTCGGCTTCGATGCCGACAGAGGACATCGCCGCCGCCAGAGCCATGATCTCCGGCTCGGTCAGTCCGGCCAGCTTACCCGCCGACGCCAGGCGCGTACCCATCGCCACGATCTCGGATTCCGTCGTGGCGAAGTTGTTGCCAAGGTCAACGATGACAGAGCCGAGCCGTCCGTAATTGTCCGTTGCCATGCCGGTAATGTTGGCGAAGCGCGCAAGGGAGGTTGCTGCCTCGTCAGCTGTCATGTTGGTGGCAGTGCCGAGCATGGTCATGATCTCGGTGAAGTCCAGCAGGGCGTCCTTTTGGATGCCGAGCTGTCCCGCGGCTTCGGTTACCGCCGCGATCTCCTCTGTGGTGGCGGGGATCTCCGTGGACAGCGCCTTGATGGAATCCGACATTGCCGCCAGTTCCTCGTCTGTGAGGTCTGTGGTCTTGGCGACGCCGGTAATGGCGCTCTCAAAGTCCATCGACGCCTGCGCGCAGCTGGCGAAGTATTCGTAGATCTCTTTCAGGGCGACGGCGATACCTGCGGCCACGATGGCCTCGTGTACCTGATTAAAGGCCTGCCCCGCCTTGTCGCCGAAGGTCATAGCTTTATCGGCGGCCTCGCCCTGCTTCTTTTTCAGCGTGTCGATCTTGCCGGCAAGCTGCTCGGAGCTGTGGGAGAGGTCGTCGGTATTGACGCCCGCCTCTTCCAAAGCCCCGCTCAGCTCGTTCAGCTTTGCCGTCTGCTTCTCCAGCGAGGCGGAGGTCTTGTCGATCTGAAGCTGCTTTGCCAGCAGCTTGTTCTTCATGTCGGCGGACTCGTTGCCGGTCTCCTCCATCTCCCGCTGAATATTGTCATATTGCTGCCGCAGCATTTCCAGCCGCTTCCGTGTCGCTTCCACGGCTGCCTGCTGCTTTTGGAATGCGGAAATATCCGCCTGTGTCTTGGAGAGGGCCTGAATTTCCTTCTGCATGGACACAATTTCCTGCTGAGCGGCCTTGAAGGTCTTGCTGTAGCTGCCTCCAAGCTGCGCATTCAGCTGGAATAGCATCTCATACTCTTTGCGGCCTGCCATAGACGGCCCTCCTTTCAGATTTATTTATTCTTGCGTCGCTCCCGCGCCTCCTTCACAAGCTGGTTGCTGACCTTGATCCACTTGCACAGGGACGGCAGGGGCAGCGACAGCCAGTAGGAAACGGGGGTCTGATTGGTTTTCGCCATCGTAAGACATTGCCTGCGGAGCCAGACGCCGCCGTCGCCGGTTACAGCTCCGATGCCAGCAAAAAACTGCGAGCCTTGCTCCGCACACGGTTGAACTCGGAGATAGGCAGCGCGCGGAGCGCATCATCACCGAGGCGGCGCGGCCTGCCGCTTCCGTCAACGATGGTCGCGGTACAGGCGCGGGCAGCCATGCGAATCAGGAACTGCCCGGAGAAGGTCGGCGAAATGGTGGGCTTGCCGATAGCCTGAAGCTCGTCCTCGATGGCCAGCGCATCGTCGCCGGTCAGACTGTCGAAGTCGAAGGTCAGTTCGGAGAAGGTCTGCCCCTCGTAGGTGAAGGGCTTTTTCAGCTTCACGGTGAATGCGCTCTCGCTAATTCTGGCCTGCTCCTCAGCGGCAGCGAACTCGTCATGATCCACAGCGGTGGAAAAAGCATCGGGAGAAATAATATTCTTGTTGTCAGCCATGATGAAACTCCTTTCAGAATTGAAAAATATGCCCGGAGCGGAAAACCGCCCCGGGCGAAATGTGGATTACATGCCGAGCGCCGTGCGAACAGGCGCCAGATAATCGACGCCGTTGATTTCGCACTTGAAATTCAGCGGATCGATCTCGCGCACCTTCTTGCCGTCGATGTAGGTCGCCCAGTAGCGGACGGCGTACTCGCCGGAGCCGTTGGAGGGAGAGGCGGGGGCAACGGTGCCTCCCTTGTCGCTCTTGGGGATAACAACAAAAATGTGCTTCACAGCGCGCACGACAACCTCGCCTGCGACGACATCCTCGTCCTGCTGTGCCACGCGCAGGTCAATGGTGTGGCGGCGGGGCTCGGAGAGCTTCACGCTCTGCGCGGTGACGGTGCGGAAGTTCAGCCCCAGCGTCATCGCGTCGAAGTGGCCGAGGATGACCGCCTCCACATTGCCGGCAATGCCGGCGCCAGAGATGGACTGCGTCAGCGCGGTCAGGTCAGGCAGGGTCGCCTGTGCCATACCGACATATTCAACAGAGTCCTCGTAGACCTTGAAGTTGATAATGCTCTGATCCATGATTCAAACCTCCTTTTAGCCCTGCAGGGCGCTGGTGACATAGCTGGCGTCATACTCCAGCACGAAGTCGATCTCCTGAGCGGGAGAGGGCGGCGTCATGTAGACATGGAGCTTGATGATGCCAGCCATGAGGTTGGTCAGCGGGTTTTCGTTCTCCAGCATCTCCACGCGAGCGCCCAGAAGGTAGCCCATACCCACCAGACCGTTGAGCCAGATGTTGGCGGAATCGAGAACGGTGTCGATCAGGCGGCGGGTCATAGGCTTGTCCAGCTTGCTCCAGAAGGTCTTGACGAGGGAGTTGCCGACCCAGCCGAACATACGGCTGACCGGGATAAAGTAATCCTTGACATCGGTGTTGGAGGGATAGCAGGCGGTGTAGTTGCCCCACGCCACCCAGCCGCTCATGAAGTTCAGCGCAGTATCCACGCCGATGCCGTTGAGGTAGTTGGCCTGCGCAAGCGTCAGGTTGACCTCGGTGCCGTCCTCCAGGCAGAGGCCGTCGCACTGCAGCCCCTTATTGGAGGGAGACTCGTAGGGGCAGCCGCCGTTGCCGGTGTCGATCTGCGCCATCAGCCCCGCCATCTGGGTAGACAGGTGGAACTTATAATCGCCCAGCTTCGCCATCGGCCAGAAGGCGATCTCGTCCTCGTCGGCGATGTTGGCGGCGTTCTTCTTGGTGAGAACATCGGAATAGGTGCGCGCACCGGAAGCGCCGCAGTCAATGTCGATCAGTGCCTTGGCGCGGAACAGACCGTTGATGTTGCCTGCCTTGGCGGTCATCGCAGCGGCCACGGTAGACTGCTGAGAATAGCCAGGGGCGCACAGCAGATCGGGGACGATGCCCAGCAGGGTCAGGCACAGCTCCACATTCTCCATCGCGGAGGCGATGTCGGATGCGGTGACGGTGGATGCCTTGACCTTGTTGTAGGCGATGTTTACCTGCTCGGCGTCATAGGCGCTGCCGGTAGACAGCAGCTCCACTACCAGATGCTCGCCGCTGTAATAGGCGTTATAGTCGGTGCCGGACACATAGGCAGAGCCGGTACCGCCGGCAGGCTTGATGACCAGAGTGGAATCGTTGATGGCCGCGATGGGAAGCTTTACCTTGTGCTCCGTCACCGCAACATCGGTCGCGGCAGACGCTTCCTTTGCGGTGGCGATATCCAGAACATTGCAGAAAATGACAGGCTGGCAGGCGAACAGCTTGAAGTGCGAATACATGAATTCGCAGAGCGTGTAGGTTGCCCAGTCGTCGGAGTAGCCCAGCTTCTCCACCGCCTCAGACCAGCTGGTGCAGAGAACAGGGGTGCCGGGGGCAGCAGGCTTATCCGCCGCCTGAACAGGAGCCAGACCGACCACGAAGGGGACGCCGGACTCCGCCACGACAGGGGTGCTGACGCTGGTAGCCTGCTGAGAGACATATACGCCGTGGTTCATTGAAATTTCCTCCTTACTTCATGCCCTTGGCCAGCTTGTGATAATTCACATACAGCAGGTTCCCAGGCGTTTTGACTTTGATGCGGTCGGCGGGGAGCGTTTCGTCGCTCACCACCAGCGACGCGATCAGCGGGTGCTGCTCGATCACCGGGGCAAGGGAGTCAAGGACTTCCTTCCGGCCGCCGCGATAGATGGTGCCGCGCTGGATCACGCCCATCATGGTCGGACCGAGATAGACGCAGAAGCCGCCGGTGTCGGCGACCTTCTTCGGCGCGGCAGGCTTTTTCTTTGCCGTCTTTGGTGCGGCGGTCTGAGCCGCCGTGTCGATGATTTTTTCGCTCATAGGTTAACCTCTCTTTCCACAGGGGGAAGCTTCCATGTGGAGATCATTTCCCCCACGAAATAGGGGGCGGTGTCATCGGGATAGACCAGCGTTTCAAGCCCCGCCTCCAGGTCAAGGGTAAACTGCCCCCCAATCACGACCTGCCTGAGCATCGCAATGCGCAGCCGTTCCATGAGATTCAGCAGCATCAGCCCGCCCTCCTGCTCGTCATCGTTATAGACACAGCAGATAGACCGGACCTTGGCGCTGGAGGTCACACGCTGTCCTTGCGGCTGTTGATCCATGCCGGTAATGACCTGGTGCAGCACATAGGGAGCCTTCTTGGTGGCAGAAGTGCCGTCCGGCAGGCGCATCAGGTAGACCTTTGCAGGGCGGAAGATCTGCTCCGTGTCGCCCTTCTGCAAACGGGTCGGCATGATCAGGTCGGCGGTGACCTCCTCGGTAAAGGCCCGCAGGCGTTTCAGCAGAATGGTTCTTGTCATAAATCAGCCTCCCCATCCGTTCAGCACGCGCAGGATTTCATGCTCAACGCGCTTTTCGTAGGTGTCGCGGATCGTTTCGTCCATCTTCTCGATGACTTCTTCGTTCCGCATCATGTGTCCGGTAGACGGACCAAACTTCTGCTCCACAGGAAAGCGCGGAGAGCCGACGCGCTCGAAAACGGCAGTCGGGCCGAAAATGCGGGCCACGAATGCGTGTTGAAGCGTCGCAGCTCCGCCGTTGCGCTTTACCTGTGTCTGCACGGTGCCGTCCCGGCTGTATGTGGTGTTGAAGGTCAGCAGCGGGAGCACGGTGCCGGAGAAACTGATGCTCATACCCATCACGCCTCCCGCACCGCCTGTGATGTGGGTCTTGGAGTGAACTCTCCGCATGAATTCACCCTTGTTGATGGTGTACTCGGCGGCGGCGAACTGTCCGGCGCGGGTCTTGGCTGTATCTCCGGCGCGCCTCAACGCGGAGAACGCCGCTTTGTAAACGCCGCCGGGGATATTGTGCAGCAGCTTGTTCACGCGCTCCAGGCTGTCGCCGCCGACCTCGTTGACGCGGATAAAGCTCATTCGTCCACCGCCTCCAATTCTACGCGCAGCATACCCATCTCACAGACCGAGGACGCGACATAGAACTCCCGGAAGAAGCCTCCGCCGCCCTCCTGGTCGTTGATCCTGATACGCTGCCCCCGCTCCGGCTGCACCCCGCCGAGATCGGACAGGGCGCAGTGGAGAACGGAGGAAACGATGTAAAGCCCCTGGGCATGGTCGCTCATCAGCTGGCGGCGATCCTTCTCCTTCAGACCGGAGAGGACGATGGGAATATCCTCGTAGGTCGCCCCGTCATACTTGACGGTGCGCTTTTCCGCGAACTCGTCGCAATTGAGGAACACGCCGAAGTTGTCGCGGGCGACCATATCCTTGAAGCCGCTCATACCACAGGCGCCTCCGGCGTCAGCACAGGGGGCGCTTCGCCGTCGTCCACGCCGTCGTCGTCCTCGGCGATCGCGTCCTCCAGCGGAACATCCGTAATGGCGGCGATCAGCTGCGCCTTGGTCTTGAGTTTAGCGGTGTCGATACCCATCTCCTTGGCCAGCTCCGTGAGCTTGGCGTTGGTCAGCGTTTTGAGCTGCTCGGGGTCAAGATGGGCGCTTTCCGCGCCCTCTGCGCCCTCGCCGCTGTTAGATGGGTCAGCGCCAGCCCCGCTGCCGTCCTCACCCGCAGGGGGCGTTGCAACAGCTGGAGAGGGCGTTTCCTCGGCGGGGCGGGCGACACACAGGGCAAAAAGGCGCTGAGCCTCCTCTTCGGAGACCTCGCAGATACCGCCGCGGTCGATGGGAATGGGGTGCTTCGAGCCATCCGGCCTGTAGCCGTATGTGCCGCAGATGATCTCAATTTTCGTCATAGCAGTCTCCTTTCCGCGCCGGGTCAGGACACAACTTCGGCCGCGTAGATGTACGGGCAGTAGTTGTGAGGAGCAGCCAGCGGACGCGCGCCCAGACGCAGCTTGCGGATGTCCGCCTCCTGGTTCAGAGAGAACTTCGGAACGCGGGTCGCCGCATGGGACGCGAACTCGGTGGAGCCGTAGTCGATCTGGGTGATCTGGCCGTACATCAGATGGCCGCAGCCGGGGGCGGTGACCATGGCGGAGGTGGCGGGGAAATACTTCTGCTCCGCGCCGCTGTCGTCGATGTAGGTTTCGTCTACGGAGATCAGGTTCAGCTTGAAGCCGCCGAAGTTCAGCGTACCCATATAGACCACGCCATCGTAGCGGCTGAGTTCCTGGTCGATGGTACCGATGATGATGCCGCTGTTGCGGTCGAGCAGCTTCTGCACCTTCTCCATGTCGAGGATCGCGTCGGCTGCGTCAGAGCCGAGCACCAGGTCAACCGCGCGCAGGCCGCGCTTGGACAGCTTGCGGCACATGGCCTTCACATCGCCGAAGAAGTCGCCGCCCGTGGCGTTCCACTTGGTGGCCACGGTATAGGTGTGGTCGCTGGCGTCATCGAAGAACTTGACATACAGCTTCTCACCCTCGGTCTTGTCGTCGATGTAGGTCTGCATGGTGCAGGCGTTGTTGATCATGGTCTGCGCGCACATCCACTCCTCGCGGCGCACGATGCGGCGGTCCATGTCGGTCAGGTCACCCAGCTGCAGACGGGCCGCGCGCTGGGCGGGGGTGCTGTTGGCGTAGATGGCCTCGCCGAAGCCGCGCTTGCGCAGCTCGTCCAGCGTCAGCAGGCGGGACGGAGCGATGAAAGCGGGCTGATACTCGTGGATCTCATAGCCGCGGCGATCCATGGGGATATCGCCGGCGCGGGCGGAGACGAACGCGGCCATCTTGCGGTCGCCCTTGCGGTACTCGGTCAGCACCTTGTCGCAGGCGAAGATGTCGCCCTCCCCGGTGGGGAAGTAGCGGTCCTTGAAAAAGGTCTGCTGAGGAACGATCTCCTCGGTGATCGCCATCAGCACATAGGTGTCAAAGAAATTCAGTTCAGAAGCCATTGTTGATTCCCTCCTTAGTTGGCAGCGGCAGCAGCCTTGAAGACGATGCCGCGCATACGCAGGTTATCCTTATCACCATCGGTGATGGTGTAGCTGGCCGAGACCGTCACCTTGCCGATGTCGAAGCAGCCGGCGGTGTAGACAGCTACCTTCTCGTCGGCAGCGGTGCCGACCTCGATGTCATCACACAGAATGCAATCGGGGGTCAGGGTCTCGTTTTCCTTGGCCGTGCTGCCGAGAACGACCAGCTTGCCGTCGCCGGCCGTGCCGGAGGACTTGGCAAGAATGGTGCCGCGCTTGAGCGTGGCCGCAGCGGACAGCTTGCGGATAACGCCGCCGCGCACTTCGGGCGCGGGCTTGATGTCGGTGATCAGACCGTCAAAGGTCATCTCGCCGAGCTTTTCACTCAGATTGATCATGTTCTTAGCCCTCCTTCTTCTTGCCCAGCAGGTCAGCGACCATGCTCCGGGCGTTGGTCATGCGCGCCTCGGGGGTGTCGTTCTTCTCGCCGTCTTCGCTCTCGGGCGTTTCGACTGCGGGGGCAGGAGCGGCAGGAACGCCCTCGGCGCCGGATTCCTCGCTGTCGTCCTTCAGATCGGTCAGAAACTTCTTGCCCTGCTTGGCGGCGTTCTTGGCCGCTGCCATCAGCAGGTCGGCAGCAGAGCAGGGCTTGTCGCCGTACTTGGCCTGCTGCACGTCCGTCGCGTCGAGCAGGCCGGAAATCTCGTCGATCTCCTGCATACGCGCACGCTCGGCCTGGATCGCGGCGTTGACCGCCTCAGTGTGATCGACGGAAGCGCGGGCGTCGGCCTCCACCTGGGCGATCTCGTCCGGGTACTTTGCCCGGAGCTCTTCCTTAGTCATGGAAATTCCTCCTTCATCGCCGGTGACTTCCGGCTTGTTTTTATCTGTCTCAACCGGGGCGGAGGCCTCGGGTGTGACCGTGGGAATGTTGTCCGGCGCAAACATGCCGGGGGCAAGGTGCATCTGCCGCCCGTTCACGAACAGGCTGCGCCCGTCCGCGCTGGCGGCGATGCTGGTCGGCTCCGCGTCCTCGATCAGCTCGTCCGCAAAGCCCTTGTCGATGGCCTCGCGGCCTGTCATATAGGTCGTGTCCGCCATCATGTGGGAGATCACCGTGGCCGACAGCCCGGTCTTGCGCGTGTAGACCTCCATCTGCATCTTGTCCCACGCCTCCTGCTGGGTGGCCTGTTCCCGCAGCTCGTCGGCGTTGTAGCCGCCCCACAGGAAGGTCCAGCATTTGTGGATCATGACGAGGCTGGAGGGATTGACCTTGACCGTATCGCAGGCGCACATGATAAGACTGCCGCCGCTCATGGCAACGCCGTCCACGATGCAGGTAAGCTTCGTGCCGTTCCGCGCCAGCTCCCGCAGGCGGTTGTGGATCATATTGGACGCGCCGGCGTCGCCGCCGTAGCTGTTCATGCGGATAGTGATGGACGTGCAGCCGGAGATCTGCTTGAGATCCTCCAAAAACTCGGAGAGCAGGATGTACTGCCCCTCGACGGGCTCGCCCCACCAGTTCGTGGGCTGCTCCTCGTAGATGTCTCCATACATGGTGATCTCAGCATAACTGCCGTCCACCGTGGCCATCGTATAGACCTTTTTCGAGATGCTGACGGCGGGAGACTTTCGCCCAGCTCTCTTTGCCGGAATACTCATGCGCATTACCTCTTTTCTTTCCAGATATCGCTTGACGGAATGTAGGGACTGTTCAGCCACTCGCGGATTCCCGCGCGGCAGTTCTCGTTGCAGCGGCGCTCCATGTTCTTCGGGCAATAGGCGCAGTAGTCGCTTGCATAGTTCCAGATGGCGAGCGCCATGCTCCGCACATTCAGGCTCTGCAGATGCTCGAAGTTAGTCTTCATCGCCGTCACCTTCTTTCGGCGATGCCGATACAACGGTGACCTTGTTGCCTCCTGCCTGTGTCAGCAGCTCGTTTTCACGCTGCAGCTGCTCCACGTTCTCCTCCCAGTCGCCGCCGCTCATTTCGCGGCTGACCTGCTCGTGGGTCTTGATGGCGTTGTCGATCAGCATGAGGGCGGCTTCTGCCTCCTTCTTGGGGTCAAGGCTGCCCTGCACGGGGCCGATCCAGCGCGCGCCGCACCATGCCTCCCGCACAAGGGGGTCCGTGAAGAAGCCGGGGGCGTTGATGCGCCCCAGAGCGACCGCTTCGGCCAGGAACATCTCATAGACCGGCTGGCAGAAGTCATCCACAAACCACTTCCGGCGCATTTTGAATGCTTCCCACGCCTCCAGCAGCGCGCCTCGGCTTGCGGAATAGGAGCTGTTGAACTCCTTGATCAGCACGTCGTAAGGCAGCTCTAAAGCTGCGCCGACCAGCTTGCACAGCGTCTTGACAAAGGTCTCAAAGCCAGCGGTGGGGATGTTCGGATTGCCGAAGTTGACCTTTTCCCCGGGGGCGAGGTGCGTCACCGTACCCGGTCCCATCTCGTACTCGTTGTCATCATCGGAGATGTTGTTCGCCATCGGCCCGCCGTCCGCGTTGACCTCGGCGGGGACACCGGCAATATCTCCGGCGCCTACCTCGTTGAAGGGTGTATCGGAGGGGTCGGTCTCCGTTTCGATCCATGCAGTGAAGAAGCTCTGCACCAGCGCCGCCATCAGCTCGGACTCCGTATAGCGCCGAAGCTGGAGCAGCGGCTCGATGACCTGCGCCAGATAAGGAACGCCGCGGTACTGGTCCGGGCGCTCACTGTCCATGATGTGGAGAATATTCGGCAGGCCGGTCTTGGCGCCGTAGGCCTCAACGCGCTGCCACTTCTGCGGCTCACTGGTGATCTGGTGCGGGTAGGTGTTGCTGATGTGATAGGCGACTACGCGGCCGTTGCTGTCCACCTCCACGCCGTCGTAGACCTTGTGGCCTGCGCCGGGCTTTCCCTCGGGGATCTTGCCCTCCACGAAGCCGCCGATGGTGACACCGCCGCCATATTCGCTTGGCGTGCAGGCGCGGTCCGCCTCCACGATGTGTAGCCGCAGGGTATAGGGGTTTAGTGGTGTTGCCGGGTATCGCTTGACCAGCGCGAACACATCGCCGCTGAGCAGCCACGACTTCAAGGCGAGCTGCTGCAAACTCTCGAAGTTGTTCAGGCCCAGCGCGTCGCAGTTCTGCTTTTTCCCTGCCCACAGCCGGAATTCCATCTCCGCCGCGTGCTGCCACTTCTTCGCCGCCTCCGGGGAGATGCCCAGCACCTCGCGGTCCACGGACGCTTTGAGCGTCAGCCCCGTCCCGATGACCTTGGTGCGGTTGGTATTGATCGCCGCCGTAGCCACCGGCGCGGCCATGTAGAGCATTCGCGCCCTCTGCCGCAGGGTGGCGTTGTTGCGGTTGATGTCCTCATTGGGAGCGCCGCTGTCCGGAACAAATCCCTTGAGCGCCCGCCGCGTCAAGCTGGCCCCGGCTTCGCTGTACCCCTTCGCCTGCGGCGCGGCTGCGCGGCGGCGGTCTTTCTTGTTGCTCAATGCTTATCGCCTCCCGTTTTCGGAATAAAAAACAGGCCGCCCGGCGGCGAAAGGAGCAAACTCCGCCAGGCTGCCTGTGCAAAAAGCCCTTTCGGGCGCTTTGCCGGTATCATTTTCGTGACCTCACGAAAAAGGTCACCAGTCGCGTGGAACGATGCCGAAAGCCTTTCTCGGCTTGCGGCCGTTCAGCTCCGCGAGCAGTTCGTCGACCTTCTTCTCCGCGTCTTCGATCTCGTCCTTCAGGTCGGGCAGGTCGAAGCGCGTCAGCTCCCGGTCGTCGATGACATAGCTTTTTACGCCGCCGTCCACAAGGGCCAGATATGCGGCGCGCAGCTTTGAGAGGGCGCTCTGCCAGAAGTCCAGCCGCGCCCGCAGTTCAACTTTATCCATATCGGACACCTCACCAATCGTCGTAGTATTTCTTCCTGCTCCTGCGCTTCGGCCTCTGCTTGGCGGCGGGAGGCGGCATGACAGGCGTTGCAACAGGGGCAGGAGCGCGTTCGCCGCCCGCCTCCTTTAGCCGCCTGTCTATCTCGTCCAGGTTCTTAGGAAGCGCCTTGAACGCCGCCAGCGCGTAGTTGCGGCAGTCCAGCGCCTCGTTGCGCTCGTGGCCGGGGAT
>CAJMPY010000030.1 GCA_905215385.1 uncultured bacterium | reverse complement strand
AGCCTGAGCCTCAGGGCCTCGACGGCGCGGGACTGGCCGGTGGTGCCGGCGGTGCCGCCGTTGCCGACGGCGGCCTGCCAGCCGACGTTGGAGACGTGGGCCTCGACGGATACGGCGTCGGCGCCGAGGGGCTCGCCGGTCGAGGCGTCGGACAGGACGAGGCGCAGTGCCTCGAGGGGGAGCCCCCTGCCGGTCGTGCCGGCGACCTCGCCGCCGGCGACAGCGCCCATCCAGCCGATGTTGGAGACGTGGGCCGAGTAAGAGAGCGAGACGGGCGCGGCCGCCTCGGACCGGGCGGGCCCCGCCTGGGCCCCCTCGGCCTGCGCCGCCTCGGGCTGGGAGGCATCGGCCTGCGCGGGCTGGACGGCGTCGGGCTGGGCGCCAGGGCCCCCGTCGGCGGGCTGGGCCTCGACGGCCGGGGCCTGCGCGTCGCCCGGGTCGGCGGGAGCGGCGTAGGCCGCGGGCCCGCACAGGGCCAGGGCGGCCGCGACCGCCAGCGCGGCGGCGGCACCGGAAATACGTTTCATGGAGCGTCTCATGGAAAATCCCCCTAATCTAGCAACGGTTTAGAGTCTACTAGATTGGGGGGACGGGAGCCAAGACATCATAGGCCGAATGGCCGATGGTTAAAAGCGTCAACCGTAACGATGGTGATGGCTTAACAAGACAACAGACGCGACCACTCCGTCCTACATGACAAGCAAATAAACCACATCAGAAAATGCCTAGTGACAGTACTTCATCAACGAATATAGATTTATCCCCGACTCAGATTCATAGCAGATTGAGCGCATGCAGGGGCAACCCATGCAATGTTGTTGTGACGCCAAACCAACCGATTTGCGACCACCGTCGTCCAACTCGGGCCTATCTACATAGTTGCCAGAAATCAATCGGCATACGCTACCGGCCTATCATCTACACTTCTCGCTTTCCCAGGGCGTTCGCCGCCATACGCTTGCAGGCACCCAGGCGCCCAAACCTCAGAACGTCGTAATCGAACATGAGCTTTTTGCACGCACGGGCATTGGGGGCCTTGCTGGCAAGCGCCGCACGCACCATGGCGGCAACAGAAGGTGCGCATTGTGCGAGCGCAGCATCGCTGCCCATAGGAGAACCGGCAAGGGCCGCAGCAACGGCAGCGAACACCTTGCCGCAGTCCGAACCCAGCAACCTGAGCGCGTCATACAGCACCAGATCGCACAGGAAATAAGCCAGGTCATCGACATGCTGGGCATCGAGGCCGTCGCGCTGCCAGTCAGCCAGCACCGCGGAGTAAATCTTCACGTGCTCCAGCAGACGTGTCTCGTCGTCATAGCGCATAGTGTCCATAAGCGAGCCCTTGCGCGCGACACGGTAGTCATACAGCTTGTTCGAGATAAGCGCGGTCTTACGCGAACGACCGTACACGGCAAAATCGAAGACCTGGTCCTCGCCATACTTGACGGTTTCGTCGAACAGGATCCCGTTGCCCAGCAAAAACTCGCGCTTGCAGGCAGTACGCCATGCAAAGGGGCGAGACGCTTCCCTAAATAGCAGGTCGGAGCTATAGCCCTCAAACGATACATCGCGCGGGCTCAGCACATAGTTGAGCCACGGATACCCCGACTCCAACGGATACGGATTTGCGCCAAAGGTCAAAACATCGCAGTCCTCACGCTCAAACGTATCGACGATCACGCGACATGCGTCTGGGGTAAATCGATCGTCAGAGTCAAGGAACGCGACGATAGGGGCATTTGCCGCGGCGATGCCCGCGTTACGCGCACTCGATAAACCCCCGTTGGGCTTATCGACGAGCTTAAAGCGCGCATCGCGCTCGCAGTAAGAAACGGCGATATCTCGCGACCCATCCGGCGAACCATCGTTGACCAACACGCCCTCCCAATCGGGCATGTCCTGAGCAACCAGAGAGTCCAAGCACCAAGCCAAGCACTGCTCAACCTTATAAATAGGTACAACAACAGAGATTTTAGGGGTTCCCATACTTCAATACTCCTACTGTGTTGCCGACACGTCATCGGGATGCGGGTTATCGCCGTAGGTACGCTGATACGTCAGCACGCGCCAGACCAGCGGCAGACCGCCGATCTTAAAGTAGTGTTTAAACGTATTGAGCTTGCCAGGCTTTTTAAAGCCAAAGCGCGAATCGATATAGGCGCGGGGCGACTTGATCATCAGGCGCAAGTCGGTCTCGCCACGCGGATCGAACAGCGACAGGTCAAAGCGACCGGCATCCCAATCGGACTTGAGCTCGGGAGAGGCCTTCTCCCAAAACTGCTCGCGCAACTCATCGACCAGGCGCTCATCATTCCAACGGTACGTATCGACCTTCATGCGCATTAAAATACCCTGAAGCTGAGCCTTAAGCTCGGGGCGTTCATCCAAAAAGCGCTGCATCTCGGCATATTCGTCGCACACGCAAAACACCTTGTTAGGAGAATTAACGGAGCTCTTCTCGTTATCTTGGCGATAGCACAAAATGGGGTCCGCGATAAAAGCGGCACGCTCGGCGCAAGCCCAAACCTTAAAGTTAAAGCCTGCGTCCTGATACGAGGCGCCCGGCGTGGGAAGGAACCGAATCTGATTGTCGTTGAGGAACTCGCGCCGATAGATAGCCGACCAAATGGAAGGTTTGCGGTAGAAGATGCCCGGGCGATCGACGGGGCGATACGCGGCGCCCGTCATATACTCGTCGATGATCCCAAACAGCTCACGGCGCTCGCTGGGCGTGGACCAATACAGGTAAAAGTCGCCCTTTACCACATCGGCATGTTCAGCATCGGCCTTGGCGACCAGCTTTTGGAGCGAATCCTCAAACATAAAGTCATCGGACTCAAGGATACCCACATACTCGCCGCGCGCCATCTCCAGGCCGCGGTTCATCGAGTCGCCGTAGCCGCTGTTGGCCTTGTCGATCATCTTTACACGGGGGTCGCGCTCCATGTACTCGTGGATGATATCCGGCGAACTATCGGTGGAGCCGTCGTTGATGCAGATGATCTCGATGTCCTTGAGCGTCTGAGCCACGGCGGAATCGAGACACTCGCGCAGGTAGCGCTCGACATTGCAAATGGGGACAAGCAGCGAAACTTTAGGGGTATCAGAGTTCTGCAAGAGAACCTCCTGTTGAATAGCGTGTAACAGGGTTATTTTAGCAGCCGAGTTGCGGCGGGCGGCAGCGCTTGGAATTAGAGAAAGCGCTCCAGGCAGGCTTTGAGACCGCGAGTCGAAAGATAGAACTGCGTGGCGTCTGCCATTGAAACGCCCGAGGTCGCCGCAACGAGCTTGTGGGCAACACGGCGAACGGCGCCCTTAGCAGGCATATCCGCCCACTCCGTTCCCAAAAACGTCGTGAGGCCCATGTTGACGCGAGCCGCCACGCGATGGAAGTCATCGGAATCCAAGCGCGCCAAATCAAACACAATAAGGTCCAGGAACCAGGTGATCAGCTCGCCGGGGCACAGGTCCAAAAGACCGTAGGCCGCCCAGTCCTCCAAGACTTCCTCGAGCATCCTCATGTGGGCGTCAAGCTTTTTGGCGCGAGCCTCGGCACTGTTGAACTCGTGCGTCGCCGATTCGCTCTCCATCACGTAGTGGTAGAACTTGTCCGGCATGACGACGATCTTGCGGGCAAGCGCATAAACCGCAAATTGGAAGACGACGTCCTCGCCCAAAGCCAAACCGGGGGCGAAGCGAATGCCTTCGCGATTGAGCAGCTCGCGCGAAAAAGCCGCACGGCAGGCATAGGGCTGCGCATTCGAATGGAACAGCAGTTGGGGATCACGGGCGCCAAAGATACCAGCTTTGGGGCTCATGAGTTGCTGGACGCGTTTGGGGGCAGCATCGGCAGGTTCACAGACGCCGCCAAAAACGGCGGCCGCGGCATCTGCAGACTCCATGGCATGCAGCACGCGCTCGACCGTCTGGGCATCGATGTAATCGTCAGCGTCCACAAAAAAGACGGTGTCGCCCTCGGCGGCATCGATACCGGCATTTCGAGCACACGAGACGCCCGCGTTTTCCTGATCAATCACCAGTACGCGATCGTCGGCCTGCGCGATCTGGCGCAACACGTTCAACGAATCATCGGTCGAACCGTCGTTGACGCAGACAACCTGAATCGAGCGCTCGGACTGGGCCAACAGCGAATCGACGCATCGCTGAATGGAGCGCGCAGAGTTGTAAACGGGGACGACAATGGTAGCTTTAGGACACGAGGCCTTTCCCATACCGACCTACCCCCTCAGCGATTCGATGAGGAAGGCGGCAACCACGCCTGGGCCTCCAACCGAGGCGTAATACTTAGCACGCCCCAAGGCACCATCCGTCGCAAAACTCGGATGCTCGTCAACCCAGCCCTCAGGATCTTTGAGGATGGCAGCGAGATTCGCGCGCTTCCACGGCTTGAGGTCGTCAAGCGAAAACTCCCCCGCGTCCAAGGACGCCTGAAATTCCTTGGCCATTTGCACCAAGAACTCCTTATAGAACTTAGGCGCCAGGCGCACGTAGTTCCACATATACGAATCGTACTTAATGAGCTGATTGAACTTGACCATGCGGGCGACATCATCACTTGCGTGGTCGCGGGCATAATCCTCTCGAATCCAACGCTCAATCTCGGCATACTCGGTATTGACGCAAAAGACCTTAGCCGAAGAATTGACCGAGGAATTCTCGTTGTCCTGGCGATACGACAACACGGCATCATGCAGGTAAATAGCCTTTTCGGCACACGCGATCACCTTAAAGGCAAATGACGTGTCCTGAAAGGATGCCCCCGGAGTCGGCAGGAACTTGATACCGTTGTGCTCAAGAAAATCACGACGGTACACGGCCGACCAAATCGACGGTTTTTGCTTAAAGAACTGCGTCGTATTGCTGGGATGCACCGGTTTGCCACAATCCCTTGCCTTAAACATCTCGTGCAGCGAACGGCGCTCCTCGGGCTTAGACCAGTAGAAATCAAAGTTCGCCTTCGCAAAGTCGGCATTATTGCTATCGGCGGCCGAGACAAGCTTTTCGAGTGCGTCGGGCGCCATAAAGTCATCGGACTCCAAGATGCCAACGTACTTGCCACGCGCCATCTCCAGACCGTGGTTCATCGAGTCGCCGTAGCCGCTGTTGGCCTTGTCGATCATCTTGACGCGCCCATCGCGCTCCATATACTCGCGGATAATCGCCGGCGAGTTGTCGGTCGACCCGTCGTTAATGCAGATGATCTCAATATCCTTGAGCGTCTGCGCCAGGGCGGAATCGAGACACTCGCGCAGGTAGCGCTGAACATTGTAAATGGGAATAAGCAGCGACAGAACAGGGCTGCCAGAGGCGTTAGTAGACAAATGTGCTCCTTAGGAAATACCTGTCGTTTCATGGTATCAAAGGGTCAGCGCGCCAGCGGACGTTTATATAATCTATGGAGCCTCTTGCGGGCAAAGTAGCCGCACGTCATGCGGCGGGCCCGTGGCAGGTTCCTGCGTTTTATTCAAAGCTTGCCGTCAAGGTGCGCCGAGCCTTTACAATAGGACAGTCCCAAGGACGTATTCGATAGCTTCCGCGCAGCGCTCGCGCGCCGCGCGTGAAAGGATATATTGCCCCATGCCTTCAACCCTTCCCGCCCCCATCGATAAGCTCGCCATCGTTGTCGTCACATACAAGCGCCAGGAACTCCTGGCCAACTTGTTCGACTCCATGACCGAGCTCACGGCAACGCCCTGGCGCATCGTGATTGTCGATAACGAGAATTCGCGCGAGACCGAGGCCATGTGCACCGCATTTAACGAGCGCCTCGCCAACCTGTGGGGCATCGACACCGACCAGCCCGATTCACAGGGTGGCACCGACCGCGTTATATACGCGCCGCAGCTTGAAAACGGTGGCGGCGCGGGTGGCTTCTCCGCCGGCACCAAATGTGCCTACGACCTGGGCGCCCAGTGGTTCTGGGTGATGGACGACGACGTGCTCGTCATCCCCGAAGGCATCGAGCGCTTGGCCAAGTGGACCGACCGTTACGACGTCATTCAGGGTTCGCGCCTGGACTTTGACGGCGGCGCCTTCTTTTGGCAGTACCAGCTCATCCTTTCGCTCGGCATCCCTAACCCCATCGCCAAGTGGGATTTGGGACCCGAGGGCTACCGCACCATGAACCAACTGTGCTTTGAGGGCGGCATGTTCTCGCGCCGCGTGGTCGACAAGATTGGCCTGCCCGACGCGCGCTTCTTTATCTACGGCGACGATGCCTGCTACGGCTACGTGGCCAGCCAGCACTTCCCCGCCGCCGTGGTTGCCGACGTGGTGCTCAAGCGCGCCCGCGCCGTCTCTAACTGGGATATCGCCGGCAAGCGCCAGCTCAACTCCACGAGCGACACCAACCGCTACTACATCATGCGCAACCGCGGTTATCTGGCACGCTACATGCAGATCTACGGCGACTACCACCCCGTGCTGTTCCGTCTGGGCAATGCCGCGACCTTCTGCAAGGAGTTCATTCGTCTGGCAGCAGTCGACAAATGCTTTAAGACCGGTATTCCGGCGCTGCGCCGTGGCATGAAGGACGCACGCAAGATCGTTAAGGATCCCAACTGGAAGCCCATGCCGCCCCTGAAGGACGCCGAGTAGTAAAGGGCTTTCGCCCGCCGCTACAGTCGTTGACACACCACGGACACACGCTGACCGTCAAAACCAAAGCCCCAACGCATGCGCCCGACGGCGGGGCGCGGCACGCGGATATCATCGATGCCGTCGCGCTCGATTTCGAGCAGCGCCTGAACCGCCAACAGTTCCAGGCCCAGGGCATCGACGCCAGGGTCGTACATCATGTTGATCGTAATGAGCGGTCGCTCATCGAGCATGCCGAACGTGTCAGCCACGTCAAACACCCGACCGGTGGGAATCACCTGGATATCCCAGCGATCCGAGACGCCACTTCGCTTGGAGCTGGGATTGCAATAGCCAGGCAGTCCAAAGCAGAGCCCCTGAAGCACCAGATGATAGGCTGTCGGCATATCTGATTGGCCCACATCGATGCCCAGATCGCCGATAGCACAGCTCAAAGCTTGCTTTACAGCGTCCTCGTCTCCTCGACACAGCCCGTCATGGAACGAGTCGATAACTCCAACGTCCTCAACGGCGCACTCAAACCATTCCAGAATTACAAGACGGAGCGCCTGACGCACTTCGTTGTTAGGCAGACGCAGGGAACGAAGGCACGCGCCGTTTTCCGAATGCCCCGTCATGTCCGTCGTAAGAAATCCAGACAGATACAGCGCTGTCCAGATATCTTCGGGCTTGGCGGCATCGGCCTCCTCGGCATGCACATGCACTGGCACCTCAATAAACCCATGCGCCTCAAGTAAATCGAACAATGCGGACAGGCGCATGAGATTCCAGTCGCCGACGCATGCGCTCAGACGGTCGGCGTAACCATACAGATCTGCCCGAACGGGCGCGACGCAACCGCGATGTGCGTAGTCCACCACGCGCTCCGGGCTCGAGCAATAAAAACCACCAAGCAGATAGCCCTCGAGCCACTCACGCGCGTCATCCAGACAGCCGTTGCGACCGATGCAATCCAACAGCACTTGGACTTCGTCGTCCGAAAAACCGAACCATCGATCACACCAACTCGACAACGCTGTCGCCGACCGATAGGAAACCCCACGTTGGGACAACGCAAACTCGGCATGACCGGGGCGTTCGCACATCAGACACGTCAATCGCAACGAGTCGCCGGCATCGGCAATGGTGTCGAACAACATTCGGCTGAGCGACTCTAGGGAATCCACGCTACCGTCGTCCTTAGCGTCCAAACGCTTTGGACATACCGCGTCGTAGTCGTCTATCAGAAGAACAACCTGCTCATCGAAAGCTGCCTGGAGCAGTTTAATAAGCACGCCAAGCGCCGCATCGATCTCCTTATCGCTGGCCACCCCACGCGCCGCCCTCTCGATAAGACGAACCTCACGTCTTGACAGATCAGGCGCGGCAAGCAGCGGCAGTAATCGGGCGCACTCGCGCACGACAGCCCCGCGAATTGCTGCCGCAGCACCAGCGCCATGCCTCGAAGCGGCAGCTGTAAAGTCGAGCATGATGACCGGATAACTCGCGTACTCATCACGATAGCGACCGCCGCCCGCCTGCCAAATCTGGGTACCAGCGAACAGGCTTCGATCCGGCAGCCGGCGATCAGGTCGTTCCAAATAGCACTTGAGCATCGATAGATTCATGCTCTTGCCAAAACCCTTGGGCCGACAGCAAACCGCAACAGGTGCTTCGCTGTCCAATATATCGGCAATAAACATAGTCTTATCGACGAGTAAACACCGATTGATTGCATCGGAAAAGTCGTGTACATCAACCGGCAGAGCTGCGTTATCCGCATAACTGAGCAACCGTGCGCCAAACGCATGAGCAACACCATAATTCGCCTGTTCAGACACCGTAAACTCTCCTTCTAACGCAGCACGATGCCCATTGTAGCGAGCGGGTAGAGCGCAACAATATCGACATGCAAACGTTTCGGGCAACGGTAGCAGCAGACCCCCGAGGGGGCATAACAAATCGTTGCACAACAAAAACGGGGCCCGATGCCGCCGCACCGGACCCCGTCCCAAACTCTTATAGAAAACGATCTAGAAGATTACTCCTCCGAGCCGTCCTCCCCAGAAGCCTTCTTCTGCTGATCGAGCTTATGCTTACCACTTACGATAGACGTAGCGCCCAGTGTGGCCAAGCTCGCGCTGGCAAGGCTCGCCATCACAATCAGATCGCCCGTCTTGGGCATGTTGCCGCCCGAGGACTTGGTAGTTGTAGTCGTCGTGGTCGTGGTGGTCACCGTTTTGGAGTCATTTTGCTCTTGGACCTGGTTGTCAGCACCGCTCTTGTCGTCGTCTTCGGACTGTTTCTTTTCGCCCTCGGCCTTGCTCTTGTCCTTCTCCTCAGATTCAGACTTCTTATCCTCGTCCTTCTTCTGTTCGGACTTGTCGCTCTTCTCCTCAGAGCTAGAACCCTTATCGGATTCGGTCTTCTCGGAAGCCTTGTCCTTGGAGTCGCCCTTTGCGGCTTCGATCTTTTCCGTGGAAACCTGATCAGAGTTGCCCTTGTTCTGGGTCGAGCCGTTATTGACGCCAGCCATCAGCGAAGAGCCCAGCGTAGAGCCAAGCTGCTCGGAGAAAGAAGGCTTCTTGTCCGGCGAAGCAACGGGAACGTCCGGCGCCTTATTCGAGTCATCCTTGGAAGCATCGGAACCAGGGGTTGCGTCAGAGCCGGAGCCGTTGTTAGAGCCGGTGCCAATGGACGAATCGCTCGAGCCGGTGGATGAGTTAGAGGTGCCAGCGCCGGTCGAACCAGAAGCGTCGCTGTCCGTATTGCCGGCAGAGCTTGAAGACGAATCGCCCGCAGCAGAGCCGTTTGAATCGGAACCGTTCGAGGTAGAGCCGTTGTTGGTAGTGCCATCAGCAGAGCCATCACCGTCAGCACCGGTCGAGGGCGCATCCATCCTGTCATCGTTGGCATCGTCGCTCGAGTCGTCATTCGAATCAGGCGTCGGCGAGGGCGCCGGCGTAGGTTCGGGCTGCACGGGCGTCGCAGCGGCAGCGGCCTCGTCCTCGGCGATATAAACCAAACAGTCCTTCAGCTCGTTGCGGTAGCGGTTCTTCCAGCCCTCATGATACTGGGGCTGGCTCGAATACTTGGTCGCCACGTTATTGACCACACTGTTGGAAAGCGCCGTCACAAACTCGCGATCAGTCATACTGTTAGAAAGGTTTGCCCAACGGAAGAAGTCCCTGCAACCACCGGTGCCGCACATGTTGGTGATGCTCCACACCATGCCCTTAACGCAATCGGCACGGCCCGAAATATCAATGCCCAGGCCGCTCTTGAGCCACGCCTCGGTCACCGCATAGTACGAGTTGTACGCATACGCATCCTGCAGAGCCGAGAACTCAACAGGGTCGGTGTTATAAGCACCTTGGAAAGCCTCCTGCGCAATACGGCCCAACTCGGTGAGCTGGCCGTTCTCGTACATGGCATTGCTCGTGTTGGAAATCTCGCTGCCGCGATCAATCGCATCCTTGAGCATGCTGTATTTTTCGGGGTTGTAGTTGTAGGCCTGCTTCATAAACGGAATGAGCGACCATCGACGGTCGAACTGGTAATAACCCAGCGCGTTATAGCCGTCGCCATACGAAAAGCCCTGGTTATAGTTGCCATGGCTCTCGTACTTGGTAAAGTACTTCATCTCGGGGGTCACGTTAACAAACGAAACGCCCTGGACCGACCTCAGCACGCCCGAGAAGGACTGCTGGGTATAGAGACCCTTATCGATATCGGTCGCATCCGAGGCAACGCCCGGCGTGGGCTCCTCGGCAGCGGCGGGTGCCGGCACGGAAACGGCGCCAAACGAAAGCGCCAGCGTCAGGCCCGCGACAATAGCAGAATGCTTGCGCTGCATAAGATCCTCCCTGCATTGGTGTAGTTAAAGTGCAGTTTGCAAAGATAGAATTAAGTATTGCAGCTCACCCGTTGTTGCACAACAACCCCTCGGTAAACGGCAACAACCCTCCGCGAAATCTTAAGGAATTGCGCTAAACCTACAGCTTGATGTTGAAGTTGACTTCGGGGACGGCGGCCAGGTCGGCCAACGTCACGCCGTCGACGTACTTTTCGATCACGTCGTCCAGGCCGCGCCAGAACTTGACGGTTGAGCACAAATCGCTGCGGGTGCAGCTGTTGTCGATGCCGTCGCACGCCACGGGCGCCGTGCTGCCCTCGACAGCGCGCAGGATGTCGCCAGCACGCACCTCGGCGGGATCCTTGGCCATCATGTAGCCACCGCCTTTGCCGCGCACGCTCTTAAGCAGGCCCGCCTTCATGAGCGGACGAACCAGCTGCTCCAAATACTTTTGCGAGATATGTTCACGGTCGGCAACCTCGCGCAAAGCAATCTTGCCCTCGGCGTCACCCAGCGCCGCGATATAGATCATTAACCGGAGGGCATAGCGGCCCTTAGAAGAAATGAGCATACCTACCCTCCCATCGCATCTGGAACAACATAACCAGGTTTGTTTGTCCCAAATCTTAAGTAAGTGGGACAAACACAACAGGTTATTTTGTCCCAGAATTTGAAAAGTCGAGTGGATTAGTCGGGTTTTCCCTTGACTAACGCCGAACCCATAGTAACTTTATTCCGAGAAGATTCCTAGGGTTTAGTACACCTATGAGTACACCATATACAGAGAGGGACAGCATGAGTGCAAATCCGCTGCTTTCCATCGAAGGTCTGACTGCCTCCGTGGACGAGAAGACCATCCTCCACAACGTCAACCTCAACGTCGCCGCCGGCGAGACCCACGTGCTGATGGGCCCCAACGGCGCCGGCAAGTCCACCCTTGGCCACCTGGTCATGGGCGATCCCGTCTATACCGTGCAGAATGGCCGCATCGTCTTTGACGGCCAGGACATCACCGGGCTCACCACCGACAAGCGCTCGCGCGCCGGCCTGTTCCTGAGCTTCCAGGCCCCGGTCGAGATCCCCGGCGTGCCACTGTCGAGCTTTTTGCGCGCCAGTATCGCCGGCCGCCCCGGCCTGGAGATGAAGGGCAAGGAATTCCGTCGTCGCGTCAAGGAGCTCGCGGCCGAGCTCAACATGGATACCGCCTACCTCAACCGCGAGCTAGGCGTGGGCTTCTCGGGCGGCGAGAAGAAGAAGGTCGAGATGCTCCAGCTCCTGTTGCTGCAGCCCAAGCTCGCCATCCTCGACGAGACCGACTCGGGCCTGGACGTCGACGCGCTTTCCACCGTCAGCCACGGCATGGACGCCTACCGCAAGAGCTGCGACGGCTCCATGCTTATCATCACGCACAACACGCGCATCCTGGAGCACTTGGATGTCGACCGCGTCCACGTTATGGTCAAGGGTCACATCGTGCGCGAGGACGACGCCTCGCTCATCCCCTGGATCGACAAGAACGGCTTTGAGACCTTCGAGCGCGAGGCCGCCGAGCAGCGCGCCCAGGCCGAGGCCGCCGCTGCCGAGCAGCAGGCGTAAAGGGGCGACGTAATGACCAAGAACCGCACCGAGGTCGCGGACATCGACCGCAGCCTCTACGACTTCACCTATGGCGAGGAGGGATTCGAGCGCCTCGACGCCGGCATCACGCCCGACATCGTGCGCGAGATCAGCGCCAAGAAGGACGAACCGCAGTGGATGCTCGACCTGCGTCTCAAGTCCCTCGAGATCTTCAACCGCTTCCCCGATCCGACGTGGGGCCCCTCGATCGAGGGCCTGGACATGGACAACATCGTCACCTACGTCAAGCCCAACACCGACCAAAAGCACGACTGGGAGTCGGTGCCCGACGACATCAAGAACACCTTTGAGCGCCTGGGCATCCCCGAGGCCGAGCGCAGCTACCTGGCAGGCGTCGGCGCGCAGTACGACTCCGAACTCGTCTACCACAACATGCAGGACACCGCGTCCAAGATGGGCATCGTCTACTCCGGCATCGAGGAGGCCCTGCGCGATCCGCAGTGGGAGCCGCTCATCCACGAAAAGTTTATGACGCTCATCCCGCCCACCGACCACAAGTTTGCGGCCCTGCACGGTGCCGTGTGGTCGGGCGGCTCGTTTGTCTACGTGCCCAAGGGCACCAAGTTGGACTTCCCGCTGCAGAGCTACTTCCGCCTTAACGCCAAGGGCGCCGGCCAGTTTGAGCACACGCTCATCATCGTCGAGGACGACGCCGACCTGCACTTTATCGAGGGTTGCTCCGCGCCCAAGTACAATGTTGCCAACCTCCACGCCGGCGCCGTCGAGCTCTTTGTGGGCAAGCGTGCACACCTTCGCTACTCGACCATCGAAAACTGGTCCAAAAACATGTACAACCTCAACACCAAACGTGCGCGCGTGGACGAGGATGGCGACATCGAGTGGATCAGTGGCTCCTTCGGCAGCCACGTGGGCTACCTCTACCCCATGAGCGTGCTCAACGGCCGTCGCGCCCGCTCGAGCTTTACCGGCATTACCTTTGCCGGCGCCGGGCAGAACCTCGATACCGGCTGTAAGGTCGTGCTCAACGCCCCCGAGACCTCGGCAACCGTCGAGACCAAGGGCATCTCCAAGAGCGGCGGCATTCAGACCTTCCGCAGCTCCATCGTGGCCACGCCCAAGGCCGAGGGTTCCAAGGCAACCGTGAGCTGCCAGTCGCTCATGCTCGACGACCAGAGCCGCTCCGACACCATCCCCGCCATGGACATCCGCGCCAAGAACGTCGACATCGGCCACGAGGCCACCATCGGCCGCATCGGCGACGACAAGGTGTTCTACCTGATGAGCCGCGGCATCTCGGAGGAAGAGGCCCGCACCATGATCGTCAACGGCTTTGCCAACCCGGTCTCCAAGGAGCTGCCGCTGGAGTACGCCGTCGAGATGAACAACCTGATCAAGCTCGAGATGGAAGGAGCGATCGGATAATGAAACAGGAAACCAACACCGCTGCTACCACCCTTGAGCAGGTCAACGCGATGCCGGCTGCCACTTGGGGCTGGCTGAAGATGAATCAGACCAAGCTCGAGCTCTCTGACGAGCTTGCCGCCGCTCCCGCGGAGGCCGTTGAGGTCGAAGGCTTGGGCGAGCAGTTTATTGGCGTGACAGACGCGTTCGACGCCGCCATGGACGCCATGGCCGAGCGCTTCCCCGAGCGCCGCTCCTCCGCCCCCGGTGATGCCGCCGACCGCGCCCGCATCACGCCCGAGACCGAGCTCGACGTGCCCGCCACCTCCGTCTACCAGGCCGGCGCCATCAAGCTCGAGGAGGAGCTCTCCCCTGCTGAAGCCTTCGAAACCGGCATGGGCGAGGCTGCCTACGCCTACTTGGCCGAGCACGCTACCAAGCGCATCGTCATCGATGTGCCCGCATACCAGCACGCCACGGTTACCGTGCGTGTGAGCGGTGTCGATGCCGCCGCGGCCATCGCCGCCATCGACGTCGTCGCTCGCCCGCAGGCAACGCTCGACCTGCATATTGCCCTGGACTCCCCCGTTGCCGGCGAGGGTGTCGTGGGCTCCGTGCTACGCGTGTGCGCCCACGAGTACGCCACCGTCAACGTGACCTGCACGCAGACACTCGACGACAGCTGGATCGCACTCGACGACACCGGCCTGTTCCTGGACGAGGGCGCGCGCGTCAACGTGCAGCACACCGTCCTGGGTGCCGGCGCCAGCGCCACCGGCCTTGCCGGCGACCTGCTGGGCGACACCGCCAAGGTGACCATCGATACCGATTACCTGGGCGCCCGCGAGCAGGTGCGCGACTTTAACTACGAGCTGCGCCACCGCGGTCGCAAGACCGAGTGCGAGATCGACGCCAACGGCGTGCTGACCGGCACGTCCAAGAAGGTCTACCGTGGCACCATCGACCTCGTGCACGGCTGCAAGGGTGCAACCGGCACCGAGCGCGAAACGGTGCTTTTGGCCAACAAGGGCGTCGACAACAAGACCGTCCCCGTCATCCTCTGCGACGAGGACGACGTCGCCGGCAACCACGGCGCCACCATCGGTCACGTCCGCGACGAGCAGCTGTTCTATCTCGCCTGCCGCGGTCTTGACCAAAACGCCGCCGAGGACCTGTTCATCCGCGCCAAGCTGGAAGACGCCGCGCTTTCCGCCACCGACGAGCGTACCCGCGCCGCCGTCGTCCGCTTGGGCAACAACCTGATCGACAACTTTGAAGAGGAGCTCGCATGATCGACACCGAGCACGTTAAATGCGACACCTGTACCGCCCCCGAGCCCATGGAGCTCGACGCCAGCGACGAGGCCTCGCGCGGCTGGCCTACCGTAGACATCGAGACCAACCCCTACAAGGCACAGTTCCCGCTGTTCCAGCAGCATCCCGAGATCGCCTTCCTCGATAGTGCCGCCACCGCGCAGCGTCCCGCCTGCATGCTCGACGCCGAGCGCGATTTCTACCAGCGCATGAACGCCAACCCCCTGCGCGGCCTGTACTCCCTGTCCGTCGAGGCCACCGACGCCATCGCGAAGGTCCGCCAACAGATCGCCGACCTCATCGGCGCCCCCCAGGCCAACGAAGTCGTCTTCACCCGCAACACGAGCGAGTCGCTCAACCTGGTCGCCAAGAGCTTTGCACCCACAGTCCTCGAGCCGGGCGACGAGGTCGTCATCACCATCATGGAGCACCACTCCAACCTGATTCCGTGGCAGCAGGTCTGCCGCGAGACCGGTGCCAAGCTCGTCTACCTCTACCCCACCAAGACCGGCCAGCTCACGACCGAGGAGGTTCTGGCCAAGGTGGGCCCCAAGACCAAGATCCTGGCCGTGGGTCAGGTCTCTAACGTCCTGGGCGTCGAGAATCCGGTCAAGAACCTCGGCAAGCTCGTGCACAAGTACGGCGGCTATCTGGTCGTCGACGGCGCACAGTCGCTGCCGCACATGCCAGTCAATGTGGCCGATCTGGGCGCCGACTTCTTTGCCTTTAGCGCGCACAAGGCCATGGGCCCCATGGGCATCGGCGTGCTGTGGGGCAAGATGGATCTGCTCAACGCCATGCCGCCCATGCTTACCGGCGGTGAGATGATCGACTCGGTTACTGAGCAGGACGCCGTCTGGGCTCCCGTCCCCGAGAAGTTCGAGGCCGGCACGCAGGACGCCGCCGGCATCTTCGCCACAGGCGCCGCCCTCGACTACCTCGTCAACACGGTGGGCTACGAAAACATCCAGGCACGCGAGCAGGCACTCGTCCACTACCTGATGGGCGAGCTCATGCAGCTCGACTTTGTCCAGATCATCGGCTCAATCTATTGGGATAACCACCACGGTGTCGTGAGCTTTAATGTCAAGGGCATCCACCCGCACGATGTCGCGAGCATCATGGACATGGACGGCGTCTGCATCCGCGCCGGTCACCACTGCGCGCAGCCGCTGCTCACCTGGCTGGGCGTCGAGAACCTTGCCTGCTGCCGCGCCAGCGTGGCCTTCTACAACGACAAGGCCGACATCGACAAGTTCATCGCCGGCCTGCATCACGTTTGGAGCACGTTCAATGGGTAACCTCTACACCTCCACCACATTTATGGAGCACAACTCGCACCCCGACTATAAGTACGAGATGGATGCCCCCACGCACGAGCACGACGGCATCAACCCCAGCTGCGGAGACGAGCTCACCTTGCAGCTGCGTGTCGAGAACAACGTGATCGAGGAGGCCTCCTTTACCGGCCACGGCTGCGCCATCAGCCAGGCCAGTGCCGACATCATGGCCGACCTCATCACCGGCGAGACCGTCGAGGAGGCACGTCGTCTGGCAGCGCTTTTCCTCGCTATGATCCGTGGCGAACAGCTCTCCGAGGAGGACCTGGAAGACCTGGATGAGGCCGCCCAGCTCCAGGACATCTCGCACATGCCTGCCCGCGTCAAATGCGCCGAGCTCGCCTGGCGCACCCTCGACGGCATGCTCACGGGACAAAATAATCAGTAGTATTTATTATTAAATCTTAAGAATTTGTTGGCCGAACCGCTTGACAAGAGCGGTTCGGCCATTTTCTATTCCGAGCCTTCAGCCTGAGCCTTCATCCGCGCATAAGCGCGCACGATACGAGAGGCGGTACTCTTGCTGATTCCCGTATAGCGTTCAATCTGGCGCACCGTGAAACCGGCATCGTGCAGAGCGAAAATGATTCTGTCTCGCCGCGAGGGCGCAACGGTCTTGAGTCCGTTGAGCGGCACACCCAGGCGATTCGCCATCTTGTCGGCAAACGCGCGCCGCTCCCACTCCGTCTCATCCATATCGTGAATCACCGGATCGGAACCATCGGGCATCGACAGAGAATAATCCAGAAACCCCTCGGCAGACTCAAAAAGCTCGAGCACGCAAGAAGGGTCGGAAAATCCCCTCGTCGTATCGTTGTCATACGCTCGCAGATACTCGGCAAAGCTGCTCCACGGATAGCGCTCGATCAGGGCGATACCCGCCTCCTGCGGATTAGCGTGAACATAGCGAATGGCGGCCATTAGATAACGGTCGGTATCGAGCGAGCGCCGGTCAAAACGGTTCTGGAACAGATGGCCTGTGCGCCCCGTGCGTTTATTGAACCGCCGCGCGTACGTCAAAAGCAGCCGGTGCATGGCTGCGCTCATCGCGTCCTCGTAATCTGCAAGCACCAAATGCACGTGATTGCCCATAAGGCACCAGGCAATAACCGTCACACCCTCCTCGCGGCAGCAGTCGCGCATCAGCTCCAAAAACTCCCACCGGTCTTCATCGCCCTCAAAGATGAGCTGCTTGCCCATACCGCGGGCACAGACATGGTAAAAGCCGGTAACCGTTCTCCAAACGCGCTGCATGGCGCTCCCTTCGCCGGGATCTGCTTGCCATCCAATACAGCACGATTGAAGCGTGCCATCAAAACATTCACGCAAAACAATACACTCGCGCGGCCAAAGGCAGTAAACGGGCGGCGAACGGCACCATTGCAACAGGTCAGCCCCTACAACGCTTACAAGAGCTGACCAAAAGCTTGCCCAAGACGGACCCCCTCTACGGAAGTTCGCGACCACAGAACATAGAGTTAAAACGCTTCAATTGAAAGTTCCGCACTTCTCGCTACGAAAACTGAGCCGTTCGCCGAATATTCCGTGCATTTCGCGGTATTATAGGGGCTGCATGTCATGTCCCTTTCGAAGGGTCGCCCGGCAATCGCCAGCCACGACCCCCAGATGGGACGCCAACACGATAGAGAGGAGAGGCATGCAGTACTCACAGGAAGTGGAGAACATGTGCCCCGTTGCCAAGGGTGCATACCACGGCCCCGCACCCATCCCCGAGGAGGGCAAGTGGGTCCAGGCTAAGGAGATTTCCGACATCTCCGGTCTTACGCACGGTGTGGGTTGGTGCGCACCTCAGCAGGGCGCCTGCAAGCTCACGCTGAACGTCAAGGACGGCATCATCGAGGAGGCCCTCGTTGAGACCATCGGCTGCTCGGGCATGACCCACTCTGCCGCCATGGCTTCCGAGATCCTTCCCGGTAAGACCATCCTCGAGGCCCTCAACACCGACCTCGTCTGCGACGCCATCAACGTTGCTATGCGCGAGATCTTCCTGCAGATCGTTTACGGCCGCAGCCAGACCGCGTTCTCCGAGGGCGGCCTGCCCGTGGGCGCCTCCCTCGACGACCTCGGCAAGGGCCTTCGCTCTCAGGTCGGCACCATGTTCGGCACCAAGGCCAAGGGCGCTCGTTACCTCGAGCTCGCTCAGGGCTACGTCACCCGCATGGCTCTCAACGACAAGAACGAGATCATCGCATTCGAGTTCCTGAACCTCGGCAAGTTCACCGACGCCGTCAAGGCCGGCAAGACCCCCGAGGAGGCCATCGCTGGCGCTATGGGCCACTATGGTCAGTGGGAGAACGCTGCCAAGTACATCGACCCGCGCACCGACGAGGAGACTCACTCCGTCGCCAGCGTGTTCCCGGTTCACGAGTAGAAAGGGAGGGAAATAACTATGACTGTTACGTTTGAAGGTTACGAGCGCCGCGCTGACAAGATCAACAAGTGCCTCGCCGCCAACGGCATCGCCTCCCTCGAGGAAGCTCTGCAGATCTGCACCGACAAGGGCTTCAACCCGCGTGAGATCGTCAACAACACCCAGTCCATCGCCTTCCAGAACGCCGAGTGGGCCTACACCCTCGGTTGCGCTCTCGCTGTCAAGCGTGGCGCCAAGTCCGCTTCTGAGGCTGCCGCCATCATCGGCGAGGGCATCCAGGCCTTCACCGTTCCCGGCTCCGTCGCCGAGGACCGCAAGGTCGGTCTGGGCCACGGCAACCTGGGCGCTATGCTGCTCTCCGACGACACCGAGTGCTTCGCCTTCCTGGCTGGCCACGAGTCCTTCGCTGCCGCTGAGGGCGCCATCGGCCTGGCTCTGAACGCCAACAAGGCTCGTAAGAAGCCGCTGCGCGTTATCCTCAACGGTCTGGGCAAGGACGCCGCCCAGATCATCGCCCGCATCAACGGCTTCACGTATGTGAAGACCCAGTTCGACTACTACACGGGCGAGCTCAAGGTCGTCGAGACCATCCCCTACTCCGATGGCCCCCGCGCTGCCGTTAACTGCTACGGCTCCGACGACGTCCGTGAGGGCGTTGCCATCATGTGGCACGAGAACGTCGATATCTCGATCACCGGTAACTCCACCAACCCCACGCGCTTCCAGCACCCCGTCGCTGGTACCTACAAGAAGGAGCGCATCGAGGCTGGCAAGAAGTACTTCTCCGTCGCTTCTGGTGGCGGCACTGGCCGTACCCTGCACCCGGACAACATGGGCGCCGGCCCTGCCTCTTACGGCATGACCGACACCATGGGCCGTATGCACTCCGACGCCCAGTTCGCCGGTTCTTCCTCCGTGCCTGCGCACGTCGACATGATGGGTCTCATCGGCATGGGCAACAACCCCATGGTCGGTGCCACCGTCGCCTGCGCTGTCGCCGTCGAGGAGGCCCTCAAGGCCTAATCGCGCCCGCGCGATGCTCACATAGTTGAGCTTTGGAGCCGCTACCCACCCGGGTAGCGGCTCTTTTTGTTTGCGCTGTCGCAGGATAGCTAATGCCGATATATCAGTTGGGGCGAAATACGAGATGTGATGAGATGGAGCGTCAGAGCGTCCACGACGCCCACCTGTCATATTTGCCCTTTACCGATTTGCCGAGTCTTTGCGGCCCCATTGCCGATCACCCGTGCGACAATGCGCCGGACGAGAAAGGAATCCGATGGAATCGACTGATGTACTGGTAATTGGATCTGGCATTGCGGGCCTTTGCGCCGCCTTCGAAGCGGCACGCACGGGCGCAACCGTCGCTGTGGCAAGCGCCGGCAAGACTATGAGTGGATCGAGCTTCTTCCCGGGCACCTGGGGTCTGGGCCTTATTGGCCCCGTCGACGAGGGCGACGAGCAGGACCTCATCGACACCATCCAGACCGTCGGCGGCGGTGTCGCCGACCTCGAGCTTGTCCAGACGTTTGTGCACGGCATTCCCCAGGCAATTGAATGGCTCGAGCAAGACCTGGGCGTTGAGCTCCAGCGTCCGCAAAGCGCTGAGAGCGCTCAGCAAAAGCAGTTTATCCCCTGCTTTGACCACAAAACGCGCATGTGGCGCGGCCTCACCCGCAAGCCCCTTGAGGACGCTCTGACGGCCCGGCTCGAGTCGCTCGGCATTCGTCTGCTCCCCCGCCATGAGCTTATCGACCTTGTTGAGGACACGAACGGCAGAATAACCGGAACCGTGCTCTACGACCTCACCGAAAATCGAATCGTGCCCTTTGCTGCCAAGGCCACGATCATCGCAGCCGGTGGCACAGGTGGCCTGTTCGAGCGCAGCCTTACGTCGGCTGATGTGCTCAGCTCCTCGCAGGCCATCGCGCTGGCGCACGGCGCAACACTTACTAATATAGAGTTCATGCAGATGATGCCCGGCTTCATCGAGCCCAAGCGCAACCTGGTCTTCAACGAGAAAACCTGGCGCTACGTACATGTTGACCAGCCGGTAGATATTGCCGACAACAAGCTGGACGACCTGCTCGAGCAGCGCTCTGGATATGGTCCCTTCACGTCACGCTTGGCCTCCCGCGCTATCGATCTCGTCATCGATCAGGCAGGTGTCGAAGGCCTGGCACTCCACTACGACTTCCCCCGCGAGGATGTCCCAGAGTTTGTGCAGACCTTTGCCACCTGGCTGCAAGACGAGCACGGCATCGCCCCGACTGACGAGATGCGCGTTGCGATGTATGCCCACGCCGCTAATGGCGGCATCAAGATCGATAAGACCGCGCACACGGGCGTTGAGGGCCTCTACGCTTGCGGTGAGGCGACAGGCGGCATGCACGGCGCCGACCGCATTGGTGGCTTGTCAAGCGCCAACGGCATCGTGTTTGGGCGCATCGCGGGCGTCTCAGCGGCTCACGCGGCACTGGACGCTCCCGAGGCGGCCGCTCCGATGGATATCGCCCTCCCTCAGTATGGCATTGCCACAACAGATGCCGAACGCCTGACACACAGCCTTAAGCACACGATGAGCACCTATTGCATGATCGACAGGACCGAAGCAGGTCTATCCAAGGCCCTGCAACAGCTTGAAAGCCTGAAAGACGAGGCAACGGCGCTGAGCAAGCCGCATGCCAATGACAGCGAGATCGCAGCCCTCGCCCGCCTGCAATCGCAGAATCAGCTGGCAACGGAGATGGTCAAAGCCATGCGCAAGCGGACCGAAAGCCTGGGTTCGCACTATCGATCGAATAAAACTGGACACCTATCTAGAGCAGAGCACAACTAATCGATATCTATGGGCCCCGTGACCTCGAAGTGGCACAGGGCCCATTCGTGTCCGCACGGCAGCGTATCCTTATTTTGAGTACAGAGCGTGCAAAGCGCGCATAGACAATAGATCAGCGAGGAGGAGATATGGACAGTAGAGATATCGAGAAGTGGCGTGTCGAACTTGATAGCTGCGCCAATGTGGAAGACGGCGTTGAGTATTGGCTCGCACGCGATTTAATGAAACCCATGGGATACACTCGATGGGAGAACTTCGCCGAAGTTGTTAAGAGGGCAAAAGTCTCGTGCGAAACAAATAAAACTCCAGTTGATTCCCATTTTCGTGACACCACGAAAATGATAACTGCCGGTGTCGCCGCTCGCGCGGTTAAAGACTACAAGCTTACGCGCTATGCATGCTATTTAATCGCCCAAAACGGAGATTCAAACAAGCCAGAGATCGCGCTCGCCTAGGCATACTTTGCCGTGCAGACGCGCCGCCAAGAGCTCATAGAGCAGCGCTTCGCAGAGATTCAGCGCTTACAGGCGCGCCACTCGCTATCCGATTCAGAGAAACAGCTCTCGGGTATTGCGTTCAAACGCGGCGTGGACTCCAAAGGATTCGCGATCATCAAGTCGAAGGGCGACGAAGCGTTATTCGGCGGCAGAAGCACGGCGGAAATGAAGCAGCAGCTCGGCATATCCAAGAGCGCGGCATTGGCGGACAGGTTAGCCGATGTCCTCATCAAAGCAAAGGACCTTACGAACTCGATGACGGCCTTCAACGCCGAGGAACACGACCTGTACGGTCTGGACCAGATCAAGCAAGAGCACGTCGAGAACAACACAAGCGTGCGTGGCGGCCTCATCGACCGCGGAATTGTCCCCGAGAACCTGCCACCTGCCGAGGATACAAAAAAGCTCGAGCGTCGCGTGAAGGCAGCGGAGAAGAAACTCAAGGAAGGTACTGACGGTTTTACCGATCCCCAGGGTAGACTCGATCTGTGAAAGCGGCCGTGCCCTTTCGGGTTCGACCCCATGAAAGGTCAACAAAAAAGACGGCCAACCTTCGTTGACCGTCTTAATCATCTTTGGGTGGGCCGTCAGGGGGTCGAACCCTGGACCTTGGGATTAAGAGTCTTGAACGTGATGTTATGGAGTGCCTTGTAGCAGCAAAATCGCAGGTAGTTATGTTTCCACACTCTCTCACCGCACTGAAACTGCATTGCAGAACGGATATTGACGGATACCCGGCAATGCATAAAGCCCCTCCCCGTCATGCCGGGGAGGGGCTGCATCTATCAATTTCTAAAGTCTTTTTGGCTGCCGACGCGCACGATTGCCCATCCGAGAAGACCGGTCAGCAGTCCTGCAGCAGCGCCGACAATAAAACAGATATCAAACGGATTCATATGCACACCTATCGATAGAGTTGCTTGACGAGCGCTTGGCCGATGGCGACGTTGGTGTCGCGGCCCTGGTATCCGTCCGCACCCGATGATCCGCACGAGATACCTTGAGCGATAAGCCACTGCTGGTGTTTGAAGACCGTTCCCGAACCCATCTGTCGCGCCTGAACACCGCCGACCACGGGATAGACTTTGCATCCGACCTTGTCCTGCAGGGCGCGGACGGCATTCGAGCCAACCCCGCCCTTGACGTACTCGATTACGCCGCGGTCGCATGCCCAAAGGTATCGCTCATTCGCCGGCCATTGACCGGAGATCACGCCATCGGCAGTCGTGCCGAGCTGGCGTTGCAGCTCCTTGGCCATCTTCGGGCCGAAATATCGCGTGTCTCCGAGGCTCGGGACCGTATTGTCCGCGACTTCCGTATTTGACCCATTCAGTGTCTTGCCGTCGCCAAGCCAGTAGAGCGTGCCGTCCCATGGGTAGCTGTAGTACGCCTTGATGTTGGACTCGCGCCCGGTCTGGTCGCCCTTGGTGCCGGTGACGGTCCCCTTTTCAGAAATGGAGAATTGGGCCAAGAGGTCGCCGCGAGCTGATCCATAGGGAGAGACGCACACGGCGGTGTGGCACTTCTCGTTGAGGTAGATGTCTCCACGCTGGGCGGACTTGACGCCCATCTTACGCCAGCCGAAAAGGCCCGTCTTGAGCAGCTGCTCCCGCATGTTTCCGGTATACGAGGCTCCGAAGGTATTGACGCCGACCGCGCGGAGGGCGGTCACTACGGCCGAGGAACAGTCGCGATCGCCACCGGCAATAGTGACGGTGGTGCCGTCGGACAGACAAATCGTCTCGGTCGTTCCGTCCCCCATGCGGTTGGCCTGCGAGTATCCGTGACCGCCGCCCCCATCATGGGAGACGAGGTGTTCCATGACCTGCGCGAAGGCCTCGCGCTGTGTGATGGCCATGGCCTACTCAACCGCCTTGGCGTCATATGCGGCATGGGGCTCGCTGTACGACATGGCACGCTTCGAGTCCGACGCGCCCTTGGTGGTCGGATCGACGATCACGCCGAAGCCGGCGAGAACGGTCAGGATGATTCCGACGAGCTGGATGAGCGACCCCTGGGAGATAGGCGCCACGACTCCGAGGATTCCGAGCACCTGATAGGCTGCGCTGATTACGGTGGCGGCCAATGCCGCGAGCGTCTGCTTATTCTTGAAGCGAAGGGCCCAGTTGATTGTCATTTTTCAGCTCCCAATCTGACCCGCCGATACCGTGATGCAGGTCGTAATTCTTCTCGACGCGGTCGAGCCGGTTGAACAAGGTGATGACCTGTTGTTCGACTTTCGTGAGGCGCTCGCCGTGGTCGTCGAGCTTGCGGTTGATCTCCTTGACGCCGTCCTTGATCTCGCTCGTGTCGCCGCAAAGGCTGTCGAGCTTGTCTTCGGTCCGCTGCTCCTTGGCAGACGATGTTTTGGATACGGAGACGCGCCCGATGAAGAACGTGACAATCACAACGGCGGTCGAGAGGACCGACGTTGCCTCCCCGATGCTCAGCGCCGGCACCCTAAACCTCCTCCGCGTACTCTTCTCCGACGATCTCCTCATATTCGTCGCATGTGATCCACTTGCAGTCCACGGCTCGATGCACCATGGCCTTGGTCCAGAGGCCGCGCTCGTAGTAGCGCCTCACCTTGTCATAGTTCTTCGAGTGCGCCACCGTGGTTGCAGCCTTGACGCGTACCGCCATTACTGTTCACCCCCGACCGTCATCATCAGGTAGTCGATGTTTGCCGTGTTGGTCTCGGTTTGGCTGGGCTCGGCGACCTTCTCGCGCATCTGCTCAAGCAGCTTGTCCACGTCCGGGGCCTCACCCTTTCCGTAGGCGGCGACGGCCGCGGTGTAGGCGAGCTTTCGCGCCTTCCGCTCAACGTACTCGTCATCGTCGATAACGCCCGCGTCGTGCGCCGCGTCGGGGTCGCCGATCTGCGACAGCAGATCGCGCAGGGCGTTGACCTTGGCCATGGTGCCGTCTTGAAGCTCGTTGGGGCGCGGCATGTCTTCCTCAGTGTCCATGCGGACTCCTCTCTTGTCGGGGAATGTGTCGCCATCGTATTGGCGCCGTGAGATTGCCGGGCCGCTTCGATGGGCGCAAAGAAAGAAGGCGCGCCGCGGCACGCCTTCGATGCTTCTGTTATTTCGCGGCCGCTTCGCTTAGGCCGCTGCTTTGAGTTGCCGGTTCTCCGCTATTGCGAGGGCTTGCCTCCGCTTGAATCGTCCCTCGGGTTGGCCTGCATTGAGCACCCCCCCCCTCCCGCGCGAGATTTTCGAACAGGCTGCGGTACAGCGCGTCCATGGCCAAAACGCTGCGGTGCGCGTCCAGCCGCTTCATGCCGCCGCGCCAGCTCTGGTAGCTCCGCTCAACCTGCTCGGGGGTCATGACGCCATCGGCGACCATGCGGGCCATCTTCTTCAGCTTGCGGCGCTCGCGCGTGATGGAGTCGCGGCACGGCTTCACGACTATGCGGCCCGTCTCCGTGTAGAAGATGCGCTTCTTCA
>CAJMPY010000029.1 GCA_905215385.1 uncultured bacterium | reverse complement strand
CGCAACATCCCGCGCAAGTGGGTCATGTCCGACGACACGCTGCTGGCGCTTGTGAAGCGTAACCCCGTGCGCGTTGAGGAGTTCCGCAGCATCCGCGGTACCGATCAGCTGGGGGAGCGCGACGTGGACGGCGCGCTCATGGCCATCAAGCGCGGCGCAAGCTGCCCGCACGATCGCCTGCCGCTCATGGTGCGCGGGCACCGTCAGATCTCGCCGGAGCTGGAGAGCGTGACGGACCTGATGTACGCGCTCATCCGCCTGGTTGCCGAACGCTCGGGAGTGGCGACCTCGGTCATTGCCTCGCGCGATGACCTGGCCGACTATATCGAGCATCCTGAGCAAAGCCCCCTGCGCGAAGGCTGGCGTTTTGAGCTTGTGGGTTCGCGCCTGGACGATCTGCTTTCCGGCAATATGGGGCTCACCGTGAAGGACGGAAAGATTGAGTTGTTATAGGTATATAGTTACGCGGTTTTACCAAACCGCGTAACAGCTCGACGCTGCAAACGGCCGAGAGCGGCAATCTGACGTTCAATCGTCGCTCGCGTACCAAAGTACGCGACGCTTCTCTTTCACGTCACCTTGCTCGCTCTCGACCGTTTTCGCTGACATTGCCAAAACATCGATGTTGATTTGCTGGTCAGTCGAGTGGGTAGAATGCCTCCAACGTGTAACTCGATTCGGAGGAATTCGCATGCCTTATTACTATGGATATGGCTTTGGCATCGACCCACTGTACCTGCTGGTTGTTCTTGTCTGCACGGTACTTGGCCTTGCCGCACAGAACTATATCAATTCGACGTACAAGACGTGGTCCAAGGTTCGCTCGGACGGCGACACGGGCGCCACGGTCGCTCGCCGCATGCTCGACGCCAACGGCTGCAATGCCGTGGGTATCAAGGGCGTCGCTGGTGAGCTTACCGACCACTACAACCCGCAGGACAACAATCTGTATCTGTCGGATTCCAACCGTTCGGGCGGCTCGGTCGCAAGCGTTGCTGTCGCTTGTCACGAGGCAGGCCATGCCGCGCAGCGTCAAAGTGGCTATGCCATGATGAAGGTACGCACCGCCCTCGTGCCGGTCGTCAACTTTACCCAGAACACTTGGACCATCGTGCTGCTCATGGGCCTGTTTATGAACATCGCGGGACTCACGACCCTCGCGCTGATCTTCTTCTCGTTTAGCGTGCTGTTCCAGTTCGTTACGCTGCCGGTCGAGATTGACGCCAGCCGCCGCGCCGTGGCGTACATCGAGCAGTCGGGCATGAGCTCCAAGCAGGTCAACGGTGCCAAGAAGGTCTTGACGGCAGCCGCGCTTACCTACGTGGCGGCGGCACTCACCTCGATTATTCAGCTGCTCTATCTTATGGCTCGCTACAACAGAAACTCCAACCGATAACAAATTGGGTCGCTGGGCGCCGCGGGGATTTGTGTCCCCGCGGCGCTGTACTATGTGTTGGACTTGAATTTGCGCAGGGCCAGAGCCTTTGTGCACGATAACGAAAGGAGGTTGCGTGGCAGGTTGGAATCTAACCGGCAATAGCGTTTCCGCCGAGTTCGACGGTTCGGACGAGCAAGAGCGTAAAGAGCTCAGCGTGAGCCAGGCGGTAGAGATCGCCGCCGGTGCGCTCGATGCTATTCCGCAACTGAGCGTCCTGGGCGAGGTCACGGGTTTCCGTGGTCCCAATGCCCGAAGCGGCCACTGCTACTTCCAGATTAAAGACGACTCGGCCGCCGTCGACTGCATCATCTGGAAGGGCGCCTATCTCAAGCGTACCTTCGATCTGCGTGACGGCATGCAGGTGAGCTTTAAGGGCAGCTTCAATCTCTATAAGGCCACGGGCCGCATGAGCTTTGTCGCTCGCTCGTTTTCGCTGGCGGGGGAGGGTCTGCTGCGTCAACAGGTGGCGCAGTTGGCCGAAAAGCTACGCCGCGAGGGACTGATGGACGAGTCCCGCAAACGCCGCATCCCGGTGTTTTGCTCACGCGTGGCGGTCGTCACCTCGCTTTCCGGTGCGGTAATCGACGACGTCAAGCGTACGCTGCGCCGTCGCAACCCGCTCGTCGAGCTTGTCTGCGTGGGCGCCAAGGTTCAAGGCGAGGGTGCGCCGGCCGAGCTCATTGATGGCTTGCGCCGCGCCGCTTCCATTACGCCGGCGCCCGACTGTATTTTGCTGGTGCGCGGCGGCGGCTCCTTTGAGGACCTCATGACCTTTAATGACGAGGAGCTTGCCCGCGCGGTGGCGGCTTGTCCTGTGCCCGTGGTGACCGGCATTGGCCATGAGCCCGATACCTCGATTTGCGACATGGTGAGCGACCGACGCGCCTCCACGCCCACGGCGGCGGCAGAATCGGTGGCGCCGGCTATGACGGAGTTGGCCGATGTGCTCGAGGCGCGCCATCAGCGTCTGGGTGCCGCGATGGCATCGATGATTGGGTCGGCCCAGGTCGACCTGGAGATGCTTGATCAGCGCGGTCGCCGTGCCTGGGATACCTATACGGCTCGCTTGGGTGATGCGCTCGATGCCGCTGCGTGTCGCCCGTGCCTCAACGACCCCACATTTATGGTCGAGCGTCGCGAATCGGAGCTTGCGCTGACTGCCGATCGCCTGTCGGGCGCCATAGTACGCTCGGTCGGGACATTCCGCTCCAACTTTGAGCGCTTGCCCGAGCGTCTGATTACAAGCACCTCGGGGCTCGATGGTAAGCGCCATGCGCTCACGCTTGCGAGTTCCCGCCTAGAGCATCAAGGGCGCACGATGCTCAGCAAGCCAGCGTCCGACCTGGGCAGAGCTGCCGCGTCGCTCGATGCCCTGTCGCCGCTCAAAGTGCTTGCTCGCGGCTATTCCATCGCGTACAGCGATGATGGTGTGGCTACGAGTGCCAAGACCTTTAAGCCTGGCGACGCCATTCGCGTGCGCATGGCAGACGGCAACGTGGCAGCAACGGTCGATACGGTCGAGTAGACCGCGTTTCGCAGTGATAGACCCTTAGGAAAGGAAACAGATATGGCAGAGAAGACCCCGGTCGAGCAGCTTACGTACAAGCAGGCCTCGCAGGAGCTGGAGCTCATCATCCGCAGCCTTGAGTCGGGCGATATGGAGCTCGAGGAGTCGCTCGAGAGCTACACCCGCGGCGTCGAGCTCCTCAAAAGCCTGCGCACCCGCCTGTCCGATGCCGAGCAGAAGGTCTCGGTGCTCCTTAAGGACGTCGACGGCAACGACGTGCTCGCCGACGGCGAGGCCGCCAACACCGATGATAACCTTTCGTTCTAAGCATCTCGACCAAATATAATTACCTTGGTCTGTGAGAAAGGAACCAACCATGTGCGATTGCATCTTCTGCAAAATTGCCAACCACGAGATCCCCTCGACCGTTGTCTACGAGAACGATCAGGTCATCGCCTTCGATGACCTCAACCCCCAGGCGCCGGTCCACACGCTCGTGATCCCCAAGAAGCACTACAGCGATATCGCCGACAACGTACCTGCCGAGACCATGGGCGCCATGGCTCACGCCATCCAAGAGGTCGCCAAGGCCAAGGGTCTGGAGGACGGTTTCCGCGTCATCTCCAACAAGGGTGTCAACGCCGGCCAGACCGTCATGCACTTCCACATGCACGTTCTCGGCGGCAAAAACTTGGGCGAGGACCTCATCTGAGGGCCTCTGCTCCGTGCAATGAAGCGGAAGCTCGGGCACCGATAACTTATATATCAACGCAATAAACCCGAGCGCGAGGGCGTTTGGGTTTATTATTGAAGCGTATGTAACCTGGCGGCGCCACACCGCCTGTTAGTAGGGAGACACATGAACGTTCTGGTCGTCAACGCAGGATCTTCGACCCTTAAGTATCAGGTCATCGATACCAAGTCCCATAAGGTGTCCGCAAAGGGCTCCTGCGAGCGCGTCTGCTTTACCGGCGGTACCTTCACCCACGCTGCCAACGGCTCCAAGAAGGTGACCGAGAACATTGAGTTCCCCGACCACAAGGTCGCCATCGAGGTCGTCCTGAAGGACCTCGAGGCCAACGGCGTCAAGATTGAGGGCATCGGCCACCGCATCGTTCAGGGCGGCTGGTACTTTGGCGATTCCTCCCTCGTCGACGAGGACGTTCTCGCCAAGATCCGCGAGGTTGCCCCGCTCGCCCCGCTGCACAACAACCCCGAGGCTAACGTTATCGAGTACTGCCTGGAGCAGTATCCCGACCTGCCCAATGTCACGGTCTACGACACTGCTTTCCACTTCAACATGCCCGAGGTCGCCAAGACCTACGCCCTGCCCAAAGATGTCTGCGACAAGCTGCACATCCGTAAGTACGGCGCCCACGGCACCAGCTACCGTTACATCTCCAAGAAGGTCGCCGAGATGACCAACGGCGAGGCCCGCAAGGTCGTCGTGTGCCATATCGGCTCCGGCGCTTCCCTGTGCGCCATCGAGGACGGCAAGTGCATGGACACCACCATGGGCCTGACGCCGCTCGACGGCGTCATGATGGGCACCCGCTGCGGCTCCATCGACCCGGCTACCGTGTGCTACCTGCAGCGCGAGGGCGGCTATACCTTCGACGAGGTCGACGAGATGATGAACAAGAAGTCCGGTCTTTTGGCTGTGACCGGCGGCAAGACCAACGACTGCCGCAACGTCGAGGAGCTCGCCGCCGCTGGTGACCCCGAGGCTCAGCTCGCCTTCGACATGTTTGTCTACAAGATTGCCGCCAAGGCGGCCGAGATGGCTACTTCTATGTGCGGTATGGACACCCTGGTCTTTACCGCCGGCATCGGCGAGCATGCTCCGGCCGTCCGCGCCGGCGTTGCCGACCGCCTGGCCTTTATGGGCGTCAAGATGGATCATGCCCGCAACGCCCTGCGTGGTGACGGCGCTTGGTGCCTGTCTGCCAAGGATTCCAAGGTCAAAATCTTTGTCATCCCCACGGACGAGGAGTTCATGATCGCTTCCGACGTCGAGCGCATCGTCAACGCCAAGTAATTGCAAGAGGGGAGGGGCTGGACGACCGAGCGCCGTTCGGCCCCTCTTTTGCGCTCGCTGGTCGATATATCTGATAGCTATTTATCAAGATATGATAACTTCTTATTAACATGCGGCCGCCTTAAGGGGCCTGTACCGACCGTATTGCACTGCAAAGGAGTCTCATGAACGTACTTGTTGTCAACGCCGGCAGCTCAAGCCTTAAATATCAGCTTTTGGATACCGATACCCGAGAGGTTTTCGCCAAGGGCAACTGCGAACGTATCGGTTCGGACATGGGCATCTTTGGCCACTCCGAGAACGGTGGCGCCAAGCAGACCGAAGAGGTTCCCTTCCCCGATCATCGCTCGGCCATTGCGCGCGTACTCGAGGAGCTCGAGAAGACCGACTTTACGATTGATGGCATTGGCCATCGTATCGTTCAGGGCGGCTGGCACTTCGATGATTCCGCAGTTGTCGACGACGAGGTTATGGCCAAGATTCTTGAGGTGGCACCGCTTGCTCCGCTGCACAACTACGGCGAGGCCGCAGCAATCGAGTATTGCCGCGAGAAGTATCCGGAGCTGCCCAACGTCGCCGTCTTCGATACCTCGTTCCACATGACCATGCCCGAGGTCGCCTATACCTACGCGCTGCCCAAGGACGTGTGCGACAAGTACCACGTGCGCAAGTACGGCGCCCACGGCACGAGCCACCGCTATGAGTGGATGATGGCCAAGGAGATCCTGGGTTCGCGCTGCCACCGTCTGCTTTCGTGCCATTTGGGTAACGGTGCTTCGCTCGCTGCTATCGAGGACGGCGTGTGCCGCGACACCACGATGGGCCTCACGCCGCTTGACGGTCTGATGATGGGTACCCGCTGCGGTTCCATTGACCCGGCTACCGTATGCTACCTGCAGCGCGAGGGCGGCTACAGCTATCAGGAAGTCGATGACATGATGAACAAGCAGTCTGGTCTGCTTGCCATCTCGGGTATTTCCAACGACGCCCGCGACATCCGTACACGCGCCTCCGAGGGCGACGAGCGCTGCCTGCTCGCCTTCGATATGTTCGCCTACAAGGCCATGCAGCAGGCCGGCTCCATGATCGCTTCCATGGCGGGCGTGGACACCATCACCTTTACCGCCGGCATCGGCGAGAACGACTGGTCGATCCGCAAGGCCTTCTGCGACTGCTTTGAGTGGCTGGGCGTACGCATCGACAACAACAAGAACCGCGAGGCCGTGGGTAACGGCCCGCAGGTCATCAGCGCCGCCGGTTCCGCCGTCACGGTCATGGTCATCCCCACCGACGAGGAATACATGATCGCCCACGACGTCGAACGCCTGACCAAGAACAACTAACGCGCTCATTTGCATACGAACGAAAGGCCTCCCGAGCAACAGCTCAGGAGGCCTTTTTGCTGGCAGGAGGACGCGGCCGCACTCCGCCTTGCAAATCCAAAGTGGTCATATCCGTAAAGCTTGCGAGTCCAGTAACGTCACCCATTCGCTCAGATCCTCAGCCCCAGCTCGTAGCCAAGCCGCCGTCCACTCCAGATTCCCTGAATACTACGTAGCGGCAGGAACCCTACAGGGCAAAGCTCTGAAAACATTCCGCAGGACGCAAGGAGGCTCCGCCGCGCGAAGCGCGCAGCGGAGCCTCCTTGCATGTCCGAGGACGTTTTCAGAGCTTTGCCCTGTAGAGTCCCGAGGGGATATGTAGGCTACTCAGCCATCTGAGCCTGGACGGCGGTGATGGCCACGACACCCACGATGTCGTCGGCAGAGCAGCCGCGCGACAGGTCGTTGACCGGCTTGGCGATGCCCTGCAGGATGGGGCCGTAGGCGTCGGCGCCGGCGAAGCGCTGGACCAGCTTGTAGCCGATGTTGCCGGCCTCGAGGTCGGGGAATACGAGCACGTTGGCCTTGCCGGCGACAGAGGAGCCGGGAGCCTTGAGCTGGGCGACGGTGGGGACGATAGCGGCGTCAAGCTGCAGGTCGCCATCGATGGCGAGCTCGGGAGCCTTCTCCTTGCAGAACTTCACGGCCTCCTGGACCTTCTTGGCGACCTCGCCGCCAGCGGAGCCCATGGTGGAGTAGGAGAGCATGGCCACGTGCGGCTCAACGTTGCCCATGAAGGTGGACCAGGAGTGAGCGGAGGCGATGGCGATCTCGGAGAGCTCGTCGGAGGACGGGTTGATGTTGAGGCCGCAGTCGGCGAAGATCAGCGTGCCGTCAGTGCCGAACTGCGGGGTGTCGGTGCACATCACGAAGAAGGCCGAGACCAGCTTGGTGCCCGGGGCGGTCTTGAGGATCTGAAGCGCAGGGCGCAGGGTGTCGGCGGTGGAGTGGCAGGCGCCGGAGACCAGGCCGTCGGCGTCGCCCATCTTGACCATCATGGTGCCAAAGTAGGTGGCGTCCATCACCTGGGCGCGAGCCTGCTCGATGGTGACGCCCTTCTTGGCGCGGAGCTCGGCAAACTTCTGTGCGTACTCCTCGTGCTTCTCGGCATTGCGCGGGTCGATGACGGTAGCGCCGGGAACGTTGATCTCGTCGGGGTTGCCCAGGATGACGATCTTTGCCAGGCCCTCCTCGATGATCTTGGTGGCCGCGACGATGGTGCGCGGATCTTCGCCCTCGGGCAGGACGATCGTCTTAAGGTCGGCCTTGGCGGCAGACTTCATACGGTTTAGGAAATCGCTCATGTTACTCCTTACAAGCGTTTCGCTAAGCTCCAGGCGCCCGGCTGTTCACGAATAAACCCGCTGCTAGCGGGTTTACCTTTCAATAATGTTCGCCGTGGTGCTTGAGCTTTCCTTGTGTGGCAAGCTCATTATAGGACGCATTAGCGCTATAATCGCTCTGATAAATATGTCTCGACGTATGTTCGAGAAAAAGCCCAGTTAAAAAGCGTGTGGCTTTTGACAAGGAGTATCGATGCAGATTACCTCAGGCCTGCCTGAAGGCTTTAATGCCGGTGCGTACGACATGATCGTTGTCGGCGCCGGTTATGCCGGTGCCGTTTGCGCCCGCCGTCTTGCCGAAACTATCGGCTATCGTGTTGCCGTTTTGGAGCGTCGCGGCCACATCGCGGGTAATGCCTACGACTGCACTGACGAGGCCGGAATCCTGGTCCACGAGTACGGTCCGCACATCTATCACACTTTTAATGAGCGCGTCCATAACTTCCTGTCGCGCTTTACCAAGTGGACGGACTACCAGCACAAGGTGCTCGCCAACATCAACGGCACCCTCATGCCCGTACCCTTTAACCATGCGAGCCTCAAGCTCGCCTTTGGCGATGAGCGCGGCGAGGAGCTGTACCAAAAGCTCGTGGAGACCTTTGGCAAGGACGTCAAGGTGCCCATTATGGAGCTGCGCAAGAAGAACGACCCGGATCTTGCCGAGGTCGCCGATTATGTCTATGAGAACGTCTTTTTGCATTACACCATGAAGCAGTGGGGCCAGACGCCCGACCAGATCGACCCCTCGATCACCGGCCGCGTTCCCGTCTTTGTGGGCGATGACGATCGCTACTTCCCGCAGGCTCCTTTCCAGGGCATGCCGCAGGACGGCTATACCGCGCTGTTCGAGCATATGCTCGATCACGATCTGATCGACGTATTCTGTGACGTAGACGCCCGTGACCTCTTTGAAATCGACGAGACCACCGTCAAGATCGATGGCAAGGTCTATGGTGGCGAGATCGTCTACACCGGTCCGCTCGACGAGCTGTTCAACCTCGACCTGGGCGCGCTGCCGTACCGCACGCTCGATATGAAGTTCGAGACGCTCGATATGGACCAGTTCCAGCCCGTGGGCACCGTCAACTACACCACGAGCGAGGACTATACGCGCATCACCGAGTTCAAGAACATGACTGGTCAGGTCCTGCCCGGCAAGACCACCATCATGAAGGAGTACTCCAAGGCCTATACGCCCGGCTCGGGCGAGACGCCGTACTACGCTATTCTGGAGCCCGAGAACCGTGAGCTCTATGAGCGCTACCTTGAGCGCGTCCAGAACCTGACGAACTTCCACCCGGTGGGTCGTCTGGCCGAGTATCGTTACTACGATATGGACGCCGTGACCAATTCTGCCCTCGATCTTTCGGATGAGATTATCGCCTGCCATGCATAAAGTCATAACATTCGGTATTCCCTCATATAACGCCGCCAAGGACATGGACCATTGCATCACCTCCATCTTGGAGGGGAGCAATTACGCCACCGATATCGAGATTATTGTGGTGGACGACGGCTCCAAGGACGAGACGGCCGCCAAGGCCGACGAGTGGGAGGCCCGTTATCCTGGAATCATCCGCGCGGTGCACCAGGAGAATGGCGGCCACGGTATCGCCGTCCTCTCGGGCCTGCGTGAGGCGCATGGTACGTACTATAAGGTCGTTGACTCGGACGACTGGCTCGACGGTGCGGCGCTTTCGACCATGCTGTCGATTCTGCGTGGCTTTGAGGAGCGCGACCAGCGCGTCGACCTGTTTATCTCGAACTACGTGTACGAGAAGGTTTACGAGGGCACGCATACCGCTATTGGCTACAAGTTTGCCCTGCCGCGCAAAAAGATTTTCTCTTGGGACCAGATCGGACACTTCCGTCCCGATCAGAACCTGCTCATGCACAGCCTGTGCTATCGCACCGACGTACTGCGCGAGTCCAATCTGCCTATGCCGGCACACACCTTCTACGTGGATAATATCTACGCATACGTGCCGCTGCCGCGCTGCAAGACCATGTACTACGCCGACATCGACCTCTATCGCTACTTTATCGGTCGCGAGGGTCAGAGCGTCAATGAGGCCACGATGGTCAAGCGCCTGGGCCAGCAGTTCCGCGTAACGCGCATCATGATGGAATCGTTCCACCTGTACCAGGACGTTGAGTCCTCGCGTCTGCGTTCGTACATGATGGGCTACTTCACCATGATGATGGCGATCTGCTCGGTGCTCACCAAGCTTTCCGAGGAAGATTGTGCCGATGAGCGCCTGAAGACGCTGTGGAAGGACCTGAAGGAGTACGACGAGCGCATGTATCGTCGCGCTCGCTACGGCGTGGTCGGATTCTTTACCAACCTGCATGGACGGGCCGGAGACAAAACCACACTCGGCCTATACCATCTTGCCTCAAAGATCTTCAAATTCAACTAGCTGCTGAGTAATTGCTGCTGATAGGTTGACTGGGCCCCTTGGCCTTTAGTTTGCTACTGCGAACAGTCCTGCTCGCACGGAAAGCACATTAAGTGCTTTCCGGCTCGTGCGGAACTTGTATCAAACTAAAGGCCAAGGGGCCTCTGCTATAAGTATCGATTCTGGGATTGTTTGAATTTGAAGATCTTGGACGCGCGGTACATAGGGGCCTGGGCTGAAAGGGATCTTGTTGAGTAGGTTGCCCGGTGGAGCTTGGTTATGTTTGTCGCGAGTTCCGCACGAGCCGAAGAGCACTTAATGTGCTCTTCGTGCGAGCCAGGACTGTAGAGCAGCAAACATAACCAAGCCCCACCGGGCAACCGGACGAGCTGGTTTACTTTGCGGCGCCGGGTATGCCGTGGGAGGTTTTGGCGTTTTTGGCTCCGTTTACGATGGCGGTCTGTAGGGCCCTTACGGCGAGCATGCCCAGCAGGTCTAGGGGAACGGCAGCGCTTGCCTGGGCGCCCAGTTTGCCGCTGGCAAGGGTGTAGATGGTGTCGCCGTCGTTGGTGGTATGCGTGGGGCGAATGGCGTGCGCGTAGGCGTCTGCTGCCATCTGGGAGACCTTGGTGGCCTGGGCCTTAGTGAGTTCCACGTTGGTGACGATGCAGCTGATGGTGGTGTTGGTGCGGTCGAGCGGCATCTGCATAGAGCCGGCGGCGGCAAAAGCGGCGAGCTCCATGTCGACGATCTGGTCGCTATCGGCTGCGGCGCGCATGCCGGCTACCCACTCGCCCGTGGTCGGGTCGACGACGTTGCCGCAGGCGTTGACCGAGACCACGGCACCCACCTTGACAGGGCCGAGCGCCACGGCGGCAGCGCCAAGGCCGGCCTTCATGCAGGTGGCGGGGCCCATGAGCTTTCCTACGGTAGCACCGGTGCCGGCACCCACATTGCCCTGCTCGAGTGTGGTGGGGGTGTTGTCGAGTGCCTCGCGCACGGCGGCGATGCCGGCTTCTATGTCGGGGCGCACGGTGGGATCGCCAAAGGCGAGGTCGAAGATGCAGCTGGAGCACACGATAGGCACCTGCGTGGGGCCGACGGGAAGGCCGATGCCGCGGCTCTCGAGCTCGCGGGCGACGCCGCTTGCGGCCTCCAGACCAAAGGCCGATCCGCCCGAAAGGCAGACGGCGTGGACCTTGTCGACGGTGTTCTCGGGTCGCAGCAGGTCGGTTTCGCGCGATGCTGGAGCACCGCCGCGAACGTCAACGCCGCCGGTGGCGCCCTCGGGTGCCACGATTACGGTGCAACCGGTGCCGGCCTCCTCGTCCGTATAGTTGCCATAGCAAAAGCCATCGACATCGCAGACGTCAATGGCCTCGAGCAGTGTATCCATGTTTAACTCCTATCGGTTTTCCGCCGCGCCATGTGCCCGGTCGGGATCCGTACGGTACGCCAAAATTGTAGGCGCTGGGGGATACCCAGCGCCAGATGCAATTACGAGAGCTTTTGAATCGCGCGCGCGACGCGAGCGATGGGTAGGCCCACCACGTTATAGAAGTCGCCCGATATATCATGCACGAGCATGCGTCCTCCTGTGCCCTGAATGCCGTAGGCGCCGGCCTTGTCCATGGGCTCACCCGAGGCGACGTAGTGCTCGATCTGCTCGTCGGTGAGCTCGTAGAACGTCACGTCGGTCACATCGACAAAGGACAGGCTCTCGGCGGAATGTGGGGCGGCCGTATCGCCTGCCTTAACGATGCAGACGCCAGTTGCGACCTGGTGCGTGCGGCCCGAAAGCTCACGGAGCATGGTACGCGCCTCGTCCTCGGTTGCCGGCTTGCCCAGAATCTTGCCGTCAAAGGTGACGATGGTGTCGGCCGCGACCGTCAGCTCATTGGGCTCGGCATGCTCGGCGGCAACGGCGGCGGCTTTGGCGCGTGCTAAGCGTTCAACGAGCGTAAGCGGGGCCTCGCCATCAAACGGCGTTTCGTCGATATCGGCAGGAATGATGCGAATGTCATAGCCCGCCTCGCGCATCAACTCGATGCGGCGCGGTGATTGCGAAGCCAAAATCATAGCTGAATGCCCTCGGCGACCTTCTCGACGGCCTTGTCGCCGGCGAGCGTGCGCAGCAGCTCAAGCGCAAAGGGGAGCGACTGGGCCATGCCGCTGGCGGTGATGATGTTGCCGTCTTGCGTAACCTTCTCGCCGGTATAGGCGCCTTTGGGGAAGCTTTTCTCAAAGCCAGGGAAGCACGTGGCGTGGCGCCCCTCGAGCAGGTCGAGCTCACCCAGGATAAACGGGGCGGCGCAGATGGCGGCGACGTGCTTGGTCGCGGCGAACTCGCAGACCACGTCGCAGACGCGCTGGTCGGCGCGCAGGTTGGTGGCGCCGGGCAGACCGCCGGGCAGCACGACGCAGTCATACTCGTTAAAGTTAATCTCGTCAAAGAGTACGTCGCAGGTTACGGGAATCTGCAGCGAGCTTACGACCTCGCGCGTGGGCATGATCGAGACGAGCGTGGCGCGCACGCCGCCGCGACGCATGACATCGACCATGGTCAGGCATTCAATCGTTTCAAAGCCATCGGCGGCAAGAACGGCAACGCTGGGCATAAGGGTTCCTTTCAAAAAACGGCATACAATTAGCCGTCTTATACCCCGAAGACCTCCGCTTGCCACGCTCGATTTCCCAATGTTTAAAATAGCCCCGTCCGAATTAGCTACCCCCACCCATCCTCAACAATCTCAATCTGTAACATCCATCGACCAAAACTAGCCCCAACTGTTACAGATCGAGACAGTCCCCAACAGCACCGCCCCGTTCGGGGAACGACCGCCACAGGTACGGCGGGCAGAGGCTCACTTTTTTCCTCGGTTTTTCTTGACGGAATCTCACCTGTTGTAGTACCATGCCCCAGTCTAAAAACGCGTGGACTTTTCTGGGCGCTAGCCACCTTTTTGCCACGCAACCGAGCAGTCGGTTGCGTGGCTTTTTTCGTCTTGGCAGCAGGTGCCACATGCACCGCCAGAAGACCGCACGAGCCCACCTTCCGACTGCAGGGAACAGACGCACGAGACGTGCGTCTGCAAGACAGCAGACGGAAGGGAGCCTAATGGCAGGAACAAACACAATCAAGCAGCAGGCCGCCGGGGCGGGAGCCACGGGCGCGGGACAGGCCAAGGCGGCGCTCCAGGTCTTTGCGGGCGGCGCCTGCTACGGCGCGATGGCCACGACCTACAAGCTCGCCTACGCCGCGGGCTTCACCTCGGCACAGGTGGTGGCGAGCCAAGCGTGGCTCGGCTGCCTCTTCTTCGCCCTCGCCACGCTCGCAGGGCACGCACTCGGGCACCGCTGGCAGCGCGTGGGCTGGAAGCTCGCCCTTAAGCTCATGGGCCTGGGAGCCCTCACCTGCCTCACCTCAATCCTCTACTGCTACGCCATGAGCGTGCTGCCCGCCCCGGTGGCGCTCACGCTCCTCTTCCAGTTCACGTGGCTGGGGCTCGTGTGGCAGACCGTCATGACGCGCCGGCCGCCGAGGCTCCTCCAAGTGGCCTCCGCCCTGGCCATCGTCTTCGGGACGGTGTTCGCGAGCGGCGTTTACAAGACCGGCATCACCGGGTACGACCCCGTGGCCCTGCTCTGCGCGCTGGGGGCGGCCGTGTCCTGCTCCCTCTTTGTCACCCTCTCCGGCAAGGTCGAGGCCCCCTGCTCGTCCGAGCAGCGCGGCGTCATCGTGTGCGCGGGCTCCGTGGTCATGTCGCTCACGGTGTGCCCGGACTACGTCGTCTCGGGCGTCCTCGCCCAGGGCATCCTGCCCTTTGCCGTCATCGCCGGCTTCTTTGGCATGCTCTGCCCGGTCTTGCTCTTCGGCATGGGCTCTCCGCACCTGCCCGCGGGTCTCTCCACTGTCATGGCCGCCGCGGAACTCCCCGCCGGCCTGCTCATCGCCATGATCGTCCTCGGCGAGCCGCTCGGCGTCGTCGAGTGGCTGGGCGTCGCCATCATCCTCGCCGGCGTGTGCCTGGCACAGGTCCCCTCCCTGCTTGGAGGCCGGGAGGCACGTCGCGCCGCCGCAGGACAAGCCGTCAGCTAGTCACCCCTTCACGGGCGGCCCGCGCGCATCAGGGAAAGGGCCACGGGCCCGGCGCGTGAGGTCGCAAGGACGTTATAAAGCGTCCCCGCAGAGGTGGGGGCGCCAGAGAGAAGGAGGCACCATGCCATTTCCAAAAGGGTTCCTTTGGGGAGGAGCCACCGCTGCTAACCAATGCGAGGGAGGTTATGACGAGGGCGGCCGCGGCCTTGCCAATGTCGACGTCATCCCACACGGGTCGGAGCGCAACGACGTAAGTCGCGGCCTGAGGCGCATGCTCGACTTTGAGCCCGGGTACTACTACCCGGCCCAGACGGGCATCGACTTCTACCACCACTACCGCGAGGACATAGCCCTCTTCGCGGAGATGGGCTTTAAGGTCTTTCGCCTCTCCATCGCCTGGAGCCGCATCTTCCCCAATGGCGACGAGGAGGAGCCCAACGAGGCCGGGCTCGCCTTCTACGAGGACGTGTTCCGCTGCTGCCGCGAGCACAGGATCGAGCCCCTCGTGACCATCACGCACTTCGACTGCCCCATCCACCTCGTCAAGAAGTACGGCGCCTGGCGAAACCGCGCCCTCATCGAGCTCTACAAGCGGCTCGTGAAGGTGCTCTTCAACCGCTACCGCGGCCTCGTGCATTGGTGGATCACGTTCAACGAGATGAACATGATCTTGCACCGTCCCTTCATGGGTGCCGGCATCGTCCTCGAGCCCGGGGAGAATGCCCGCGAGGCCGAGTACCGCGCCGCGCACAACGAGCTCGTGGCGAGCGCCTGGGCCACCAAGATCGCCCACGAGGTCGACCCGGAGAACAAGGTTGGCTGCATGCTCGCCGCGGGAAGCTACTACCCCTACTCCTGTCGTCCCGAGGACGTCCGTGCAGCGCAGGTCAAGAACCAGGAGGACCTCTTCTTCGTGGACGTGCAGGCACGCGGGCACTACCCCGGCTACGCGCTCAAGATGCTCGAGCGCGAGGGCATCGACGTGGGCATGACCGCCGAGGACGAGCGCATCCTTGCGGAGAACACCGTCGACTTCATCTCGTTTAGCTACTACTCCTCGCGCTGTACCGCGGGCGACCCCGATTCCGTGGGCGGCGTCGCCGAGGGCAACGCCTTCGCCGGCGTGGAGAACCCCTACGTGCGCACGAGCGACTGGGGCTGGGTCATCGACCCGCTGGGGTTCCGCATCACGATTAACGACCTCTGGGACCGCTACCAGAAGCCGCTCTTTGTGGTGGAGAACGGCCTCGGCGCCTATGACGAGGTGCTTCCCGACGGCACGATCGAGGATGACTACCGCATCGCCTACCTGCGCGAGCACATCGAGGCCATGCGCGACGCTATCGAGCAGGACGGCGTCGAGATGCTCGGCTACACCACCTGGGGGCCGATCGACCTCGTGAGCGCGGGCTCCGGCGAGATGGAGAAGCGCTACGGCTTCATCTACGTGGACCGCGACAACCTGGGCAACGGCACGCTCGAGCGCAGGCGCAAGAAGAGCTTCTACTGGTATCAACAGGCCATCGCCACCAACGGAGGCGACCTGGGCTAACCACCCGGGCAATATCACTAAGGAGAAAATAATGGCAGAAAAATACGACGACCTGGCCAGATCCATACTCGAGAACGTAGGCGGCGCCGAGAACGTCGCCAGCGTCGCGCACTGCATCACGCGCGTGCGCTTCAAACTCAAGGACGAGTCCCGCGCCAACACGGCCAAGATCGAGGCCCTCAAGGGCGTCATCCAGGTCATCCAGGCCAACGGCCAGTACCAGGTGGTCGTGGGCAACATCGTCGAGGACGTCTACGACGCGGTCCTGGAGGCCGGCAACTTCTCGGGCGGCGCAAGCGCCGACGACGAGCCCCAGGGCGATAAGACCGTTGCCTCCGTCATCATCGACCTCATCTCTGGCATCTTCCAGCCCATCCTGGGACCGCTTGCCGCCGCAGGCATCATGAAGGGACTGCTTGCCCTCATCACCTACTTCGTCCCGGCCTTTGCAAACGACGGCCTCTACACGCTGCTCTACACCGTGGCTGACGGCTTCTTCTACTTCCTTCCCGTCGCCCTGGCGTTCAGTGCCGCGCGCAAGTTCCGCATGAACGAGTTCACCGGCGTGGCAATCGGCGTGGCGCTCCTCTACCCGACGATGGTCGCCCTGACCTCGGGCGAGGCGCTCGGCAGCATCGACCTCGGCGTGGCCGGCACGTTCTCGTGGTACGCCACCGCCCTCGGGCTCCCCATCATCATGCCCGTGTCCGGCTACGTGAGCTCGGTGATCCCCGTCCTTCTCATGGTGTGGTTCGGCTCTATCCTTGAGCGCTGGCTCAAGAGTTGGATGCCGGCTGCGCTCAAGATGTTCCTTGTCCCGCTCGCCACGATGACGGTCTCCATCGTCTTGGGCTACCTCATCATCGGCCCGGTGGCCACCCTCATCACCAACCTGCTGAGCGCGGCGTTCTCGTTCATCTTCCAGCTCCCCGTGGTTGGTTCCGTCCTGGGCAGCGCCCTAGTCGGCGGACTGTGGATGTGCCTCGTCATCTTCGGCTTCCACTGGAGCCTCATCCCCATCTCCATCATGAACCTGAACACCCTCGGCCACGATGGCGTGCTCGCCGCCACCATCGGCCACGGGTTCGCACTCGGAGCGGTCATCTTTGCCATGTACCTCAGAAACAAGGATGAGCGCTTCCGCGGCATCGCCCTTCCCGCGATGATCTCCGCCTTCTTCTTCGGCGTCACCGAGCCGGGCATCTACGGCATCGCCCTCCCCAACAAGCGCGCGTTCGTCGTGGCATGCCTGAGCTCCGCCGTGGGCGGCGCTATCGTGGGAATGACTGGCGCTCTCATGTACATCTCGGGCGGCCTCGGCGTCTTCAACCTGCTCAACTTCATCGACGGGACCCCTGGTGGCGCCGGGATCTCCCACATGATCTTCGCGATCATCGCCTCGCTCATCTCCGCCGTCCTGGCCTTTGTTATCGAGTTCATCACCTACCGACCCAACGACGAGGAGGAAGGCGCCCACTAGCTTGCGCCCTCCTCAATCAGCTCTATGTAATTGAGTAGCAGTTGAGGTGGGTGAGGGCCGAGGGCGATCAAGGTGGCCGCCCTCGGCCCGGGACAACCTGCCAGAAGGCGTTTAGCTTTCTCGGGCGGCGCTGAAATGAACTGCGCCCCGAAACTTAGACGGGTCAATTAGCGGCCTATGCCGCACATGGGGACTGATTCCGGAACTCCTCCGGGGTCAGTCCCTTTTGCTTAACCTGCCTCCTCTTGTTCCAGTGAACGGTGTGGGCGTGGAGGTCCCGCTTGAACTCCTCGAAGCTCCGCCACGTCCGGTTCCTGTAGAACTCGTCCTTCAGGCGCCCGGGCAGCAGCTCCGTCGCATGAGCTTGCCCTCGCACGCCGCCGGCCCCGGCCGGGTCCGGGCGCCCTTCGGCCTTCGGTGCGCCCGTATCCCCTGTCGCAAAACTCTGCTGCAAGAGTCCTCAGCGTGGCGTCGTGTCCGACTTTCCCGTCCATAAAGAAGCTCCCCATTTCTAATGTCCAAGAAATGAGGGGGCGGTTCAATTTCGGGACGGGGATTAAATAATCATTCAGAACAAATTTTTTTATCCCCGTCCCAGAAAAATCATCGGGCGTGGTCTTGGGCAAACGGTCTAGTTACGCTTGAGGTGGACGACGGTTTCGCAGTGGAAGGTTTGCGGGAATAGGTCGACCGGCGTGATCTTGATGGGAGAGAAGGTGCCCTCCTCGACAAAGCGCTTGAGGTCGCGTGCCAGGGTGGCAGGGTCACAGCTCACGTAGGCGACATCGCGGGCACTCGTGCTCGCGATGAGGTCGATGGCCTCGGGCGCCAAGCCTGCGCGCGGCGGATCGACTACCAGGACATCGGCGTCCTGGTCGGGGAACTCGCGCACCGCGTCGCCGCCGATGACGTCGACGTTATCGAGCTTGTTGATCTCCAGGTTACGGCGTAAATCGCGCACGGCCGGGCCATAGGCTTCGACAGCGGCGACAAAATCGCAGCGGCGGGCGAGCGGTAGGGTAAAGGTGCCAGCACCGCAGTACAGGTCCACGGCTAGCTCGTCTTCCTGCGGGTCGAGGGCGTCCATAACGAGCTCAATCAAAATCTCGGCGCCCTTGGTATTGACCTGGAAAAACGACGGGGCAGATAAGCGCATCTGGCCTTCGGCGATGTTCTCGGTCCACGAGCCCTCGCCGGCGAGCATCTCGACTTTGGAGACACGTCGGGCTTTCTTTTCGCCCTTGCTCATCACACGCACGATACTCGTGGGATGAGCGGCGTCCGCCAGCACGCGCGAGACCTGTGAGCGCGGAAAAGAGCCCGTGGGCGTCCAGAGTGCGACCTCGAGTGCCTTGGTGCGGCGCGATGCGCGAATGCCCACGCGTTCGAGGCCCAGGTCGTGGCTGCCGCTTAGATAGTTGAGCGCGCCGACGACCGATTTGAGCGCCTTGGGAAAACGCTTATCGAACAGCGGGCACGCATCGACGGTCACTATTTTGCTGGGGTCGACACCGTGCATGCCAAGGCGCACGCGACCGTTGACGACGGTCGGTTCGAGCTCGATTTTATTGCGGTAGCCCCAGTCGTCCTTGGTATGGCGGATGGGCTGTACCAACTCATCGACCTGCTCGGGAGCGAACTTGCCGATGCGCTCGAGCGTGGAGCGCAGATTTTGCTCCTTGGCGGCGAGCTGTGCCGTGCGTGAGAGATTGCCCCACGAGCAGCCGCCGCAGATGCCAACGAAGGGGCAGGGAGGCTGGATGCGATCGGGGCTTGGCTCCAGAATCTCGGTGGTGCGGGCGCGCATGAACGACTTGCCGTCCTGTACGACCTCGGCCTCGACGGTGTCGCCTGCCACGGCGCCCTGCACAAAGACGGCCTTGCCGTTGTCGGCGTGCGCCAGCCCGTCGGCGCCGTAGGTCATCGATTCTATAGTGAGCTTCATATCCCTGCCTGTCATTCGCGTTGTTGTCCGCACCATGGTAGCAGGGAAAAGCGCCCCACATCCGAGGCTTTCCTCAAATGCGGGGCGCTTCTACAAACTGCTTCTACAAACGACTATTTCGTTTTGCCGGTAATGAGTGTCTTAAGACCCAGGCCGATCAGGCCCAGGCCCATGCGCACGCGACCGGGGCGATGGCGCTCGATGGCCTTGGTCTTGCCGGCGGGCTTCTTGCGACGGGCACTCGTCTCGGGTGCGGGCTTGGTGACCTGCGGCTCGGGCTGAGGTGCAGGTGCAGGCTCGGGCTCAATGACGGTCGCCTGGACCTTCTGAACCTCGGGTGTTGCCGGCTGCGGCTCAGGAGCAGGGGCGGGCTTTGCCTCGGCGGCGGCCTCGGCGTTGTGATAGGCACGCTCCAGCAGGGCTTCCTGTGAGTTGAAGGGCTTCTCACCCTCTGCGCGCTCCACGGGGGCCCAGGTGCCGTCGCTCGTGAGGCTGCGGGCCTTTACGTTGTCGCGCAGCTGCATACTCATGTATTCGTGCACCAGGGCGCGGCAGGTGGGGTCGAGCACGGGGAAGGCGATCTCCACGCGGTGCTCGGTGTTGCGCGTCATCATGTCGGCCGAGCTCAGATAGATCATGTCCGAGTCCACGCCAAAGGCGTAAACGCGCGCATGCTCCAAAAAGCGTCCGACGATAGAGCGGACATGCACGTTCTCGGTCTTGCCCGGAACGCCCGGCTTGAGGCACGAGATGCCGCGGATGATCATGTCCACGCGCACGCCGGCACACGATGCCTCGGCGATCTTGTCGATGACCTCGCGGTCGGTGAGCGAGTTGAGCTTAAAGAACACACGGGCGGGCTCGCCAGCAAGGGCGCGTTGTATCTCGCGATCCAGACCGCGCATAATGAGCGGCTTGAGGCCGACGGGCGCCACGCCCAAAAAGCGGTAGTCGCCGCGCAGGTTGCCCAGCGACAGGTTGCGGAAGAACAAGTTGGCGTCCTCGCCGATGCCGGGATGGGCGGTCATGAGCATAAAGTCGCTGTAGAGCTTGGCCGTCTTCTCGTTAAAGTTGCCGGTGCCCAACAGCGTCAGGCGTGTAAGCGCCATGCCCTCGCGATAGGTGAGCTGGCAGATCTTGGAGTGGCACTTAAAGCCTTCGGAGCCGTAGATGACGGTGCAGCCGGCCTCTTCCAGGCGCTCGGCCCACTCGATGTTGTTCTGCTCGTCGAAGCGGGCGCGGAGCTCCATGAGCACCGTGACCTCTTTGCCGTTCTCGGCGGCATCGATCAGCGACTCGCACAGGCGGCTCTGCTTGGCCACGCGGTAGAGCGTGATGCGCAGTGAGATGCACTCGGGGTCGTAGGCGGCCTCGTGCACCAGATCCAGGAAGGGGTTCATAGCCTCATAGGGATAAAAGAGCAGCTTGTCGTGCTGAAGTACCTGCTCACGGATGGAGCGGGCTATATCGATGGTGGGGTTGGGCTGCGGCTTAAACGGCGTAAAGAGCAGCTCGTTGCGCAGGTGCTCGGGAATCTTGCCCTCAATGCTGAAGACATAGTCCAGGTTGAGCGGGATATCGCAGGTAAAGACCGAGCGACGCGGGAGCTCGAGCGCCTTGCGGATAGTCTTGAGCGTTGCTTTTTCGAGTGAGCCCGAGACGGCGAGTACTACCGGCTGCAGGCGCAGACGCTTCTTGAGGATGCGCTTCATGTGCTGACGGTAGTCCTCTTCCTCTTCGACGCCCTCGCCGTCCGGATCGATGTCGGCGTTGCGGGTGACGCGGATGAGCGCGCGGTCGAGCGGTTTATAGGAGCCAAAGCAACTGTCCAGGCAGGCGAGGATGACGTCCTCGAGCAGAATGTAGGAGTAGGTGCCGGTGGGCGAGGGGATCTCGACCACGCGGTTCATCGAGGCGGGAATCTCAATCAGGCCCAGCAGACTTTCCTCGTCGGTGACGCCGTCCAAGCCGCAGGCCAGGTAGAGCGCGCCGTTGCGCAGGTTGGGGAAGGGGTGGCGCGGGTCGATCACCAGCGGCGAGATGACCGGCGACACGTAGGCCTGGAAGTAGCGGGTGACAAAGGTGCGCTCCTCGGGCGTAAGCGAATCGATGCGAGCGCGGTGAACGCCCAGGGCGTTGAGTTTGCCCTCGATGTTCTTAAAAATGGACTCCCAACGGGTAAGGAGCCCGGGCAGCTCTGCCATGACGGCATCGACCTGTTCGGAGGCGGTCATATTGCTCTTGTTGTCGACAGGTTGCTTTTTGAGCTCGGCCAGGTCGGACAGGCCACCCACGCGCACCATGAGGAACTCATCGAGGTTTGACTCGAAGATCGAGACGAACTTAAGGCGCTCGAACAGCGGCACGGACTCATCGAAGGCTTCGTCGAGCACACGGTTGTCAAAGCGCAGCCAGCTGAGCTCTCGGTTCTGCGTGTACGAGAAGTCGCGCGGCGGTTTGCGCAGCTTGGCGGCCTTTTGCTTTTTTTCGATTTTGCTCGGCATATTCATCTGTCCGTTCAGTCCCCGCAGGGGACGGTAGCCTAACACTATTCTCTATTGTCTCAATTTAGTCGACTTGCGGCACGGACGCATTGTGCGAACGGTATCTTTACCTACTTCTAACGCTGACGAGCCGAAGCACTAACGCCCGGTGCTTTGAGTAAGCGATCTATATCCTCACTCAACTGGTGAGAATGTATGAATAAGAATGATAGCAAGCTGAATATAATCGAATGTAGGTCGAATCGAGGGCAAGCGTCATTTATATGCAGAAAACCGTTTTCGCTATGCAATTTTGAATCATGGATAACTTTGAGTGTTTCGTCTTGATTTACTAGAAAAAAATAACGTTTACCTAGGAAAATCTGCTTTACAAAACTGAAGTGCATCATGGGGGAATCATATGCGATATACCGTTCATCGCACTTTGCTGACCGTTCGGGGGCGAGGTGGAATTGCGAGTGGTTTTTGGATATAACTAGAGCTGTCAGCAAGCAGCGTCCCATATGGAGGGGCGCTGATACATTCGGCCAGTAAGGCCCGAAAGAAAGGTAGGAGGCCATGACGAAAGGTCTGCACGTGCCTTCCGAGATCGGCAAGCTCAGGAAGGTCTGCCTGCACCGTCCCGGCGACGAGCTCCTCAACCTGCCGCCCGACGAGCTCGAGCGACTCCTGTTCGACGACGTCCCGTTCCTTGAGGTCGCGCAGCAGGAGCACGACACCTTCGCCCAGATCCTGAGGGACCAGGGCGTGGAGGTGCTCTACCTCGAGAACCTCGTCGCAGAGGTGTTCGACCAGGTCCCCGGCGCCCGCGCCGAGTTCACCGACCAGTACATCGCCGAGGCAGGCATCCGCGGCCAGCACATGCCGCAGATCGTCCGCGAGAAGCTGGACTCCATCGAGGACAACCTCGAGTTCGTCAAGAAGACCATGGCCGGCATGACCAAGGCCGAGATCGACATGCCCCTCACGGCGTCCACGACCCTCGACTCCCTGGTCAACTCCGAGTCCGAGTCCGACCTGATCATCGACCCGATGCCCAACCTCTACTTCACCCGCGACCCGTTCGCGGTCGTCGGCGAGGGCGTCAACCTCAACCGCATGTACTCGGTCACCCGCAACCGCGAGACCCTGTACGGCAAGTACGTCTTCAAGTACCACCCCGACTACAAGGACGTCTCCCTGTACTTCCGCCGCGACTGCCAGTTCCACACCGAGGGCGGCGACGTGCTGAACATCAACGAGAAGACCCTCGCCGTCGGCATCTCCCAGCGCACCCAGGCCGCAGCCATCGACGTCATGGCCCAGAACATCTTCTGGAACTCCGACTCCAAGGTCGAGCGCATCCTGGCCTTCGACATCCCCGTCTCGCGCGCCTTCATGCACCTCGACACGGTCTTCACCCAGATCGACGTCGATAAGTTCACGATCCACCCCGCCATCATGGGCACCCTGCGCGTCTACGAGCTGACCGCCGGCAAGAACCCGGGCGACGTGAACATCCGCCTGATCGAGGACACCCTCGAGCACGTCCTGGAGGACGCCACCGGCGTCGACCAGGTCAAGCTGATCCCCTGCGGCGGCGGCGACCCGATCGCGGCCTCCCGCGAGCAGTGGAACGACGGCTCCAACACCCTGTGCGTCGAGCCCGGCAAGATCTGCGTCTACGCCCGCAACACCGTCACCAACGACGTGCTGTACAAGGAGGGCCTGGACCTTCTCGTCGTGCCCTCCGCCGAGCTCTCCCGCGGCCGTGGCGGCCCGCGCTGCATGAGCATGCCCTTCTGGCGCGAGGACCTCTAAGGTTTTCAAAGACCCGTACAGGTCTTACTACAAACATCTAGCTGACATTAGATGTCTCCCAATGGGACGGTGCGGTTCTTTCGCACCGTCCCATTCGTGTTTATTGACGCTAAATTAAGATCAGATAAGGTGGCCATGGATATCAAGACAATTGGCGTTGAGGATTGGCTCAACGTTTGGGAGAAGAGTGCTACCTGGGATATCGCTCAGTCGACGATCTCGTCGCTGACCATGGGTGAGCTTCGCGCACTTGACGAGCAGGACGGTGCTACGTTCTACGAGCGCCTGGATCGCGAGAAGATGAATTACGGCTGGATCGAGGGTTCGCCGGAGTTTAAGGCCGAAGTCGCCAAGCTGTATCGTCGCGAGGTCAATCCCGATCACATTCTGCAGACCAATGGCTGCACGGGCGCCAACCTCAACGCCATCATGGCCGTTGTGGAGCCCGGCGATCACGTGATTGCCGAGTGGCCTACCTATGCGCCGCTCTACGAGATTCCGCGTACGCTGGGTGCCGAGGTCGAGTATTGGGAGCTCCGCGAGGAGCTCGGCTGGAAGCCCGATATCGATGAGCTCAAGCGCTTGGTGCGCCCCAACACCAAGCTCATCTGCATCAATAACGCATCGAACCCCATCGGTACGGTGCTCGATGCCGATATGCTCGGGCAGATTGCCGAGATTGCCCGTTCGGTGGGCGCCTACGTGCTGTGCGACGAGGTGTATCTGCCGCTCGGGAACACCGAGTCCTTTATGTCGATGGCCGACGTGTACGAGAAGGCCATTGTCACCAACTCGGTGTCCAAGACCTATTCGACGCCTGCGGCCCGCGTGGGCTGGGTCGTGGCCAACGAAGAGGTGTCCAACCGCATCCGCACCTATCGTGACTACACCATGATCTGCGGCGGCGTGTTCAACGACGCCCTGGCGACCTACGTGCTCGAGCACAAGGACAAGATTCTCGAGCGCAACCGTAAGATCGTGTTTGGCAACCGCGATATCGCGCAGGCTTGGATCGATACGCAGCATCGCGTTTCCTGGACGGCCCCGCAGGGAATATCAACCTCGTTTATCCAGCTGGATATTCCCGAGGATGACGAGGAATTCTGTAAGCGCCTGTTGGCCGAGAGGGGAGTGCTGCTGGTCCCCGGCAGCCGCTTTGAGCTTCCCTGCGGCGCACGCCTGGGCTACTGCGCGAGCGAAGACGTTCTTCGCGAGGGCCTGAGGCTTTTGGGCGAGGCACTGGCGGAGTTCGATCGCTAGGATTCCGACGATTTTCGAGGGCCTTATCCAAATTGGCCGAAGATAATCGAAAACGGACCCGTTTCCCTAGGGGAAGCGGGTTCGTTTTTCTATACCGAGAAGTCAAGTTGTTACAAATGGGGCCGTAAAGCGAGCCGGTATCCGCTGGGCCTTATACTGAACTTCCGGTGAACGGTACCAAGCGTCTGGTAAACGGTAATATGCATACCAGAAATGAATAGGACAAACTTTTTTCTGAATAAAAATGAAAATGGTTGAGACGCGGTATGAATCGCTAATTCTATTCATAGCTTTATTAGAAATATGCAATTTGAGGGTGGTTCAATAAAGTTAAGTTCCATTTGCTATTTGGTTTGAAAAAGCATTTAAGCACGTAAATAAACTTTATTAAATCAAAGTGTGCCATGCGTGAAGTATATGTGTATGCCGTTCACCCCCTATAAAAAACCGTTCGGGGGCAAGGTGGAAGTATGGGCTGATTTTGGATATAAATATGTCGTCAGCAATAACGCCTCACACGGAGGGGCGCTAACGAATCGGCCCTGACAAGGGCCCGAAAGAAAGGTAGGAGGCCATGACGAAAGGTCTGCACGTGCCTTCCGAGATCGGCAAGCTCAGGAAGGTCTGCCTGCACCGTCCCGGCGACGAGCTCCTCAACCTGCCGCCCGACGAGCTCGAGCGACTCCTGTTCGACGACGTCCCGTTCCTTGAGGTCGCGCAGCAGGAGCACGACACCTTCGCCCAGATCCTGAGGGACCAGGGCGTGGAGGTGCTCTACCTCGAGAACCTCGTCGCAGAGGTGTTCGACCAGGTCCCCGGCGCCCGCGCCGAGTTCACCGACCAGTACATCGCCGAGGCAGGCATCCGCGGCCAGCACATGCCGCAGATCGTCCGCGAGAAGCTGGACTCCATCGAGGACAACCTCGAGTTCGTCAAGAAGACCATGGCCGGCATGACCAAGGCCGAGATCGACATGCCCCTCACGGCGTCCACGACCCTCGACTCCCTGGTCAACTCCGAGTCCGAGTCCGACCTGATCATCGACCCGATGCCCAACCTCTACTTCACCCGCGACCCGTTCGCGGTCGTCGGCGAGGGCGTCAACCTCAACCGCATGTACTCGGTCACCCGCAACCGCGAGACCCTGTACGGCAAGTACGTCTTCAAGTACCACCCCGACTACAAGGACGTCTCCCTGTACTTCCGCCGCGACTGCCAGTTCCACACCGAGGGCGGCGACGTGCTGAACATCAACGAGAAGACCCTCGCCGTCGGCATCTCCCAGCGCACCCAGGCCGCAGCCATCGACGTCATGGCCCAGAACATCTTCTGGAACTCCGACTCCAAGGTCGAGCGCATCCTGGCCTTCGACATCCCCGTCTCGCGCGCCTTCATGCACCTCGACACGGTCTTCACCCAGATCGACGTCGATAAGTTCACGATCCACCCCGCCATCATGGGCACCCTGCGCGTCTACGAGCTGACCGCCGGCAAGAACCCGGGCGACGTGAACATCCGCCTGATCGAGGACACCCTCGAGCACGTCCTGGAGGACGCCACCGGCGTCGACCAGGTCAAGCTGATCCCCTGCGGCGGCGGCGACCCGATCGCGGCCTCCCGCGAGCAGTGGAACGACGGCTCCAACACCCTGTGCGTCGAGCCCGGCAAGATCTGCGTCTACGCCCGCAACACCGTCACCAACGACGTGCTGTACAAGGAGGGCCTGGACCTTCTCGTCGTGCCCTCCGCCGAGCTCTCCCGCGGCCGCGGCGGCCCGCGCTGCATGAGCATGCCCTTCTGGCGCGAGGACCTCTAAGGTTTTAACGGTTCCGGTGCGGTCCCCCTACAACCGCACCGGTTTCGCCCGTCAAACGGGCACCACTTTTTAGTAATTCACTTTTTCGAAAGGAAACGAACCATGGGTGTTAACCTCTCCGGCCGTAGCTTCCTCAAGCTCCTCGACCTCACCACCGAGGAGATTGAGTACCTGCTCAAGCTCTCCAAGAACTTCAAGGACATGAAGCGTGCTGGCGTTCCGCACCGCTATCTCGAGGGCAAGAACATCGTCCTGCTCTTCCAGAAGACCTCCACTCGTACCCGCTGCGCCTTCGAGGTCGGCGGCATGGACCTGGGCATGGGCGTTACCTACCTCGATCCCGGTTCGTCCCAGATGGGCAAGAAGGAGTCCATCGAGGACA
>CAJMPY010000028.1 GCA_905215385.1 uncultured bacterium | reverse complement strand
GGCCAGCCCGTGGGAGGCCAGGGCGCCGCTGACCGGTGGACGGCACCGAGCCGTCATCGAGATTGAAGAAGGGGGAGGCCTCGCGGCCTCCCCCTTTTTTGCGTTTTATAGAGAGCTGTAATACAAGAACTCGCCTTCTTTTAGCTTGTCTTACTGTTTGGCTGTATTTTGAGTCCTTCTTTTGTATTTGCGCGATAATAACTCCCATTGGCGTTAGGGAGGACTTGATGTTTACCGTTTTTGTCTTGGGCAATATTGCTTCGGGTAAGTCGACTGCCTGCCGCTATCTCGAATCTCATGGCGCCATGCTCATCGATCTGGACGAACTTGCCAAATCGCTGTATGTGCCAGGCTCCGATATCGTCAATGCCCTCGCGGAAGAATTTGGCTGGGATATTTTGGACGAGGAGGGCGGCGTTCGCCGTAACATACTCGCTTCTCGAGCTTTTGTTTCTCCTGATGCGGTCGCGAGGCTCAATAGCATTGTGCACCCCGTTCTCATTGAGCAGCTGTCACTGAGGATTCTTGATCCGGTTTGCTGCACGGTTTCTTCCCCCCGTTATCCCTTTGCGGTGGTCGAGGTTTCTGCTCCGACTGGTTTTGAGGATGCATTTGGCTTGGCTGATGAAATTCTGGTCATCAGCGCCCCTTTGTCAGTTCGTCGCGAGCGTGCTATTCAGCGTGGCATGGAGCCATCTGATTTCGATGCCCGTTCTGCTTGCCAGCCCGATGAGTCTGCGCTGTGCAATCTCGCTACAACGGTGATTGATAATGCCGCAGGCGATAATTCGCTCTTTGAGCAGCTTGACTCATGGCTTGCATGCCATGGGTTTATAGACACTGCGAATAAGGAGGATGCCGATGCCTAAGACACGTTTCTTTGCGTGGTATCGCCTTATACCGCTGGCTGCCGTTTTTGCCTTCGGCCTTATTTCGCTCGTCTACTCGTATGCTCCTGCCGCCTTCTTTAAGCCTTTGTATCCAATTGACTACGAGGCGTATGTAAAGCAATCGAGTATTTCGCATAATCTGGATCCGTATCTGGTGTGCGCTGTCATTAAGTCGGAATCGAATTGGGATCCCGAGGCTGAGTCGAATCAGGGTGCTCAGGGATTGATGCAGCTGATGCCCGAGACTGCCCAGGATATGATCGCCAAGGGTCTTGTCGACGGTGGGGAGTATTCGGCCGACAACCTTAACGATCCGGCTACGAATATCGAGTTTGGCTGTGCGTACCTCTCGTATCTCTTAACGTATTTCAACGGGTCGACGGATAGCGCTATTGCCGCCTATAACGCCGGCATGGGCAATGTCGACGGATGGGCGCAGCAAAGTACGTCGCTGCACAATGCAATCACCTTTCCCGAGACGCAGGCGTATCTGATTCGCGTCAATAATGCCTGGGTTCGCTACAAGACCCTCTATCCCGATCGGTTCGTATAGGACTATGCCTGCCGCCTGCGTATACTGCAGATATATGAGTTAGGAGTATCCATGGCGGAATTTGAAGTTGAGCGTGTTGGAGGAGAACTCAAACGTTTTGGCGTTGAGGGCTCTGAGGTGCCGTTTAAGGTTGTATCTCCTTATGAGCCTGCAGGTTCTCAGCCTAAGGCCATTGAGTCGCTTGTGCAGGGCGTGAGGGATGGAGATCGCTATCAGGTTTTGCTGGGCGTGACTGGTTCGGGCAAGACCTTTACGATGGCTAAAACCATCGAGGCCCTGGGGAAGCCGACGCTTGTCATGGCTCCCAATAAAACGCTCGCCGCTCAGCTTGCGAGCGAGCTCAAAGAGTTCTTTCCCAATAACGCTGTGGTCTACTTTGTCTCGTACTACGACTACTATCAGCCCGAGGCGTATGTGCCGCAAAGCGATACATATATCGAGAAAGACTCCTCGATTAACGAAGAGGTCGAGATGCTGCGACATCAGGCGACCGCATCGCTGCTCTCTCGACGCGATGTGATCGTCGTCGCATCGGTCTCGTGTATCTATGGCATTGGCTCTCCTGAGGACTATGCGGGTCTGGCTCCAAACGTCGACAAGAAGGTGCCGCTCGAGCGCGATGACTTTATCCATGCACTTATCGACATTCAATATGATCGCAATGACTATGACCTGGCGCGCGGCACGTTCCGCGTGCGCGGCGATGTTGTCGACGTGTATCCGCCTTATGCCGAGCATCCGTTGCGGTTTGAGTTCTTTGGCGACGAGGTCGAGCTGATTGCCGAGATCGATGAGGTCACCGGAGAGATGGTTCGTGAGTACGAGGCCATCCCCGTATGGCCGGCATCGCACTACGTGACCGAGAAGCCGAAGGTCAAGGCAGCTCTGAAATCGATCAGCGAAGAGTGCGAGAAGCGCGTGGCGGAGCTCAAGGCGACCGACAAGTTGCTCGAGGCACAGCGCCTGCAGCAACGTACCGATTATGATCTCGAAATGCTCGAGACGATGGGCTTTTGCAACGGCATCGAGAACTACTCGCGTCATCTGGATGGACGTAAGCCGGGCGAGCCGCCGTTTACCCTGATCGACTACTTTCCCAAGGACATGCTCTGCATCATCGACGAGAGCCATGTGACGGTGCCGCAGATTCGCGGCATGCACGAAGGTGACCGTTCGCGCAAAGTTACGCTTGTTGAGCATGGTTTTCGTCTTCCGTCGGCACTCGATAATCGCCCGCTTCGTTTCGATGAGTTTGAGGCAAGGATACCCCAGTTTATCTATGTTTCGGCCACACCGGGCGACTACGAGCTGCGGGTGAGCCAAAACGACGTGGAGCAGATCATTCGTCCGACCGGTCTGCTCGACCCCAAGATCGATGTGCGTCCGGTTCGTGGGCAGATTGACGATCTTGAGGACGAGATTCGCGAGCGCGTTGCCCGCAAGGAGCGCGTGCTGGTGACCACGCTCACCAAGCGCATGGCCGAGGACCTGACCGACCATCTGCTTGATGCCGGCATTAAGGTCAATTACATGCACTCCGATACAGCGACGATGGACCGTGTCGAGATCCTGCGAACGCTGCGCGAGGGCAAGATCGATGTTCTCGTTGGCATCAACCTGCTTCGCGAGGGCCTAGACCTTCCCGAGGTCTCACTGGTGGCAATTCTCGATGCCGATAAGGAAGGCTTCTTGCGCAACCGCCGCTCGCTGATTCAGACGATTGGCCGCGCGGCCCGTAACGCCGATGGCGAAGTCATCATGTATGCAGACGTTGTGACCGATTCGATGAAAGAGGCCATCGAGGAGACGCAGCGCCGTCGCGAGATTCAGATGGCATATAACGAAGAGCATGGCATTGTGCCCAAGACGGTGCGCAAGGCCATCAACGACATCTCAAGTTTTATTGCCGAGGCCGAAAAAACCGTGGGTTCCAAGGGGCGCTCGAAGGGCGACTCTCTTGGACATGGCGCATTCTATACGCCCGATGAGTCGGGCGAGGGTGGCGTGCCGGAAACGGTGGCGCCCGAGCAGACACTTGCGGAGCAGTTGGAAGAACTGCCGCATGACGAGCTTGTGCGGATCGTCGAAACCATGGAAGAGGATATGCGTAACGCTTCTGCCGCCATGGACTTTGAGGAGGCGGCGCGCCTGCGCGATGCCGTCGTTCAGATTCGGGCGATGCTGGAGGGTGCGTCTGAGGACGAGACGATTGAGCGCTTACGTTCGCAGGCCCGCAAGGGTTCCACGTTCGCATCGGGCAGAAAACGCCAGGGTGCACGGTTTAAGAAATAGTGAACAGGCCCCAAGTTCCCTGTGGAGCTCGGGGCCTGTGTCTTTTGCGCGCTGGAATTCGTGCGTTAGAGGTCTGCGATCAGGGCTTCGGCACAACGGATGCCGTCGGTGGCCGCGCTCATGATGCCGCCGGCATATCCAGCTCCCTCACCACAAGGATAGAGGCCCGGGGTCGACATGGCATGGCACGTTCGGTCTCGGGTGACAGTGACCGGTGAGCTCGAACGAGTCTCCACGCCGGTAAGAACGGCGTCGGGGCGGTCGTAGCCGCGTAGCTTTTTTCCGAGTAGGGGAAGTCCTAGGCGGAGCGACTCGACGATATGCTGCGGCAGGGCTTCGTCAATTGCCGTCCAGGTCACACCGAGCGGATAGGTGGGCTTTACCTTTCCGGGCGCCTTGCTGGCACGTCCTGCGAGGAAATCTCCGACGAGCTGTGCCGGTGCGTTCCAGTTGGAACCGCCCAGGCGATAGGCGGCCGCCTCGCAGGCACGCTGGAGCTCGATGCCGGCGAGCGGGTCATCGTTGGGAAGGTCCTCGGGTGTGACGTTAACGAGCAGGGCGGCATTTGCGTTGCGTCCGTCGCGGGCATTGAGACTGGCGCCGTTGACGCACAGGTGGCCCTGCTCGGAAGAGGCGGCGACAACCTGCCCGCCGGGGCACATGCAAAACGAGAACACGCTGCGGCCGTTGGGAAGATGGGCGACGAGCTTGTAAGGGGCTGCTCCGAGGGCAGGATGTCCCGCCGAGGCTCCGTATTGGACTCGGTCGATGTCGCGCTGCGGATGCTCGATGCGAACGCCCATGGCAAAGGTCTTTTGTGCGAGGGCCACGTTGTGGCCCTTAAGGAGCTCAAAAATATCGCGAGCGGAATGCCCGCAGGCGAGGATGAGGTGCTTTGTCTCGATTGGCTCGCAAGCGGCGTCTTGGGACGATTGGACATCAATACCGGTGATGGCGCCAGACGCGTCGATGCGAATGTCGACGAGCTTCGTTCGATAGCGGACGACACCTCCGAGCTGCTCGATGCGCTGGGATATAGTGGTGACGACCGCGGGAAGGATGTCGGAGCCAATGTGCGGCTTGGCATCCCACAGAATATCGCGGGGCGCACCCGCCTCGACGAAGGTTTCGAGGATAAGGCGATGGGCGGGATTTTTGGTTCCCGTATTGAGCTTGCCGTCCGAGAAGGTCCCCGCGCCGCCCAGGCCAAACTGGATATTGCTCTCGGGGTCGAGGATGCGCTCCTTTAGAAAGAGGTCGATCGCCTGCGAGCGGCGAAATGCCGGGTCGCCGCGCTCGATGAGCAAGGGCTTAAGACCTGCTTCGGCGAGCGTAAGCGCAGCGAAAAGGCCGGCGCATCCGGCGCCGACAACGACAGGGCGTTCTTGAGGCGCGTCGGAGGCGGGGGAGGGGAATGAAGGCTCATCGTCTTCTATCGCGCGTACGCGCGAGCGGTCACGCTCGGCAACGCTGTCGACCGCTTCTCGCTCGAGGTGGGGACTAGTCAGCTCAACACGAAAGCTCAGGATAAAATGGACGTCTCGTTTTTTGCGAGCGTCGATTGATTTGCGGTGGAGCTCGATGGACTTGATCTCGGAGTCCTTGCAACGTAGGACGCGCTTGGCGACTCGCTTGCCAACAATGAGACAGGCATTTTCATCGCCGGCTTCATCGAGCGACGCGTTGACTTGGGTGATTTCGATCATCGAGGTCTCCTTAGAGGCAAGAAAGAGGCCGTCCGGTATTCCAGACGGCCCGAATGCGTTTTTGATTATAGACTGCGCGGCTACAGGCTGCTTGCAGCGCGAATGCCCGAGATCCAGGCCCACGCAAGGTTAAAGCCTCCGCAATCGGCGTCGATGTCGAGCGCTTCACCGCAGACGTAAAGCGGGGCGTCGACAACGCTGCACGCGCGTAGGCTGGGTGTTGAGATGCTCTCGACAGATATGCCACCACGCGTGACCTGCGCTGAGCGCTCCTCGGCTGTTCCCTCGACGAGCAACTTAAAGTGTTTGAGGATCGAGACCAGGTGGATGACATCGTTGGAGCCTGGATGGCACTGCTCGAACGCTGTGCAGACGACTCGGGAGAGTTGCGGGGCGAGCATGCCGTCGAGCCAACGGGGATCGCGGGGCGAAAAGCCGCCGAGCAGCTCAACGCGCCGGTTGAGCATATCGAGCAACTCGTCTTTGGAGAGGTCGGGGAAAACGTCGAGCAGGATCGTATCGCCGTGCTGGATACGACGAGAGAGGTTGAAGACAGCGACGCCCGAGATACCGAAGGTTCGAAACAGCACTTCACCGTCTTCGTGCCAGAGCTCATTATGATTGTGGGCGAGCGTCAAGCGGGCACGGACGCGCAGGCCATCCAACGTCTTGAGTGCCGCCCGATCGCCAACGACCGTTGCCGATACGGGGCAGAGGATGGGGCGCAGCGAAGTGAGGGGGAGGCGAAACGTATCGGCGATACCTGTGGGGTTGCCGCCCGTAGCGATAATTACGGCATGTGCCTGCAGGGCCTCGTTCTTGCGAGGGACATCGGCGAGCGCTTTCCGAAGCGAGCGGAGCTCCGATTTTCGGTCATCGTGCTTTTTTGCCTTGAGCGCCCGCGCTGGACGGTCTATTTGGAGTGCCCAGCCTTCGGAAGCTTTGTGCGCCGAGGCAACGTTGGCTCCGCAGATTAAGGTGATACCTAGGCGGTCGCAAACGTTGAGAAGCGCGTCGCGCACCGATTCGGCGCGAAGGGAGCGCGGGTACAGCCGGCCTTCCTCGGAGGTTGTCATGATACCCAGCGAGGAGAAGAAACCCATAAGCTCTTGTTCGGGCTGGGGGCCCATGACGGATTCGACGAATGCGGGGTGGTTATACCGCTGAGGATCAATCGATTCGTTGGAGAGGTTGCAGCGGCCGTTACCGGTCGCAAGGAGCTTGAGGCCGCAGGCGACATCGCGCTCAACGATGCAGACGCTTTTGCCAGCGCGTGCGGCCGTAATGGCGGCGGCGAGGCCTGAAGCCCCGCCGCCGATTACCAAGACGTCATAGAGGGCGCTCGCGTTCACTTAGGCCTCGTCGGTCTCGTGCGGGGTAATAGCCTCGACGGCAGAGACTGCCTTGGGCAACATGCCATCGGGCAGCGCGGTCTCGACCTCGCCCTTATCGCAGGCCTCGGCGAGTGCCGGATTAATGGGAAGCTGGCCCAAGATGTCGAGGTTATAGTGCTTTGCGACCTCGGGGAGCTTGCTCTTGCCAAAGACCTCGATCTTCTTGCCGCAGTCGGGGCACTCAATATAGCTCATGTTCTCGACAATGCCCAGAATGGGGACGTTCATCTTCTCGGCCATGTTGACCGCCTTGGCGACGATCATCGAGACCAGATCCTGCGGGCTCGTGACGATGACGATGCCGTCGACCGGCAGCGACTGGAAGACGGTGAGCGCGACGTCGCCTGTTCCCGGAGGCATGTCGACCAGTAGGTAGTCGATGGGGCCCCACGAGGTCTCGCTCCAGAACTGCCTAATGGCGCCTGCGATGACCGGACCGCGCCAAAGGACGGGGTCGGTCTCGTTTTGGAGCAGCAGGTTGGAGCTCATGACCTTGACGCCGTGCTCGGAGATTTCGGGCAGCATAAGGTTGCCAAGGGCATGGACGTGGCGTCCACTCATACCGAACATCTTGGGGATAGAGGGACCGGTGATGTCGGCATCGAGGACGCCGACCTTGCGGCCGTGACGGGCAAGCTCGGTGGCGATGGCACCGGTGACAAATGACTTGCCGACACCGCCCTTGCCGGAAAGCACGGCGATGACGCGCTTGACCTCGGACAGCGTGTTCTCCTCAAATTGCGACGGCGACGTTTGTCCGCCGGCGGCCTGTGCGTGTTCGCAACCCATGTATGACTCCTTTGTATATGCTGGGGCCGGGGCCCCGCGATGTGACACGAGCGTCATTGTACCCTCGTTTGCGAGCGGGAGTCATTTGCGATGCGTTTGGGCCGAGCGTGCTTGCAATACGATGGGCCCAAGCGAATGGGCGGGCTTACTGAACTTTGCTGGCGAACTCGAGGTATTGCATGCGCTGCAGCTTGTCGATCGTCGAGGCGTAGGGGCTGTCTTCCGATTCCAAGTCGTAGCGCAGCCCGTCGGCACCGAGATAGCCGGCGACATTGATGGTGGGCACATCTGACCTTGTCGCAAGCAGGGCCTTTTGGTAATTGGTGAGCGGGGCGCCGATCTTATTAAGGGTAATGGCTGCAATCTCGTTTGCCCCGACGGTGTCGTAGACGTTGAGCTCGGTATTGCCGGCGATCTCATAGTTAGCCCAGACGAGATATGTCGACTGATAGATACGGAAAGCGTGGCTTGCCGTATCTTCCTGAGGGTACAGCTCGTCGTTGAGAGTCGTTGCGGCGCTCGGCTGATGGTCGCCAAAAAAGACAAGAACAACCGGTCTGCCGATGTTGCGGAGCTCGTTGATAAAGTACTCGAGGTCCCGGTCGGATGCGTTGATGCAGGTGAGATAGGTGTTGAGCGCGCTGTTGGCGCCTTCGCTGGCTCCCTCGACCCAATAGTTTGTCAGCTCTTCGGCGGGAACGGTGCCATAGTCGTAGCCGCCGTGATTTTGCATCGTGACGTCAAAGATGAACTGCGGCGCTTCGTCGGTTCTAAGCAGGTCGAGTATCTTGTCGTAGGTGGCGTAGTCGCATACGCCGGCATGGTAATAGGGCGCACCTTCGAAATCGCCGATTGAAAGAAAGTCTCCAAAGCCCAGCTGCTGATAGATTTTATCTCGATGGTAGTTGACGGGGTTTTGCGGGTGCATAGCGGTAGTGGTATACCCAAGCTCTTTAAGGTCCTTTGCCAGGCTGTTTACGCCATTCATCTGATACAGCTGATAGGGGATCTTGCCTAATCCGACAAAGGCCGTTGTCGCTCCGGTCAAAAATTCGAATTCGGAGTTCGCCGTTCCGCCACCGGCGACCGAAGCGAGCATGGTGCCGCGAACAAGTGTGTCGGGAAGCGAGTTGTAGAATGCGGGGCCGGAGTACCCGGCCGCCTGGAGCTGCTCAAAGCACGAAAGGTCGCTAAAGCTCTCGTTCATGACGGCAACAATCGTCGGCTTGATTTCATTGAACTGGGCAACGGCCGCCGCGCGCTGTTCGCTCGAGCCATATGTGCTGTCGTAGACGGCGGCGAGCTCCTGCTCGATGCTCTGCGCCTCATCGGGCGTATAGTCTTCGGGCTTCTCAATGGGCAACTCGTTGACCATTTCGGTGAACGAAGTGATAAAACCCTGAGACGCATACGTGGTGATGGGCTGCCAACGGTCAAATCCAAAATCCAGCGCCTGCTCCAAGTCGATGTTGGAAAAGCCTGAGAGCCCCACAACGGTCACGAGCAGAAAAGCACAGAGGTTAGCGGCGATAGCGGGGAAGACATGGGTGGGCGTACGGAGCTTTCGCGGTCGGATGAGCGAAAGAAGCCCCAGGGAAATCTCCAGCAGGGCGAGAGAGGTTACGATTCCGGCGGTAAAGGTAAACTCGTATCCCTCGCTCACTTCCATTGCGGTGCCAAGGGCCAAGATATCGCTTGGCAGGATGGCTTCGCCTTTAAACGTTATGACGAAGTGCTCGGCAATGCCAAGGATGCAACAGACGACGGGCACGAGGACCATGACGCCTCCATGACGCTGTCCCAGCAAATAAAGGGAGAGCAGAACCGTCGCGAGCAACCCGACGGAAAACCCGAATGAGTTGGCGGGAATGCGATAGAACGTTTCGTTGCAGGCAATTTCGATTGAAACGAACGAGAGCGCTGAAACAGCGGCGATGACAAGGATGTCGCGGCAAATACAGGCAACCGTTCCCGTCGCAAGGTCGGTTTGGTCGATAAGTCCCGAAACCAAGGGCTCGACAAGAAGCATGACGGCGGCAGCACCGAGCGCCGAATAAGAAAGGACCCATAGGGAGCTGCCCTCATTTACGAGCGATTGATTCGTAATCCATGCAGCTACCACGCCGAGCGGGATGAGGAGCGTCGCGCACCAAAAGACGCGGGCAATGGGTGGCTTTTCGTTGCGTTTGATTGAAAAATACACGCGCACGACGACGGCGGCCACGATAAGGACGGCGATGAATATGGGCAGATTGGCCATGTCGCTCGAAGTGATTTCAAGGGGGATATCTTCGGTCATGGACGTTCCTCTGGTACAGCAAATTAAGTTCAGTATTAGATTACTGTAACCTTTCCACGGCATTTCGAGAAACAAAGCGCCCGATACGCAAAGCTAAAGGTCTGCGAATCTTGTATTACGAACATCTGTGCGCGTCGAGTGCGCTAAACTCATCGGCAGTATGATTCGATGCAATAGGAGGCAAGGAGCTTCCATGTCTGATTCCTCTATCGTTATTCGCGGCGCTCGTGAGCACAACCTCCGTGATATCGATGTTTCCATTCCGCGTGACCAACTCGTGGTCATTACCGGTCTTTCTGGCTCGGGCAAGAGTTCGCTGGCATTCGACACTATCTATGCCGAGGGCCAGCGTCGATACGTCGAGAGCCTTTCGAGTTATGCGCGCCAGTTCTTGGGCCAGATGGACAAACCCGACTTGGATTCAATCGACGGCCTTTCGCCGGCGGTGTCGATCGACCAAAAGACGACATCTAAAAACCCTCGCTCGACGGTTGGCACCGTAACCGAGATTTATGACTATCTGCGTCTGCTGTTCGCCCGTGTGGGCACCCCGCACTGTCCCGAATGCGGCCGCGTCATTGAGCGCCAGACGACCGACCAGGTCGCCGATAAGGTCCTGGCGGCGGGGGAGGGCCGCCGCGCGTTTGTGCTGGCACCGGTGGTGCGCGGGCGAAAAGGCGAGTACACCAAGCTGTTTGAGGACCTTCGCGCCGAGGGCTTTAGCCGCGTGCGTGTCGACGGCGAGGTTCGCTCGCTTGATGCCCCTATCGATTTGGATAAGAAATTCAAGCACGATATCGAGGTCGTGGTCGACCGCATCGTGATTCGCGAGAACTCGCTGGGCCGTATTGCCGAGTCCGTTGAACAGGCGACTGCGCTGGCGCACGGCAATGTGAACGTATACTTGCTGCCCGACCGCGACGCTCCCGAGGGGACCGAAGGCGAGTTGCTGGAGTATTCGCTGGCGTTAGCGTGCCCGGAGCATGGACACTCCATCGATGACCTGCAGCCGCGTGATTTCTCGTTCAACGCGCCCTATGGCGCGTGCCCCGAGTGCGATGGCCTGGGCTTTAAGAAGACGGTCGATGCCGAGGCCCTAATCGAAGACCCCTCGAAGTCGATCGCCGACGGGGTCTTTGGCAGCCTGTTTGGCAACTCTAACTACTATCCGCAGATTTTCGCTGCGGTCTGCAAACACTTTAAGGTGAGCGTCGATACGCCGTGGGAGGATCTGCCTCCGCGGGTGTGTCGTGCGTTTTTAGACGGCATGGGCGACCAGAAGATTTCGGTCGACTATCAAAAGCTCGATGGGCGCCGCAGCCAGTGGGACACCAAGTTCTCGGGTGTGCGCAATATCCTGTACGAGCGCTATACCGAGACGACGAATGAGAACACCAAGGCGCGCTTGGAGAAGTACATCCGCGAGGAGCCGTGCTCGAGCTGCCACGGCGCTCGTTTGCGCCCCGAGATGCTCGCCGTCACCGTGGGCGGCAAGTCCATTTACGAGGTTTGTTGTCTGTCGTGCCGCGAGTCGCTCGAGTTTTTTGAGGGCCTGGAGCTTACCGAGCGCCAACAATTTATCGGCGGGCGCATCGTTAAGGAAATCCTGGAGCGCCTGCGCTTTCTGGTCGATGTCGGACTCGACTATCTGACCCTCGACCGTGCCTCGGCGACGCTTTCCGGAGGCGAGGCCCAGCGCATTCGCCTGGCAACGCAGATCGGCGCCGGCCTCATGGGTGTCCTGTACATTTTGGACGAGCCATCGATCGGCCTCCATCAGCGCGATAACGAGCGCCTGATCAAGACGCTTGAGCGCCTGCGCGATATCGGCAATACCGTCATCGTCGTCGAGCATGATGAGGATACGATTCGTGCTGCCGACTATGTGATCGACATGGGCCCTGGCGCGGGCGTGAACGGCGGACACGTGGTCGCCGCGGGAACGCCTGCCGATATCATGGCGTGCCCCGATTCGATGACGGGTGCCTACCTGACTGGCAAGCGAATGATTCGGGTTCCCGATAAGCGCCGCAAGCCCGGTCGCGGCTGCCTTAAGATCACGGGCGCCCGTGCCAACAACCTTAAAAACGTTACCGCCAAGATTGAGTTCGGTACGCTTACGGTTGTTACCGGCGTGTCGGGATCGGGCAAGAGCTCCCTGGTTACCGACACCATCGCGCCTGCTCTTACGAATGCCATTCATCGCTCGACGCGTCCTGTGGGCCCGTACAAAAAGCTCGAGGGTATCGAGTGCATCGATAAGGTGATCGACATTGACCAGTCGCCGATCGGCCGTACACCGCGTTCCAATCCCGCTACGTACATTGGCCTGTGGGATGATCTGCGCGCGCTGTTTGCGAGCACACCGGAGTCGAAGGCACGCGGCTACTCGCCGGGACGTTTCTCCTTTAACGTGAGCGGCGGCCGCTGCGAAGCATGCAAGGGCGACGGACAAATTAAGATCGAGATGCACTTCCTTCCCGATATCTATGTTCCCTGCGAGGTCTGCGGCGGCAAGCGCTATAATCGCGAGACGCTTGAGGTCACCTACCGTGGTAAGACCATCTCTGACGTGCTCGACATGAGCGTCACCGAGGCGCTGGCTTTCTTTGGCAATATTCCTCAAATTAAGCGTAAGCTCCAGACTCTGTACGATGTGGGCCTGGGCTATGTGAGCTTGGGCCAGCCGGCAACGACGCTTTCGGGTGGCGAGGCACAGCGCGTAAAGCTCGCCAAGGAACTTCACCGCCGTCAGACGGGTAAGACGTTCTACATTCTGGATGAGCCGACGACCGGTCTCCATTTTGAGGACGTCCGCCAGCTGCTCGATGTGCTGCAGCGCTTGGTCGATGCGGGCAACACGGTGCTGGTGATTGAACATAACCTTGATGTCATCAAGGTTGCCGACCGCCTGATCGATATGGGCCCCGAGGGCGGTAACGGCGGCGGAACCGTCGTGGTTTCGGGCACACCGGAGCAGGTTGCGGACTGTCCGCAAAGTTATACGGGCAAGTTTTTGGCGCCGTTGCTCAGGCGTGACCGGGAGCGTCAGGCTCAACTTGATGCTCAATAAATAGGCGATTCAGTTTATGGGCGCCATCGACTCCTTGTGATTCGATGGCGCTTGCTGTGTCGAAGTGACGTATGCAGCCGAATTGGACATATACTTAATCCTTGCGTCCGAATGCGAGGGAAAGGATATGCCATGGCAAAGGCTGTAAAGACGCCAAAAACCAATGCGATGCGCGAGCTGGAAAGCGCCGGCATTTCCTATGTTCTACATACGTACGAAGACGATGGTGATGAGTCGGCGGGCCTGGGGGTCGCGATTTCGGAGCAGCTTGGCGAGGAGCCCGGACAAGGATTTAAGACCTTGGTCTGCGTGACGCCGTCCAACGACCATGTCGTGTGCTGCATCCCTGTTGCCGACGAGCTCGATCTAAAGTCCGCCGCGCGTGCCGCGGGGGAGAAGTCCTTGGCCATGATGCATGTGAAGGATTTGCTTGCGGCGACTGGCTACGTTCGCGGCGGCTGCAGTCCGGTCGGTATGAAAAAACGCTACCGGACGCTCATTGATGAGACATGTGTCCTTTGGGATACCATTTTTATTTCGGGAGGCAAGCGTGGTTATCAGCTTGAGCTTGCACCCGATGATTTAATTGCATTTTGCGGGGCGACGGTCGCCCCGATTACGAGAGAGGACTGAGCGATGCCGCAGGAAGAATTGAAGTGCGGAGCTCATTTTGCAAAAGAATCTGCGCCTCAGACACCCTCATCCGAAGCTTCTTCGTCGCGAGATGGCACTGATGATATGGGCTCGTCGGACTACTCCACGGTTGGTCGTTCCGCCGGGCTTATGACCATCCTGACCATCGTGTCTCGCGTCACCGGCTTTATCCGCACATGGGCAATGGCGGCCGCTATCGGCATGTCGCTGCTCTCGTCCTCCTATCAGGTCGCCAACAACCTGCCCAATATGCTTTACGAACTCGTGATGGGCGGCATGCTCGTGACGGCGTTTTTGCCCGTGTACATGGGCGTGAGGCGTGAGCAGGGTCGCGAGGCCTCGAACGAGTACGTGGGCAACCTGCTCGGTATTCTGCTATTGGTGCTGGGTGGCATTTCGTTGCTGGGGACCGTGTTCGCTCCGGGCTTTATTTGGACGCAATCGTTCCTTTCGGGTGACGGCGGCAGCATGGATACCGCTGCGTTCATGTTCCGTTTCTTCGCCATCCAGATTCTGTTTTATGGTTTGGGCTCGGTGTTCTCGGGCGTTCTCAACGCACACCGCGACTACTTCTGGTCGACGTTTGCCCCGGTCCTCAACAATGTGATCGTCATTGCGAGCTTTATGGGCTTTGCGCCCGTGTCCGCACAGTTTGGCGAACGTGCCGGCATCATCTTGATTGCGGCCGGTACGACCCTCGGTGTCTTTGTTCAGATGGCTTGTCAGATCCCCGCGCTTGGCAAGCACGGCGTGCATCCCCATATCCATATCGACTTTAAGGACCCCGCACTGCGCCAGACGATTGCGCTCGGTATCCCGACGCTGCTCGCTACGGTGTGCATGTTTGTCTCGACTTCTATCACCAACGCTGCTGCGCTGGTGGTCCAGCCCGAGACCGGTCCTTCCGTCATCGCCTATGCGCGCCTGTGGTACACGCTGCCCTACGCGCTGATTGCCGCCTCGCTTTCGACGGCGCTCTATACCGAGCTCTCTCACGACGCACAGGAGAAGGATTACGACAGCGTTCGCACGGGCATTTCGCGTGGCGTCGCCCAGATGCTGTTCTTCCTGGTTCCGTTCGCGCTGTACCTGATTGTCTTCGCGCGTCCGCTCAACATGATCTACTGCGCTGGCAAGTTCGATGAGTCCGGCGTGGCGCTGGTGTCCGAGTTCCTTGTCTACCTGGCGTTCTCGCTGCCGCTCTACGGCGTGGTCGTGCTGATGCAGAAGAGCTTCTCTGCCTTGCTCGACATGAAGCCCTATAGCCGCTATTGCCTGTATTCCGCCATCGGCCAGGCCGGCTCGGTTCTGCTGTTTGGCGTTGTGCTGGGCTTCGGTATGCCGGCAATCGCGCTTTCGTATGTCGTCGACTACGTGATCTTGGTCGGTTGCTCGCTGTGGTGGCTGCGTCGTCGTCTGCGTGGTCTTCAGGTTAAATCTATCCTGCATGGCGGTTTCTTTGGCCTTTTGCTCGGTGGCCTGGGTGCTGCCGCAGGCGCCGGCGTCATGTGGGCGCTTGAGCACTTTGTCGGGGCACTTGGCGGCTCGATTCTGATTACTCTTGGCTACGTTTGCGTTGCGGGTGTCGTCTCGCTTGCTGTTACCTTTGGCCTTGCCGTCGTCCTTAAGATGCCCGAGGTCTCGGCGCTGATTCGTCGCAAGTAGGTGCGCGTGGCCGGTCACGACAACATTCCAACGCTTGCCGAGCAGGTTTCGCGCGTTCCCACGCAGCCCGGCTGCTACCTTTGGAAAGACGCCAAGGGCGATGTCATCTACGTGGGCAAGGCGAAAAACCTGCGCGCCCGTATGCGTCAGTACGTGACGCTGCAGGACGAGCGCCAGAAGATCCCGCTGATGATGCAGCTGGTGGCGAGCTTTGACTATATCGTGGTGGAGACCGAGCACGAGGCGTTGGTGCTCGAGCGCAATTTGATTGGTCAGTACCATCCGTACTTTAACGTCGACCTCAAGGATGACAAGAGCTACCCCTTTATCGCCATTACAAAGGGCGACCTGTATCCCGCTATCAAATACACGCGTGAGCGTCATAAGCCGGGAACGCGCTATTTTGGACCTTATACCGATAGCCGCGCGGCACGTGAGACGATAGATACGCTGCGCAAGGTTATCCCCATCTGCTCCGCATCCTGTGCGGAGTGGCGTCGTTGTCGCCGTATCGTCGAGTCCCACAAGGGCGAGGAAGACATCGTCAATATGATTTGCGCGCAAAACGGGCGCCCCTGCTTTGACTACCATGTCGGGCGCGGCCCGGGTGCGTGTGTCGGCGTGATTTCCCCGGCAGACTATGCCAAGAACGTCAAGCGTGTCGAGCGCTTTTTGTCGGGCCATCGCAAGGATGTCGTCGATGAGCTGACCTCCGAGATGACGGATGCCGCTGAGGCGCTCGACTTTGAGCGCGCGGCACGCGTCAAACGTCGTTTGGAGGTCATCAGGGGTCTGGACGATCGTCAGCAAGTCGTTTTTCCCTCCAGTGTCGATATAGATGTCATCGGTTTCTATCGCGAGGAGACCATCTCCGCCGCTTGCGTCTTCGTCGTTCGCGAGGGCCGAACAGTTCGCACCTGCGAGTTCATTCTCGACAAGGGTCTTGATGTTGACGAGGAAGAGCTCCAGTCGGGCTTTCTTAAGCGCTATTACGACGAGACGGCTGATATTCCAGCTGAGGTCAACCTTTCCGTCGATCTTGAGGATGCGGAAGCGCTGGGGGAGTGGCTTGCGGGCAAGCGTGAGCGTTCCTGCCATCTCCATAGGCCGCAGCGTGGCGAAAAGCACCGTCTGCTCGATATGGCATCCAAAAATGCGCGCCATGCCCTCATGCGCTACATGATGCGAACGGGGTACGCTGACGACCGCACCAATCAAGCGCTCCTGGAGCTCGAAAGTGCGTTGGCGCTGCCATCGCCGCCGTTGCGTATCGAGTGCTTCGATATCTCTACACTGCATGGCACCTTTACGGTCGCCTCGATGGTGGTGTTTACCAACGGGCGCGCCGACAAGAGTCAGTATCGTCGTTTTAAAATTCAGGCCGAATTGGACGAGGCAAACGACTTCGTGTCGATGTCCGAGGTTTTGGGACGACGTTATGCTCCCGAGCGCATGGCCGACGAGCGCTTTGGCTCGCGCCCCGATTTGCTCGTTGTCGATGGCGGTAAGCCGCAATTGACCGCTGCGATCAAGCAACTTGAGGCTCTTGGGCTCGATATACCAGTTTGTGGCTTGGCAAAGGCCGATGAGGAGGTTTTCGTGCCTTGGGACGAGACTCCAGTCGTGCTGCCGACCGGGTCCGCGTCGCTCTATCTAATTAAACAGGTGCGCGATGAATCGCACCGTTTTGCCATCACGTTCCATCGCGAATTGCGCGATAAAGCCATGACGGTTTCGGTACTCGATGACGTTCCAGGCGTGGGACCCACCAGAAAACGTGCCCTTATGCGCCATTTTGGCTCGATGAAGCGTTTGCGCGCGGCGAGCGAGCAAGAGATCGCGGAAGTTCGAGGCATTCCTGCCGATGTCGCCAAAGCGGTTCACGAGGCGCTCGTTGCATGGAATGCCGAGCGCGCCGAGGCGGCGGCAAAGCAATCCGAAAACTAAACACGCCTCTAAACAACTGATATACATGATTGCGTGATTTTCAATCATTTATTTCACGGCGATTACCAGCCGATTTCGGGTTTAATTAACGCTAAAACGTTTGACTAGCCATGGTGAACAACCCTGCTATCCTGCGGGTTGACGAAGACTGATATCTCACCTCGTCGATACATACTGTCTGGCGAATCGTTTGTCAATGAATTCGGTGAACGGTAGCAAATACCGTTCAAGCGTATGTATGTATCGGTCGCCGAGCGCGGCACCTCAGTTGGGTTCGTCGGTAGGTAAGGTATATATCGTCCGCAAGTTGCGCGGGGGCACGTCTAGGTGCTCCCGGGTAAGATTCTCTATTGATAGGAGAAGACATGGCCATCATCAACAAGGGTATGTCCAGGCGTTCGTTCCTCGGCCTCACCGGCAGCGTCGCTGCTGTCGCAGGGCTTGGTCTCACCGGCTGCGGTGGCAGCTCCAACGACGAGGGTTCCGCTTCCGGTTCCACCGATTCCGCCAACCGTGGCGGCGGCGTGATCACCGCTGGTTCCGCTTACGCTCCGTCCAGCTTCGATCCCGCCAGCACCGGCTCCGCTGTGGGCCTGGGTGCTAACTGGCACGTCGTCGAGGGCCTCTACGGCATCGATTACCACGACTACAGCACCTTCAACGAGCTCGCCACCGACGATCCCAAGTCTGTGGACGACACCACTTTCGAGGTCACCATCCGCAAGGGCGCCAAGTTTTCCGATGGCACCGAGGTCACCGCTGACGATGTCGTTGCCTCCTACACCGCTTGCGCCGCTTCCGCTACCTATGCTCCGTTCTTCCAGCCCTTCGAGTCCATCGAGGCCAAGGACGCCAGCACCGTGACGGTCAAGACCAAGGTCCCCAACTTCTCCCTGCTCAAGGATCGTCTGGCCATCGTCCGCGTTACCCCGGCCACCCAGACCGAGGAGGATCGCGCCAAGCAGCCGATCGGCTCCGGCCCCTGGATGTACGACTCTATCTCCGATACCGAGATCACCCTGGTTCCCAACCCCGAGTACAACGGTGAGTATGCTGCCGAGGATAAGAAGATCCAGTACAGCATCCTGACCGACCCCACCGCTCGCGTTACCGCTCAGCAGGAGGGCTCCACGCTCGTTATGGAGCTCGTTACCGCTGACGCCGTCGACCAGCTCGAGAGCGCCGGCTGCAAGATCGATAACGTTCAGGGTTTCGGCACCCGCTTCATCATGTTCAACGTCGCCAAGGAGCCTTGGAACAACGTCAAGGTCCGTCAGGCTGTCATGTATGCGCTCGACACCGAGAAGATGGTCAGCAACACCTTCGCCGGCCTTGCCACCGCTGCCAGCTGCTACCTGCCCAAGAGCTTCACCAACTATCATGAGGCTTCCACGGTGTACAAGACCGACGCCAAGAAGGCTAAGAAGCTCATCGAGGAGTCTGGCATCACCCCGGGTGCCATCACCCTGCGCACCACCGACAACGAGCAGATTAAGGGCATGGCCGCCCAGGTCAAGAACGACCTCGACGCTCTCGGCTTCGATGTGACCATCCAGACCGATACCTCGCCGGCCACCTACGCTGCCATCGACGGCGGCGAGGCCTACGATATCCTCCTTGCCCCTGGCGATCCTTCCTGCTTCGGCGCCGACCCCGACCTGCTGCTCAACTGGTGGTACGGCGACAACGTCTGGATGCAGACCCGTTGCCCGTGGAAGGAGTCCGCTGAGTGGCAGAAGCTCCACAGTCTCATGGACGAGGCTCTTGCCGCCGAGGGCGACGAGCAGCAGAAGAAGTGGAACGAGTGCTTCGACATCATTGCCGACAACGCCGTTCTGTACCCCGTTGTCCACGTCAAGACCGTCTCCGCTTCCTGGGACGATCCGTCCACTGCGCCCAACGGCGAGGCCCTCGATGGCTTCAAGGGCATCGGCACGACGAGCATGTCCTTCAGGGGCGTTGCGACCGTCAAGGCGTAAGACTCGCTTGAGTCTGTATGCAGGATGTCGGTCGTTGGGACCGTATCCTCATAGTTGAAACAAAGACCCGGGCGGCAACGATGTCGCTCGGGTCTTGTAATGAGTATCCGTACTCATATACCAGTTGGTCCTACCGACAAAAGAAAGGGGAGAGAACGTGAACAACTTGCTACGTTTGATTGGAAGGCGTCTTGTGGCGCTGCCGATCATGGCATTGGGCGTCACCGTCCTGGTGTTCTTCCTTATGTCGTTCTCCAAGACCGACCCCGCCTACACGGCGTTGGGTGACGGTGCCTCGCCCGAGGCGGTTGCCGAGTACCATGAGAAGTATGGTCTGGACGACCCCTGGCCCGTGCGCTACGTGCGCTATATGGGCGATTTGATCCATGGCGACATGGGCACCTATGGTGCTGCTCGCAACTCCGTTGCCAAGCGCATCTCCACGGCCCTGCCCGTCACGATGCAGCTGACCTTCATCGGCCTTGCCATCGGTGCGGTCGTTTCGTTTTTGCTCGGCGTCATCGCGGCACTGTATCGCGACAAATGGCCGGACCAAGTGATCCGCGTCTTTTCCATCGCCGGCTTGGCAACCCCGTCGTTCTGGCTTGCCGTTCTGTTGATCCTGCTGTTCTCTTCCTACCTTAAGGTGCTCCCGGCATCGGGTGCTCTGCCTCACTTCACCACGAATCCGGCTGGTTATCTGGGCCGCATGATTATGCCCGCCATCGCCTTGGCATTTCCGCTGACGGGCCAGATGACTCGTATCGTGCGTACCGCCATGGTCGAGGAGCTCGACAAGGACTATGTCCGTATGGCTCGCGGTGCCGGCGTTCCCGAGAAGGTCGTCGTCGGTATCAACGTTCTTCGCAATGCGCTGATCACCCCGGTCACCACCCTCGGTCTTAAGATCGGTTACCTCATGGGCGGCGCCGTCGTCATCGAGGTTATCTTCAACCTCCCCGGCATGGGCACCGCGATTCTGCAGGGCGTTCAGGGCAACGAGGCGAACCTGGTTCAGGGCGTCGTTATCGTCGTTGCTCTTGCCTTCATCATCATCAACATCGTGGTTGACATGCTCTACCTGCTCATCAACCCGCGCATCAGGACGGTGTAGATTATGGTAAAGATTCGAGAGAAGCAAACCGAGCAGCTCGAGAAGGCTGCCTCCAAGGGGCTCAAGCTCGGTGGCTGGAAGAAGATGACGCTGTCTTCTAAGATTGCCGCCGTCGTGCTGGTGCTGGTCGCCCTGACTGCGATTCTGGCGCCCCTTCTTGCCCCCTATAGCCCGGTCGAGATCTTTACGGCTCGCCAGGCTCCCGGCAACGGATTTATCTTCGGTACCGACGATAAGGGTCGCGATATTCTGTCGCGTATGCTCTACGGTGGTCGTTACTCGCTGATTATCGGCTTTGGCGCCACTGCCATGGCTCTGGTCTGCGGCTCGGTCGTGGGCGCCCTTGCAGCGGTTTCGCGCAAGGCCGTCTCCGAGACGATCATGCGTATCTTGGACATCATCATGTCCATCCCGGGCATCGCCCTCGCGGCCGTCTTCGTCTCCATCCTGGGCAACTCCGTGCCGTCGATCATCTTCGCCATCGGCTTTATGTACACTCCGCAGATTGCCCGTATCGTGCGCGCCAACATCGTGTCCGAGTACGGCGAGGACTATGTCCGCGCGGTCATCGTTTCCGGCGCCAAGGCTCCGTGGATTTTAATCAAGCATGTTCTGCGTAACTGCATCGCCCCGATCATGGTCTTCACCGTTACCCTAGTCGCCGACGCCATCATCTTCGAGGCTTCGCTGACCTTCATCGGCGCTGGTATCCAGGAGCCCACCGCTACCTGGGGCAACATCCTCGCCGACGCCCGCGGCGGCGTGCTCGCCGGCCGTTGGTGGCAGGCGTTGTTCCCGGGCCTGGCCATCATGATCACCTGCCTGGCGCTCAACATCCTCTCCGAGGGCATTACCGACGCCATGGCCGCTGCTCCCTCCGCCGCCCTGGATCCGACCGATTCCTCCAAGCGCCGCGAGGCCGACCTGCTGGTCTCCGACCCCGTTCGCGCCTACAAGGAGCAGGCCCAGTCCCTCTCCGCTCGCCTTGGCGCCCTGCGCGATGTCGAGCTCAAGCGTGACGATCGCCATGTGCCCGACGAGTCTGTCGAACCGATTCTCTCGGTCCGTGACTTCTGCATTCAGTTTGAGCATCACGGTGATATCAACGTCGTCGACCATGTCAACTTTGACGTCCGTCCTGGTCAGACCATGGGCCTGGTGGGCGAGTCCGGTTGCGGTAAGTCCATCACCACGCTGGCCATCATGGGCCTGACCGACGACGATGAGCACCTTTCCGGCGAGGTCCTCTGGGAGGGCCGCGACCTGCTCAAGATGAGTAAGAAGGAGTGGTTCGGCCTGCGCGGTACCGATATCGCTATGGTCTATCAGGACGCCCTGTCCTCGCTCAATCCCTCCATGCTCATCTCTGCCCAGATGAAGCAGCTCACCAAGCGTGGCGGCACCCGTAGCGCCGAGGAGCTCCTGGAGCTCGTGGGCCTCGATCCCAAGCGTACGCTCGAGAGCTACCCGCACGAGCTTTCCGGTGGCCAGCGTCAGCGTGTCCTGATCGCTATGGCCCTTACCCGCGACCCCAAGCTGGTCATCTGCGACGAGCCCACGACCGCTCTGGACGTTACCGTCCAGAAGCAGGTCATCAAGCTGCTCAACGACCTTCAGGCCAAGCTCGGCTTTGCCATGATCTTCGTCTCGCACGACCTGGCGCTGGTCGCCGAGGTCGCCCATAACATCACGGTTATGTACGCCGGTCAGGTTATCGAGCAAGCGCCCACCAAGGAGCTGCTCACCAACCCGATTCACGAGTACACCCGCGGTCTTCTGGGCTCCGTTCTGTCCATCGAGAGCGGTTCGGGCCGTCTGCACCAGGTGCCCGGCGCCGTTCCGAGCCCGCGCGATTTCCCCAAGGGCGATCGCTTCGCGCCCCGCTCGAGCCATCCGCGCATTGGCCTGGACACCCGTCCGGTCTTCAAGCGCGTGCCCGGCACCGAGCACTTCTATTCCGAGCTCCCCGACGAGGTGCTCAAGGCAAATGGTTTGACCCCTCACGCGGAGGTGATGTAGATGAGCGAGACCGCAGTCAACGGCGTCGAGCCGATCATCTTCCTTGATGACGTCCACGTCACCTTTAGGACCCGTACCGGCTCGATTCTGCACCCCAACCTGGTTCACGCCGTCCAGGGTGTAACGATTAGGCTCATGCCCGGTCAGACGATCGGCATCGTCGGCGAGTCCGGTTGCGGTAAGTCCACCACCGCCAACGTCATGTGCGGCCTGCAGGCCCCCACGAGCGGCAAGGTCTACTTTAAGGGCAAGGACGTAACCAAGCGTACCGCCGAGGACCGTCGCCACATGGGCCGTGTCATCTCGGTCGTGTTCCAGAACCCGGCCACGGCGCTCAACCCCCGCATGGTCGTTCGCGAGCAGCTGCTCGACCCCATGCGCGTCCACAACCTGGGTACCGAGGCCGAGCAGGAGAAGCGCGTCAAGGAGCTCCTGGAGCTCACCGGTCTGCCCAGCTCCGCCGCCGAGGTTCTTCCCGGCCAGCTTTCGGGCGGCCAGCGCCAGCGCGTCGCAATTGCCCGTGCCCTGTCGCTGAACCCCGATGCCATCATCGCCGACGAGCCCACCTCGGCTCTGGACGTTTCGGTCCGCGCGCAGATTCTGAACCTGCTGACCGACCTTAAGAAGGAGCTCGGCCTGGCCATGGTGTTCATCAGCCATGACATCCAGACGGTCCGCTATATCTCTGACGACATCATCGTTATGAATGGCGGCAAGATCGTCGAGCAGGGCGAGGCCAAGCAGGTCTTCCAGCACCCTCAGGACCCCTACACCAAGATGCTGCTCGGTGCTGCGCCGTCGCTGCTGCATCCCAAGCTCGGCGAGTAGCCTCGCTTTCCCTCCCGTGCGCCCGGTTCCCTTGCCGGGCGCACCTCCGTTGCGATTTCGAAAGGTTGGGTTCACGAGCCATGCCAAGTGCTCAGGAGCTACAACAGCAATTTGGTGGGTATCGGGGCGCCATGCCCCGTCCATCAGATTTCGATCTCTTTTGGAAGGACCGCATGGCCGAGGCCGACGCCGTCGGGCTTGACTATGCGATCGAGACGGCATCGGTCACCGATGCCGTGACCTGCCAGCTTTTCGACCTCTGGTATACCGGCATGTGTGGCGCTCGCCTGCATGCCAAGTACCTTAAACCCGTCTCGGACGAGCCCGTGCCATTGGTACTTCAGTTCCATGGGTATCCGGGTGCAAGCCGCAGCTGGTTTGAGCAGGCGTCGTTTGCGGGCATGGGCATGGCACTCATCGCCCTCGACTGCCCCGGCCAAGGAGGTCCCTCCGAGGACATTGGTGGATTTGAGGGCACAACGGTCGCGGGCCATATCGTCGCCGGTATCGACGGCGATCCGGCCAACCTCTACTATGTCCGCTTGCACCAAGATATTCGCATCCTGTGCCGCATCGTTCGCGAGCTCGAGGGCATCGATCTTGCCCGTGTGTTTGTGAACGGCGCGTCGCAGGGCGGCGGTTTGGGCATTGCGACCTGTGCACTTAACAGCGAGCTTATCAATCGCGCCGCCATCCTCTATCCCTTCCTGTCGGATTTCCGCCTGGTCTGGGATTTGGATGCCGACGACATTGCCTACGAGGGCCTGCGCTATTGGTCTCGCTGGTTTGACGAGGACTCGACTCGTATCGACGAAGCCTATGCCAAGCTGGCGTACTTCGATTCCAAGAACTTTGCCCCTATGGTCAAATGCCCCGTGCTGTTTGGCACCGGCACAGCCGATACCGTCTGTCCGCCAGCGACGCAGTTTGCGGTCTATAACAACCTGACCTGTGAAAAGCGTCATGAGTTCTTTGAAGGCTTTGGCCACGAGGAGATTCAGGATTTTGACGATCTGATCATTCCGTTTTTCTGCAAGGGAGGGGAGGCTCATGTCTAAGTGCGAGAGCAATGTCAATGAGCTGATTGTCTCCGACCTTGTGGGGATTCCCGGAACGGTTTCGTCAAGGCTCTCTGAATATCGGGACTGGCACGGTGATGTTCAGGCAGATGTTTCTGATTTGGAGACATGTGCTATGGATCTTGAGATTCAAGGCCTGGCCATTACGGCGATCGATTTCGCCAATCCGTATGCCCGCTACTCCGAGGTTTCCTTTGAGCTTGGTGGCGATGTGGTCCACGCACGTTTGATCGAGCCTGCCGGTCGCGCCCGAACATCCGAGCTTGTGCCGCTATGTCTGATGTTTCACGACATCGACCGACCCGTGCGGGGATGGCATCACATGACGAGGTTTGCGGCCATGGGATATGCCGTGCTTGCGCTGGACGATGAGGCGATTGGATCCAGCGAGCTGCAGCAGGGGATTGCCTCTCCTGCTTTTGTCAAGCGCGTCCGTTGGGGTTGCGCGATGGCGAAGGTGGCGCGCAATCTTGATGGCGTGGACCCCGACCGCATCTTTGCATGGGGCGAGGGCCTTGGCGGCGGAGTCGCGCTGGCGGTTTCTGCTCTGGACGAGCGGGGCCTCGCCTGCACGGCGGTTGCCAATCCAATTCCCGGTGGCCTCGAGGCGTTGTCGTCTCGGGTGCGTGGATCGGTGCTCATGGGCACATCGCTCATGGATGCCGTGTGCGATCCCAAGGGCCAGTTTGCCGTATTCAACGGTCTTGAGTGTGACCGGAGGCATATCATCTATGCCAAATACGCTCATGAGCGCATCAATGCGTTCGAAAACGAAGTCATCGACTTCTTTAACCAAACGTTCTACCCGTGTTCTTTGGCCTAGACGGCCTGGACACTGCCAACAAGAGTGGGTGGCATAGGGCCGCCCGCCAGACAACTAAGGAGATTCTTGTGGCAACTCAGAAATTCACCGGCGTTATCCCTCCCGTCGTTGTTCCCGATACCGAAGACCACCAGCTCGACGTTGCCTCCTTTGAGCGCAGCATCAACCGCATGATCGATGCCGGCGTCGATGGCCTGTTCTTCCTGGGCTCTTCGGGCGAGGTCGTTTTCTCCACCGATGAGCGTCGTCGCCAGATCATCGCCGAGGCCGTTCGTATCGTCGACCACCGCGTGCCCGTCCTGGTCGGCATCATCGATACCGAGACCGAGCGCATGATCGAGCACGGTAAGGTCGCTCAGGAGCTGGGCGCCGATGCGCTTGTCGCCACCTGCCCGTTCTATGCCCTGCAGGGCATGACCGAGGTCGAGGAGCACTTCCGCATCCTGCACGAGGAGCTCGACCTGCCCATCTTTGCCTATGACATTCCCGTGTGCGTTCACACCAAGCTCCCCTGGAAGCTCCTTGCCAAGCTCGGCGCCGAGGGCGTCCTTGCTGGCGTCAAGGATTCCTCGGGTGATGACATCTCGTTCCGCTACCTCGTTCAGGAGAACGAGAAGAATGGCCATCCGATGAGCATCCTCACCGGTCACGAGGTCGTTGTCGACGGCGCTTACCTCGGTGGCGCCGACGGCTCTGTCCCGGGCCTTGCCAACGTTGAGCCCGAGGGCTACGTGCGCCAGTGGAAGGCCGCTCAGGCCGGCGACTGGGCTACCGTCAAGGCCGAGCAGGATCGCCTCAATGAGATTTCGCACATCTGGGACGTCACCTCGGGCGTCCAGGGCTATGCCGGTGGCGTCGGCGCCTTCAAGACCGCTATGAACCTCATGGGCATCTTCGACAGCCCGACCATGCCGCGCCCGGTGAAGGCCATGACCGGCGAGAACGTCGAGGCTATTAGGAAGGTCCTCCAGGACAACGGTCTCCTGTAAAGCTTCCCCAGGCACCCGATCTTGGGGCTCAAGTGGTCGGGCGTGACCCATTAGGTCAACGCCCGACCACTTTCACCCCAACCTCGGGCACCTGGGAAACCTTTATCAACCTGTGGCGATAATTCTGCCCTCATTTCCTGTAGTTGTTTTTATCTCCGAAGGAGAGCGACATGGAGAACAAGTACGTCTGCTCTGTCGATATCGGCGGAACTAAAATTGCGACTGCCATCATGGAGTACCCGGCTGACGGTAGTGTGCCCCATCCCGTTTTTGAGGCCGAGGTTCCCACAGAGGCCCAGGAGGGCGGCGAGGCCGTCTTCCAGCGTATCGAGGCGTCTATCAAGGCCGCTCTCGAGGCGAATCCCGATGTCGAGGTTCTCGGTGTCGGTATCGGTGCCGCAGGCGTCGTCGATCCCAAGACGGGCGCCATTGCGTATGCCAATGAGATCATGCCCGGCTGGTCCGGCGTTCAGTTGGGGCCGCGTCTGCGCGAGGACCTTGGTCTTCCCGTTGCCGTTGTGGGCGACGTGCAGGCTCATGCTCTGGGGGAGGCCCACTGGGGCGTCGGCAAGGGCAAGTTCTCCGTCTTGTGCCTGGGCATCGGTACGGGCATCGGTGGCGCATATGTCGAGAACGGCCGCGTGATGCAGGGCTTTCATGGTGCTGCTGGCCATATGGGCCACATCGAGTGCTCGGCTGCCGCCGGCATTCCCTGCGCCTGCGGGCGTTCCGGCCATCTTGAGTCTGTTGCTTCGGGCACCTCGATTGGCCGTATGTACGACGAACGCTTCGGTCGAGTTGACCCCAGCCGTCCTTCGGTCGGTCGCGACGTGAACGACCTGTGCCGTGCAGGCGACGCAAAGGCGACCGAGGTCATCCATGATGCCGGCTTTGCGTTGGGTGCCAGCTTGGGCTCGCTCGCTAACATCCTGGACCCTGAGGTCATCGTGCTTTCGGGCGGCGTGATTCACCAAGGTCCCGATTGGCGTTCGCAGACGTGGAAGGATTCGGTGCACGAGGGCTATGCCAGCCAGGCGCTCGATCCGCTTCAGGACACGCCGATCCTCATCGGTTCTCTGGAGGGCGATGCTCCGCTCATCGGTGCCGCCGAACACCTTCTTGCGTCGTTGAAGTAAACATAACTACCAAGTGCGCCTTCTGAGGTGCCGCAGATTGACGTGAAAGAGGAGCGAAGCGTACTTCGGTACGCGAGCGACGGTTTGAACGTCAAGGTGCGGTGTCTCAGAAGGCTGTTTTGAGAAAGGTTGAGTCGCACATGACCGTCGATCCTTTGATTCAATCCCTGAAGGGCAAGCTCGTCGTGAGCGTTCAGGCGTATATGGGCGAGCCGCTTCGTACGCCCGAGACCATGGCTCAAATGTCTCGCGCTTGCGAGCTTGGCGGCGCCGCCGCCATTCGCTGTCAGGGCCTTGCCGACATTGCCGCCATTAAGGGTCGCTGTGAGGTTCCTGTTATCGGCCTGTGGAAGGATGGGCACGAGGGCGTTTACATCACGCCGACGCTGCGTCACGCTCGCGCCTGCGTTGCTGCCGGTGCCGATATCGTGGCGATCGATGCCACCGATCGTCCGCGTCCCGATGGCAAGACCGTCGAGGACACCTTCCGTCCGCTGCACGAGGAGGGTGTGCTCCTGATGGCGGATTGTGCCACCATCGAGGACATTCGCCGTGCGGTTGATATGGGCTTCGACCTTGTATCCACCACGCTTTCTCATGGTGTCGCCGCCATCGACTGCACCATGGCCGATGGCCCCGACCTGCCACTCCTGCGTCAGGCGACCGAGGAATTCCCCGGTCTTCCCATCATCTGCGAGGGCCGTGTGCACACGCCCGAGGAGGCTCGCGCCGCGATCGATGCTGGCGCTTGGGCCGTTGTCGTCGGCACTGCCATCACGCATCCCACGAGTATTACGAGTTGGTTCAAGGCTGCGCTTGAGGCGTAAGACAGGCCTCGTATCCGCTCGGGGCGGTATACTCAATATAGGCAATTGACCGCGCGGGATCCGGGTTGCTGGGTCCCGCGCTTGTTTTCGGGAGGCAACACATGCAAAAGGGAGATGCCATGGATGCGGCGGAGCGCTCGGAGCGCATCCCCGATATCGTCATCATCACCGGAATGTCCGGATCGGGCCGCACGCAGGCCATGCACGTGTTCGAGGACATGGGCTATTTTTGCATCGATAACCTGCCTCCGCGTCTGATCGCCCAGCTTGCCGAGCTCGTCGGCATCAATACGGGCGTGGGCAGGCATCTCGCCGTCACCTGCGATTTGCGTAGCCAGGGACTGTTTGACGAGTTGCTCGATGCGGTCGCCGCGCTCGAAGAACGCGAGATGAGCTGCGACATCGTGTTCCTAGAGGCTTCTGACGAGGTGCTGATCCGTCGTTATAGCGAAAACCGCCGCCGTCATCCCATTGCCAAACCGGGGGAGACTACGGCCGATGCCATTCAGCGCGAGCGCCTTCAGCTGCAGGGCGTGCGCGATCGAGCCGATATGATTATCGACACGAGCCGTCTGCGCACCTCTGCGCTGCGCAACAAGCTACGTATGGCATTTTCCGAACTGTCCGACCAACAGCTCATGGACGTCCATGTGTTCTCGTTTGGCTTTAAGCACGGCATGCCCGTCGAGGCGGACATTATGATCGACGTCCGCTTCCTGCCCAATCCGTTCTACGATCCCGAGATGCGCACGATGACCGGTCTCGATAAAAAGGTCTCCGATTTTGTTCTGGACCATCCCAAGACGCAGGAGTTTTGGAAGGCTTGGACACGGCTACTCGATACGGTGATGCCGGGCTATATCGCGGAGGGTAAACCGCAGCTTTCTATCGCCATCGGCTGCACGGGCGGACAGCACCGTAGCGTCGCCATTGCCGAGGCCACGGCCCGTTACCTGGAAGGCGCCCAGTATCACGTGAGCATCTCCCACCGCGATCTGTCGCGCGCCAACACGAAGGCATAGGCCTGCATGTCGTTTACCGCTGAGGTGCGCGACGAGCTTGCGCGCTGCGAACCCGAATGTGAATACTGCGACTTGTCGACACTTGCCGCCCTCACGCGCGTGAGTGGTACGCTCTCGCTTACCGGCTCTGGGCGGTATCGTTTGACGGTTGCGACTGAGACGGGAGCCGTCGCACGCACGATGATCACGCTGACACATCGCATCCTTAAGCTCAAAACGGAATTCACCGTTCGTAAATCGGTCTTGCATAAGGTCCGTAATTATCTCATTACCCTGCCCGATCAACCCGACCTGGACAAGGCTCTGGTGCTGCTGGGCATTCTAGACCGCAGGGGAGGGCTCGTCGCTGGTGTTCCCCGACACATCGTTGCCCGTCCCTGCTGCAGGCTTGCCTACATCCGCGGCGCGCTCATCGCGGGTGGCTTCGTGGCCGATCCGCGCGGCGATTTTCATTTGGAGATCGCGGTGCAGGGCGAGCAATATGCTAAGGGGCTTTGCGACCTGTTGGGGCAGATTGGGGTCCATGCTCGTGTTAATGCACGGCGGGGGTCATATGCCGTGTACATTAAGAGCGCCGAGGAAATCGAGCATCTATTAAAGCTGATTGGTGCCAAGCGCAGCGTTGCCGAGATTGAGGAGGCGCGCGCGGTCAAGTTGGTTAAGAACGATGTGAACCGTCGCGTGAACGCCGAGCTCGCCAACCAGACCAGAAGCGCCGGTGCTGCCCAACATCAGCTTGCGCTTATCGATGAGCTCGAGCAGCGCGGCCTTCGCGATGCGCTTCCGGATGCCTTGGCGGTCTTTTGCGACCTGCGCGAGCGCTATCCCGATCTGTCGCTGCGTGATTTAGGGGAGATGGCTGACCCTCCCTTGTCGAAGTCGGCCCTCTACCATCGTGTTTTACGTCTTGAAAAGCTCATTGAAGCAAACAAGTAGTTTAAAGTATTGACGTATATACGGATTTAGCTGCTATTTTATTCTTTAAAACGTTTTAACGTAAATTTGATTTTCAATTTCGAGCATTCTCGTGAAATTCAAGTCAAAAAAAAGGTATATTAGGCGAGTGGTTAGTTTGTGGGCCTCAACGGCGGGCGCTGTAGCTTGCGGGGGCCTTACGAAAGGAGACACAATGGCAGTAAAGGTTGCTATTAACGGCTTCGGTCGCATCGGTCGTCTGGCTTTCCGTCAGATGTTCGGTCATGAGGGCTCCGAGATTGTCGCTATCAACGACCTCACCTCTCCCGATATGCTCGCTTACCTGCTGAAGTACGACTCCACGCAGGGCAACTACGCTCGCGATCACGAGGTCGTTGCTGGCGAGGATTCCATCACCGTTGACGGCAAGGAGATCAAGATCTACAAGGAGGCCGACGCCAACAACCTGCCT
>CAJMPY010000027.1 GCA_905215385.1 uncultured bacterium | reverse complement strand
TCACAAGCGCCAGCAGCGTGTCGTCGGACATGACCCACTTGCGCGGGATGTTGCGGCGCTCGGCGCGATCCTCGCGCCAGGCGGCGAGCTCGCGCGCGATACCCAGCTGGTGACGGCTGCACGAATTGATGCGTTTGACCTTGCGGAACGCCTCGTGGCGATCGGCGCGATAGTGCGACTCGTTGGCCAGCGGGCGCAACTCGTCGAGCACCCAGTCCACACGGCCCAGCTCGCGCAGGCGACTCATCATCTCGGTATAGGCGACGATCAAGTACTTGACGTCATCGATCGCGTACTCGATCTGCTTATCGCTCAGCGGGCGGCGCGACCAATCGGTTAGCGACTCGGTCTTGGGCAGCGATACGCCGCAGAACGCCTGAACGAGCGCTCCATACGAAATCTGCTGGCGCTCGCCCAAAAAGGCGGCGGCAACCTGCGTATCAAAAATCGGTCGCGGCAACGCTCCCACAGTGTGGAGCATAACTTCCATGTCCTGCGAGCAGGCGTGGAAGACCTTGATCACGCTCTCGTCGGCCATAAGCTCGGCAAGCGGCGACAGGTCGTCGATCACCAGCGGATCGACAGCGACGCTCTCGGCAGGGGTGGCAATCTGAACCAGGCACAGGCGCGGATGGAACGTGCGCTCGCGCAAAAACTCGGTGTCGACGGCGATCGCGTCGAACTCGCGGGCGCGCTGGCAAAAGTCGACCAGAGCCTGATGTGTGGAAATGTACATATCAACCCATCGAATAAGGTTAGGCCCGAAAAACACGGGTAGGATATCGGCATTGCCCTACAACTATACTCGGTTAGTCACAGAACGGGAACGTAAGTATGCGCTGCCTTATCATCCACAATCCGGCATCGGGTCCCAGCTCAGATGAAATCTACGCATTCACGCACGCCCTTGCACAGGGCGGCGACGAGGTCGTGATGCGTTTTATCGGCGATGGCATGGAACCCGAGGACGCCGTGGCAGACGTGCGCGAGTTTGATCGCGTGGTGATTTCGGGCGGCGACGGCACCGTCTCCAACGTGCTCGACCAGATGCGCGGATGCGGCGTCCCCACGCTCGTCTTCCCCTCCGGCACGGCCTGCCTGTTCTTCAACAACATCGGCAATGCCCCTGAGGCGGCGGCGCTTGCCAAGGCTTGCCGCGCCGGTCGCACGGTCAAAGTGGACATGGGCGAGCTCTTTTGGCTCGACGAGAACGGCAGAGAGAAGCGCCACGGCTTTATCATCATCGCCGGCTCGGGCTTCGACGCCGAGATCATGATGAAGGCCGCTCCCACCAAAAACGACATCGGCGAGATCGCCTACTTCCTCTCCGCTCTCGCCACGCCCAACCCCACGGTGGCGCACTTTACCATTGAGCACGACGGCATTGTCGAGGAGCTCGACGGCATCTGCTGCATGGCGGGCAATACCTCGGTCATTCAAAACGACATCAACCTGTTCCCCGACTGCCGCATGAACGATGGCATGGTCGATATTGCGGTCATCGAACCCGTGCGCACCGTGCAGCTGCTGCCTACTGTGATCACCGCTGCGCTTGACCCCGCCGGCAAGGTACTCGGGCGCCCGCAGTTCAAGATCATCCAGACCAAGGAAGCCAAGATCACCTGCACCCCGTCGCTGGGCATGCAGTTCGATGGCGAGATTATCTCCAGCAATTCGGGCGTCTTTGGAGCCCGCGCGCTTCCGCAATGCCTCGACCTCATCGTCGACGAATTCTCACCGCTCGGAAAATAGGAGGACCCCATGAACGACAATCCCCTGATCGGCTTTATTGTCATCGTCTTGGCCATGCTCGTCGGTTACGCCATCAACGTGATTCACCGCCGAAAGAAGTAGCCACCGCTCTTTCACAGCACGCGCAAACCCGGACCCCTCATCGGCATGACACAACGTGGCGGCGAGGGGTCCATCATTTTTTGCGACACTTTACTTAGCTACATCATTTGCTGGCGATATGCAGATTGAATTACCTAGTAAATGAGTACATTTAACCGTTCATCGCATTTTTCACTACGCTTATCGAGTAAAAATCTTTCATAAATGTATATTGTTTCGAATTCGTTACGCTTGGGGAGAGTATTTATTGGCTGAAGCCCTCTGGAGACAGAGGGCTTTCGCACGCTGGGAGGGAACATGAGTAAAACTCATCCCGTCAACGCGCTCAAGAAGCTTGGTATAGGCCTTGCATTTGGAGCTGCAACCATCATGTCCATGCCGACCTCTGCACTCGCTTGCACGCAGGTCTACATGGGCAAAAACCTTACGGCCGACGGCAACACGTACTACGGCCGTTCCGAGGACTATGGCCCGCGCTATCTTAAGCACTTTGGCATTGAGCCCTCTCACGGCCCGGGACATACGTACAGCTCGGACGAGTCTTCGTTCATGTACACCTCGACCAAGACCACGTATCGCTACACCTATGTACGCGACCATCCCTCCCAGTGGGACAACCGCTGGGATGCCTACTCTGAAGCAGGCATCAACGAGAAGGGCGTATCCTGCTCCGCCACGCTAAGCACCAGTATGAATGCAGATGCCGAGACAGCAGACCCCCTGACTAACACCGGCATCGGCGAGTACAACTACGCCAGCGTCATCCTGGGCGAGAGCGCCACGGCCCGCGAGGGCGTCGAGCTCCTCGGCAGCCTGATTGACGAGCAGGGCGTCTGCTCCAACGACCAGATCATCATCGCCGACAACAACGAGACCTGGCTGTTTGCCGCGCTTTCCGGTCACCAGTGGATCGGCATGAAGCTCGCCGACGACGTCGCCTCGATCAACCCCAACATCGGCAACCTCAACTACGATGTCGACCTCAACGACCCCGAGAACTGCCTGCACTCCGAGGGCATCGAGTCCATGCCTAAGGAGAAGGGCTTTGCCGAGTACACCGACGGCAAGTTCGACGTCGCCGCAACCTATGGCGAGACCATTCAGAATTCCGGTATGCACCAGTGGACCCGCTACGTCCAGGGCCGTAACTACTTTGGCAACGAGCTCCAGGAGGGCACCGACTACGAGATCGTCAAGGACGAGCGCGAAGAGGCTCGCGCCACGACCGGCGCCTTGGTCCACGAGATGCAGCCGCTGTTCTTCCAGCCCGGAAAGAAAGACTGGACTACCTTTGAGATGATTCGCTCTCTCGGTAACCGTGGCGAGAATACCCCGGGCCTTAACGCCAACACTGACGGTGCCTATGCCATCGGCACCGAGCGCAACACCGAGATTCACGTCTTCCAGGTTCGCAACGGTCTTGATCCCCAGGTTGCAACAATCCAGTGGGAAATGCTCTCCCGCGCCGCGTACTCCGTCGCCATCCCCTTCTACTCCGCGCTGATTACCGAGGTTAGCCCGTATTTCAGCGACCAGACCGTCTCCTTCGACCACTGCAAAGAGACGGACATCGTGAACAACGAGGAGCCCGAGAACTCCATCAACTACGTCCTCATGGACATCAGCTCCCTCTGCTTTGAGAATCCCGATACCCTTGGTATCAGCGTCCGCTCCTACCTCGATGCACTCCAGAACGAGCTCATCGAACAGAACAAGGAAGTCGACGCCGCCATGCTGGCCGAGACGACCACCGAGGGCCGCACCGCCCTGGCCAACAAGGCCGGCAAGGCTGCCACCGAGAACACCTACGTCAAGTGCAAGGCCCTGCTCCAGGAGATGCGCGCCTATCAGAAGGCCGGAAACTTCGACCAGCCCTTCACCCCGAGCGACCTGAACACCGAGACCAACGGCCTCAAGGTGTCCATCACTTACGCCAAGGATGCTCTTGCCACCGACCCGGTCACCCCGGATCAGCCCGGCACCCCCGAGCAGCCCGGCACCCCCGAGCAGCCCGCTAAGCCCGAGCAGCCCACCACCAAGCCTGAGAAGCCTGGCAAGTCGGACACCACAACCACAGTAACCACCAACAAAACGAACACCAAGGGCGGCCTGCCCACCACCGGTGATCGTTTTGATGGCCGCATGGTGGCTGCATTCGCCATCGCTGGCGTTGCCGTCATCTCCGCCGGTGGTTACTTCCTCTACCGTCGCAACAAGGAGTAACGTCCTAGCTGAGCGGGCAAGGCAGCAATGGCAGCCTCGCCCGCTCAGCCCGCTCTTTTGACCGGCGGGAAACCCGCCTGAAATCTTTTTAAAAAAGATTTCCCCGCACACACTTCGCTGTGCTATAGTGCAGCGCAACAGCAACTAGGTGCGACCGCGCCACGGCATCACGAAAGGAGCCACCAACATGAAGAACACGATGAAGTCTCTCAACAACTGGTGGTGGCGTGATGCGAATACGATCGGTCGACAGTGAGTCCCTCACGCCTGTTTTTGCGCTCTAGGTGATTGGAAGGCCTCCGGTTTCGACCGGGGGCCTTTTTCTATCTCGAGCCCGATCGCATTCGCATCACGCGCCTCCGCTTTTCTCTTGCAATCCCCTTCCGAAAGGATTTTCACCATGTCTCAGAACACCACCGCCACCCAGCCCCGCACCGTCCAGACCGCCGACCGTGGCAAACTCGATGTCCGCGCCCTCGTCCTGCTCGCCATCCTGCTCGCCGCCGGCTTCATCCTCAACTTCACCGTCGGCAAGGCAATCTCGGGCATCTCGGGCGGCATGATCAGCCCCGAGTTCATCATCTCGGCCTTCTGCCTCACCATCCTGGTCGTTCGCCCCAACATCGGCCAGGCGCTCGTCATTGGCCTCATCTCGGCTGCCGTGATCCAGATCACCACCACTTCGCCGTTCGTCGATTTTGCCGCCGAGGGCATCGCCGCCATGCTCATGGCCGGCATCGTCAACGCCGCCGGCAAGGACGGTCAGGTCAAGCCCGCCATCGCCATTGTCGCAACCTTCCTGACCACCTTTGTCTCCGGCGCCATCTTCATGGTCATCAAGATGGCCATGCTCGGCGTGGTCGGCGAGCTCGCCGCCGCCATGTTGCCCGTCGTCGCCATGACCGCCGTCTTTAACGCCATTCTGGTCGGCGCCCTCTATCTGCCCATTCAGAAGGCCCTGAAGCTCAACTAACCCGCTCGGCTTTATGAGCCACCCCATCTTGGCGTTCATTCGTCGCTCGCGTACCCAAGTACGCTTCGCTCCTCTTTCGCGCCAACCTGGGGCCCCTCGTAAAGCCGTCTCCGTGCTCCACCGGCAAAGACTGTCCCAAACAGTTAACTCTTGGGGACGTTCTTAAACGACTAGCCATTAAAGAACGTCCCCAATGACTATGAAAGGTATCCATGGAAACGATCATCAACGTCGACGATGTCTCGTTCTCCTATGGCACGCAGACCGAGCGGGCGCTCAGCCACATCTCGCTCAGCGTGAACAAGGGAGATTTCATCGGCATCATCGGGCCCTCGGGCGCCGGCAAGTCCACGCTTGCCGCCTGCCTGTCGGGTGCCGTGCCCCACCACTACACCGGCACGTTCTTTGGGGCCGTCATGGTAGACGGCCACGACACCTGCGAAGCCTCGCTCACCGACGTGTCGCAAATCGTCGGCAGTGTGCTGCAGGATATCGACACGCAGATGGTCGCTTCGGTCGTCGAGGACGAGATGCTCTTTGGCCTCGAGAACTTTGGCGTTCCCCACGACCAGATCGAGCGGCGCGTGAGTGAAACGCTCGAGACCGTCGGCATCAGCGACCTGCGTGACCGCGAGATCGCCACCCTCTCGGGCGGACAGAAGCAAAAGGTGGCCATCGCTGCCATCCTCGCCATGCGTCCGCGCGTCTTGGTTCTCGACGAGCCCACCGCGGCACTCGACCCCGCCAGCTCCACGTTGGTCTTCGAGACGCTGCGTGAGGCAAACCGCGCGCTTGGAATCACCATCGTCGTCGTTGAGCAAAAGGTCGCCCTACTCTCGGAGTACTGCAACCGCGTGCTCGTGCTCAACCATGGCGAAATCGCGCTGCAGGGCGAGCCACACGAGGTCTTCGCGCATACCGACGAGCTCCGTGCCATCGGCGTCGACTGCCCTCGCGTCACGCGTATCTTCAATAGCCTCGAGGCCGATGGCCTGGTAAGCGGTACCCCTTGCTTGGATGTCGATGAGGCCGAGCGCCTGATTTCGGGCATCGTCGACCCCGCACGCGCGGCCAGCGAAGCCCAGGCGCCCGCCGGCTCCCCGCATGCACCGTCGTTGCGCCCTCATGCCAAGGACGCCGAACCCGTACTCACCTTCGACCATGTTGAGTTTGCCTATCCCAATGGCGGCGCCGCCGTACACGACCTCAACCTGACGCTCTATCCCGGCGAGCTCGTGGGCATCGTCGGCCAAAACGGTGCCGGCAAAACCACGCTCACCAAGCTGCTCACAGGCCTGCTCAAGCCCGCCTCGGGCAGCGTGCGCGTCACGGGACTGGATACCGCGGCCGTTCCCACGAGCCGCATCGCCCGCGAAGTCGCAACCCTCTTCCAAAACCCCGACCGCCAGATCTGCAAGGATACCGTACTCGACGAGGTCGCTTTTGGCCTGGAGCTTGCCGGCATCGACCGTGCCGAGGCTCTGCGTCGTGCTCAACTTGTTATCGACCGCTTTGGCCTGCCTGCCGATGAGGCACCTTTCTCGCTTTCGCGCGGCCAGCGACAAATGGTGGCGCTTGCCTCCGTCGTAGTGGTTGAGCCCAAGATCGTCGTGCTCGACGAGCCCACGAGCGGCCTTGATTACCGCGAGTGCATGACCGTCATGGAAACAGTGCGCACCATGGCCGAGCGCGGTTGCGCCGTGATTATGGTCTGCCACGATATGGAAGTCGTCTCGGATTTTGCCGAGCGTATCGTAGTAATGGCCGACGGTCGCATCCTCGGCCGCGGCCGCACGCACGAGCTATTCTCGAACATCGATCTCATGCGGCGTGCCTACGTGGAGCCTCCCCAGGTTATTGAACTCTCGCGCCGTCTGGCATCTTCCGTCTCGCCCGCTTTTGCGCAGGTAAGCGAGGTCACCGATGTCGTTCGAATTACCAAGGAGATGGTCCGCCGTGGTTAACGTCATCGACTACATGCCGGGCGATACGCTACTGCATCGCCTGAACCCCGTCGTCAAACTGGGCCTCGCCGCCGCCATCATCGTCGGCATCTTCCTGTCCGACACCTACGTGGCGCTGCTGGGCTTTTTGGCACTCACCCTTGCGCTGGGTGCCTATGCCGGTGTCGTCGACCGTCTGTTCTCGCTGCTCAAGTTGCTGATTCCGCTCGCGCTTATCATGCTGGTGCTCCAGCTGGCCTTTATGCGCGATGGCAACGTTGTGTGGGGCTTTATCACCGACACGGGCCTCATCACAGGATCGAAGGCCTGTCTGCGCCTGCTGGGTGTGGCGTTACCGCTCATCCTCATGCTCATAGTGACCAAGCTCAACGACCTTGCCAACGCCTGCGTCGAGGTGCTGCACGTGCCGTATCGCTATGCCTTCACCTTTACCACGGCGCTACGCTTTGTGCCGGTGTTTGGTCAGGAGATGAACGCCATCATGGAAGCGCAGACCGCACGCGGCGTCGAGTACGACACCAAGAACCCCATCAAGAAGCTTAAGCTCATGCTGCCACTGTGCGTGCCACTGCTCATCTCGAGCGTGGGCAAGACCGATGCCACAGCCTTGGCGGCAGAACAGCGCGGCTTCTATCTGCGCACGCGCGCCAGCTCGTACAAGCGCTACCCCATCAAGGGCCTGGACATCGCCGTGCTCATCGTCAGCATCGCCCTCATCGCCATCGGCTTCCTGTTCTAGTTCGCCACCGGCAGCAACCGCCCAACGCAAAAGGCCTCGGCTCGCACCAAACGAGCCGAGGCCTTTACTGTTTCATCAGATAAAACCTACCAAAATTAACCTGTCCCTTTTTGACAGGTCGGAAGCTAGAGGCGGTAGGGGGCGCCGCTGCGGATGATGGATTCGCGCACCAGGACATCCATGGCATCGAGGGTGATCTCGGGCATCTCTCGATACTTCTGCAGCACCGATAGCTCGGTGCAGGCCAGAATGACACGGTCGCAGCCGCTACGGGCGAACTCCCACATCACGCGGTCGAACTTATCCATATCGGGCTCACGTCCGGCTTTCACATCATCGTAGATAAGCGACATCACATCGTTCTGACGTTTCTCGCTGGGATAGACGACCTCAACACCCGCAGCCTCGCATTCGCGGCCGTAGACGCCCGCGCCCTCGGTTCCGTCGGTGCCCATAATGCCAATCTTGTGCACCGGCTCGGCCGGCATACTCAGGTTGGGGTCGAACTCGCACTCCCCCATCACCGCACCCGCAAGGGCATAGCGCACCGACTCACGCGGCATGTGGATAATCGGCACCTTCGTAAACGACTGGATCTGGTCGTAGAAGTAGTGCGACGTGTTGCAGGGAATGGCAATGTGCGCACAGCCCAGCGACTCGAGTGCCTGGGCACACTCTTTCATGGTCGCCAGCAGCTTGGCATGCTCGCCGGTCTTAATGGCAAGCGTGCGGTCGGGCATGGTCGACTTGGAGAGCACCACCATGTCGATATGTTCCTGATCGCAGGCAGCAGCCGTATGGCGCACCACCTGGTCGTAGTAATACGACGTGGCCTCGGCGCCCATGCCGCCGATAACTCCCAGCTTTTCCATCGCCGCCTCCTTGGTGACGCTTGCGCAATTGCGCGTATCATACCCGCGCCCGCCCGATGTAAACCGGACGGGCGCCGCACTCATCTACTTGTAATACGTCTTGAACAGCTTAAAGTGGCGCAGCTTGGTGTGCCACATGCGCAGCCAGCGGTTAAAGACAAAGTCGCCCTTCATAAACGAAGGGTCGGCGCCCTTGCCTTCCTTGTCCAGGCGATGCACCTTAGCGCGCAGCTCGGGATCCTTGACGTACTTGTCGACGACGCCCATGGGAACGACCATCCACAGCGCCTCGTCCTGCGCCGTCACAAACTCCGGCTCAAACGGGCGGTTGAACACATACTCGTCCACCACATACTTGGCAACGTTAAAGCCGCTGTTAGTGACGTAGTAGTTGCTGCGACCTTGGCGCGTGTTGAAATCGAAGAACTTAAACGAGCCGTCGCGTTCGTCGTACTTAACGTCAAAGTTGGAATAACCCACAAAGTGAAGGTCCTCGAGCAACTTGCGCACGCCGCCCATGAGCTCGTCATTGGGCTCGGTGATGATACAGGCGTGGTTGCCGACACCGTGAGGCTGATGCTCCTCGAGCAGCACGTGACCCAGGCACATCATGCGCACCTTGCCGTTGCGGTCGGAATAACTGGTGAGCACGCGCATGTACTCGTCATTGCCGGGCACGCGATCCTGCAAGATCAGGTCGTCGGTGTAGCCGCTGGCATACGAGTCGCGAATGACCTGTTCCAGCTCGGCACGGTCGGCAATCTCATAGGCCTTTTTCTGGCCCTCGAACTCGTGCTGCCACCACATGATGCCGTCAGAAGGCTTCAGAATCATCGGGTAAGGAAAATCGATCTGGTCGAGCACTTCGGCAGGTGCCTCGCCTTGGGCGTTCAGCATCGCCATGGTGAAGGTAAAGGTATGCGGATAGGGCACGCCATGCTTCTCGCACAGCTCGTAGAAGATCTCCTTCTTCTGACACTGCTCAAGCATGCTGTAGGGAGCGTAAGGCGCGACGATGTTATCCGCCAACTCATGGGCATCCTTGGCCTGAGCCACGAGGGCAACATAGTTATCGCCACAGCCCACAAGAACAATCGTCTTATCGGCATGCGCTTGGGCAATGCCGTTGACGGTCCTGAGCATCACGGGCATGGTATCGATATCCACGTTGGGCGTGTAGTCGATAATCTGGCTGCGGTACGCGGGACCCGTCTGGTACTTGCCAAAGACCAGGCTCTTGACCTGGTACTCCTCGTAGAAGGCGCGCGCCACCGAATAGGCGTTGATGTCGCCACCGAGCAGCACGGGAATGAACTCGCGCTCTGTAAACTGCAATGCCATGGAAACTTCCTATCATGAACTGCCCACACAACGGGCGGTCTTTGCGCAACTGATTTATTCTAGCGTGCCAAACCGCCGGCGCCCAAAGCTCCACCGTATCTATGGCAATCGACGTAATCGTCCAGCATGAAATCCGCCCTCGCCGTGATGGGACCCTGTAGTTGCAAAACCCCACATGAGGCGACTTTTGATAAAAAACCCTCTCGACAGGGTTCCGTAACGTTAAAGTTGAACTCTATGGTTTCTCAACAATTCATCATAACTGCAGGTCAAAGCCAAAGCCTCAAGTTCAACTTGACCCTTTGGAACCTTTAAGGTTCAAGTTGAGGTCGAAAGCAGTAGTAGAATACCGTTCGAACCATAACCTACGATTGATTGCAGAGGGACTGGATGCAGCATTCGAATCATCGCACCGCAGCGCTCATTGCGTCGAAGCCGGCTCGTATCATCACGAGCGCCGCGCTCGCCGTTGCGCTGACGACCACGCCGATGCTCTCCCCCGTTGCGGCGTATGCCGCCTCGCAGGCAACGCAGGACCAGCTTTCCGCAGCCCAGCAGAAGATCGAAGCCGCCACGAGCGCCTACAACGACGCCCGCACCAAACTCGATGACCTGCAAAAGCAGATTGACTCCAACGAGGCAAGCATCGAGGAAATCGAGGCTAAGCTTCCCGAGCAGCAGGCCAAGGCAAGCTCCGCCATGCGCGATCTGTACAAGTATCAGAAAGGCACCAACCCCATCGTGAGCTTCCTGGTCAACGCGCAGAGCCTGGGTGAGTTCATCACGACCTGCAAATACACCAACCAGATCACGAGCTCGAGCGTCGACGAGATCGAACAGCTCAATAACATGCAAACCGAACTCGAGCAGAACAAGGCTGAGCTCCAGCAGGCCAAGTCTCAGCTTGAGGCAGAGCAGAAAAACGCCGAGGATGCGTTGGCTCAGGCCCAGCAGCTCCGCAGCGAGGCGCAGGCAAAAGCCGAGCAGGAAAATGCCGCCGAGCTTGCCAAGCTTGAGGCCGATAAGGCCGCTGCCGCCGAGAAGATCTCGGGCGAGGGCGTAAGCGGCAACAATTCCAGCAGCCAGGCCACCAACACCAACACCACCATCGACACCACGGTGAACAACGCCAATACCGGTAGCTCCGATTACGATTCGTTCATTAATGAGTGGACGAGCCGCATCGACAATTATCTCGCCGGCTCCCCCATGGCAGGCCAGGGCTATAACTTTGCCGTCGCCGCTTGGAATACCGGTGTCGACCCCCGTTGGTCCCCCGCCATCGCCTGCATCGAGAGCACCAAGGGTGCTTATTGCGCCAATTCTTACAACGCCTGGGGCTGGAGTGCCCGTGGCGGCGGTTGGCGCAGCTTTGGCAGCTGGAGCGAGGGCATCTCCGCTCACGTTGCCTATCTGGGCGCCAACTACGGCTCCACCCTTACCCCGGCAGCGGCCAAAAAGTACTGCCCGCCCACGTGGCAGGACTGGTACAACAAAGTCGCCGCTCAGATGAACCGCATCTAAGTGCAACTGCAAAGGGCCCCAATGGGGCCCTTTTCTTTTAGGTAGCGGAAGTATCGACGACGCCGGTCGCATTGGCAACCGCGACTATGACGATCATGCATAGGAGCAGCACACCCAATGCCTTGAGCCAGAGTTTCGCGAGTTTCATGCCGCGATAGCTGTCGAGCAGTGCAAATCGCCGACGAAGGCGGCGCTTATCGAGCAGCGCAAAATGCATAAGCGCCATAAGGCCATCGACAAAGAAAAAATACTCGATTATGAGAAGCCACGTCGGGTAGCTTTGGTTTGCTCCCGTGGGGTGAAAGACGGCAAAGTGACTTCCGGCAAAGAACACAAGCAGCGAGAAACAGACAAGCGTATTCCAAATGCGGCCCAGAGACTCCGGAACGCGAGAGAGCAGGCCGCATGCAGCGGAGGCGGCGGGCCTAGGAAGCCCTGCGGGGTTCTGGAGCCCTTGGAGCGTCAACACCGTCTCCGAGGCCGGAGTACGGACAGGCGCAGGTGTAGGAGGCCGCACGGGGCGGCTCAGATCGTATGCCGAGCGCGTCGCCCGTCCCAACGCTTCCGCACTCGCAAAACGCTTGGCCGGGTCGAGCGCCATCGACATGCAGACGGCATCGGCAAGTGGAGTGGGAATGCCATGCGCCTCGCATTGCTCGCGCATGTCGAGCCCTGGTTTAGGGTCGACTCCCGTCAAGCAGAAGAACAACAGGGCGCCCAGTGCGTAGACGTCGCTGCGCACACTCGTCTGCCCAAACCCATACTGCTCGGGCGGCGCATAGGGTCGCGTGCCGAACTTGACGGTGTCGGCATCGGCGCCAGCGCGCCACACGCGCGCGATCCCCAAGTCAATAATCACCAGCGATGAAAACGTCATGCCGTTATCAGACGTATAGTTGGCACCCGTCACGATGATATTCGACGGCTTGAGGTCGCGATGGATCACCGGCGCCGACGTCTCCCCCGCCATTGCAAAACCGGCATGGAGCTCGCCCACGGCATCGCATAGGGCAGGATACATTTCGCGCGCATAATCGGGGGTAGCTCCCAGACGGTCCACCAGCACCCCGAGCGTCTCCCCTTCGATGTATTCCATAACCACGTTGAGCTCGTCGCCCACACGACGACAATCGACGATTCTGGGCAGGTGCTCAAAACGCCTGCCTGCCCGCTGAGCGGCAAACAGACGCTCGTATGCCCCGCCGATTTGAGCCGAGGCATCGATGCGTTTACGGACAAAGGGGCCGAGCGAACCACCACCGGTTCCTTCAAAGTACACGAGCTCGGTTGTTTCAACGGACGAGCGCTTAAGTACACGCTCCACGCGATAGCTGTCGTCGCGATCGAGCGACGCCAGGTGCTCGGCAAGCGCTGCGGTCAGCTCGTCATCGAAATATGTTGGGGTCTGAGTATCCATAGCCTCCATCATAGCGCAGGGCGCAGACACCCCATGGCATCCGCGCCCCGTTCGTATGCATCCTTGTTCGGCAGCTCCGCCGGCTCAGATATCAGCCGCTAACTCACCGTCTCCTCGCCAAAGCGATACAGCTCCTCGTTGACCTTTTGGAGGCTGCACCCGCGATCGATGCAAAAGATGATAATCGCATCACGACGATCCTTGCAGTTAAGGACGCTTACCCCGGCAGCCGTCAGTGCACGGTTGGCCTCTTTGAGCGTCAGCGCCATCGCAAAGGCAATCTGCAGCACCTTATTGCGACTCGGGTGACGCGCACCAGTAAAGATCTGATAGCCAAAGGTCTCATTGAGATCGGCCATACGAACCACGCGCGAGCGCTCCAAGCCCTTTTCCTGCAGCAGCTGCTTCAGGTAGTCCGAAAGCGACGGGGCGGCAAAGTCGTGCTCCCTGATATAGCCATCGATGTTCGGCGCATCGAGAAGCTCGTTGAGCAACTCCTCGGTCAGCTTTTTATCGGGCATACGACTTCACCTCCCCCAGTGCATGCAACATGCTAGAAACCGCTTACGTCCGAACGCTCCCAGCTAGCAACCTGGTCGGGAGACACCGTACCCAGCGCCTCGAACTTCCAGGAGCCACCCGCCTTCAGATGATTGGTGTTTGCAAGAGCCGTTCCAACCTGGTTGCCATCGGCATCATACAGAACATACTCAATCTGGATGTAGCTCTTTTCCTTGTCCGTGTTATTGGTCAGCGTGCCCGTGATCTTATAGGCAAACTGATTGGAAGCGTCTTCAGCCTCGTCAGCAATGGTATACGGTTCTTGCGGTTCTTTTTGCTCCTCAGCCTGCTGTGTCATCTCGGCAGGTTTTGCCGAATCGCTCGCAGACGAATCGGTTGAGTTGCCGCCCATAGAGCCCACGGCACCGACGATAACCAGCACCACGATGACGCCTAGGACAATCTTGCCGATCGGCTTCTTTCCCTCTTTTGCCATTATTCATCCTTCCTACGATCCGGCTACCGCGCCGGCACACAGCACATCGTAGGAAGGATTGAACTTGAATTCATTAGCTGAGAGCTAAGGTTGCGGTAAACGGCCAATGCAGTTATCCAAACGCCGAGCAAACGCACTTTGCGCGACCGTCTGCCAGCAGTGATCAACCCACCGTGACGGATTCCCCGGTAAAAGCACTGATCATCAACAGGACAAAGAAAACAAGGTAGCTGACACTCAGCAGGTACGCAATGATCAGAAAGACGACCCAGCCGACATTGGTTTTACCGTCGGCACGGCGTTGCTCGCGATTGCGGCAGAGCCAAATCGTCACGCCGATGGCAGTGATAAACAGCACGAGCGCCGCCGCGGCAAGCCCAGCAAGCGCAAACATCACGCCAATGCTCACAGCGATGACCGGAAGCAGCAGCAAACCGCACCCGCATCCACCCGGACTATATACGGCAGGCTGTCGGCGTCGCCTCATCGTCACGCCACCCCCATCATCTCTGAGCACTACAGCGCAATGGCCTGCTGAACAGGAACGATCTTATCGAGTTCCGGTTCGATCCGCCTTTTCTCGGCCTCAAGGTCAAACGCCACCTGAGCGCGCAGCCAATAACCATCCGTCAGGCCAAAATAACGGCAAAGACGGAGGTCGGTGTCGGCCGTCACGCGACGTTTTCCCAAGACAATCTGCCCGATACGCTGAGCCGGAATCCCGGTCTCTTTCGCAAGGCGATATTGAGAAATGCCCATGGGAACAAGAAACTCCTCTTTGAGAAGCTCACCAGGAGTCACTGGCGACAGCAAATCGGACGAGGTCTCATCACTTGTGATAATCGACGATTTCGTCATTCCAAGCCATCTCCTGTCTCCACTCAAAACAGACCCGATAGCGCTCGTTAACACGGATGCTATATTGACCGGCACGATCGCCCTTCAAAGCTTCCAGGCGGTTGCCCGGCGGAACGCGAAGATCATCAAGCGAAGCACAAACCTGCAGTTGGCGAATCTTCCTCAGCGCAACGCGCTCAAAGGGCACGAACCTCCTGACCCGCACACCCATGGCAAAGCGTTCGGTATCCTCATCTTTATACGATGCAATCATAGTATCGCCTTACGTTAGTAACGTCAAACGTTTCTATAGACTTATATCTCTATTATATCGTACGTTTGTTCGTGTTTTCTAGAACAAATAGTCCTTACGCCTTAGTCAAGCGAAAGTAATCGTTTGTAGACATCGAGGCCTTTGAGCAGGATTTCCTCGTCAAAGAGCATGGTATCAGTGTGAAGGGCGCTCGTGGCATAGGCGGGACAGCCATCCGAATCGCTCGGGTTATCTTGGCCGGCAGGCGCGCCCGTGCCCAGCAGGAAAAACACGCCCGGCAGATGGCGCTGATAGAAGGCAAAGTCCTCGGCAATCAGCAGCGGCTCGTCCACGAGCTGTAAGTCGGGCAGAGCAGGCGCGATTCGAGCAAACAACTCGGGGTCGTTGTCGACCGGCGGATAGCCCTCGGCAAAGTCGAGATCGTACGTGCAGCCCGTTGCGGCACAGGCATCGTCCAGCACACGACGCACGCCTTCGCGCGCCCGGTCGAACATGTCGTCCGTAAACACACGCAGGCTTCCGGCCACATGGGCCTCCCCCGCTACCGCGTTACAAACCGTACCGGCCTGCAGCAGACCAAACTTACCGATACAGGGCTCGTCGGTGCCCAGCTCGTCCATCAGCTCGCGCTCGGCAACCAAAAACTTTGCTGCCGCCAACGCGGCATCGTGCGACTCCCCAACCGGCACACCATAGGTCTTAGCGATGTGGATGCTCGTACCGTGAATATGGATATGCGTCTCGCTCGAACGCGCCAGCAGCGGACCGGAACAACTCGCCAACGTGCCGGCAGGCAGATCGGGCCACACATGGAAGCCAAAAATGCGGTCGGCCCCATAGCGCTCGAATACACCACTCTCGCATACCGTCTTGGCACCACCGGTCGTTTCCTCGGCCGGCTGGAACACAAAGAGAACATTGCGCCTAATGGCGCCCGGCTGTTCGCGAATCGTACGGTCGACATACGTCGCGGCGGCAAGCGCCATGGCCATGTGTCCATCGTGGCCGCAAGCATGCATCTTGCCGGGATGCGTCGAGGCAAAGGCCGCTCCCGTCGCCTCCGCGATGGGCAGCGCGTCCATATCGGCGCGAATCGCCGTGGCATGCGCGGCGCCTGTGCCAGCGTCGAAGAAAGCACAAACACAGCTGGGACAGGGATGGGTCACTTCACAGGCAAGCGAGGCGAGCACGCCCTCGATATAGGCTATGGTTTGAGGAAGATCGAAATCGAGCTCCGGAATGCGATGCAGGTCGCGACGATAGCGACGAAGTTCTTGGAGCTCGGTCATAAAGGATCCTTTCATGGGGCATATCCATTCACACACTATTTTGATGCAGAATTATGACACCCTTGTTTCCAGCATATCCCTGCATTTTTTAAACGTTATATACGAATACTCTTGTTTGGTAAAGTGCAACGTGGTAGGGTCTTTACCACTTGATAGAGGCGCGGGCACGAAGAGCCGCGGGCGAGCCGGCAGGCTTTGACCCCGTGGGGAGGCGAAACCCGCCGAACTGGGTTTTTCAGGCACGAAAAGCCTGGTGGGCCTGTGGGAAACACCCGCAGGACTGTCTGCAGCAATGCGGGAGCGCTATCCGGACATGGGGTCCACGCTATGCGGATTCGATGCGCAGATGGCGCCGTCTGGATAGCGAGGTTTACGGGACATGGCATTGACCCCCAACGAGGCATATGCGGCCAAGCAGCCGTTTGTGGACAAGGAGACGCTCGAGCATATCGTCGAGCAGTTCCCCACGCCGTTTCATCTATACGACGAGGCGGGCATCCGCCGCAACATGCAAGAAGTGCGCGACGCCTTTGCATGGAACCCGGGCTTTAAGGAATACTTTGCCGTCAAGGCCAACCCCAACCCGGCGCTCATCTCCATTCTCAACGAATACGGCTGCGGCTGCGATTGCTCGAGCTATACCGAGCTCATGATCGCCCGATCGCTGGGTATCACGGGACACGACATCATGTTCTCGTCCAACGACACGCCGGCTGCCGACTTTGAGCTCGCCGACAAGCTGGGTGCCATCGTCAACTTTGACGACATCAGCCACATTGAGTTCTTTGAGCGTGTTGCGGGGCCCATCCCCAAGACGGTCAGCTGCCGCTTTAATCCAGGCGGCCTGTTTCAGCTCTCCAACGGCATCATGGACAACCCGGGCGACTCCAAATATGGCATGACCACCGAGCAGCTCTTCGAAGCCTTCCGCACGCTCAAGGCCAAGGGCGCCGAGCGCTTTGGCATCCACGCATTCCTTGCCAGCAACACCGTCACCAACGACTACTACCCCAAGCTCGCGCGCATCCTCTTTGAGCTTGCCGTGCGCCTGGAGCGCGAGACCGGCGCACACGTCGCCTTCATCAATCTGTCCGGCGGCGTCGGTATCCCCTATCTGCCCGAGCAGCAGGCCAACGACATCCACGCCATCGGTGAAGGGGTGCACACGGCCTACGACGAGATTCTGGTTCCCGCCGGCATGGGCGATGTGGCGATCTGTACCGAGATGGGCCGCTTTATGATGGGCCCCTATGGGTGCCTGGTCACCAAGGCCATCCACGAGAAGCAAATCTACAAGGACTATATCGGCGTGGACGCCAGTGCCGTCGACCTCATTCGTCCCGCCATGTATGGCGCTTACCACCACATCACGGTGATGGGCCAGCCGGGTGGCGACGACAAGACCATAACGCCCGTTACGGACACCTACGACATCACGGGCAATCTGTGCGAGAACAATGACAAGTTCGCCATCGACCGCGAGCTGCCGCATATCGACATGGGCGACCTGCTCGTGATTCACGACACCGGCGCGCATGGCTACTCCATGGGCTACAACTACAACGGCCGTCTGCGCTCCGCCGAGGTCCTGCTGCGCCCCGATGGCTCGGCAGACCTCATCCGCCGCGCCGAGCGCCCGGGCGATTACTTTGCCACGCTCGACGTGCTGCCGTGCGGCCGCGAGCTGCTGGCCAAGTCGCGCGCCGAAAGTGCCCGCCATCGCGCCCAAGACGAGCGCCTGGCAGTCGCAGCTCAATGGAACAAACGCATCCAGATCGCGGAGGCGAAGGAGAAGAACATGGATATCCGCAACCTCGAGGGCTCGATCGTCGCCCTCGTCACGCCGTTTAAAAAGGACGGCAGCGTCGACTTTGACGCGCTCGAGCGCCTTATCGATTTCCACTTGCAAAATGGCACCGATGCCATCCTCACCCTGGGCACCACCGGTGAGAGTGCCACGATGACCGATGACGAGGACAACTCCGTCGTCGCCGCCGTGGTCAAGCATGTTGCAGGACGCGTCCCCGTCATCGCCGGCTCGGGCTCCAACTCCACGCAGACCATGCTCACCAAGTCGCTCACCTATCAGGGCCTGGGCGCCGACGGCCTGCTGCTCATCACCCCCTACTACAACAAGTCCAACGAAGAGGGTATCTATCAGCACTTTAAGACCGTCGCCGATGCCGTGGACATCCCCTGCATCCTGTACAACATCCCCGGCCGCTGTGGCTGCGGCATCAGCGAGCGCAACGTAGAGCGCTTGGCCGCGCACCCCAACATCATGGGCATCAAGGAGGCATCGGGCAACGTCGCCTACGCGGCCAAGATCGCCCACCTGCTGTCCGATGACTTCCGCATGTACTCGGGCGAGGATGCACTCACCGTGCCGCTCATGAGCCTGGGCGCCTCGGGCACCATCAGCGTGTGGGCCGATGTTCAGCCGCAGCTCGTGCATGACATGTGCCGCGCCTATTTGGACGGTGACGTGGCGCGTGCCCGCGATATCCAAATTGCCGGCCAGCCGCTCATCAATGCCCTCTTTAGTGAGGTCAACCCCATCCCCGTCAAAGAGGCGCTCGTTCAGATGGGTATGATCGAGGCAAACTACCGCATGCCGCTGTGCCCCATGGCCAACGACACGCGCTCTGCACTTACCGATGCCCTGAAGGGAGCTGGTCTGCTTGATTAAGACCGTCATTATGGGAACGGGCCGCATGGGCTCGCTCATCCGCACCACCGCCGAGGGCGTTGTCGACGCCGCCGGTCAACCCGTTTTCGACATCGTCGCCCAGATTGGCTTCGATTTGAGCGAGCTCGAGAACGCACCGGCCGCCGATGTGATTATCGACTTCTCGAACGTCGTGACCTTCGATGCCGTCGTCGCCTATGTCGAGCGCACGGGCGCGGCGTTGGTCTCGGGCACCACAGGCTACACCCCCGAGCAGATGGACCGTCTGCGTGAGCTGGGCCAGAACACCCGCGTTATGCACTCGGGCAATTACTCCATCGGCATCGCAGCCCTGCGTCATCTAGTGGCCCAGGCCACGCGTGAGCTGCCCGGCTTTGACTGCGAGATTGTCGAGACTCACCACAACCAAAAGGTCGACGCCCCCAGCGGCACCGCAAAGCTGCTGCTCGACGCCGTAGTCGAGGCCGAGCCCGAGGCAGGCTACCACCCCGTCTATGGCCGCGAGGGCATGTGCGGCGCGCGTGACCCCAAGGAGATCGGCATGCACTCGCTGCGCGGCGGCACCGTCGCCGGCGTGCACGAGGTGAGTTTCTTTGGCCAGGACGAGGAGGTCACGCTCGCTCACCGCGCCACGAGCCGTCAGATCTTCGTCAACGGTGCCTTAGCAGCCGCGCAGAAGCTCATCACCCGCGAACCCGGCTTCTATACCTTCGACCAGGTCATGTTCGCCTAACCAGGTATCAACCGAATCCACGCAAAGGAGAAACAGCATATGAGTAACGCAGCCGAGATGGATGCACAAGAGATTATCAACTACATCGCCACCGCGCCCAAAAAGACGCCTGTCAAGCTGTACGTGCGCGAGAAGCCCGGCATGAAGGTTGCCTGGGGCGACGCACATGTCTACGGCGGTCGTCGCGGCAAGACCGTCTTTGGCGACTGGGATGAGCTTAAGGCCATCCTGGACGCCAACGCCGATTCCATCGATTACTACGATGTGGAGAACGATTGCCGCAACTCCGCCGTGCCCATGCTCGACCTTAAGGGCATCAACGCCCGCATCGAGCCGGGCGCGATCATTCGTGACCGCGTCGAGATTGGCGACCGCGCCGTCATCATGATGGGCGCCATCATCAACATCGGCTCCGTCATTGGTGAGGGTTCCATGATTGATATGGGCGCCGTGCTGGGCGGCCGCGCAACCGTGGGCAAGAACTGCCACATCGGCGCCGGCACCGTACTGGCAGGCGTTGTGGAGCCCGCCAGTGCCACGCCCGTCATCATCGAGGACGACGTTATGATCGGCGCCAACGCCGTGGTCCTGGAGGGCGTGCACGTAGGCAAGGGCGCTGTCGTTGCCGCCGGCGCCGTGTGCGTCGAGGACGTCCCCGCCGGTGCCGTCGTGGCCGGTGTCCCCGCCCGCGTCATCAAGATGCGCGACGAGAAGACCGACAGCAAGACCGGCCTCGAGGAAGGTCTGCGCCAGCTTTAATGCTTACTGCGTTTTACCAAACGCCGTAAGCACTCGACGCTGCAAACGCCCCTAAGCGGCAATCTGACGTTCAATCGTCGGGCATGACCAAAAGGTCAATGCTCTCCTCTTTCACGTCACCTTGCTCGCTCTGGGGCGTTTTCGCTGACTTATGCTCAACCAGTAGCGTAATTAAGCCCCAAGTAAAAAGGCCGAAGCCCTCATCCGAGGCTTCGGCCTTTGTTTTTTGCAACGTCCAAGCGCAGTTTATCGATTCTCGATGCTGCCGATATTCTTGAGCTCGATGGAGATGAGGCCGTTGGGTTCGTTGACGAACTCGATGTACTCGGAGTTCGAACCCATCTCGGCCGGGAAGCTGATCTCGATTCCCGTGTCGGTACGAATCTTGTGATTGCGCACCGCCGCGCGCTCGACTTGCTTGCGTTCCACGGGCACACGCTCGGGCACCTTCTCCTCGGTCAGTGCCGCGCGCACGCTTTCCTTGATGACCGGCTCGTCCTCAAAGACCTCATCGACGATATCCCAAGGCGGCAGCTCTTCGTCATCCTCAACCTTCTCGGCAACGGCAGCCTTAACCTTAGCGAGCGCTACGGCCGTATTGGCACCGTGCTCCTCGGCGACTTCCTCGACCACACGCGTCACGGTGTCGATGACCTCCTTGCCCGATACGCCCGTGTCGCACTGAAGCAAGCCATCTGGGATAAGCATACGGTCCTCGCCGGCAATCTTGCGCTTCTTGTCCACATAGCCGATCTCCATGGTGCTCGCGCGCACGATGGCATAGCTCGGCACCTTTTGCGAGGGGTTTGGCAGAATAGCGTAGTGGCGCGCGATGTCGTTGCGCACCTCCCCCTCCTCGCGGCCCACCTCGTGCATAAAAGCCTGCTTGGAGCCCAGCAGCATCACGGCAAACCAGCGGGCATCCTCATCGTCGTCAAAATCAGCCACGAGCACATCGGTAGATTCGGCTTTCTCGGCTTTGGTGAGCTCGGAGGAGATAAACTCCGCAATCTGCTGCGACAGGTCCACGAACTCGCGCTCGCCAAAGAAATAGCCCTTGAGCTCGCCGCCGAATGCGGAGTTCTCGGCAAACGTGGCGCGCTTGTTATCGGCCGATGTACGGGCACGGCGCAAATGTGTGGTCACAAAGTTGCGCACGGTGCGGCTCTCGATATCGAGCTCTCGCTGGCTCATAACGTTGACGGCAGAGTCAAAGTCCAGGATATGCAGAATCGCGTGATTGATTTTCATATACGGCATTCCGTTCTAGATCGAATTAAGCACGAACCAGTATAGCGGTCGAGCCCGCCCCAGGCGCATCGAAGATTGGTGCATCGGGGACAGGTTGCTTTGCACCAATGGCTAGCGCAGGAGCTCGGACTGCCATGCATCGAGCTGTTCTGCCAGGCTCTTACCGGCGGCAGGCATATCGATCTGGGGCCGTTTGGGCAGCAGCGCGCATTTAAGGATTGCCACGATGGTCTGCGAGACAAAGCGTCGCGTATCCTTGTCGAAGCCTTGTGCAGCCTGAAGCATCACAGGCAGGTTCTCGCGTAGATTCCCAGCGATATCCGCAAACCGCACCGCACCCGTGGCCTCAAACACGGAGAACAATGCATCTACAAAACGCTCGCGCTCGTTAGGTGTCACCGCAAGCAGCATCTCGCGAATGGAACCGTCGACGTAGCGCGCGCCGGCGGACAGACGCTCACAGTACACGAAGTCGCGACCATCAACCACCCAGCTAAAGGGATTGTGCTGCAGCAGGCTGAACTCGGTGCTCTCAACGATGGCATAGTCCTCCTGTGTCTCGAACATCATGCCAAAAATCGACGACCGAGGTAGCGTCTTGTCGATTCGACTGGATAGATCAGCGAAGGCGTTGCCGTTCAGAAACTCCTCGACGAAGCCCGGACCATCATGGGAATACGCCCGTTCGATTCGCTCACGGGCGACATCGGAGCACATCGCCGCACCGTACACCGCAAGGTTTCCACCCTTGGAATGACCTCCGCACAAAAGCGGCCCGTCAATCGTATCCGCTGCCTCGTCCACATAACGCGCCGCGGATTCCTGGGCCGGCACAGGACACCGGAACGCCATGTTAAAGTCCTCTTTCCAGCCCACAATCGTGCTGTCGGTCCCCCGGAAGGAAAGATAGCTAAACCCCGCCGGAAATCGGAACGTCATAGCCGCAAACTGCTCCGTCGTCTCGGCATCATTCACGGTACGATAGCCGCAAACACGAACGCCACGGTAGCGAGGGCTTGCTGCCACAGCCTCCAACAAGGAACGGCTCCCCTCCGGATCCCACAGGTCGCCAATCATGTCTTGGTAGCACTCGGCGCGCAGCAACTCACGCACGTCCAGTCCCTGCCAGCCGGTAAGCTCCGGCATATCCCCCGGCAAACGCAGATATGACAGCCATGCAAAGACCAGGCTATCCACCGCGCAGAACGGCCGTTCCTCAAACGGATCAAACGCCGTCTGGGCATAGGTCAAAAAATTAGGCGAATCCGACATGGCTCTCCCATCAACTATGGCGCATTGGGATGGTGCGTTGGGATCAGGTTGCTTTTCACCAAAAAGGCGCCCGGGTCGTGTGGACCCAGGCGCCTTCATTGTAGCTTGCTGGCAAACGAGCCTAATTTAGCAGGAGAAGTCGACGCTGTCGATGATGTCCTTGAGGGCCTTGGCGGAGACGGTGAGCTCATGCTGCTCGTCATCGTTCAGCGGCACGGGGACGCGGCAGACAACGCCGTCGCGGCCAACGACGGTCGGCATGGAGATGGCAAGATCGGACAGGCCGTACTCGCCCACCATGAGCGAGGAGACGGGCAGAACGGTCTGTTCATCGCGCATGACGGCAGTGCAGATGCGCTTAACGGCCATGGCGACGCCGTAGTAGGTGGCGTGCTTCTTCTCGATGATGGTGTAGGCGGAGTTCTTGACGTCCTCGGCGATGCGCTTCTCGGCAGCCTCATGCTCCAGATGGCCGTGAAGCTCGCAGAAGGTGTTCAGCGGAACGCCGGCAACCTGAGCGCTGGACCAAGCGACAAACTCGGAGTCGCCGTGCTCACCCATGACGTAGGCCTGAACGTCGCGCGGATCGACCTCGACGTGAGCGCCGAGCATCTGCTGCAGACGGCCGGTGTCGAGCACGGTGCCGGATCCGATGACGTGGCCCTCGGGCAGACCGGACATCTTGATGGCGGCATAGGTCAGAACGTCGACCGGGTTGGAGACGATTAGTAGAATGCCGTCGAAGCCGGACTTCTTAATCTCGGGAATAATGGACTTAAAGATGCTGACGTTCTTGTTGACCAGGTCCAGGCGAGTCTCACCGGGCTTCTGGGCAGCGCCAGCGGTGACGACGATCATGGCAGCATCGGCGACATCGGAATAATCGCCGGCGTAAATCTTCATCGGCTCGGCAAACGTCATGCCGTGCGCGATATCCAGTGCCTCACCCTCGGCGCGGTTCTTGTCCACGTCGATGAGGACCATCTCGGAGAACAGACCACTCTGCATCAGTGCGAACGCCGAAGACGAACCGACGAAACCGCAGCCGACAATAGCGACCTTCTTCTCGTTAACCATTAGAAACTCCCATCTCTCTCCACAAACAGGCCGCCCGGGAACGACCGAGGCGGCTTGCCGTAATCCCAATATAGCCAATCGGGACTTTGATTATGCGCCTATTCGCAGCCAAAAATCGACCGTTTACCGAAATTGTTTGCAGAATTCGTAAGATAACTGCCCGAAATCGGTTTCGAGCTATTGACGCGCCTAAATGTCTTTTTAATACAGACCCGCCTCGCGAATAGCCTCGACGGCCAGAGCGATCTGATCGGGCGGCAAGACCAGCGCCATGCGCACGTGCCCCTCGCCCGAAGGCCCAAAGCTCGCACCCGGCGTCACCACAACGCCGGCCTTCTCCATGAGCTCCTCGCAAAACGCCATGGAATCGGTACGGCCGCCGGGAAGTTTGGCCCACACAAACATCGAACCATGCGCGTTGGGACGCTCCCAGCCCAAGTCCTCAAGGCCGTCGCACAGGGCATCGCGGCGCTCCTGGTACTTCAGACGCTGTGCCTCAACCTCATCGCGCGGACCGTTCAGGCAGGCGATGGCAGCCTTTTGGATCGGGAAGAACATGCCAAAGTCAATCTGGCTGCGCAGCTTGGCAAAGGCCGAGACCACGTCCTCGCGACCGACCAAAAAGCCGATGCGGGCACCGGTGACGTTAAACGACTTGGAAAGCGAGAAGAATTCCACGCCCACCTCGAGCGCGCCGGGATACTGCAAAAAGCTTCCGCCCGGCTCGCCGTCAAACACGATATCGGAGTACGCGTTGTCATGGACGATGAGCAGGTCATGCTCACGGGCAAAGGCGATAATCTCCTCGTAGACTTCGGGCGTGCCCACCGAGCCCACCGGGTTGGCGGGCAGCGACACGATCATGTACTTGGCACGATCGGCCACTTCGGGATCGATGCCCGCCACATAGGGCAGGTAATTATGCTCGGCAACCAGCGGATAGTATTCGAGCTTGGCATCGGCGATCTTGGCACCCGCCTCAAAGACCGGGTAGCACGGATCGGGAACCAGAATGGTGTCACCCGGATCGAGCAGCGCCAGGCCCAAATGGCCCACGCCCTCCTGCGTGCCGTTGCACGACTGCACCATGGACGGCGTGATGCCCGAAACGCCAAAGCGGCGCTCGTAGTAATCGCACACGGCCTGCTTAAGCTCGGGCAGATCGCGCAGGGCATACTTCCACATCTCGGGGTCCTGGGCGGCCTGGACCAGCGCCTCGACCACGTGGTCGTACGGCTTAAAGTCAGGCGTGCCCACGCTCATGTTGTAAATGGTCTTGCCCTGGGCCTTAAGCACAAGAAGCTTATTATTGAGCGAGGCAAATACCTCCGCGCCAAAGCGGTCGAGACGCTGCGATGCCTGCATGGTGCCACCTTTCGATATAAAAAACGCGGCGCTCCGACAAGAGCGCCGCGCGATACGGGCCATCAGATTGCAAAAGTGTAACGCTTGCAACCCCCGTATTGGTTCAATTTAGCCAACCTTAGTCAATCGGATTGAGCGCATCGATCTGCGCAAGCCACAGACGCGAGCTGGCGTCACTCGGCATACGCCAATCACCACGCGGGCTGAGCGTCACCGAGCCCACCTTGGGGCCGTCGGGCAGGCAGCTTCGCTTAAACTGCTGGACAAAGAAGCGGCGGTAGAACGTACGCAGCCACGTGTGGACGGTCTTGGCGTCGTAGACGTCCTCGAAGCTCTTGAGCGCCATGCGGTAGATCTTGCCCGGCTCAAAGCCAAAACGCAGCAGGTAGTAGAGGAAGTAGTCGTGCAGCTCGTACGGGCCCACCAAATCCTCGGTCTTCTGCGCAATCTCGCCGTCGCCCGTGGGCGGCAGAAGTTCGGGAGACACCGGCGTATCGAGGATATCGAGCAGCACCTCGGCGATGCGTCCGCCAAAGACATCGGCCGCATAGCGCACCAGATGACGCACGAGCGTCTTGGGCACGCTCGCGTTGACGGCATACATACTCATGTGGTCGCCGTTATAGGTAGCCCAGCCGAGCGCCAACTCCGACAGGTCGCCCGTACCGATGACAAAACCGCCAGCCTGATTGGCCAGGTCCATGAGAATCTGCGTACGCTCGCGCGCCTGGCTGTTCTCGTAGGTCACGTCCTGCACGGCCGGATCGTGCTCAATGTCCTTGAAGTGCTGTTCCACGGCCGCGTGGATCGAAACCTCGCGGAAGCTCACGCCCAGGTCGCGAGCAAGCGACTCGGCATTGGACTTGGTGCGGCGCGTCGTGCCAAAGCCGGGCATGGACACGGCCGTGATACCGGTGCGCGGCAGGCCCAAGGCGTCGAACGCACGCACGGTCACGAGGAGCGCCAGCGTGGAATCGAGGCCGCCCGAAAGGCCGATGACGGCCGCCTTGGTGCCCGTATGGGCAAGGCGGGTCTTGAGGCCCGCGGTCTGCAGGTCGAGGATGGTCTCGCAGCGCTCGGCCAGGTCGCCATGGTCGGCCGGCACAAAGGGCGCGCGCGGGAAAACGCGGTCGATATCGCAGGCATCGCGCAGGACAGGCTCTTCGGCCAACACACCCTCAAACGAAAACTCAACGGTCGTGTCCTCCGGCGCATCGTCCGCGCGTGTCCACGTCGTCGAGCGGCGGCGCTCGGCAACCAGACGATCGAGGTCGACATCGGCAACCGCCATGTCGCAGGTAAGCAGTTTGGTGGCGGCCAGCTTAGAGCCGTTTTCGTAGATCAGGTTCTCGCCCGCAAAGACCATGTCGGTCGTAGATTCGCCCTCACTCGCATCCGCGTAGGCATAGGCGCAGTACAGGCGCGCACTCTGGTTGGAGATGAGGCTGCGGCGGTAATCCGCCTTGCCGATAATCTCGTCCGAGGCCGACGGGTTGAGGATCACCGTCGCGCCAGCAAGCGCCATCTCGGTCGAGGGGGGCGCCGGTACCCACAGGTCCTCGCACACCTCGACACCCAGCACCAGATCCTCGGCACCTTCATCGCAGCAGCGGTAGACAAGCCCCGAGCCAAGCGGCACCGGACCCTGACCAGCAAATTCAATCCACACGGGATCGGCCGGCGCCGGAGCAAACCAGCGGCGCTCATAAAACTCTCCGTAGTTGGGCAAGTACTTTTTGGCCGTAAGGCCCAAAAGCTCGCCCGCACAGCACACGGCGGCGCAATTGTAGATGTTTTCGGCCACCGCGACGGGAAGACCGATGGTAAAGACGATCGGCAGCTCACGGGTTTTATCGAGAATGCGCACGAGCGCCGCCTCGCAGGCATGCAGCAGCGTGCGGTTATGGAACAGGTCAGCCGCGGTATAGCCGCACAGGTTGAGCTCGGGCAGCACCAACGCGCGAACGCCGCGCTCGGCAGCCTCACGAACAGCCGTCAGCGCAACCTCGGCATTGCCCTCGACATCGGCCACGCGAATCCGCGGCGACGCCGCCGCCACACGCAAAAAGCCATCGTTCTTATTAGCCGAAACGCAGCATTGCCTTGTTGATCTGGACACTGGAGGCCCCTTCTACCCTGAGATTCAGTCTAACGGACGTTCACATATCTCTAACTAGCCAAAGCAACCTCCCAGTTTACTGAGACGCCAACCTGTGCTAAGAGCATGTATTCCAAAATTAAGGCATATCAACGTCACATCTTTCGCAAATAATTCAATTGAAACACAACTACCATCATAATTGAAAATACACCAAGTCCTGTAACGAGAATTGAGAACATCGCGATGCTCGTGAACAGCGAAACAAGGAGTGTTGAAATAACAACAGCAACCGATTGCAAAGACTCCCTAATTGAAAACAGGCCTATCGATTCAGATCCGTCTCTCGCCAAATCCTGCAGCGATGTTATGAGAAGCACATCTTGAATGGCGTTTCCGGCACCGACGATAAAAAGGAAAATAAACGATATCCCAGACGCATAGCGATAGCCAAACGCCAGATACGCACCGAGCGCAAGATACGTCACAAAACAATATGATTTAACGCAATCGGAACCACTGATTAAACGACCATATATTGTATTTCCGAACAACAGTCCGATTGTAAGACTACTCTGAAGGAATCCGTATTGTATCGATGACGAGTCAAATTGCAATTGCGCTATAGCTGGCAAAAGAGAATTCAGAGAGCCGAATGCCACGCCACTAGAAATATCGATTAATAGGAAACCAATTGCCAAGTGCTTCGCGCTAAGATCACTAAATGCAGTCCTGTATTTTTCATTTTTGCTTATCCCCTCTTTATCATTAACCTCGATAACCGACGGAACATCTCGCAGCAACCAGAACGACACGGCAAAAGAAAGCGCGTCTAATGCAAGAACAGCCTCCGCCCCAAATTGAGCGACAACAAAACCGCCGGCAACTGGCCCCAGAACCATCATCAAATTCTGCAGAAACCCAAACGAATTATTAATTACGTCGCGATTGATACTATTCGTATTGGCTCTTAACAACGAGTAAAAGCAGGGCATTTCAACCGTTCGGCAAAGCGATACCGCACACGTAATAGCAAACATACTCCATTTACTATCAATAAAAATATAGCAAACGAATAATCCCGCGCGAATTAAGTCTGCCAATCTCATGGCCTGCAGTGTCCCGATACCCATCTTCTGAGGCAGCTGCGCGAGCGCAACTGAAAACAGAGAGGGGGCAAATCTGCAGCAGACCATCAAAGCAGTTGCAGAAACATCGTGAGTTACCTCGTAAATCAGCATTGGCAAAGCAATATTCGCACACCAATTGCCTATTTCGCTTATCCCTCTAGCAATAAATAGGACCCGAACCGGACGGCTAGCTCTCAATACCGTGAACATCACGATTAACCTCGTATTTCAGGCCTCGTTCATCCCTTAATAGGAATCCATAATCAACCAAATACCGCCTCAACACGGCATAATCAGGATAGAGCTGTGAAAGCACACGATTAACCTGAAGCTCCGTATAACTTGTATTTAATTCAAAGAAAGAGACGGCCCATAGCAGCATGATTCTTTTATAGCTTTCCTTTTTTGGAATTGAAACCAGCTCGCCATTCTTGAGAAATCGTTTTTTAAAGTCTATTAGCTCATCCATTCACATCCTCCATTTCATACGCATCTAATACTAAAAATGCATACGCTTTAGGTCGTCGCATTCGGCTTCTTTATTCGAACTAAACTCGAACTAATCTAAATTATTTGCTCAAACACTCTTCGAAAGCTCGTTTTTCACTCTGAGTAAAATGCCCTTCCCAGTCAGTCCACGAACAGGAAGGCAACTCACAACGAGCGGAGTCGAAGCCCCCTGCCGTCGGTCGCTCAAAATGCACGATAACCTTTTCGATATCGCCATCTGTAATCAGGTCAGAATGAATGACCTCGGTACCGTCTTCGAATGTCATATACGGGTACATCACGTAAACCACCTCGCAATCGTAAGTCCAGTTTAGCATCAAGCTATTTCGCCAAAGACAGCAAGCCCCCCTTGATGAGTTGATGGTATCTGTTAAATGTCACGTACGATTCACATCTGGTGGGTACCCTGATGGCTACACGAAACGAAGCAGATTTACACCGGGAGGACCCCGTATGACGACCAAGTACACCGACGCGCCGCGCACGCGTGTCATGACGCCGGCATCGCTCAACAACGGCGTGCACGAGAACCATTCCATCGGACAGACCATGGCCATCGCGCCCAAAAAGGGCCTGTTCGATGACATTTCCATTCCCCAGATCATCGCCGGCGCCGCAGCTGCCGCCACGAGCGTGGCGCTTGCTTCAAAGATCGGCATTGCCGGCTCGGTGATTGGTGCCGCCGTGAGCTCGGTCATCACCGTTGTGTCCTCGCAGATCTACCGTCACTTTATCTCCGCCAGCGCCGAAGCAATCAAGGGCACGCATGCCGCTGTCGACTACCCTACCGGCGCCTACGAGCCCGTTGAGCCCAATGTCGAGGAGCACCTAGGTGGCGCCGCAACCACGCAGGAGATGCGCCAGGTTGCGGGACGCGCGACCACGGCGCGCGTCGCTCCCAACAGCCTGCGCGCCAAGGCGGCGGCTGAGCGCAGCCAGACGCAAAAGAAGGTCATCGTCTTCTCGATCGCTATCGCCATCGTCGCGGTCATCGCCTGCGCCGGCGCCATCCTTATCACCACTGCCGGTGAGGGTCTGGGCGAGCGTCCCGAGCCAATCCTGTCGTCGCGCACGACCGAGAGCGATGCAAATGGCAACACCCAGTCGCAGGATCAGCAGGCACAGACGGACGATACGCAAGACAGTTCTACCTCTGCCAATTCGTCCTCGAACACCCAAAACCAATCGCAGGGCACCGATTCCTCTGCGAACAACAGCGGCACGCAATCCGGCGCGACTGACTCAAGCCAAACGACTGACGGCTCTCAACCGAGCACGGGCGACCAGGCGAACGACACCACGTCGGGAACGGGCACAGCAAACAGCAGCAACAGCAATTCGAGTGGCACCACATCGGGCACGACATCTGACAGTTCAAGCCAAGGCACGACATCGGGCAACTAGGCACTGCATCCCCAGATAGGCAACCTGTACAACGGGCGCGAATCGATAGCGGTTCGCGCCCGTTTGCCTTGGGTGCCGCCATGGCGAACGCTATGCGATGGTAAGATGCTTTACGTGTGTAAAGAGGAGATTTGCCATGAGCAAGACAATAGTTAGGCCCACGCTATCGCTGGGCAACCACATCTATCTGTATCGCCTGCTGCGCGATGCGATTGGGTGTGGCAAGCAAACGTTTATGACACAGGTCGAGGAGGCGCTCACCGCTGGCGACATGACCGCTTATGACCTGGGCTTCGAATCCACGCGCGAGCTGCTCGAAGAGCTTGACGACTGCATTAAGCTGACCGTCTTTAAGGGCGGTCGCCTGTATGCCACCGTCATCGCCAACGAGGCCTGGGATGCCGCACTTGCCAAGGGCGAGGACAAGCCCAAGACCGCCAAGGGCGCTAAGCAGTCCTACAAAAAGAAAAAGCGCAGTGAGAAGGACCTCAAGGCCGTGCGCCCTAAGCACGTTAAGCGTCCCGAGCCCGAAGCCGTGACTGAAGCCGTGCCGGAGCCCGAGGCAGAGGTCGAAGTTGTTCTTGAGGTAACAACAGAGGTCGAAACCGAACTCGCCGACATGACCGATCCCGAAGTCATGACTGAGCAGGAAGCCGCTGCGGAGCTCAACGAGGCATCCAAGTCGACAACCGAAGAGGCGGCTGGCCAGCCCGAGGGGCCCGTGTTCCAGAACCACGATGTCTTTGGCGACAACACCGAGGACAATCAGTCCGACGAGCTCGCGGATCAAGATGCTGCCGAGGCAACACCGGAGCCCGAGGCGCCCCAGCCTGCCATCTCGCTCACGGTTGTCTACGACCCCGAGAACGCCAACGCCGGCATCACCACCATGGTATCCACGCCGGTCGAGGCCAAGCCGAACGTCGAGGCAGAGGACACTCCGCAGGCCGATGCCAAAACCGGGACCGAAGACACGTCCATCTCCGTGGAACCGACAGATTCCATAGCTAAGCCAGAAGCGGCATCTGAGTCTGCACCTGTCATTGAGTCCGCATCCGCACCCGCCTGTGACCAGGCTCCCACACCTGCACCGACTCCGGTGTTAGCGCCGGGCGATTTTAGCCGCTAATAGTCAAACGATTTTGACCAATTCC
>CAJMPY010000026.1 GCA_905215385.1 uncultured bacterium | reverse complement strand
ATCGGGACTTGCAGCGACGGACCTCGGGACGCTCTTACACCACGTCTGCGCGCGCTACCGCCGCCCAACCAGCCAATCGAGAAATTGGCGGCGATCGATGCTTTGTTCAACCCCCTTGCGATACCCTCTGGGCAAAAAATGGCAAATATGAGTACTGTTACCAGTTTAGTAACAGCGAAATCTGGCTGAAATTGCCATCTTCCGCCAATTCCGAGCGTCATAAAGTCCCGAATCGCCATGTTTAGAGGGTTGATTATATCCAATCCGAATCGATTGGTCTTAAATACTTTCCAGATGATATGTTACCGCTCAAACCACAGTACTCATATTTGCCATTTTTTGCCCACAGGGTCTATTCGAGGATAGTTTCCTGCGCCTCCAGCCCACCTCATGGTCGCCAAAACCCATTCAGCAACAGCTACCGCACATTTTGACATCAGCCAAACACCACTCACGGAGCTGTACTCCGCTATCGCCGAACCAAAATCAGAGTCGAGTCCCTTAAAAATCAAAATAACGTACCCTCATTTCAATGAACTCCGACAAGAACGGCATTTACATGAGCACCGTCACGCATCAATACGCCCTCATCGGGGGTACGCTATTCCAATTCAAGAAAACCGTCGCCCATGTATCGGAGCCGCACAGCCAAATCGTCATCTGCGGCAACGGTCCAGACATCCGTTACGCAACACTGGAAGAATGGGAGAAAGCTAGCGAATCTTTCGATAGACGGGCACAGGTCGAAGGAATCGTCACCAGTGCGAGCCCAGCGCGCGACAAACTCGAGCTCTTTCGCAATCTCTTTACTGGCCGCAAAGATGTTTACGCCCATGGGTACCGCAGAAAAGACGGGGGAATCGGCTATACGCCCGTCTGCGCAAACGAGTGGAAGTCAGGCATTTGTCCCAAAGCAAATCGTCAGAAAACCAAATGCGCTGAATGCGGCAACCGCGTCTTCCCCGAGTTGAGCGATACCGCGATCATCTCCCATTTCAAGGGCAGTGACGACAGACTCCGAGACGTCATAGGTCAATATGTTCTCGATAATGACAGCAACACAAAAGTCCTGGTCATCGACTTTGACGGAGCCGATTGGAAAGAAGCGACAAACGCCATTCGGCTTGTCGCAAAAAACTATGGAATCGATGCTGCAGTCGAGCGATCGAGATCAGGTAACGGCGCTCATGTCTGGTTTTTCTTCCTAGAGCTCACCCGCGCAAAGATCGCACGAGAATTTGGAAGCAGCCTTATCACCGAAGCGGCGGCGCTCAACAAGACAATCACCTTTGAAGCTTTTGACCGAATGCTGCCCGCACAGTCCACCATTCCTGAGGGCGGCTTCGGAAATCTCATAGCGCTGCCTTTTCAAGGAAAAGCACAGCGAAAAGGGAACAGTGTATTTGTTGACGAGCAATTTGAGCCCTTTCCCGATCAATGGCTTTACCTTTCGCAAATTCAGCTGGTTCCACATGCAACGGTGCAAAATCTGATCGAAAGCATCGACAATAAACCGCATGGAATATCAGCTGCAGTGGTGGGAAACACCGCCGCGCCACATTCTCAGAGGCCGCGAAAGCGGCTTCCGCTCACGCCGCAGGACTTCCCGTCATCGCTGTCCGTCACGCAGGCCGATATGCTCTATATCCCCGAAAAATCTCTGAGTCCCGCAGCTCAAATGGAAGTCCGCAGGCTTGCAACATTTGCCAACCCAGAATTCTTCCGCGCACAATCTATGCATCAATCGGTATTCCACAAACCGCGGTTCATAGACCTCAGCGAACTTAGAGATGGCTACGTCGCGATTCCCAGAGGCTGCAAGGTTCAACTTGAGCGGCTGCTTCAAGAAGCCGGCGTTTCTGCCCACTATTCAGACAAACGCAAGTCGAGCAATCCAATTGTGATGGCATTTAAAGGGACTCTTCGCCCTGAACAGCAAATTGTCGCTGAAAAGATGCTCGGCTATGAAGACGGGATCATGTCCGCACCGACGGGGTTCGGCAAAACCGTCATCGGAGCTTATCTTATTGCTGCCATTAGTCTTCCAACGCTCGTCATCGTTCCTAAAACTGCGCTCATTGCCCAATGGAAATCCCAACTCGAACGATTTCTCGACATCACGGACAACAGAGAGCCCGTCCGAACCCCAAAGGGACGAATCAGCAAAAGACAGCCTCCGCTCATTGGGCAAATCGGAGGAGGCAAGACCGCCATAAGCCGTCTCATCGACATTGCTTCATTCCAGTCGCTATCCGGCAAGGATCCCCAAACCGGCGAGTCATTAGCCAAGGAGTTCGTTCGCGATTACAGTCTCATCATCTGTGACGAATGCCACCATGCGGCCGCGCCACAGCTTGAGCTTGTCCTCAAGTCCGCTCCTGCCAAATATGTATATGGCCTTTCCGCAACGCCCGAGCGTTCGGACGGACTCACGCGGGCACTCTCGATGCTCTGCGGCCCGGTTCGCTATGTCGTCGATCCAAAAACGCAAGCAATCCAGCAGGGGATTCAGCGCATTGTTAGACCGCGTTTCACCGGAATTCGATTACCCACCTACGAACCAGGAGCATCCTTTAACCAAATTCTCGATCTCCTGTGTGTACACGCCGCGAGAAACGAAGCAATTATCGAGGACGCCCTCGAGGCCGCATCAAACGGCCGGCATCCGCTTGTGCTATCTAAAAGAAAAAAGCATGCCGAAGAGCTATGCAGGCTACTTCAAAGCCGTGGACACGAACCCATACTCTTAACCGGAGAAATCGACGCCAAAGAAAGAAAAGCAATACTGAAGAGTCTTCCCAGCTTTGAGCATGAGCATCGAATCATCGTCGCAACTGAAAGTCTTCTGGGCGAGGGCTTCGACCTGTCTTACCTTGACACTTTGCTCATTGCCACTCCAATATCTTGGGACGGCAGCATAACGCAGCAGGCAGGTAGGCTACACAGAAGCCACGAGGGCAAACAGCGGGTTGAGATATTCGACTATGTTGACCTGTCGATACCCATGTTCGCGCGCATGTACCAAAAGAGGCTCAAGACCTACGCCAAGCTGGGGTATGAAGTCTTTGCGGCAAACGACAACAGACAGGACGATCGAAATATCCTCGTTAGGTCGGCAAGAGCCGTGGAGGCTTTAGTGAATGACATCGAGAACGCATCGAAAAGCATTTTTATTGCCGCACCCTACGCGTCCGCCGCATGCCTTGAAAAGCTCGCCGCTGCACTCGCGGATGCCGCTACCCGTGGAATTGCCCTTGAGATTTCTATTGCTTCAACTCCACGCGATGACGTGAAAGCGATTTTTGCCGAGATGAACGTCAACTATCTCATCAAAGCCGAAGGACGCCTGTGCGCATCAGTGATTGACGAGGAAACTGTCTGGCATGGAGCTATTCCGTTGCTGGCTTTCCCAAAGAAAGAAGACTGCAGCATTCGTTTCAAAAGCAGCGAAGTCGCAGCCGAGCTTTTGAGCGAAATTCAGCGAAAAGTGGAACCGGAGGCCGCGGCGACGAACGGGGTACCCCCAGCAGTTGCGGTTAAATAGGGACTGTTTTTGACTTATTAGCCGTCAATCAATCCCTATTCCACCGCAACTCAAAAGCGGGCACTCAGCCCTGTGGGCCCTGGAATAGCTCATCATGCGAACCCATTCTTACCAGTCTGATCACCGGATTAGTCTTATGCGGCAAGTACAGAACGACCAAATCGACCAAGCCATCGGATAGATGAAAATCGATGTGGCCGTTGTAGTTGCCGCCCGGGTTTGAAAGCTCATGGGCGCCATATTCCGCGGGAAGCGAACCGTGAGCCGCAAGCTCTGCGACTACCGCCTTAAACTCGGTTTTTAGCTGCGGATGGATGCGCATCGTCCGTTTGTAATCCGCCTTAAACTGAGCCTCGACTTTAATCTCAAACATCGCTAGTCCTCATCGAGGAATGATATAAGCTCATCAGCGTTATTGAATGACGGGCTGTCGTCTGGCAGAATCCCCAACTCATGAGCCTCGGCAATCACCATGGCGCGTCTCGTCGCCTCGTTGGGCACCTCCGCCCTTCCTACGATCTCAAACGGAATCTTCTGCTGATTTACCAGCTGCCGAACAGCAAGGTTGAGATACGAATTGAGACTCAGACCGACCGTATCCAAGAACTCAGTCGCCTGTTCCTTGAGCCCCTCTTCGATGCGAACCGTCGTAGGCTTAACCGTTGCAGTAGACATACGCGACCTCCTCGCCTCGTCTTTTGCATCAGTATACCCAGTTTAGATGGCAGACTGATGTTAAATAGCATCAGTCTGCCGTTCACATTACTATAACAACAGGCACGCTCGCCCTACATCAGCCCGCTCAGGGCGATGTCGACGGCCTCGTTGAGGTCGTCGGTGATGTGGACGAGGTCTGGATCGAGTGGGCTGATCATGCCGGCATCCATCACCGGGCCGTTGAGCCAGTTGAACAGGCCCTGCCAGTACTCGGTGCCCACCAGCACGAGTGGCATGCGCTTAACCTTGTGCGTCTGTACCAGCGTGAGCACCTCGAACATCTCGTCGAGCGTACCAAAACCACCGGGAAACACGATGGCGCCCGAGCTGTATTTGACGAACATGGTCTTGCGCACAAAGAAGTAGCGGAAGTCCATACCGAGGTTCACGTATTTGTTGAGCCCGTGCTCGTGCGGAAGCTCGATACCCAAGCCGACTGACTTGCCGTTGGCACTCGCCGCTCCCCTGTTGGCCGCCTCCATGATGCCGGGACCGCCACCAGTGATAACCGCCACGCCGCGCTGGGCGATTTTGCGGCCGACCGCGCGCGCCGCCTTGTAGAGCGGATCGGTCTTGGGCGTGCGGGCGCTGCCGAAGATGGTCACCGCGGGCCCGAGCTCGGCAAGCGCGCCAAAGCCATCGACAAACTCGGCCTGAATGCGCAGTACGCGCCACGGGTCGGCGTGCAACCAGTCGGTCGAATCTTCGGGCGCCAGCAGGTTTGCGTAGGTGTTGTCCTTAGGAATCATGGGGCCGCGCATGACCACGGGGCCGCGGCGATACGTCTCGTCGTAGGCGGGCTCGCCCTCGACGTTCTCATTCTTAATCATGGGTACTCCTATCGAAAATAGGAACGGGCGGGGTCGACGCCATGCGTCAAACACCCGCCCGAACATCAACTATTCGGTATGGTACCCACGATGCATCAAGCGCTTGCAAGGCATCGGTCAGCGGTCACGCAGACCGTGCTGGCGAACGCGACGACCGACCGCCGCTTGACCTTTGCCGTTGCTCACGCCTCACAAGCGTCCGCGCCGTCCTTAGTAATCCACCGCCGCGGGGCTGTTCATCCAGTCGCTCACGAACGCACCGTAGCGGCCCTCGATAATGGCCTGGCGGGCACGCTGCATAAGGTTGAGCAGGCAGTAGATGTTGTGCATCGAAAGCAGAATGCCACCGAGCATCTCCTTCTGCGTGACCATGTGACGGATGAGCGCACGGCTGTAACCGCCCGTGCACACCGGGCAGGTGCAGGTGGGATCGATGGGGCCGTCGTCGTGCGCAAAGCGCGCGTTGCGGAAGTTGAGGCGACCCTCGCTGGAAAATGCCGTGCCCATGCGGCCGGTGCGCGTCGGCAGCACGCAGTCGAACATGTCGATGCCCACACCCACGCCGCGCACGAGGGTGGTGGGGTTGCCGACGCCCATCAGGTAGCGCGGCTTGTGCTTGGGCATGTACTCGCTCGCAAGCGGCGCCAGGGTCTCGAACATGGTCTCGTGGTCCTCGCCCACCGAGTAGCCGCCGATGCCGTAACCGGGGAAGTCACCGCACTCCTCCAGATGGCGCAGCGAGCGCAGACGCAGGTCCAGATGCATGCCACCCTGGACGATGCCAAAGAGTGCCTGGTCATCGCGGGTGTGTGCCTTGTAGCAGCGCTCGGCCCACATGCTCGACAGCTCCACCGCGCGCTCGACGTAGGCGCGCGTGGCAGGATAGCCGGGGCACTGGTCGAGCTGCATGCAGATGTCGGAACCGAGCTTCATGGCGATTTCCATGTTGTCCTCGGGTGTCCAGAACACGTGGCGGCCGTCGTAGTCATTGACGATAAAGCGCACGCCCTCGTCGGTGAGCTTAACGGCGTCGTTATGGCTAAAGACCTGGAAGCCGCCCGAGTCGGTGAGGATGGGGCCGTGCCAGTTCATGAACTTATGCAGTCCGCCCAGCTCGGCGATGGTGTCCTCGCCGGGGCGCATGGACAGGTGATAGGTGTTAGCGAGCACGATCTGGGCACCGAGCTGCTTGACGGTCTCGGTGGGAATACCCTTGACGTTCGCCTTGGTGCCCACAGGCATAAAGATCGGCGTCTCGATGTCGCCGTGCGGGGTGTGCAGCACGCCGGCGCGCGCGTGCGTCGTCGGATCCTCGGCAATCAGGTCGAATTTAAAAAGGTTCTGGTCCATAAACTGGAACTCCTTGGTTGCGGTTCATACGCAAACCATTATACGGGCAACCCGCAAGAAGCACCGACTCGACAGAAACTGGCGCGAGGAGGATACGGCAGGGACACGGCAAATGAGCGCGGATTTTTGGACGCTTACCGGATGAGCGTGGATAATCTCCCACTTTTGCCCAAAGCACAGCCCAAAAACGGGAGATTATCCACTTTCATTCTGCGGGCACTCATTTAAGTACGTCCCCGATGAGTGGAGCTATTTACCAGCCACGGCAACGCCGATATTTTGGCAACGCCGATGTTTTGACAACGTCAGCGAGCGGTCACCAGGGCGAACAAATTGGCATGAAAAGAGGGCGGCATTGACCTTCTGGTCATGCCGCCCTCTTTGAATGACAAGTTGTCGCCCTGGTGACCGCGCAGCGTCGACCCGTTACGCGGTTTGGTAAAACCGCGTAACTCCTACGGACGCTGGCCCATGCCACCCTCGAGAGTGACGGTCTCGCCGTTCATGTACTTAAAGTCGGGGCCGCAGAGCTGAACGACCACGCGGCCGATTTCCTTCTCGACATCGCCGTAATGGCCCGCCGGCGGCATGTGGACGTTGGCCTTGAACGCCTCGGGATAGGCATCCTGGAAGTTTTCGAGCGCAGCAGTCCAGGCAAGCGGGCACACGATGTTGACGTTGATGCCGTCCTTGCCCCACTCGTTGGCGGCGACGCGGGTCAGGCCGCGGATGCCCTCCTTGGCGGCAGCATAGCTGCACTGGCCATAGTTGCCAAACAGGCCGGCGCCCGAAGCAAAGTTGACCACGGAGCCCTTGGTCTCCTTCAGGTGCGGATAGGCCTTCTGCATGTACAGGTAGGTGGCATACAGGCCAGAGTAAATGGCCAGGTTAAACTGGTCCATGGTGTGGTCGGCGATGGTCACGCCCGAAGCGCTGGCCTGAGCATTGTTGACGACGGCATCGATGCGACCGAACTCCTCAATCGCCTTGTCGATAACGTTCTGCACGACGGCCTCGTTGTCCTGGCCGGCGGAGACATCGGCCTGAACAGGCAGAACCTTGACGCCATACTCAGCCTCGAGAGACTCCTTAGCGGCCTCGAGCTTGGCGACGTTGCGGCCGGTGATGACGAGGTTTGCGCCCTCCTTGGCAAAAGCGATATCGATGCCGTAGCCGATGGAGCCAGCGGAGCCGTCCTTGAGCGTGGCCTTGCCGCCGCCGGTGACGATCACGGTCTTACCAGTGAAAAGTCCCATACAAAGTCCTTTCGAATCGCGGCGGGCACGCCCGCCGACTGCGCGCACCAACTTCACGCGCCAAAAGCTGAAATGCAACTTTAGCGTGTTCAAGTGAAAAATAAAGGACACAGCGGGCGAACGGCGCAACGTCTTTCGGCGAAGGGAATGTCAAGTAAAAAATTGGATAGAGCAGCCGAGTTTTTGTTAACGCAACAAGTCATCGAACACGTTTTGAAACTTTGCTGCGGGGCGCGGGATGCCGGCGCGAGACTTTATCATAGGGTAACGATCAACGATGAGGAGCACATGCCTATGACAGACGAGCTGGACCCCCAGACTCAACAGCATATTGATGATTCAGCAGACGTCGCCGCAGATACTGACACTGCGACCTGCGATGATATTGACCTCGACGACCCCATCTTGGACGAAAGCGCTACGGCGGAAACCCCTGGCGCCGAAGATGCAGACGAGCAAAACGACGATGCGCCCGCTCAGGACGACGACCCCGTACAGGATGCCGCTCCGCAAGCTGCGGGCCCCATCGAGGTTTCTTCGGAAGAAGAGCTCGACGCCGTCATGGACTCCATGATGGATGCCGTCAAAGCGATGAAAGACGCCGTGGCCGACGCTGACGTTGACGCCGAGGAAGAGGAGGCCGCCGAGGCAGCCTCGACCTTCGTACCCGGCGAGACTCCGGTTGCCGACCAGGGCAGCACCATGCCCTCGTTTCTGCAGCTCGAGCATCCCACGATTGGCGCCGATGCGGTCGACCCGCACGCAGCAGGCTTTTCTGTGATCGAGGGCGGTACCGGCAATATCGCCGTGCCGCAGGCTGCCGATACGGACGCTGCCGACACCGCTCGCCCGACTGCCCCGCACTCCCCCGCCGCGAGCCGCGATCTGGGGACCGCTGTCTCGAACACTGCGAACGCCGTGGGCACCTTTATCGCCCAGGGCGCCTCGGCCATGCGCGAGATGAACGCCGCGAAAAAGGCACTTGCCGATGCCCGCGCCCACCTGGCCGAACTTGAGCAGCGCATTGCCGATCAGGCCGAGGAACTCGAGACGCGCCAGGATATCGCAGGCCGCTACGACCAGATCGTCGCCGACCAGCGCCAGGCGATTGCCACGGCCCAAAAGACTGCAGCGGCCGCCGAGATTGACCGTGATGCCCACGCCTCCAAAGCGACAAAGCTCAAGGGTCAGCTCGAACAAATGAAGACAGAGGATGACGCGACTGAGCTCCGTCTGAAGGCCGCGCTCGATGCCGTGGAGGCCCGCGAGGCGAGCTCGCGCGAGACCGGCAACCGCCTCGTTCGACGTCTTGAGGATTCCAAGCGCATCCGCGACAAGGTGAAGGCAGAGCGAGACACCGGCATTGCCGCCGCACAACAAACCGTCGACGCCACGCGCGCCCAGCTCGAGACACTGCGTCATGAGTATGCCGAGCTGCAACGCAATCCCTCGGCAAATCCCGCCAACTATACGGTGCGCACCAGCGAGCTCTCGATGCAGATTTCCGACACGGCAGATGCCCTGCGTAAAGCCGAAGAAGATGTCCCGCGCATCACCGCCGACCTTGAGCATTCACTTGCTGCAGCCGAGCAGGCCGTCGAGCAGGCTCAAGCCCCTATCGCCGACGCAAAACGCGCGCACCAAGCCGTGACGACCGAAGCCGATGCCGCGCGCGACGAGTTGCAGACGGCGAAGACTGCCGCCGCGACTCGTCAGCGCGAACTGCGCGAGAAGATCGCCGCGGAGGACAAGGCACGCCGCGACCAGGAGCAGACCATCGCCAACGCCCAAGCAGATGCCGCACATGCACAGTCGATCATCGAACAGGCGACCGAGGTGCACGACCACCCAGAGATCACTGAGTCGCTTGCAGGATCCTTGGCCCGAGACAAAGCCGAACACGCCGAAACCGAGCGCGAAGTGGCCCAGCTCGAGGCTACCGAGGATGACGTACGAGAGCGCACCCGCGACTCACGCATCAAATTCACCGGCGCCATCGTCTGCATTGTCGCCGTAGTCCTCATGATCATCCTAATCTGGCTGTTCGCGAGCAAGTAAGCCAGCTGCCAAGCAAGTAGTCATTGGGGACATTCTTAAACGACTAGTCAAACAAGAACGTCCCCAACGACTAGCCCAATGACGAGAGTGGATAATCTCCCACTTTGAGCCCCCAAGCAGGCCAAAAACGGGAGATTATCCACTCTCATTCTGCAGGCACTCATTTAAGTACGTCCCCAATGAGTACCTGCCGATGCTTTGGCAAAGTCAGCGAAAACGCCCCTAAGCGAGCAAGGTGACGTGAAAGAGGAGGGCATTGACCTTCTGGTCATGCCCGACGATTGAACGTCAGATTGCCGCTTAGGGGCGTTTGCAGCGTCAAGTGGTTACGCGGTTCGTAGAACCGCGTAACTTAAAGAATGAGCATCGCGTCGCCAAAGCTGAAGAAGCGGTAGCGCTCCTCGATGGCGGCGGCGTAGGCATCCATGATCTGGTCGCGGGTGGCAAGCGCGCTCACGAGCATCATGAGCGTGGAGCGCGGCACGTGGAAGTTTGTGATCAGCGCGTCGACCACGTGATAGGTCGAGCCGGGCATAAGGTAGAGCTGCGTCGTGGCGTTCTCGCGCACCACGATGTCACCGCGGCCAAGTGTATCGGCCCCGTCCTCGCGGCCCTCAAAATAGCGCGCCGTCACGGCCGGATCGGACACCGGTGCCTCAGCGTCAAAGGCGCTCTCGAGCGAGCGCACTGCGGTGGTACCGACAGCAATCACGCGATGCCCCTCGGCCTTAGCCTTATGCACGGCGTCGACAACCTCCTGCGACACGTGGTAGCGCTCGGTGTGCATCACGTGCTGCGTGGGGTCGTCCTCCTCCACCAGACGGAAGGTATCGATACCCACCTCGAGCTCGACGGCGGCAAACTTCGCACCCTTGGCCTCGATAGCGGCCATAAGCTCGGGCGTAAAATGCAGACCCGCCGTAGGAGCGGCAGCCGAGTGCTCCTCCTTCATGGCGTAGACGGTCTGGTACTTCTCGGGATCGCCCTCGTAATCGGTAATGTAAGGCGGCAGCGGCACGTGGCCGGCAGCATGGATGGCCTCGTCGAGCGTGCGCGGGTCACCGGCGGCATTGCAACCGGCCGGCTCAAAACGCACCAGACGACCGCCGCGGCTATCGGTGACAAAGTCGATGACCTCGGCCATCAGCACCACGGGAGCCCCCTCGGGCGCATGGGCGCCACCGGCGCGATACTCAATCTGAGCACCGGGCTTCAGGCGCTTGCCCGGCTTGACCAGGCACTCCCAAACGTGACCCAGCGGGTCAACATCCTCGCGGCGCTTGAGCAGCAGCGTCTCGACCACACCGCCCGAGCCAGCCTTGCGACCGATAAGACGGGCCGGCATCACGCGCGTCTGGTTGATGACGAGCACATCGCCCGGCTCGATATAGTCGATGATGTCGCGGAAGATGCGGTGCTCAACGGTACCGCCATGCTCTAGCGGCGTTCCTGTCTCGGAGCCTTTGCGATCAACCACCAGCAGGCGGCAGGAGTCGCGCGGCTCGGCAGGAGCCTGGGCAATCAGTTCCTCAGGAAGGTTGTAGTCAAAATCATCGGTACGCATAGACACGTCGGATACTCCTTATATAGCTAAAGTCCGCTCTACATCCTAGCAGGCTGACGTCCCAAACGAACTACTTTTTGGCGGCTTTGCGCTCGTCGCGGATGCGGGCGCGGTCCATGGCCGCCTCGACAGCCGAGAAGCGGCAACCACAGTAGTTCTGCCGATACATGCCAAGCTCGCGCGAACGACGTGTCGCCTCGGGGTAATACGGGCGAAAATCGCGAATCACCGGGGTGAGCCCGTGTGCCGCCGCCAAGCGCTCAAGCACGTCATTGCAGGTATCGAACAGCTGGTACGGCGAGACGGCGAGCGTCGTGCCCACAAACTCAAACCCGCGCTCCTGGGCCACGCGGCACGCCTCGGCCAAGCGCAGGGCATAGCACGCGCGACAGCGACGAGGCCGATCGACACCCAGCGGTGCCACGCCGGTCTCCCAGCGATCGCGGTCCTCCCCTGCCTCGATGAGCTCGATGTCGCCATCGGCACACCACCGGCGCAGCTCGTCCAAGCGGCGCTGCCATTCATCGCGCGGTTGAATATTGGGGTTGGTCCAGCAAATCGTGGGCTCAAACCCCTCCTCGCGCAGCAGGCGAACCGGCTCAAGCGAGCATGGTGCACAGCACGCATGCAGCAACAACGACTTCATCGACATCTCCTCACCCAAAAAAGCGCACGCCAAAGGACGTATCCTCGCAGGCGACAATGCGGCGGTCGCGCAGGATGGTCCGCACGTAATACCAATCGCCCACGCAGCCCGACAAGTGCAGACCAGCCGCCAGGTAGCACAGCAGCGGATAGCCCGAGAACGCAAACCCCAGGGCAAACGCCACCGTCAAAACAACCGTGGGCGCCAGGCAAATGGCCATGTACCGCCGACGCGAATACACAACGCCCTCGGCGCAGGCATAGATCATCGCCGTCTCACGATTCGCGCCAAAGGTCACATGCGCGCCCGCAGGCGCCAGCAGCTTAAAAAACACCGCATGCACCAGCTCGTGCACGGCAAACGACGCTGCAGAAACCGCAGCCACACCGACCATCCAGCCCACGACGGTGGTCCAGCCGCCCGCCTCAGCCGCATCCAAGTCCGCAGGCCCGCCCAGCAGCATAAACATCGGCACCAGGCACACGGCAAACACCGCGATCACGGCCATCCCCCACACGAAGCAAGCGTGTAGAAAATCCTCGTCCTCAAACGCATGTATGTTGGAAATCTCATTCATAGCATCTTAGGATAGCGCCCCTGCCACGTACCCGTCCGCATGTGCGATAATGTCGAACGATATGCACGAATTGACCACCGCATCGCCAGGCCTTGCGCCCGGCCGCGCTCTTACCATATGCGAAGGAGTCCCATGGCATCCAAATACTCCATGAACGACCGTCCCAGCTGGCCTCGCCGCGCCATCGTTACCGCCGGCGAGCCCTACGGCAACAAGGGCCTTCACTTTGGCCACGTTGGCGGCGTCTTTGTCCCGGCCGACTTCTTCGCCCGCTTCCTGCGCGACCGCCTGGGCCGCGAGAACGTCATCTTCACCTCGGGCACCGACTGCTACGGCTCGCCCATCATGGAGAGCTACCGCAAGCTCAAGGAGAATGAAGGCTACGATAAGTCCATCGGCGAGTATGTCGAGTCCAATCACTCCCGCCAGGCCGCGACCCTCAACAACTACAACATCAGCTGTGACATCTACGGCGGCTCGGGCCTTGAGCCGGCTGCGCAGATTCACAACGAGGTGACCGCGGAGATTATCGAGCGTCTGCACGAGCAGGGCACCATCTCCAAGCGCTCCACGCTGCAGTTCTACGATGCCAAGGCCGGCACGTTCCTCAACGGCCGCCAGGTCATCGGCCGCTGCCCCATCCAGGGCTGCAAGTCCGAGAAGGCTTATGCCGACGAGTGCGATCTGGGCCACCAGTTTGAGCCCGAGGAGCTCATCGCGCCCAAGAGCCAGCTCACCGGCGAGGTGCCCGAGCTGCGCCCGGTCGACAATCTCTACTTTGATCTGCCGGCCTACCTCGACTTTATGAAGACCTATACCGCCAAGCTCGCCCAGAACCCGCAGGTTCGCTCCGTGGTCTCCAAGACCATGGAGGAGTGGCTGCTGCCGGCTCAGCTCTACATCCAGAATAAGTTCCGCGAGGCCTTCGATGCCGTCGAGGACCAGCTCCCCGAACACACCGTGCTGGAGCCCGAGGGCAACAAGAGCAGCTTTACCGTCACCTTCCCCAGCTGGAAAGAGCGCGACGACGCCCACGCGGTGCTCGCCAACGGCGGCGTGCGCTTCCGCAGCGGCAAGGCGCTCGTGCCCTTCCGCATCACCGGCAACATCGACTGGGGCGTTCCGGTGCCCGAGGTCGACGGCGTGACCGACGTCACCTGCTGGTGCTGGCCCGAGAGCCTGTGGGCGCCCATCAGCTACACCCGCACCGTACTCGCCCGCGACGCCCGTGCCGCCGGCGTGACCGAGGGCGTCGCCGCCCAGGATGCCGCCCTCATGGGCGAACCCGCCGCCGATTCCACGCAGGTCCCCGCGCCCACCTACCAGCACAGCTCGCTCGACTGGCGCGACTGGTGGTGCTCTGACGACGCGCAGATCTATCAGTTCATCGGTCAGGACAACATCTATTTCTACTGCATCGCGCAAACCGCCATGTGGGAGGCCCTGGGCTGGGACCTTACGCAGAGCACCGTCAGCGCCTGCTATCACCTGCTCTACATGGGCAAAAAGGCGAGCTCGTCCTCGCAGACGCCTCCCCCGCCGGCAGACGACCTGCTCAACCACTACACCTGCGAGCAGATGCGTGCGCATTGGCTGTCGCTCGGCCTGTCCGAGAAGCCGGTGAGCTTTAGTCCCAAGGCATACGACACGCGCGTGACCGGCAAGGACAAGGACGGCAACGAGGTGCGTGCCTGCGACGACAAGCGCGTCATCGATCCGGCCCTTAAGGAGAGCGCGCTGCTGACCGGCGTCTTCAACCGCCTGGCCCGCAGCTGCTTCTACGGCGTCGCCATCAAGGAGGGCGACGAGAGCCCCTATCGCAACGGCTGCATCCCCGCCGGCGCCGCCTCCGCCACTGTGGTCGAAGCCGCCGAGCAGGCAGCTCTCGCCTTTGAGCAAGCCATGTACAAGTTCGAGACGCACCGCGCGCTCGCCGTGTGCGACGACTACCTGCGTGCCGCCAACAAGCGCTGGAGCGACGCCTCTAAGGCCGCCAACAAGCTCGAGGGCGAGCCGGCAAACGCCGCAATGACGCAGGCCCTCGTCGACGCCTTTACCGAGCTGCGCGTGGCGACCGTGCTCATGCACGGCATCGTCCCTGCCGGCTGCGAGCTCATCTGCGAGTACTTCGACGTTGACCCGGTCGCCTTCTTTAGCTGGGATAACATCTTCGCCTCCACGGATGAGTTTGTGGAGAGCCTGGGCGAGAAGCCCGGCGAGCACCGCGTGAAGCCGCTACCCCCGCGCTTCGACTTCTTCAGCAAGCACGAGAGCCAGTACTAGGCAACAGCAACGCGCCCGGGAATGATTATTCTGGGACGGGGATTAAAAAATCATTCCCGGGCGACGCAAAGTAGTCTTTTTGGGACGGGGATCATTAAATGATTTTTTAATCCCCGTCCCAGAATAATCATTTAGGTGGAAGGAAAGACGGATGTCCAAGCCGCGTCGTCGTAAGCAGAAAAAGCAGGTCAAGGCCGAGCTCAAGCTCAGGCAGTTTGCCGCCACCGAGCTTTCCGACCAGCTTGCCGCCCTCCCCTGCGCTGCCGACCTGCCGCGCTTTATGGTCGACACGGTTGCCGGCGCCTATACGCCTGCCGATGCCGAGCTCATGATCTGGGGCTTCGGCGCCGCGGCCACACGCCCGGTCACGCTGCGCACCAACACGCTCAAGGCGACCGCCGAGGACATCGCCGCCGCGCTCGACGCAGCCGGCATCGCCCACCAAACCGTCGCTTGGTACCCAGATGCCTTCATCCTGCCCGACGCCCAGGTTTCCGACCTGTGGGACCTCGACATCTACCGCGACGGCAAGATCTACTTGCAAAGTCTGTCGTCCATGATGCCGCCGTTGGTCTTGGGCGCCCAGGCCGGCGAGGACATCCTGGACATGTGCGCGGCCCCCGGCGGCAAGACGACGCAGATCGCCGCCCTCACGCAGGGGCAGGCGCACCTTACCGCCTGCGAGATGAGCATTCCCCGCGCCGAGAAGCTCGAAGCCAACCTCCACCGCCAAGGCGCAAAAAACGTGCCCGTCATGCGCATCGACGCACGCGAGCTCGACGAGTTCTTCCGCTTTGACCGTATCCTGCTCGACGCTCCCTGCACCGGCACGGGCACCGTCGTCAGCGGCAACGAGAAGAGCCTGCGCGGCCTCACCGAGCAGTTGCTGAGCAAGTGCGCCCGCTCGCAGCGAGCACTTCTGGACCGCGCCATGGGAGCCCTCAAACCGGGCGGCACGCTCGTCTATTCGACTTGTTCGATCTTGCCGCAGGAAAACGAGGACGCCCTGCAAGAGGCCCTCGACAAGCATATGGACTGCGAGCTCATCCCCCTCGACGGCACGCCAAGCGAAAGTGAGGCACGCCGCGCCCAGGAAGCTGGCGAGAAGCCGCGCATCGAGTCCAACGCCCTGACCGAGGCCATTGCCGCGGGTCAGGTATCGGCCATCGCCAACGGCCTGCCCGGCACGCTCACCATTCCGCCCAGCCGCGAATTTGAGGGCTTCTACATTGCCCTGATCCGAAAACGCAGCTAGCGTACGGATCCAAAACTCAACAAGCTATCTCCGTGCGCGTTTGCCCTGCTGGTCGCGATGCTGTTTAAGCATCGTGCGCTCCTTGCGTTCGGCCCTTTTGCCCTTAATGGCCGTGACCACAAAGTAGATGACCGCGGCGGCTACGATTGCGCCCACGCATAGGCCAATCGAGCCCAACATTGCCGAAAATTCCATACCGCGTCACCTCTCTTTTAAACGGGACTTTCAAGATAGCACCTCGATCCCCGCCACCACAGCTCCTTCACGTTCGCCGCCCTTCGGTCTAACGGAGGACGCGGCGGGGAAAAATCAACTCGTCAAACGATTTAGCAAGCACAACGCTGCCGGCACCCTGCCGGCCGTCATCACATAGAATCGAGCTTCCATGGATACCCTCAACGATCTAAATGAGCGCGTCGACGCCTTCGTCGGCACCAGCTCCTTCGACACGCCTGCCGCGGCAAACGGCCAAGCCCCCATCGATGTGCCCGCCGAGGTTCACGAGGACATCGTCGCCTCGGTCGATTTCTCCGAGGTCGAGCTCGCAGACGAGTTCACCGAGCCCCAGGTAGCCGTGACCCCCAACGGACTGCTCCCCATGGAGCCGCTGCCCATCGACGGGCGTTTGCGCAAGGCGGCCCTTCGCATGCCTGACGAGATTGAGGAGGCCAGCGGCTTCACGCTCTTTGGCCGCCGCATCAAGTCGCTCATTTACACCACCGATGTCGCGGTTATCCGCAACTCCAACGCCGATGCCGTCTTTGCGGTCTACCCTTTCACGCCGCAGCCCGCCATTACGCAAGCGCTGCTGACCGTCGCCGAGTGCCCGGTCTTTGTAGGTGTGGGCGGTGGCACCACCACTGGTAAGCGCTCCGTGCAGATGGCAGCCGTCTCCGAGATGCAGGGCGCGGCGGGATGCGTGGTCAACTCCCCCGCCACCGCCGAGATGGTCGAGCACATCACCAACATCGCCGACATCCCCGTCATCGCTACGGTCGTTCGCTGCGACGACGATGCCCACGCCAAGGTGCGCGCTGGAGCCAAGATTCTCAACATCGCCGCCGGCAAGAACACGCCCCAGGTCCTACGCGAGCTGCGCAAGCACTATCCCAACCTGCCGCTCATCGCGCCGGGCGGCAAGACGCCAGAGAGCATCCGTGAAACCATCGCCGCCGGCGCCAACGCCATCATCTGGACGCCGCCTTCGGCCCAGCAGCTACAGACCGACATGATGCAGCGTTATCGCAAGATGAAGGAAGACGCCACACCTGTCATCTCGCACGACGATGTGCCCATTATCGACCAGGTCTCCGCCGCCGAGGTCAGCCAGGTCGAGAACATGAATCCCGACGTGCCGATTCCCGACGAAGTCATCGAGCGCGTCGCTTCGATCCACGAGCGTGTCGAGGAGCATCGCGCCAACCGCGGCCTCAAGCCGTCACTGCACGGCTTCTTCTTCCGCGGAAAGAAACGCTAACCCCCAACAGCAAGGCCCGCCCCACAAACGTGAGGCGGGCCGTTTTCGTTTGAGCAATCATGCAGCGATGTGATGGGGCAAACTAATCCACGCGCTTGTCGCCCATAAAGAAGAGCGCCACCGTACCAGGTCCGGTATGCGAGCCAATCAGAGTACCGATGTTATTAATCTCAATCTTGCCTTTAAGCTGCGGAACCTGTTCCTCAATCAGCGCCGCAACTGCCTCGGCATCCTCGCGGCACGCCGAGTGTGACATGATGCACTTACCCGAATAATCCGCACCGTCCTGCACGTATGCCATCATGGTCTTAGCCATCTCGGAAATCGCGCGCTTCTTAGTGCGAATCTTCTCACGTGGCGACAGCCCACCTTCGCAATCAACCGTCATAAGCGGGCAAATCTTAAGCGCCGTGCCGATGATCGCGCCCGCAGCCGAAATGCGACCGCCGCGCAGGTAGCTCGACAGATCGGTCGAGAAGAACCAGTGGTGCAGGTTGAGCTTGTGCTCCTCGATCCAGGCAGCCGTCTCGTCGAGTGAAGCCCCGCTATCGCGCACGTCGGCGGCACATTCCGCCAGCAGGCCAAAGCCCGAAGACGCCGCCAGCGAATCGATGACGCGCACCTTGCCGCCCTGGGGATAGCGATCGGCGAGCATCTGCGCCGCAACGCAAGCCGAGCCATACGTACCCGAAATACCCGACGACAACGTCAGGTGCAGCACGTCTTTACCCTCGGCAACAAGCGGCTCCCAAAACTCCTCGTACTCACCCACGCTCACCTGAGACGTCTTGGGCATGGCGCCCGCGGATATCTGAGCAAAAAACTCGTCCGGCGTAATCGACTGATACAGATCGTCCGTATAGACAACATCGTCGATCTCGTAATGAAAACACACGACAGGGATATTGCGCGATTCAAAGAACTCCCGAGTTCGATCGGCGGCGGATTCACAGGTCAGGACAAAATCACTCATATGAGGCTCCTTACTCATTGCTGCGCAAATTATCGCACAGTGAGCCTACATACGGTACATATGTCCACTATTTACCAAATCGAACCAATAATAGCGAGCATCTTTACCACCATCGTCTCCACCGACCCCACGCATAAATATCTGAGAAAACACCTTCTGTCGTCTCCACTCAACCGCCATATCTACCTCAACTAAATCGATTTACCAAACCGTTCAGCCGACAATTCAGCCGCCGGCGCAAAATCGAAACAAAGCCGGCGCATACTGGTAAACGCTTGACGCTGTTTTATCAGTTTTACCAACCATGTCGGAAGGTGTTTCATGGTCGCATTCGATCGCAATCCGCAAGACTTCAAGTATCTGCGCCTGCTGTCGAGTCAGTTCCCCACCGAGCAATCCGCGTTTACCGAGATCATCAATCTCTCGGCCATCCTCAACCTGCCCAAGGGCACCGAGCACTTTATGAGCGACCTGCATGGCGAATACGAAGCCTTCATGCACATCCTCAACAACTGCTCGGGCGTCGTACGCGAACATGTCGACGAGATCTTTGGCGACACGCTCACCTTTGACGAAAAGGGCGAGCTGTGCACGCTCATCTACTACCCGCGCGAGAAGATCGAGCTGGTCCGCAGCCAGCACGAGGACTCGCCCACCTGGTACAAGACCATGCTCGACCAACTCATTGTGGTTGCCCGCTCGCTTTCGAGCCGCTATACCCGCTCCAAGGTGCGTAAGGCCATCCCGCGCGATTACGCCTACATCATCGACGAGCTGCTGCACACGCATCCGGACGAGAACAACTATCGCGTGCGCTATCACGAGCGCATCGTGGAGTCCATTCTGGAGACCGCCAGCGCCGACGACTTTATCGAGTCGCTTGCCTCGCTCATCAAGCGCCTGGCCGTCGACCACCTGCACCTGGTGGGCGACATCTTCGACCGCGGCGGCGGCGCGGCCAAGATTATGGACCGCCTGCTCACCTACCATTCGCTCGACATCCAGTGGGGCAATCACGACCTGCTGTGGATGGGCGCCGCTGCCGGCGAGCCCGCCTGCATCGCCACGGTGCTGCGCAACAACCTGCGCTACGACAACTACGAGATCCTGGAGAACGACTACGGCATCTCGCTGCGTGAGCTTGTCGCCTTTGCCGATGCCACCTACACCGCCGGTGAGTCCATCACCCCGCTGATCAAGGCCATCAACGTGCTGCTCTTTAAGCTCGAGGGTCAGATTATCCAGCGCCATCCCGAGTTCGACATGACCGACCGCCTGTTACTCGACAAGATCGACCACGACACCGGCACGGTCACGCTCGCCGACGGCAGCGTGTGGCCGCTCACGACCAACGACTTCCCCACCGTCGACCCGACGGACCCCTATACGCTCACGTCTCAGGAGCAGCACATCATCGACAAGCTCGTGTCCGAGTTTGTCACCGCCGATCACCTGCATCGCCATATCGATTTCCTCTATTCCCACGGCTCGATGTACAAGGTCGCCAACGGCAACCTGCTGTTCCATGGCTGCGTGCCGCTCAACGAAGACGGCACCTTTAGCAGCATGAACTGCCTGGGCACCTGGCACGCTGGCCGCGATTATCTCGATTTTTGCGACCACATCGCCCGCCGCGCCTGGCGCGTGGGCGACCGCGACGCTCTCGACTGGATGTGGTACCTGTGGATTGGCTTTAACTCACCCGCCAGCGGACGCCTGGTGCGCACCTTTGAGCGCGCCTATATCGCCGATAAGAGCACCTGGGTCGAGCCGATGGACCCGTACTTTACGCTTACCAAGTCGCCCTCGGTCTGCGATGACATCATGCGCGAGTTTGGCGTCGCGCCCATGGCATGCTCACCGACCGGTCACATCATCAACGGCCACACGCCCGTTAAAACCACCAAGGGCGAGCAGCCCATCCGCGCCGAGGGCAAGCTGCTGGTCATCGATGGCGGCTTCTGCCGCGCTTACCATCCCAAGACGGGTATCGCCGGCTATACGCTCATCTCGAGCTCGCGCGGCTGCCGCCTCAAGTCGCACCGGGCCTTTACGACGGTTGCCGAGGCACTCACCCGCAACGTCGATATCGAAAGCGAGACCAACCGCTTTGACGAGGCCGACCGTCGCCGCATGGTGAGCGACACCGATTCCGGTGCCAAGATCCGCAGCCAGATCCAGGACCTGCGCCAGCTGCTCGATGCATATAGAAACGGTGCTATCGAGGAGCGCGCCTAGCACCACCCGTGGGGATTGGCTAAACTTGCTGAGTTTGTCATCCCCGCGGCGCTTCGGCGCCAGCTTAAGGCAGGTACCATGCAAAAGCTCCTTGCGCAGATCATGAAATTTGGCGTCGTCGGTGTCATTGCCACGGTCATCGACTTTGGCATTATGAATCTGCTCCACTACGGTCTGGGCCTCAACATCCTAATCGCCAATACCAGCGGCTTTATCATCTCACTCATCTTTAACTACCTCGCCAGCATGAAGTACGTGTTTGCGCACAAGGAGGGCATGAGCCGCCGCCGCGAGTTCATTATCTTTGTCGTGTTGTCCGTGATCGGCTTGGCTCTCAACGACGGTATCGTGCTGGCGCTCAACACCGGCTTGGGGCTCGAGGCCAATATCGCCAAGATTTGCGCCACCGCGCTTGTCATGGTCTACAACTTTGTGACCCGAAAGATCTTCCTGGAGGGCGACGAGACCAAATAGCTCGACACACCTGCAGCATTACGGCGCCCACGGACGACGCGCGCTCAGCGCAGTATCGTCCGTGGGTGCCGCTCGTTTACGGGCAAATTTTCAACGTTTGCGGATTAGCACTTGATAATTTGGCGAGTTCGTATAGTTCTTGGCAAAGACCTTACGTTTCCCTTGCAAAAGCTCTAAAGTATCCCCTGCTCGATTCATCAACGCATTGGATGTGATTACGTGCGCAAGGCACTGGCACAACCTCATACCAAGCAGTTCCTCAAGTTCGCTGTCGTGGGTCTTATCTCCTTTGGCATCGACTGGGGTATGCTCATTGCGCTCGTCGAGCTGTTTCACCTCGACTTTTTGATGAGCACCACGGTCTCGTTTACCACCTCCGTTGTGGTCAACTACTGGCTCAGCATGAAGTACGTGTTCGACCACCGCGAGGGCATGAGCCGCAAGCGCGAGTTCACGATCTTCACCATCCTGTCGGTGATCGGCCTGGGCCTCAACGACCTATACATGTTTGTGGGCGTCACGTTTTTGAGCATCGGCTACCAGGCCATGAAGGCCATCGCCACGTTCCTCGTCACCTGGTACAACTACTTCAGCCGTCGCTTCTTTCTCGAGGGCGCACGGTCGTAGTCGATTCGCTATTTGCTTGAATGTATAACCGGTTGGAATTCCCATTCCAACCGGTTTTTTTGTTTGCCGAGAGACCCGGCGACCCAATCCCATCCGCATGAAAAACGGGCGGCCCGGATGTTTGTCCGAACCGCCCGTCTGGCGCGCTATGTCGAAGCCTCTAGCCTGTAACGTAATACCAGACCACGTTGTCGCCGTTGGAGAGAACGTAGTTGCTGCAGGCCGTCATGGGCGTTGTGCCGTTGACGGAGTACATCCAGCCGCTCGTGCCGCCGTACTGTTTCTCGGCCAAACCACCAATCGCAGAAACATACGTGCCGTACGACGAGCCATGTGCGTTGACAGAAAGGCCCAGCGCGCACAGGGCATCGTAGACGGTAGCGCCTTCGTTAAAGGTAAAGGTGCCACCAGAAGACACAGGATTGCCCACAGCGCTCGATGTGACCGAAACCGTCACCGTTACGTAGCTGGACTCCTGCGAGCCGCTCTGGCCGCCCGAGGGAGCGCTTCCGCCATTAGAGCTGGAGGCTCCATCAGACGACTGACCGCCGCCCGAAGAAGCACCGCCAGACACATTGGAAGTATCGCCGGCTCCCGTATTCTGGGCAGCGGATTTATCTCCAGACTTCTTGCCGTCCCGACCATCGGACTTCTTGCTATCCGAGCTTTTATCCGATTCCTTGTTTGAAGACTCGGAATCGTCCTTGGACTGATCTTTTGCGTCATTCGATGACTTGGAATCCTCGGAACTGGCCTCGCCCGAAGTCGTAGTCGAGCCAGACGCCTTGGTGTCCTTGGTGACGACGCTCTCCCCCGTCACGGTCTGAACGAGCCAGTCAATGGACCAGGCGCCGCTCTCGGAAGGATGGACGAAGCCCAGCGATATGACAATCAGCGCAACGCACGCGGCAATCAGAACGCCAAGAAGCGCCTTCCGTCGAGGGGCGGACGCCGCCGAAGCGGCGCCCTGTTGCTTTGCATCGTCGAACTGAATGAACGAGGAATTTGGTTGCTTGGGGTCAGCGTCCTTGGATTTATTGGACACAGCCCTCACCTACCGACGTTTGGTGAACACGAACACGCCGACGATGGCGAGACCGATGACGCCGGCGGCAACGCCAACAATGGCGAGCGGGTTGGTGCCAATCTCCTGCTCGGAAGCACTAGAGGACTTCTTAGCAGTGGTCGTGGAAGCAGCACCCGTATCGGACTTGGAATCGGACTTTTTGTCGGACTTGCTGTCCTTCTTGTCAGACTTCTTGTCAGACTTCTTCTCGTCCTTCTTATCGGACTTATCGGCGTCCTTCTTGTCGGACTTGTTGTCCTTGGTCTCGGTCTTGGTCGACACCGTCGTCTTGGTCGTCGGCTTATGACCCGGGGCGATAGCGCCGCCGACCTGCTGGCCCTTCGTGCCGGAGCCGGAACCCGTGCCCGTGCCAGCACCGGAACCGTTGCCAGCGCCGCCGTTGCCACCATTAGTGCCAGAACCGCCATTACCGCCAGGGTTAACGGCATTCTTGGTCCACTTGGCATACAACGTCAGGTCGGCCGTCACCGGCGTGCTAAAGTCATACGCCTGCGTGCAAGCCTCATCGGTATACCAACCGCCGAAAGTGTAGCCGTCGCGCGTCGGATCGGCCGGCTTGACCAGCTTGCCATCGGCCGTAGTCTGGAAGTCGACCTTAGAACCCTCGCCAGTCTCAAACGAGACCTTAACGCCACCACTCAGCTTGAAAAGCGTGCCGGAATCGTTGATGTAGTAGAGGTTACCCTTGGCATCGCAGGCAATCGGCGAGTCACAGTAATTGTTGTGTCCCGCTGCGCTAAACGCACCGGTCGCCTGTGCGTCACCCATCTTGTAGCGATACACGCCACCGCCCGAGGTGTAGTTCACATAGTCGGAAGTCGCACCATAGTTGACAGTGAAATAAACGTACGTGTCATCCGCCTGGACACTCACGAGCGGTGCGCCCTTAATGCCACCGGCAGGAAGCACGGAGCCATCGGCAGACGAAACCAACGTCGTAGCAAAGTCATTATCAAGGTCGACAATCGCCAGCGCCGAACCGCCAGAAACCTCGCCACCGACAATCAGCTTATTGCCATACAGCGTGGGCATGCAGGCACAACCCGTAAGACCAAGATCGATGACGCGTTCTTCGGAAATGCGCGAAGAGGCCCTTGCGTTTGCGTCCGACAGTGCCAGCACGTGGAGCTTGCCGTCACGCGAGATCACATAGGCATGCTTGCCGTCTTTGGACAGTACACAGCCGGAGTTGACGATGGCACCAACCGAAACGCTGCCGAGCACATCACCTGTCGACTTGCTCAGCATCTCAACGGTACCTGCACTCGTCGGAACCAGAATATAGCCGTCGCCCACTGTAGCGCTCGTCCAGTAGTAGCCCTCATCAGCATTAACATGCTGCCAAGAAACAGCGCCGGTCAGTATATTAATACGCGTCAGATGACCGTTATTGTACGTACTCGTTCCATAGTCGACATCAACGGTGCCAACGTAGAGATAGTTGCCATCGACCGTCAGCTGGGAATTTGACTGGGCAGATTTGCTCACAGAGTCAGTGACCCAAACCGTCGTCAGCGTATCGGCCGTCAGAGCCTGGACCGCACCGCCGTCGAGCGGGACGATGACCAAGCCTTTCGTATAAATCGGACGCGTGGTGTAGCCAATCGCAGTCTGAAGGTTCGACTCGGCAAGCACCTTGCCCGACTCGGCGTCGATCTTAAGCAAACGCTTGTTCACGGCAAGGTAAACGTTGCCGTTCACGACAATAGGCTCACTCGCATTGGGATACGTGGCACCCGAGTAGGCCCTCCAATCGAACGTCCAAGGGCTTGCCAGCGTGCCCGTAGGCGTGGACACGTTCTTGACCACCGCATTGGAATTGCCACTCCAGTCGGCTTTCCAATCGGTCGGGCGCGAAGCGCTCGGATCGACTACGACTTCATCGGGATTAGGAACGGTGTCGCCAGGGGCGTAAGCCCAGACGATTTTGTCGCCCGACTTGAGCACGTAATCGCTATCGAGCTGAGGCCCGGGAACGCCATTAACAAAGAACGACCATGCACCCGACAGCTCGGTGCCATCAAGCGGCGAGACAAGACTATGAACACCCCAATAACCAAATTGGTCGTACATCTTGGACTCAATGCCAATGGCATCGAAGTAGGCAGCGGAAGCGTCCTTGATCGTCGTGCCCTCGACAAACACCTGCGTCGAAGGATCGGTCCAGCGCTGCGCCTTCTCATCCTTCTTACCGATGATCTCCATTGAAACGGAAACCTGGCCGGGCATGGTTCCATCAAAGCCATAGACCCAGGTAACCTTGTCCCCGGCCTTGAGTGTGTAATTGCCCGCGCCGACATTGGCCGCCTGACCGTTAACGAAGAACTGCCAGAATTTCCAAGTGTTTTCGTTAACTTTCTCGCTCGAAAGCGTCACGGTCTTGTTGAACGGTGAAGTCAGCGACTCGAGATACCAGCCGTACGTGCCTTTCCCCGTTTTGGCGCCAATGCCGGCCTTTATAAAGGCCTGCTCGGAAAGATCAGCAGCGGTCGTGCCCTCTTCCACCAAAGCTGTCGTGGGCTGCGCCCATGTCTGCTGAGCGCCCGAGGCGTCCTGGCCGACAACGGTGCAGCTAACGGAAATCTGATTGGCGGGCGCGGGGTCACCGTACTTCGAGTAGCACCAGACGACGGAGTCGCCGTCCTTGAGCGTGTAGCCGCCGGCGCCGACCGCGGAGGCGCTGCCGTTGACGAACAGCTGCCAGTGCGCGCCGGTCGCCGGGTCGTAGGCGAGCGTGCGGCCCGCGTCGAAGGGCGACGTGATCGAGTTGAGTGCCCAGCCCCAGGAGCCGTTGGGGTCGTAGTCGGCCTTGAGGCCGGCCTGCCTGAAGAGCTGCTCGGAGAGGTCGGCCGCGGTCGAGCCCTCCTTCAGAGCGATCTGCTGCGCGGCGGCCCAGGTCTGCTGGGCGCCCTTGGCGTCGGTGCCGACGACGGAGCACGTGGCCGCGACCTCTTGGCTTGCGGCTTCGGTAGGCTGAGATTCAGCCTCATCGGAAGCGGCTACAACACTTTTGACGTTCTGTTCGGATGAATCCGGCGAAGCAGTAGAAGCCTCGACTGCGGCAGAATCGTCCGACGCTACGCCGTTGCTATCTGCGGCATTCGCCGAAGCGCCATCGTTAACCGACGCATCGCTCGCGTTAGAGCCGGTTTCAGAAACGACACCGTCGGCAGCACCGTCCGCGGCACCCGTGCCCTCGCCCGGCGTCGCAGCCTGAGCCACAGCTTCGGCAATGCCCTCGGCGCCCTCGGCCCACAGCTGAGCCGGCGTGGTGCCAAAGGCCATCGCGAAGGCCAGGAATGCCACCAGGCCGCGCTTGGCTACGCCGCATGCAATCGCGCCACGGCGATGCAACGAGGCGCGCTCGCGCTCGTCCTCAAACATATCCATTTGTCTCCTACTGTCTGCACTTGGAGCATTGCCCAGCGGCTGCCCCACGTCATCGCGCACATTGCGCTCGAGTACCCCCATCGGGGTCCCCCTTCCCTCCAGAGCCCAACGCGTACCGGCGGCATGCGCCGCGGCCGCGTGCAAGATGGGAGGCGATCCGACTTAACCTTACCGACCCGGGCGCGCCGTCCGATCTGCGACGCGACCATCCCGGGCCAAGAGGAATTACGGTTACTGGTACAGCCGGGGACTTGCACCCCGATTCTCCCAAACGCGCAGGAAAACCGCGCATTCGTGCGTCTCCGCACCACCATCTAGGCCATCGATTATTACTGTCAATATGGTAGCACGCAAAAGGGCCCTGCACACAGGCGAAGCCCAAGGTAAAAGCTATGGTTTGCAATAGATTAGGGTGCGAATGGAGTGCCGAGCAAAAGGATCCGTCTTCCTCTGATCTCGGGAACTCGTCAACGCTTGCCGCCGTGACTGTTGCGCCAGATCTCGCGGCCCAGCATCAGCGCCAGCACCAGCGCACTCACGTAGCCCATAAAGCCAATGACCGGGATACCAAACACAACCGGCTCGATGCGCGCGTAGTACACCACCGACGAACCGATAAACAGGCCGGCAATCACAATTGCCATCGACATGCGGTCGATAATTCCACCCAGCTGCCGCAGCGCCTTATCGCTGCTCATAATCTGCGTGTTCACTTTAAGCTGGCCGCGCGTGAGCATGCGCGAAGCCAAGCCCAGATACTCGGCCGCCTCGAGCGAGCCTTTTGCCGCGCGATAGCTGCTCGCGGCAAGATCGCGCCCCATTTCGCGGACACGCGTATAGGTGCTCTTCTCGTTTTTGATGTGCGTCTGGATGATCTGGATCATGTTGACGTTGGGCATATACTCGGTCAGCAGACCCTCGAGTGTCACCATGCCACGGGCGAACATCGTCACCACGCTCGGCAGCTCAACGTCGTTTTTGCGCGCCAAATTTAGCAGCGAGGTCAAAAACTCGCCGATATCAAGATCCTTAAGGTCAAGACCCGCAAAGTCGGCGACGATAAAGTCCAAGTCGGACAAAAAGGTCGAATGGTCGAGCTCGGCAGAATCGCCGCGCGTCACGGCAAAGCGCATGAGCGAGTCCTTGAGCTTGGGCACGTCGCCCTCGGCCACAGCGAAAATCATATCCTTGACGATGCCGCGGTCGTGGCTCGACATGCGCCCGACCATGCCCAGATCAATAAAGTAGACAATGCCGTCTTTGAGGATGATGTTTCCCGCATGCGGGTCGGCATGGAAAAAGCCGTCATCGAGCACCTGCGTCGAGTAGTCCTCGACGATTGCGGCACCGATCTTTTCCAAGTCATAGCCCTCGGCCACCAAGCGTTCAGGATCGGCGATCGAAATGCCGTCGACGTAGTCCATAACCACCACGTGCTCGGTACACAGGTCCAGATAGGATTTAGGGCACGTCACGCCATGAACGCTCTTATGGAACTCGTAGAAGTCGTTGAGGTTTTTGGCCTCGGCCAAAAAGTTGGTCTCCTCGCGAAACGAGGTCCACAACTCCTCGACTACGCCGTGCAGGTCAACGAATTGATCGGTGTTGACGAACTTGGAAACGATACGCACCACAGAGCGAATGATATCGATGTCCTGAGCCATCACCTGCTGCGCGCCGGGGCGCTGCACCTTGACGGCCACGTCCTCGCCCGTCACCAGACGTGCGCGGTGCACCTGCGCAAGCGATGCGCTACCAAGCGGATTGGGGTCGATCGCATCGAACATCTCCCCCAGGCGCAGGCCGTATTCTTCTTCCAGACAGCTGAGTACGACCTCGTACGGCACCGGCTCCACGTCGGAGCGCAGACGACGCAGCTCGTCGCAAAAGCGTTGCGGCAGAATCTCGGACCGGTTGGCCAGAATCTGCCCCATCTTGACGAACATGGGGCCGAGTTCCTCGAGCAGGCGGCGCAAACGAACCGGCGTGAGGTTATCCCACACGCGGTACTTTTTGACCAGGCGAACAATCTGTCCGATGCGCTCGCGGCGACCCGCCGGCGTGAGCTGGTATTCCTCGTCCGGCGCCATCGCGTCGGGCTCCTCGGGGACCATATCGACAGCGCGCGGCTTCTTGCGAGCGCCCGAGACGACGGCATCGACCTCATCGACAACCGCCGCCTCGTCACCCAAGGGATCTAGATTGTTGTAATCGGTGGTGGAATCTGCCATCTGCGCTGCTACTCGGCCTCTTCGGTATCCTTCGCATCGTCGGGCTCAACGGACTCGACGGGCACCGAGGTCACGTTGTCCTCGACCGAATCGACGATGTCGCGCACATGGGCCAGGAAGGCCGTGCGCTCGGGGGCGGTCATGACGCGGACGCGAGCCAGAATGAGCTCGTCGAGCACGCGCTGGGCCGCGGTCTCGCCCTGCATGCCCAAGCGCTCGGTCAGATCGGAGATGGTACCGCCGGCCTGTTCGAACATGTCGGACACACTGCGGGCGATACCGGGGGCGCCTGCGTCCTTGCGCACCTGCTCGCCCTTGGTGTTAAGGTCGTCGAGAACCTTCTTGCTGCCCTCGACGGCAACGGCGGCGGCGCCAAAGCCAACGTTGATGGCGCCGTTAACAAGCTGATCGAGTTTCATAACCATGGTTGTCTCCAATCACAAACAACTGCATTGGCGTTCTTGTACCCAAGATTGAGTGAAAGCGACAAAGCGTTTAAGCGCTATTCGATCGACGGGAAATCCCTATCTCACGTTGTCGTTCATCGCGAAAGAGTTCTTCATGGCGCAGCTCGTGGTGTAGAGCACCTTGCCCAACAGGGCATCGGTCTCCACGCGCACGAGCTCGGCAAACTCCTCGTTGGCGCGTGCAAGCTCGGCAGGCACCTCGGCCTCGGGCAGAACGGCTACGACAGCGTCGACGTCATGAATCTGCTTGTGGCCCATGCCGCCGACCTTCTCCTGATAATCCTCGACTGCGCGGCCGCACTCATGGAAGCGGACGTCGGCCAGCGCGCCGATCAGGCGGTTGGCCCAGTAGAAGTTTTCGGACGTCACGCGAGCCTGCGTGTCGGCAAAGTACTCGGGCATGGTCTCGACGTTGGCGTACAGCGGAACCAGCGCGTTAAACGAGTTGGAGCCAAAGGCCATCCACTGCACGGCGCGGTAGGCCGGATGCGCATAGGGGCGCAGCTGCAGCACAGCGAGCTGGCTGTTGCGGTTGATGCCGATGGGGCGATAGGCGCCACGCGTGGCGGGCGTGCCCTTGCTGCCGTAGCAGTCGTACTCCGTGCCCTGGTAGTGGCTCGAGAGTACGTACTTGATGTCCTCGATGGTCACCTTGCGCTCGGGCACGCGGCTCCAGGGAATATCGTCGCTCTCGGGCGTGTAGTCGGCCTCGGGACCGTCCCACACATCGCTGGGGTTAAGGCAGCGCTGCATATACCAGGCGCGCGGCGTGTTGTAGACGTGGTCGCTGTCGCTGTGCGAGCCAAAGGCCTCGCGCGGGTTGAAGACCGCGGCCGGACCGTCGCCCTCGACGCCCAGCGTCAGGTCCAGATGCCACTCGGCCATCCAAGCGCGCAGGTCGGCGGAGCACATGTGATCGGCCTGGGCGCCCTCGGCGTCATCCAGGTCAAAGCTGTCGATACCCAGCTGGTTGGGCATGGTCACATAGGCGTCGTCAGGCACGCGCTTGGCGATCCAGTGGTGACCGCCGATGGTCTCGAGCCACCAGATCTCGTCCACGTCGCTAAAGGCGATGCCGTTGTTCTCGTAGGTGCCATAACGCTCGAGCAGGTCACCCAGAATGCGTACGCCGTCGCGGGCGGATTTGGCATATGGCAGCACCAGGGTCACCATGTCCTCCTCGCCCAGACCGCCGGGCTGCGCCGGAACATAGCCGTCCTCGTCCTCGTTGCCCTTGGCGGGCACGTAGTCGACGAGCGGGTCGGCGCCGCGAACGCGCTCGTTGGTGGTGAGCGTCTCGGTTGCGGACATGCCCACATTGAGCTCGTTGAAACCGGCCTCGGCCCAGATGCCGTGGCCCGGGACAACATCGGGGACGCTCGTGTAGCGCATGGGGTTATCGGGCAGTTCAACGGTCAGGTGACTCAGGACGCTCGTATAGACGCGCGGCTGCTCGTCGGGATGCACCACACGCATACGCTTGGGCTCAAACACCCCGTTGGACGAATCCTCGTTGCGGGCGACCAACGTCGACCCGTCGTAGCTCGCGTTCTTACCAACCAAAATCGTTGTGCACGGCATGCGCATCCTCCTTGAGCGAAGAAATCAAACGATAACAGTGTATCGCTTCGGCGCAGAAAGGGCGAAACCACGGCGCTGGCAACCCCTGTGGTCAAAAAATGCCAAATATGAGTACTGTCACCAATTTAGTAACAGCAATTTTGCTACGTATGGGTGTCGAAAGTCTACATTTGTTCAAAAATTAGATGATGTAATTCCTCATAGGTCCAATAAAATAGGCTCTCTATCGATAATAAATATCGTTAGAGAGCCTATTTGGCCTAAAATATATGTGACTATCTTGGCAACAGTACTCATATTTGGCATTTTCTGTCCACGGGGTATAGAGCTAACCCCTCAAACAGCCCAAAACGCCTATTTCGATGCGCGCTCGGCCGCTTCGATCACGTGTTTAGCGAGGATCGCCGTCGTCACAGCGCCCACGCCGCCCGGCACGGGCGTGATGGCGTTAACGACCGGCTCCGCAGCATCAGAATCGACGTCACCCACCAGCTTGCCAGCGGCCTCGTCCCAATTAATGCCAACATCGATGATCGTCTGGCCCTCGCGAACCGCATCCACGCCAATCGTACGCGCGCGTCCAACGGCGGCAACCACAATGTCGGCAGCACGGCACTCGGCAGCAAGGTCGCGCGTATGCGTATGGCACGTCGTCACGGTCGCATTGCGCGCCGTAAGCATGGCGGCAACAGGACGCCCGATCACCAGCGAGCGCCCGACCACAGCAACCTTAGCTCCATCCAGCTCAACGCCGTAATGATCCAGTAGCACCAACACGGCCTCAGCCGTGCAAGGAGCAAAACCCTCGCCGCGCCCCGAAAGCGTGGTGAGCAGCGAAGCCGGCGTCATGGAGTCAACGTCCTTGGCGGGATCGAGCGCCGCGGCGGCTGCGTTCTCGTCAAGGCCGGCGGGCAGCGGGCGGAACATCAGGCAGCCATGAACAGACGAATCGGTATTGATGTCCTCGATGGCCGCCAACAGCTCGTCCCGCGAAACATCGGCGGGAAGCAAAACGCGGCGAGCTTCAATGCCAACCTTTTCGCAGCGCCTGAGCGCACCGCGCTCGTAGGATAGGTCGTCCTCGCGTTCACCCACACGCACGATAGCCAACGTCGGAACAACGCCGCGCTCGCGCAAAGCCACGCAGCGAGCAGCAAGTTCCTCAGTCAACGCGCGGGCGACGGGAGCGCCCTTCAGCAGTTCAGCCATGGCTATCCTCTCTTCCTTGCAGCATCGGCGGCGCGGCGCGCCAGCGCATCGGCGCGCGGCAACCACGTGTCCAGCAGCTCATCGCACGCGGTCTCGAGCTCCTCGGCGCGCGCCCGGTCCTTCATAGACGTGGTGTTGGCAAAGAGCGTCAAGCTCGCGCCCTGCATAGCGGAACGGCAGAACACGGCGCCGCACGCCACATCGGACAGCAGCTGACGCGAACCCTTGTCGGCCATGTCCTCGAGCAGCGCCAGCGCACGCCCGCAGGCATCCATAATGCGATACGGCGGCATAGCGGCCACATGCAGCGCATCCTGAATCGCGGTCGCTCGAGCCGGATCGTCACGCGGAATACCGTACGCCGCGGACACCTGCCCATAGGCACGAACGTCCTCGGCAACCAACTCGACAAGCTCCTGGGCCAGCTCATCAGCATGGGCAAACGCACGCGTCAGGTCATCCGCACGATCAGCAAGCGCGGGATTGGTCGCACCGTAGCGGGCAACCATTCCGCACAGCGAGGCGCCCAGCGCGCCCACAAAGGCGCTCGCGCTGCCACCGCCGGGAACCGGCTCGCGCGCGGCCAGCGCCTCGGCAAACCCGCGGCAGGTCTTGTCCATCATCTCTTGGCTCATGCACATGCACCTTCAAGTCATATACATCGGTCGGGTGGCAACCGCCGACCGACCGCATCGATCACGTAATGGTGCTAAGTCTAGCCCATAAGCACATGGGCGTCAGCGCACCTGGCCATCGCGGATTTCTATGGCACACGATAGGCGGCAGCGACACAAACATGGGACACATGGCCCACCTTTCGAGACTCCCGGGCAGCACAAGCTGGGGCATATCTATAAGTAAGGAACCCGTTGGGGCACGGCCGGGCAACGGCCACAAGCAATGAACGGAGGCATAAGCCGCACAGCACACAGAGACATCCGCCGCCAGCGCAATCAGTACCCCAACAGCATGCGGCGCCGTGATGTCATCGGCAGACAAGGAGGACGCCACCATGAAGAAAAAGACCCTATCGATTCTTTCCCTTTGCATCGCCCTCTTTGCCGCATTTGCCCTTGTCGGCTGCGGCGGGAGCGCATCGGGCGGAAGCGGCAGCACCGCCAAGAGCGAGAGCAAGGAAAAGGCCCCCGTCGCCAAGAAGACCGACTTTATCTGGTTTAAGGTCGAGATGCCCGAGGGCGTCGGCGTAAGCGACTCCGCCGGCAAGAATGCCGACAGGGTCCAGCTCACCTTCCCCGAGAACGAGAACACCACAGTCGACCGTTTCATCCCCGTTTGGCAAGAGAAGATGACGGCCGAAGAGTCCTTTGCAGAGCAGGCCGAAAGGCACACTGGAACGTTCCAGTGGGAGGATGGCGGGTCCGTCGAATATAACGGCAGGACGTGGCTCGTCGGAACGTACGAAGACAACAGCGGCATCTCAACCATCCTTTTTACCGACGTTGAACCAGGAAGCGTCTACGTCCTCATCTCGAACTTCGACCAGCACAAGAAAGAAGCCGAGGCGCTCCTCAACTCCATCGAGTTCCCCGATGACATGGCAGAGGCAGTTTCCGAGGCACGCGAAGTCGAGATTTCGAGCATCGAGATCAAGCATTAGGGGCTCGCACGCAGCATCGCATGCGCAGTCATTAAATGATCGGACGCCCAGCCAGGGGAGGATCGGATCGGCCGGCCCTCCCCTCTTTTGCGCCCGCGCATATTGCCACTTAACGGCGCAAATCCGGCCCTCAGAATGGGACACATGGCCCACCCTAGCGAGCCGCCCGCGCGTACAGTAAAGGCAGGTAATCCATGGGCGGTTACAGATCGAGGAGGACACGACCATGAAAAAGAAGGCCTTAGCGATTCTCACCCTCTGCATCAGCCTCTTTGCCGCGGTTGCCCTGGTGGGCTGTGGCGGAAGCGGTGGCGCTACCGGCAGCAGCGGTGGCGGCGGAGCAGAAAAGTCAGCCGTGGATATGAGGACCGACTTCATTTGGTTTAAGGTCGAGGTCCCCGAGGGCGTCGAGATTACCGACGTTGCCGGCGACACGGCCGACAGGGCCCAGTTTAAGTTCACCGAAAGCGAGCACGCGAGCGACCGCTTCATTCCTGTCTTCGACCCCGACAAGAACGCCGACGAGCTGTTCGACTACGAGGCAAAGTGGAAGGCCAACTCCGGATGGACCGAAAGCGACCCCGTTAAATACAACGGCAAGACCTGGCGCAGTGCTTACTTCACGCACTCGGGCGGCGTAACGACTGAGTACTTCACCGACGTTGAGGGCGGCAGCGTCTACGTGCGCATCGACAACGTCGAGGAGCACAAGGACGCCGTCGAAGCCATGATGAAGTCCCTGGAATTTGCCGATGACATCGCCAAGGCCAAGACTGAGGCCATGGACGTCAAGCTCGACGATATCGAGATCAAGCGCTAAGCGACTGGCGAGCGCAACGGGAAACACGGGCGCAGCGCTAACAAGCGGCGGTGCCCCAGCACTTCGTACCCAGGGAGGGCCGGTAAACCGGCCCTCCCTTTCTTATGCCGGTAGCCGGCGAACGCGAGGGTGCCGGACGCCGGAACCGCCCCAAATGTGGCAACAGTACGAAAACGACAAACACCTCAACACGTCCGCCCACCGATTTATGGTTGATTTTCAATCTCAACGCAACAGCCTGAACGGGTCCCGCGTTTCCGCAG
>CAJMPY010000025.1 GCA_905215385.1 uncultured bacterium | reverse complement strand
CGCAGCGAAGCTGTTGGAATAAATGCGACTTTTTTATTTTCAATTTCTTCCTTTACCAGACTTCCTACACTTGAAAAGTGAGAACATAAAAACAGTTTCATCAATATTCTCCTATATATAAATTCTTATTTGTTGAACTAAGCCGTGTATACCATACTCTCCAATGAAAGAACGCCCTGATATAGCGAAATTTTGCCGTTTTCCTGCGTACGTGCGTACACGCTCCACAGGAATTCTAAGAGGCCTGCCCCCTTAGCACACGGACTTTGGAACAAAGTCTAGTGTTTTACGCCTTGCCAGAGGTGTACAGGCTCCCGGTATGCACGTACGAAGCAATTGCCATCAATGCCCCATATAAGTGGCGATCAAGTTCGCATAAAGCGACCTTGATCCCGCAAAACAGAAGGCAGGATACCATCACCACGATGATGCCCTGCCTCTGTTCGTTCCTGTTTACCGTTCCGAGTAGTCCTTCCGCAGAATTTCCGATAAACAAAAAACGTACCCGAACCCTTTCTCGTAAAGAATCGGGTTCGAGTACGAACTGAATGCTGGAGCAATAAAAAACCACCAGAAAGGTGCCTGTCCCCTTTGTGGTGGTTTTGGTCCAGTCCTAGAGCGTGTGGCCGTAGGCGTTGGCGGTCTTGATGGCGGCGGCGAACTTTTCGTCGGTGAAGGGCTCGGGGTTTCCCTGCTTCCACTCGTTGGTGGCGCGTGCGAACTCGCACAGGGCCGGGATATCGGACTCGGAAAGCCCGACCTGCTCAAGCGTCACGGGCAAGCCCATCTGCTTGTTAAAGGCTGCGTAGCGCTCAAGGTTCTCGGTATCGCCCGTATAGGCAAACAGCACGAGCACGCCCAGGCTCACGACCTCGCCGTGCAGGTAGGACCCCTCGCGCGGGATGCTGCACGTGGCGTTGTAGAACGCATGCGCCACGCTCGAGTTGTAGTAGTAATCGTTTTGGTTGGTCAGGTTCGAGACATAGCCCGTGTTGACCACGATGTCGAGCGCGATCTGCTTGACGGCTTCGGTTGACAGGTCCTGGCGAACGTCCTCAAGACCCTGCACGCCATAGGTAAACAGCGGCTCGGAGCAGGTGTGTGCGAGCGCCAGGCCAAGACCTGCGGTGTGCTCTAGGTTGCCGGCGCTCGTGGCGTACTCGACCTCGGGCTGCTTGGACAGGGCATCGCCCACGCCCGCCCAGAAGTACTCCGCCGGAGCCTCGGCGATGATCTTGGGGTTGATGAAGATATGCGCCGGACGGTTGGGGTACGAATAGCCCTCCAGCGAGCCGTCGTCGTTGTAGACAACGGCAATGGCGGTCGCGGCCGAGCAGTTGGAGCAGATCGTCGGTACCGTAAAGACGATCTTCTTGAGCTCGATGGCCGCCGTCTTGACGGTGTCGAGCGCTTTGCCGCCGCCGCATGCGATGAGCACATCGGCCTCTCGGCAGGCGGGGGAGTTAACAAGCTTGGCGATATTGGCATGCGTGCTGTTGGTGCCGTAGACGCGTGTCTCCAGAATCTCGACGTCGGTGTCCTCCAGTGCCGCTTCGATACTGGGAAGCGCCGCGGCCAGCGCTCGTTTACCACCGATAATCGCGACCTTGGCCGCTCCGTACTCGGCCAGTGCGCCGGGCAGCTCGTCAAAGCAATCCTCGCCGACGGTGTAGTCGCTCATTCCAATCGTGCGCATAGCAGCCTTCTTTCGTTAGATAAAGTGCTTTCAGGTATTTTGCTCCAAGAGAAGGCTCACTGCCGCGAGAAATTTCGAACGTATAAAACCAGTGTTGAGGGTTTTTCGCCGGCGCGGAACGTGCTAGCATACTCCGCATAAGCGTTGATGGGGACGAGTAGTCGGCCGTCCGCATGCTACAGAGAGCGGGGAGCGCTGAGAGCCCGTGCATGCGACCGATGAAAATCACCCCGGAGCTGCGGTCCCAACGGGCGCGCCGCACAGGCACGTCTTAGTAGACATCGCCGAGATGGTCGTCGATACAGGCCAGCCGAGTAACGGATGCGAGCGCGCTGTAACGCGGGCGAGGGCATCTAAGCTGGGTGGTTAAGCGAAGAGCTTTTGCGGGCACATGGCCCGTTTTGTGGCGCTTCGTCCCAGCTTGCAGGGACGGGCGCTTTTTTTGGTGCCCAATGGGCGTGCGCGCCCACGACATGAAAGGGGTACCGTGGCAAACGAGTACAAGCAGACGATGAATCTGCCCAAAACCGGTTTTCCCATGCGTGCCGGTCTTTCCAAGTCCGAGCCCAAGCGACTCAAGGACTGGCAGGACAACAAGGTCTACGAGCAGGTTCTGAAGAAGAACGAGGGTCACAAGAAGTTCGTGCTGCACGACGGCCCTCCGTACGCCAACGGTCCGATCCACATCGGCCACGCCATGAACAAGATCTCCAAGGACATGATCAACCGTTACTGGATGATGCAGGGCTATGAGGTTCCCTATGTCCCCGGTTGGGACTGCCACGGTCAGCCGATTGAGCACAAGGTCGAGGAGAAGCTCGGCACCGAGAAGTTCAACCAGACCTCCACGGCCAAGATCCGTGAGCTTTGCAACAAGTTCGCTGTCGAGAACATCGAGCTCCAGAAGGCTGGTTTCCGCCGTCTGGGCGTGCTCGGCGACTGGGACAACCCCTATCTGACGCTCTATCACCAGCATGATGCCGCCGACATCGAGGTCTTTAAGGCCATGTTCGATAAGGGCATGATCTATCGCGGCCACAAGCCGGTTCACTGGTGCAAGCATTGCCACACCGCACTCGCCGAGGCCGAGATTGAGTACTCCGACGAGACGAGCCCGTCCATTTTCGTGCGCTTTGAGATGACCACCAAGCCCGCCGGCCTCGAGGACTTCGACGGCCCGGTCGACTTCATCATCTGGACGACCACGCCGTGGACCATCCCCTCCGACCAGGCCGTTTCCCTTAAGCCCGGCGCCGCCTATGTCGCCGTTGAGCACGAGGGCCGTGCCGAGGTCATGCTCGAGGACCTGGCTCCCAAGTGCTGCGAGGAGTTTGGCTGGGAGTACACACCGGTTATGGTCGACGGCAAGCCCTATGTGGTTCCCGCCGAGACCTTCCACCACATCCACTACAAGCAGCCGATCTTTGACGGCGTTGAGGGCGTGACGCTGCTGGCCGATTACGTCGGTGTCGATGACGGTACCGGTATCGTCCACAACTCGCCCGGCCATGGCGTCGACGACTACTTTGCCTGCCTCAAGGAGGGCATCACCGACATCTGCATGCCGGTCGATGACGACGGCAAGTTTTACACCGGCGAGGAGTTCGGCACCGGTGGCCCCTTCAGCGGTATGGATACCGATGAGGCCAACCCTCACATTATCGAGTTCCTGCGCGAGCGCGGCACCCTGGTCCTCGAGAAGAAGATCACGCACAGCTATCCGCACTGCTGGCGCTGCAAGCACCCGGTGCTCTTCCGTGCTACCGACCAGTGGTTCGTCTCGATGGACAAGACTGGCTTGCGCGAGCAGGCTGGCAAAGAGGTCCGCGAGAACGTCAAGTGGTATCCGGCCCACGCCGCCAACCGCATTGGCGCCATGGTCGAGCAGCGTCCCGACTGGTGCATCAGCCGTCAGCGCAACTGGGGTGTGCCTATCCCCAGCTACACCTGCGCCGACTGCGGCGAGAAGGTCATGAACGACGCCACGCTCGACGCCGTTATCAAGCTCTTCCACGAGAAGGGCTCCGACGCCTGGTTTACCGATGCTCCTGAGAGCTATCTGGGCGAGGCCTGCGTCTGCCCCAAGTGCGGCGGCCATCACCTCAAGGCTGATAAGGACATCCTTGACGTGTGGTGGGACTCCGGCGTGTCTTGGAAGGCCGTCTGCGAGTACCGTCCCGAGCTGGAGTACCCGGCGGACGTCTACCTCGAGGGCTCTGACCAGCACCGCGGTTGGTTCCAGAGCTCGCTGCTTACCTCGGTGGGCGCCAACGGCCACGCTCCGTACAAGGCGGTCGTCTCGCAGGGCTTCACCCTCGACGGCCAGGGCCGTAAGATGTCCAAGTCGCTTGGCAACGTCATCGACCCCAATAAGGTCTGCGACGAGATGGGCGCCGACATCATCCGCCTGTGGGTCGCCTCGGTCGACACCAGCTCCGACGTCTCCATCGACCACGAGATTCTCGCTCGTACGTCCGATGCCTACCGTCGTTTCCGCAACACGCTGCGCTTCCTGCTCTCCGAGCTCGAGGGCCAGTTTGAGCCCGAGACCGACGGCGTCGCTTTTGCCGACCTGCTGCCGCTCGACAAGCTCATGGTTGCCCGTCTGACCCAGGTCCAGGCCGAGGTCGACGATGCTTACTCTTGCTACGAGTTCCCGCGCGCTTACCGTGCGCTTTACGACTTCGTGGTTACCGAGCTTTCCAACGTGTACCTCGACGCCCTGAAGGACCGTCTGTACTGTGAGAAGCCCGGCTCGCTCGAGCGTCGCAGCGCCCAGACCGTGCTCGCCGAGCTCTTCTCGATGCTCATGCGCGACCTGCAGCCGATCCTGTCTTACACCGTCGACGAGGCCATGGCCTATGCGCCCGCCGGCTGCGTAGACCACCAGAAGTACGCCGCGCTGCTCGATTGGTACAAGTCGCCCATCACGGTCGACGAGGCCAACGAGTTTGAGGGCGTGCTCGAGGCTTCGCTCGAGCTCCGTAGCGTCGTGACCAAGGCCCTTGAGGATGCCCGCTCCGCTGGCACCTTCACCAAGAGCCAGCAGGTCCGCGTCAAGGCGGTCGTTCCCGCCGAAATGTATGCGCTGCTGACCGGCGACAAGGCCGTCGACCTGGCCGAGTTTTACATCGTCTCCGATGTTGAGCTTACCCAGGGCGAGGAGCTTTCTGTTGCCATCGATGCTGCCGAGGGCGAGTGCTGCGACCGTTGCTGGAACTACCGCACCACCGTCGGCGAGTACAACGGCCACGCTCACATTTGCAAGAGGTGTGCGGAAGCCCTTTAGGTTCCGCCGTTCTACCGAACGGCGGACCTGCCGACGCTGCGCGGGCCGCATTTGGACAATCTGACGTTCAATTTCAAGGGCGCGACCGAAAGGTCAGCGCCCTTTCATTTCACGTCACCTTGTCTCAAATGCGACCCGCTCGCTCATTTATGCTCTACCTGCGGTGTTTCCGTTCTTGGGAGATTTGTCGCTTCTTGCTTGCGTCAATGTATGATTATCTACTGCGTTAAACGGAATTCGATTGTTTTGAGGGTAGGGGATTTCTTTGGGTCGTGGTGCGGATATGACGCCGCCTTTGCGTTGGCGGTTGAGTGTTGCTGGTGGGGTGGCGCTCGTTGTGCTGCTTGTTGACCAGCTGACCAAGCTTGCGGTTCGTGCCGTGGGCGACGCCTTGCATGTGACCGTCATCCCCGGTGTTATCGACTTTATGTTTGTCCGCAATATCGGTGCTGCCTTTAGCATGGGCGAGGGGCATGGCATTGCGTTTGCCGTGCTGGCGTTGGCGGTCATTATCGCTATTGCCGTGTACCTCGTTCGTGCACCTCAGCTCGCCCATCTTGAGGTTGTGGGCATGGCGATGGTTGCGGGCGGTGCTATCGGTAACGCGATCGATCGTTTGGGCTTTGGTTTCGTGACCGATTTTATTGCCACCACCTTCATCGACTTCCCCGTCTTCAATGTGGCCGATATTGGCATTACCGTGGGCGTCGTGCTCGCCCTCTTCGGTTACATGTTCTTGAGCCCCGCGGCCCGTGAGGTCGATGCGACCGCCGAGCTTAACGCCCGTGACGAGGCCCGCGCCAAGCGCAAGGCTAAACAACGTGGGGAGCGTGCCCGCAAGATTCGCGAAAGGAATGAGCGTTAATGGCCGACATCCATATCCTTGTTGCCGACGATGCCGCTGGCCAGCGTCTCGACGCCTATCTGGGCGCCAACGACGGCTGCCCCACGCGCTCTGCCTGTGCGCATCTGATTGAGGGCGGGGCCGTAGTAGTCAATGGCGAGACCTGCCTGTCCAAAAAGTACGCCGTGCGAGCCGGTGACCGTATTTCGGTTGATTTGCCCGAGCCGCACGATCCCACCGACGTGATTCCCGAGGCCATCCCGCTCGACATTCGCTATGAGGACGACTACCTCATCGTGCTCTCCAAGCAGCGCGGCCTGGTGTGCCATCCTGCGCATGGTCATGAGAGCGGTACGCTCGCGAATGCGCTGGTCTATCACTGCGGTATCGACCATCTGGGCACCGTGCAGGGCGAGGACCGCCCCGGTATCGTACATCGTTTGGATCGCGATACCTCGGGTCTTATGCTTGCGGCAAAGGACGACGACACCCAGCGCGCGCTCCAAAATCTTATCCGTACGCGCACGCTCGACCGCCGCTACATTACGCTCGTTCACGGTCATATCGCCATGGATGAGGGCACCGTTAACACCGGCATTGCCCGTTCTACACGTGACCGTGTCAAGATGGCGGTTTCCGATGATCCTTTTGCGCGCCAGGCCATCACGACCTTTAAGGTCCTTGAGCGCTTTGATTCCACGCGCTTTGATGACGGCTACACACTCGTTGAGTGTCACCTGTTTACCGGTCGCACGCATCAGATTCGCGTGCACATGCGCCATATCAACCACGCCTGCGTGGGCGATCCGCTCTACGGTAAGTGCGATGCGCGTGCCGATCAGGGTCTGACCAGGCAATTCCTCCATTCCTGGCGCGTGGCGTTCGATCATCCCGTGACGGGAGAGCGCATTGAGTGCCGCGACGAGCTGCCGTGGGATCTCGCCGCCGTCCTCGACGACTTAGCCCCGCGTTCGCTTGGCCGCACTGCTGCCGGCGACGAAATCGTACCGCAGCTCGGCCTGCTCGAAGCCTAGCCAGTATTAGGTGGTTTCTTGAACTCGGTAAGCCTGCGGTAAGATATACGGTTGTTTACGTAACACGTTCCTGGGAGCCTGCATGCTCGCCTTTTTACAAACCAACACACCCATCGTGATCTTCAACCAGATTGTCGTCACGCTGCTCACGGTCTGCTTCTTGTACCAGGTGGTCTTCTTTGTCATCGGTGCTCTCCGCGGCGAGGTCGCGCCTCCCAAGGCCAAAAAACTCCACCGGTATGCCTTCTTTATTGCAGCACACAACGAGGAGGCCGTTATCGCCAACCTCGTTCGCTCCATCAAGGACCAGGATTATCCGTCCGAGCTCATCGAGGTCTTCGTGGTCGCCGATGCCTGCACCGATAACACCGCGCAGCTCGCGCGCGAGGCGGGCGCTGTCGTGTACGAGCGAAACGACCTGGCCCGTAAAGGCAAGAGCTGGGTCATGGACTTTGGTTTTGACCGCATTCTTAACGAGTATCCCGATACCTTTGAAGGTTACTTTATCTTCGATGCCGATAATGTTATCGCCCGCGATTACGTGTCCAAGATGAATGATGCCTTTGACCAGGGCTTCCATGTGGTCACGAGCTATCGTAACTCCAAGAACTTCGGAAGCTCGTGGATCTCGGCAGCGAATGCCACTTGGTATCTGCGCGAGGCGCGTTTTCTCAACAACGCGCGCAACATCTGCAAGACGTCCTGTGCTGTCTCGGGTTCGGGCTACCTTATCTCGGCTAGCGTTATTGAGGGCATGCACGGCTGGCAGTTCCATACGCTGACCGAGGATATTCAGTTCACCACGTTCTGCGCTATTCACGGCATTCGTATTGGCTATGCGCCGGCGGAGTTCTTTGACGAGCAGCCCGTGACGTTTAAGGCGTCCTGGAAGCAACGTATGCGTTGGACCAAGGGCTTCTACCAGGTGTTCTTTACCTACGGTAAGCATCTGGTCAAGTCGACCTTCCGCTATCATCGTTTTGCCGCCTACGATATGTTTATGACGATTGCCCCTGGTATGCTGTTATCGCTGATTTCGATGCTCGCCAACGCCACGTTCCTGATCGTCGGTGGTCTTTCGCATGGCTTTTTGGCTACCGAGGTCGAGATGCAGGCGTGTGCCGCTTCGCTCATCATGACCTTCGCGATGATGTATCAGACCTTCTTTATCCTGGCGCTACTTACGACCATCTTCGAGTACAAGCACATTCATTGTGCGCAAAAGTGGCGCCTGGTGACCAACCTGTTTACCTTCCCGATCTTTATGTTCAGCTATATCCCCATCACGGTGGCTGCGTTGTTCCTGAAGGTCGACTGGGTCCCGACGCAACACGCTGTCAACGTTACCCTCGACGAGGTCATGCAGGGCGCTAAATAACCACCACCAAAACCACCACGAAGGGGACAGGCACCTTTGTGGTGGTTTTTGCTTTTGAGTGACTGCCACGGGAGGTGTTCAATGGTCTATATTCCCTTTTGGATCTGCGCCTTTGCCGGTGCGGTGATTGATGTCCGTGAACGGCGGTTTCCCAACGCGCTTGCCGCCGCATGCGCCGTGGCGGCGTTTGCAGGCGTTTGGCTGGACAGGGGCTTGAACACGGCGCTTGACCACGCCGGTCCTGCCGTTATCGTGTGCCTTTCCCTTGTGCTGACCGAGTCGCTTTGGCGGCGTTTCCGCCAGGCCCCCGGCATCGGCATGGGGGATGCCAAGGCGCTTTTCGCGCTTTGCACGCTCGACCCTCTGGGCGGCATCGTGGCATTTGCCGTCGCGCTCCTGGTCCTGGCCCTCTCCTGCCTCTTTACAAAATCGCGCTCCCTGCCTTTGCTCCCGTTTTTGGTGCCGATATTTGCCATAATCGAGGTCGTGGGCTGGACATTGTAACCGATTGCGCATCCTTTTTAAGGAGCATGCCATGGCAACTAATCAAGAAACGGCCGTCATTAAGGCGCGCATGGACCGCATTCCCGCGGCGTTGTTGCCCGAGCTGGTCGAGCGTATCGCCGCCGACCGCGCCTCGGGTGTCGTTAATCCTTATCGATGCTGCGACGACCAGGTCATTCGTCGTATAGATCGCGCTGCCGACAAAGGCACGCTTATGCGTCCGGCGTTTATGCGCGATACCGAAAAGATTCTTCATCTTCCTGCGTACACGCGTTATGCAGGCAAAACGCAGGTCTTTAGCTTTCGCAGCAACGACGACCTGTCGCGGCGCGGCCTTCATGTGCAGCTCGTCTCGCGCATTGCCCGCGATATCGGCCGTGCCCTGGGCCTCAACTGCGATTTGATCGAGGCGATTGGCCTGGGCCACGATTTGGGCCACACGCCCTTTGGCCATGCCGGCGAGCGTTTCCTCAACGATATCTATCACGAGCGTACGGGTCGTTATTTTTTCCATAACGTGCAGTCCGTCCGCGTGCTCGACGCGCTGTACGGCCGCAACGTGTCGCTCCAGACGCTCGACGGCGTGCTGTGCCATAACGGCGAGTACGAGCAGCGTGTCTTTGAACTCTCGGACATGGCGTCGTTTGACCAGTTCGACCGTACCGTCGAGGACTGCATTGCCACGGGCTATGGCGCGATCGAGCACCTGCGCCCCATGACCCTCGAGGGCTGTGTGGTGCGTATCTCGGATATCCTCGCCTACGTTGGGCGCGATCGCCAAGACGCCATCGCGGCGGGCCTGTTGTCACCCGACGCTTTTGACGATGGCCTGGGCGGGGCTTACAACAGCTGGATCCTCACGCACGCTTCTATCGATATCGTTGAGCATAGCTACGGCAAACCGCGTATCGAGATGAGCGAGGACCTGTTTGAGGAGATCCGCCGGGCGAAGCGCGAGAACTACGAGAAGATCTATAGCAAGGGCGGTATCGAAGGCGATTCTGAGGCAGAGTTGCGTGAGGCCTTCGAAAAGCTCTACGACCGTTGCCTGCAGGATCTAAATAAAGGCGACGAGTTCTCTTACATCTTTAAGCATCATGTTTCGCGCATTGAGCAGCAGCTTTCCTACTACGATCGCACGTATGCCTGGCAGGACGACAAGGATCAGGCCGTCGTCGATTACATCGCAAGCATGACGGATGGTTATTTCTGCGAGCTGACGAGCAAATTGTTCCCAGGTCTAAAGTTTCCGCACCGCACCTATATTAACGAACGGTAGTTCGTATCCTTTCGGTATACTGTTGGTCAACAACGATTTTGATTAATGCACGGGATGGCTATGGACGACCTTTTTTCTGCTTCGACGCGCGAGCGCTCCTTTAAAAATGCGCCGCTTGCGGTGCGTATGCGCCCCAATTCGCTCGACGAGTATGTGGGCCAGCAAAAGGCCGTCGGTAAGGGCTCGTGGCTGCGCGCCGCGATTGAGCATGACGTGCTGTCGAGCGTGATTCTGTACGGCCCGGCTGGCACGGGCAAGACGACGCTGGCCCACATTATCGCCAACCATACCAAGAGCGAGTTTGTCGAGGTCAGCGCCGTGACGGGCACTGTGAAGGACCTGCGCCGCGTAATCGATGAGGCTAAGACCCGTCTGAACACCTACGACCGCCGCACCATTCTATTCATCGATGAGATTCACCGCTTCTCTAAGTCGCAGCAGGATGCCCTGCTGCATGCAGTTGAGAACCGTACCGTCATTATGATTGGCGCTACGACGGAGAACCCGTACTTCGAGGTCAATTCGGCACTGTTGTCGCGCGGACGCGTGGTGGAGCTTGAACATCTGAAGGATGAGGATATCGCCACGCTTATTGAGCGTGCGCTCGAGGCACCACAGGGCTTGAACGGAAAGTTTTCTGCCGATGATGATACGGTCAAGACCATCTGCACGCTGGCCGCGGGTGATGCGCGCTCTGCCCTGACGACGCTCGAGCTGGCGAGCGAGATTGCCGTCACGCGTCCCGATACCGAAGGGACGCCAGCGCCGGCGGCGGGGGAGCGTTATCCCATCACCGTCGATGACGTGAAGATTGCCAACCCGCGCCGCGGTTTTTCGTATGACAAAAACGGCGACATGCACTATGACATTATCAGTGCGTTCATCAAGTCCATGCGCGGCAGCGACCCCGATGCCACGATCTATTGGCTCGCGCGCATGATTGACGCGGGGGAGGATCCTAAGTTTATCGCCCGTCGCATTATGATTCAGGCTTCTGAGGATGTTGGCAATGCCGATCCGCAGGCACTTTTGGTGGCACATGCCGCGTTTAAGTCTGCCGAGGTCATTGGCTATCCCGAGTGCCGCATTAACCTGGCTCAGGCTGCACTCTATGTGTGCTTGGCGCCTAAATCCAACGCGTGCGAGGCTTCGATCGATGCGGCGCTGGCCGATATCCACTCTAGTGGGCTTCGCGAGGTGCCGAGTTATCTACGCGATCGCCATCGCCCGGGCAGCGATGAATACGGTGTGTATAAGTATCCGCACGATTATCCCGAAGGCTGGGTCGACCAGCGCTATTTGCCCGAAGGCTTAGAACGCGGTGCATTTTGGCAGCCTGCCGGCCGCGGTTGGGAAGAATGGCGCGTAGAGCAAAGCGAACGCGACCGCAGCGGGAATGCACCGAAGTAGCTGCTGATAATTTTGTCCCACGTTGCTGCTCTTGGCATGTTCGGTCCCCTTTGGGGTACCATGGAAAGCGTTTGTATTTCGATTCCTTTGGGAGGCTTGTATGAGTCCCATTCAAATCGCCTTGCTGCTGCTTGCCGTTGCCGGCGTGTGGGCTATCGTTGAGCTTGCGCTCACCCTGCGCAAAACCCGCACCGTTGTCGACTCGCTCGACAAGACGGTAACCGACCTCAACAATACGATTGCCGAGGCGCAGCCCGTGGTGGCAAAGCTTGATGGCGCCGTTGACGAGCTTACGCCGGCACTTGCCCAGATGGAGCCGCTCCTCAAGTCGAGCAAGACTGCCGTTGATGCTCTGACGTCTAACCTCGTTGAGGTTGAGGCGGTCGTTCGCGACATTTCCGAGGTCACGGGCAGCGTGGCCGAGGCCAGCAATGCCGTATCGAGCGTGACTGATTCTGCTGCTGGCGCCGTGCAGAAGCTCTTCAATAAGGTGAAGGCTCCTGCAGCCGACGCCGATCGCAAGCTCGCCGCTGCCGCTGCCGAGGCCGAGCAGCCCACTGAGCGCGTTCTGATTGGCGACGACGATGCCGCTGCTGACGACGATGATGTTCAGAAGCCCGCTGCTAAGCCTGCTCAGTATTACACCTATACGCCTGCCGAGACCTCCGAGGAGTCCTGCGATGAGTAGCGAAGCAACCTGCCCCATTACGCTGAGCGTTGCTGGTGATCCGCGTCTCGCGCGCTTGGTGCGCATGACGGCCGCCAACGTCGGCGCCCTGTGCTCTATGTCCGTCGATCGCATCGAGGACATTCGTATGGCTGCCGAAGAAGCCTTCATCTTTGGCTGCACGGCTGTTGATTCCGACGATATCTCGATCAAATTCGATGTCGACGAATCGCATGTGGGCATGACCTTTACCTTTGGCGACCAGGCGACTGTCGATGAGGATGACCAGGCTGCCGTGTATGCCGAGCTCATTTTGGCGAGTGTGTGCGACTCCTACGAAAAGACTACAGCGCCCCTAACGCTTTCCCTCGACCTCAAGGCGGATATCTAATATGACCGAACGCTCCCGGAGCGGCAAGACCGCTTGGGACAAGGAGAAAACCCGCGAGCTGTTTCGTCGTTATAAGGAGACCGGTGATCCGGATGCTCGCGAGCAGCTCGTCATGTCCCATATGAACCTGGTAAGGTTTCTTGCCAACAAATTCAAGAACCGCGGCGAGCCGCTCGATGACCTTTTGCAGGTCGGGTACTTGGGCTTGCTCAAGGCAATCGACCGCTTTGATCCCGAGCGCGGACTCGAGTTCACGACGTTTGCCACGCCCACCATCTTGGGCGAGATTAAGCGCCACTTCCGCGACAAGGGCTGGAGTGTGCGCGTGCCGCGTCGTCTGCAGGAGCTCTCTGCCAAGGTTAACCAGGCCACCGACAAGCTCACCAACGAGCTTCAGCGTTCGCCCAAGGTTGAGGAAATCGCCGATTACCTTGGCGTAACCGTCGACGAGGTGCTCGAAGCCATGGAATCGTCCTCGGCCTACACCTCGGTGCCCATCGAGGCTCCCGGTGCGTCCGATTCCGATGATGCGCCTTCGATTCTCGATCGCTATGCCGACGACGACAACGAGCTCGACTTTACCGATGACCGCCTGGTAATCGAGGAAGCTATCCGCGATTTCTCGCCGCGCGAGCGCGAGGTTATCGAGCTGCGCTTCGTTAAGGGCATGACCCAGATCGAGATTGCCAAGAAGCTTGGCATCTCGCAGGTGCAGGTCTCGCGCCTGCTGCGCCGCACGCTTAAGAAGATTCAAGATAAGATTGATCCCGACGGAGTGATGGTTCGTTCATGAGTGAGCACCCCCAACAAATCGACCGCACGCTTCGCGATACCCGCATTCTGACGCTGCGCATTTGGGGCGTCGTCGGCTGCATTGTCATCGCTGCCGTCATCTTTAACCTTATGGGCATCCTGGCACCGGTCATCGAGTTTCTCGCTGTCGGTTCCATCATCGCTTTTGTGATGTCTCCGATCACCAACTGGCTCGAGCATCACGGTGTCGGACGTGGCCTCGGTTCGCTCATCGCACTCATTGTGGTTGTTGCCGTGCTCGTTGGCGTCGTCTGCATCCTATCGCCTATTTTGCTCGGTCAAATCATGGAAGTCCTGAGCCGCCTGCCCGAGCAGCTTCGTGTTGCGGGTGGCGATCTCAACGAGATGCTCTCGCACGCTAAGACGCTCAACAACACGCCGCTCAAGGAGTATCTGGACGACAATCTTTCTTCGTTGGTTACCGTAGCGTCTAAGTACGTCTCGCAAATCGCTGCTGAGCTCGGCCGCGGTGTGTTTCCGCTCATTACCAACACGGCCTCGCAGCTGTTCGTCATCTTCCTGGGTCTGGTGCTTGCCTACTGGCTTGCCTGCGATTATCCCCGCATGCACCACGAGGTCTGCACCATCATCGGGCAGGAAAAGGAGACCTCGTACCGCTTTATGGTGGCCATCCTTTCGCGTTCGGTCGGCGGCTACATGCGTGGCATGGTCATCACATCGATCTGTGGCGGTTTTCTTGCCTTTATTGGTTTTACGATCATCGGCCATCCGTATGCAGCACTCATGGCTATCTTTACCGGCATTATGCACCTGGTTCCGGTTGTCGGTCCCTGGGTGAGTGCGGCGATCGCCACGGTGCTCGGCTTTATGTTCAGCCCCATGCTGGCGTTGTGGACGCTTGTCGTGACCATGGTGGCTCAAAACGTCACCGATAATGTCATTTCGCCTAAGGTCATGCAGAGCTCGGTGCAGGTGCATCCCGTTATGAGCCTGACGGCTCTCGTTATCGGTTCGGCACTCATGGGTCCCATCGGCATGGTTATCGCCATTCCGCTGTGCGCGGCCCTCAAGGGCATTTTCGTCTACTACTTTGAGAACGAGACCGGGCGTCAGCTCGTGGCATACGATGGTGCCGTGTTTAAGGGCACTCCGTATCGCGATACCGAGGGTAACCCGGTCGCCGCCTACGACGCGCTTGGCGACGATACGTTCATCTACGAGTCCGAACTCATCGGCAACGAGACCGCTCCCGAGGCCCAGGCAATGCCCAAGCCCGAGCTCGATAATCCCTGGATTAAGCTCTCAGGCCTGCAGCCCGACGCGACGGGTTTCTTTAAGAACCCCTTTGCCAAGGACGACGACACAAGCTCTGACGACGACACCAAAACCGGCATCGACGGCTCCATGGACGATTCGGATTCCAAATAGGCCCTGTTAGCGTTTCTTGATGTTGTAAATAACAATAAACGCGATCAAAGCGATTGATAAGGGGCCAGCCACATAGAAAAAGATGGCGTCAATTGCGCTTAGGGTGTAATACGCTTTATCGCCAGATGTTACTGCGTACAATGCGTAGCCAAATCTCGGCTGGTTCACATACCAGCTCGAGTAAGCGAAGATTGCTAAAAGGGCTACTGAGGTTAGTGCATTCACGACAAACCGTTTGCTATTCATCGATCGCTCCTTCCGAACGATTCTTATATGAAATTTTACCAAAATCATTTTTTTCAAAGTATTTGACAGACCATAATAACGTGCACTTTCGCTGGAGGGTCGCTGTTTGGCGGCCCTCTTTTTTGCACAGGCGCGGCGGGATGGTAATATCGTTACGTTTGAACTGTTTCGATGTGAAACCGAGGAGATTCCCTCTATGAGTGCTGACTACCCGTCAATGACTACGGCCGAGATCCGCTCCAAGTTCCTCAACTTCTTTGAGGAGCGCGGTCTTAAGCTCTATCCTTCTTCGTCCCTCGTCCCCGACGATCCTTCGCTGCTGCTTGCCAACGCCGGCATGAACCAGTTTAAGGAGTACTACCAGGGCAAGAAGACCATGAAGGAGATCGGCGCGATCTCCTGCCAGAAGTGTGTCCGCACCAACGACATCGACTGCATCGGCGAGGACGGCCGTCACCTGTCCTTCTTTGAGATGCTCGGCGACTTCTCCTTTGGCGGCGTCTCCAAGCAGCAGGCCTGCGCTTGGGCCTTTGAGCTCATCACCAAGGAGTTCAAGCTGCCGCTCGACCGCCTGTACTTCACCGTCTTTACCGAGGACGACGAGACCCACGACGTGTGGCGCTCTCTGGGCGTTGCCGAGGATCACATCTCCCGCCTGGGCGAGGACGACAACTTCTGGGCCGCTGGCCCCACCGGCCCCTGCGGTCCGTGCTCCGAGATCTACTTTGACATGGGCGAGGAGGTCGGTTGCGGCAGCCCCGACTGCAAGCCTGGCTGCGACTGCGACCGCTTCCTTGAGTTCTGGAACCTCGTGTTTACCCAGTACGACCGCCAGGAGGACGGCTCCATGCCGGAGCTGCCGCACCGCAACCTCGATACGGGCATGGGTCTGGAGCGCATGGCCGCTATCATGCAGCACAAGACCGCTAACTACGACGGCGATCTGATGCAGCACCTCATCAAGCTCGGTGAGAAGATCAGCGGCAAGACCTATGACGCCGACGATTACTCCGGCGCCAGCCGCTCCCTGCGCATCATCGCCGACCACTCCCGTGCCGTCGACTTTATGATCTCCGATGGCATCCTGCCCGGTAACGAGGGCCGCGAGTACGTCCTTCGCCGCCTGCTCCGTCGTGCCGTGTTCCACGGTCGTCTGCTGGGCATCGAGGGCGCCTTCCTGACCAAGTTTATCGACGAGGTCAACGCTCAGATGGGCGAGGCCTATCCCGAGCTGCTCAAGAACGTCGCCCTCGTCAAGGGCATTGTCGCCTCCGAGGAGGAGCGCTTCTCTACGACACTCGACAACGGTCGCGTTTACCTGGACGAGGCCCTGGCCGCGCTCGCCGACGGCGCTGTCCTTCCGGGCGATGTTGCCTTTAAGCTTCACGACACCTTTGGTTTCCCCATTGACCTGACTGTCGAGATCGCCGGCACCGCCGGTCACGACGTCGACATGGATGGCTTTACCGCTTGCATGGAGGACCAGAAGGCCCGCGCCCGCGCCAACGCTAAGGGCGATGCCTGGGGTAGCTTTAACGACGTGTGGGTCGAGCTTTCCGACAAGGTTGCCGCGACCGAGTTCGACGGCTATGACAACGACGTCATCGATGGCGCCAAGGTTGTCGCCATCGTGCGCAACGGCGAGTCCGTCGAGTCCGTTGCCGCCGGCGAGGACGTCGAGGTCGTGCTCGACCGCACCCCGTTCTATGCCGAGATGGGTGGCCAGCAGGGCGACGCCGGCAAGCTTTCCGCCGAGGGCGTTGCGCTGACCATTTCCGATACCAAGAACCACAACGGCCTGTATGCCCACGTCGCCCACGTCGCCGAGGGCACGCTGACCGTCGGTGCTACCGTGACCGCCGCGCTCGACGCCGAGCGCCGTGGCTTCCTGCGTCGCAACCACACCGCCACGCACCTGCTCGACGCCGCGCTTAAGCAGGTCCTGGGCGAGCATGTCTCCCAGGCTGGCTCGTTGGTGACGCCCGAGCACCTGCGCTTTGACTTCACGCACTTCGAGGCCCTGTCCTCCGAGCAGCTCAAGGCTGTCGAGGACCTGGTCAACCAGCAGATCTTCGCTTCCAAGCCGGTCGTGACCCGCGTCATGGGCATCGACGAGGCCAAGGCCGCCGGTGCTGTCGCCCTCTTTGGCGAGAAGTACGGCGACGTCGTCCGCGTTGTCTCCGTGGGCGCCGAGGACCAGCCGTTCTCCCGCGAGCTCTGCGGTGGCACGCATGCCGCCAACACCGCCGAGATCGGTCTGTTCAAGATCATCTCCGAGTCTTCCACGGGCTCCAACGTCCGCCGTATCGAGGCCGTGACCTCCAAGGGCGCTCTCGACTACATGGCCGACCGCCTGGCGCTCGTTGACGCCGCTGCCGCTGCGCTCAAGTGCCGCGTTGACGAGGTTCCCGCCCGCGTGGAGAACCTGCAGGCCGAGCTGCGCGAGACTTCCAACAAGCTCAAGAAGGCACTCACCGGTGGCTCCTCTGATGCGATCTCCGGCGCCATCGACGGCGCTGTCGAGCTGAATGGCTACAAGCTCGTTGTCGCTGAGCTCCAGGGCCTTGAGGCTGCCGACCTGCGCAATGTGTGGGATACCGTGCACCAGAAGGTCGCCGGTCCCGTCGCCTGCGTCGTCGCCAGTGTGACCGAGAAGGGCACCCCGGCCCTGCTTGCCGCCGGCTCCGATGACGCCGTCAAGGCCGGTTTCCATGCCGGCAACGTGATCAAGCAGATTGCGGGCCTGGTCGACGGTCGCGGTGGCGGTCGTCCCAACATGGCCCAGGCTGGCGGCAAGAATGCTGCCGGTATCGCCGATGCCCTCGCGGCCGCCAAGACCGCGCTCGGCGCCTAAGAACCTAAGTAGTCGCTGTGGTCGCGCTCGCACTGGACATAGGGGAGACCAGGATTGGCATTGCCGTCTCGAGCCGTGATGGCAAGATGGCGATGCCTGTCAAGGTGCTTCCGGCTGCCGAGGTCACTGGCATGGCAAAGACGTTTCGCTACCTGGTCGAGGACTATGAGCCCGATATCCTGGTAAGCGGACGTCCCTTGACCATGGCCGGTGAGCCCGGCCCCCAGGCCGAGCGCGTTGCCGCCGTTGCGCAAAAGATTGCCGACGAGCTCGAACTTCCGCTGGAGTTTGAGGACGAGCGTCTGTCCTCGCAGGAGGCCAAGCGCATTCTGCGAGAGCAGGGACTCAACGAAAAGCAGATGAGGGGCAAGATTGACATGATCGCCGCCAGCCTGTTCTTGCAGACATGGCTCGATCGTAAAAACGAGGAGGTTTCGCATGCCTAGCGCTTCCGATCCGCGCCAGCCGAATCGCCAGGGGCAGCCTACGCCGCGCCCTGTATCGTCCGGCCAGCGTCCGATGCAACCGACGCAGCGTGCGGCTCAGCCTGCTGCTCGTCCCGCACAGCCCTCCTCTCGTGCAGCACAATCTGCTCAGCGTCCTGCCCAACAGCCCGCTGCCCGCGGAGCCCGGGCCGCAAGCGGTACCCGCTTTAAGCAGCAGGCGCCCACGCAGCGTGCGCAGGCGCCTCAATCGCATACGCGTACACATCATGCTCACGGCACACATGGCGTAGCTCCGGCCACGCGCTCGAGCTATAACACGCATGCCCGCCGTGGCGTCCAAAAGAAAAGCTCTCCGGTGCCTATGATTATCGGCGTTGTTGTTGCCGTACTTGCTCTTGCTGCCATTGCCTTCTTTGTCGTTCCGGCCGTCAAGGGCCTGTTTTGCGGGGAGGAGACAGGCGTCACCGCTGGCCAGCGAGTTACCGTCACGATTCCCGAGGGAGCTTCGGGCGATACGATCGCCTCGATTCTCTCCGAGAACCATATTGTCGAGAATCCCAAGGATTACTACGCGGCGGTCAAAAAGCTCAACGCAGATATGTCGCTCAAGCCCGGCACGTACTCGTTCACGACGCTGATGGATGCGACCAAGGTTGTCCAGCAGCTCATGGAGGGGCCCAATGCGGGCTCCGATGCGCTGACTATCCCTGAGGGCCTAACGGTCGACCAGGTCGCCGGTCGCGTGGCCGCGGCATACGACAGCATCTCCAAGGAAGACTTTCTTAACCAGGCCAAGGCGAGCAATTATGTGAATGATTACGCTTTCCTTAAAGATGCCGCGAACGATTCGCTCGAGGGCTTCCTATTCCCCAAGACCTATTCGTTGGGTAAGGACCCGTCTGCCGATGATGTGATTCGCGCCATGCTTGACCAGTTCAACGCCGAGTATAAGTCGCTTGACTTTGCCAGCTGCGAGGCCAAGATCAAGGAGCGCTATGGCGTGGAGATGTCCGATTACGACATCGTTAACCTTGCCTCGATCGTCGAGCGCGAGGGCCTCAACGCCGATCAGCGCGCGCATGTGGCTTCGGTTTTCTATAACCGTCTGGCGGGCAAGCTCGATGGCCTGCGTTACCTCAATAGCGATGCGACCATGATGTATGTCACCGGCGGCGAGGTTACCGCCGACGACCTGCAGAGCGATAGTCCGTATAACACCTATAAGCATGAAGGCCTGCCGCCCACGCCCATCTGCTCTCCGTCGCTCGAGGCGCTCAAGGCTACCCTTGAGCCGACCGACTCTGATGACCTGTATTTCTACATTACACAGGACGAGGAGTATTTCTCGAAGACCTACGAAGAGCACCAACAGTCTTGGAATTGATCATGAGGATTTTTAGCCCCAAACGATATGTTGCCTCAGTTGACCTCATCGACCTCGATACCCTCTGGGCCGACGGCAAGCGCGCCATTCTACTCGACCGCGATAACACTCTGGTGCCGCGCGATACCGAGCAGGTTCCCGCTGCGGTTTCAGCTTGGCTCGAAGCCGCCCATGCCAAGGGCTTTAAGCTGTGTATGGTGTCCAATAACTGGCATCGCGACCAGGTCATGGCATCGGCGCGCGAGCTGGGGCTCGAGGCTATCAGCCACGCCATGAAGCCCGCCCCGTTTGCCCTGAAGGCGGGTCTTAAGCGTCTGGGCGCCACGGCCGACGAGGCGGTACTGATCGGTGATCAGCTCTACACTGACGTGTGGAGTGGCAATTTAGCCGGCGTCGATACCATCCTGGTAAAGCCGCAGGCGACGCAGGACCTGTGGTATACGCAGATCTTCCGTATTTTTGAGCGCCGGGCCCTGCGCGACCTTCCCTGCGAGGAATAGGTTTCACCATGTCTCAGCACATCAAACACGGCTGCGACCATATCTTCTTTATCGGCTTTTTGGGCGCGGGCAAGTCGACGCTCGCGCGCAACGTCGGCACCATGTTCAAGCGGCGTTTTATCGATACCGACCGCCTGGTCGTGCGCCGTTGCGGCAAGTCGGTAACCGAGATTTTTGAGACCGAGGGCGAGGATCGTTTTCGCGAGCTCGAGACCTCGGCGCTCCGTTCGCTCCAAAGCGAGCGCAGCCTGTTGGTTTCGTGCGGTGGCGGTATCGTCGAGACACCGGTGAATATTGAGCTGATGCACGATATGGGTACGTGCGTGTACCTCGAGGGCGACTTCGAGGATTCGATTCGCCAGATTCGTCGGTCCGACACGCGCCCCGATTTCCGCTCGCCCGAGCATGCCGCGCGCCTGTTTGAGCATCGCCGTCCGCTGTATCGCCAGGCCGCAGATATTACCCTTGATATTCGCAACAAGTCCTTCGAGGACGTTTCCTACCTTTGTGCCGAGATGCTTTTGGAGCGTGGACTGCTATGATTCGCCGTCAACTGATCAATTTCCAAAATCGCAGTGTCGATGTTCGCGTCGGCTTTAACGCTTTTAGTGAGCTGTCGCGTATGTTTGCCTCGGCCGTGGGCAAGCCCAAGCGTGCGATGGTTGTCTGGAACAGCGCTGTTTCCGACCGCTTTGGCGAGATCGTTGAGCACGCTCTGGTCGATGCCGGCTTTGCCGTGTCGCCGCTCGTCCTCGAGGTTTCGCCTGCCGGTGCTACGCTGGCCGATGCCGATGCTATCTTTGGCGCCCTGTCTGCCAACGGCGTTACCTGCGACGATCTGGTTGTCGCCGTTGGCGATGCCGCAACCTGCTCGGTTGTTAGCTGGTGCGCCAACCAGTGGTGCGGCCGAACTGAGTGCGCGCTGTTGCCGACGACCTTCGAGGCCATGCTCACGGTCGCGACGACCATGAAGCCGCTCGTCGCCTCGTCGGCCAATGCGCTTCCCGCTATCGCGTTCCGTCCCGAACCGGGCTTGGTCGTGTGTGACCTCGACCTTGTTCGCGAAGCGGACCCCGAGGACCTTAAGCTCGGTTATGCGGTACTTGTTGGCACCATGCTTTCGAGCAGCAAGTCCCGCTGGAATCAGTTTACCGAGACCGTCCCCGAGATTCTCTCGGGCGAGGAGGTCGCGCTCGTCAATGCCGTTCAGTGGTCTCAGACTGCCCGTAAGGACGTACTGATGGCCACGAACCCGAGCGCCCGCCATGCGCTCGATTTTGGCAAGACGGGGGAGCGCACCCTGCGCACCTGCTTGGGCGATGCCGCTTCGCCGGTGCCTGCCTACCAGCTGTTGTCCGAGGGCATGCGCTTTGAGGCGCGCCTTGCTCACGATGCCTGCGACTTCGATATCGATTACGTCTTTGAGGTCGATGACTGCCTGGAGGACTTTGGTATCGAGGAGCTTGCCTTTGATCTGGAGCCTGCCGCATATATCGAGGAGTTCCGCAGGCAGCAGTTTGCCCGCTCGAACCGCAGCATGTTGCCGCTGCCCGCGGCACTCGGCGCCATTCGTCTAACGAGCGTTGAGGACGAGGTTCTTGAGCGCCATGCTCACGCATACTTGGCTTCTCGCAAAGAACTTCTCTAAGATTTATTGACATCCATCGTCTTTCGTATCATGTTGAGGGACGGGTTTTCAATCGGTCGCGGATCGCAAGCGATTCCATCGTTCGGTTGAGACCCGTCCCGCACTTTTAGAGACAACAAGAAAGGAATCTGCATGTCAGAGTTTGCTGCCGGCCCTGCCGGTCGTATCGAGCGTGTCCGTGCCCTGATGGTTGAGCGCGGCTACGACGCTATCGTGGTGCGCGACGAGGCCAACCTTCGTTGGCTTACGGGCGTCAAGGGCGTCTTCGATTACACCTTCGAGTTCCCGCACGCTGCGTTTATTACGGCTGACCAGTGCCTGTTCCATACCGACTCGCGCTATCTCAACAGCTTTGAGGAGAACACGCCCGCCGGCAGCCCCTGGGTCTACGACATGGACGAGGGCACCATCCCCGGCTGGGTCGCCGGCAAGATCGCGGCCAACAAGTGCCGCGTCTGCGCTGTCGAGGACGACATGCAGATCAATTTCTACCAGGGTATTCAGCGTGGCCTGGAGGACCGCTCCGTTGCCTGCATGCTGCCGCTGATGCATGACGACATCCGTAAGATGCGCGCCATCAAGGACGCCGAGGAGATCGAGCTCATGCGCCACGCGCAGTCGATCACCGACGCCGCCTTCCAGCACATGCTCGGCTATATTAAGCCCGGCATGACCGAGAAGCAGGTTCGCAACGAGCTCGAGAACTTTATGTTCGCCAACGGCGCCGATAGCCTTGCCTTCGGCTCCATCGTGGCGAGTGGTCCCAACACCGCCAACCCGCATGCCGTGCCGAGCGACCGCGTGATCGAGAAGGGCGATTTCGTTCTTATGGATTACGGCGCGGGCTACTGTGATTACCGCTCCGACATGACACGCACCGTCGTGATGGGCGAGCCTACCCAGGAGCAGCTCGACCTGTACGCGCTCGTGCGCCGTACACACGAGGAGTGCGTCGCCGCCATCCATCCGGGCGTGGAGGGCAACGACATTTTCAAGCTTTCCAAGAAGATCATCGGCGATGCCGGCTATGGCGATTACTACAACCATGGTCTGGGTCACGGCGTGGGCATCGACATCCATGAGCTGCCCAACTTCAACCGCAGTAAGAACACCATCGAGGTCGGCTCGGTTATCACCATGGAGCCTGGCGTGTATCTGCCCGGCGTGGGCGGCGTGCGCCTGGAGGACTACGGCGTGGTCACCGAGAACGGCTATGAGCCCTTCACCAAGACCCCGCACGACCTGCACATTATCGATTGCTAGCTCATTTCGATAGATTTTTGGGGCGGGGTGTCCGGAGCAATTCGGGCGCCCCGCGTTCTCTTTTTATGCGCTCGCTGCAGGCGCCGTCTGCAAGTGTATAATTTCGGTCGTATGTAAATTGGACGCTTGTGCGTTCTGCCCATAACAAGAAAGGTCGCTATGCCTACCATTTCTACCGCCGACTTCAAGAACGGCCTCGGTCTCCGCATTAAGGACAAGGTCTACACCATTGTCGAGTTCCAGCATGTCAAGCCGGGCAAGGGCGGCGCGTTTGTGCGCTACAAGACCCGCGACATCAAGAGCGGCCGCGTCGTCGAGAACACCTGCAACGCCGGCACCAAGTTCGAGAGCGTCATGCTCACCACCCGTGAGTTCCAGTACCTCTACAACGATGGCGCCGACTACATCTTCATGGACAATGAGACCTATGAGCAGGTTCCTGTTCCCGAGGACATGGTGGGCGAGAACTCCAAGTGGCTGCGCGAGAACGACATTTGCCAGCTGCTCTTCGCCGACGATGAGCTCATGGGCGTGACCCCGCCGATGTTCATCGAGACCACCATCGTCCAGACCGACCCGGGCTTTAAGGGCGACACCGTCCAGGGCTCCACCAAGCCGGCCACGATCGACACCGGCGCTGTCATCCAGGTCCCCATGTACCTCAACGAGGGCGAGGTCATCAAGGTTGACACCCGCGACGGCAAGTTCGTCTCCCGCGTCTAGCAACCAACTCTTCTAGGAGGACTCATGCCCCAGGAAATCAAGATTGACGGCATCGGCATTTCGCCCGATGTTCTGACCGCCATCGTCTCGCGCGCCGTGTCCGATGTCGAGGGCATCGCCTCCGTTGGCGTCAAGGACCTTGCCACCAACCTTGTCTCCATGATGCTCTCGTCTAAGGCCCCGGCTTCCGAGCCGGCGGTCGAAGCCGAGGTCGTCGGCGACAAGCTCGCACTCACCGTGCGTGTCGTGGTGTTCTTTGGCTATCCGTTCAAGAAACTCGCCGAGGCCGTTCGCGCCGCTGTAGTCGCCGCCATCGATGCCCAGGTGGGTGTCGAGGTCGAGCGCGTTGACGTTTGCATCGACGGCCTCGTTTTCCCCAAGGAGTAACCTTTGAGCCTTAAGGTTTATCGCGGGCGCACGCTTGCCCGCAGTCAGGCGCTGCAGCTGCTGTTCCAGGCCGAGGCCACGGACAGCCCGCTCGAGCGCGTCCTCGAGGGCGATTTCCTGATCTCGAAGGGCCCCCTCGACCCCTATGCTCTGGAGCTGTGCCGCGGTGCCTACGAGCATATCGATCGCATCGACTGTGCCCTGCGCGCCGTCGCCAAGAACTGGGATCTTATGCGCATGCCCGGCGCCGACCGCAATCTGCTGCGTATCGCCGTCTACGAGATGCGCTTCCTCACCGACGAAGAGGTCTCGGACGCTATCGTGATCAACGAGGCCGTCGAACTTGCCAAGGCCTATGGCACCGACCAGTCCGCCTCGTTTGTCAACGGCGTGCTGGGCAAGATCGCTCGCAGCGAGGAGCTGCCGGGCGAGGACCTGTACCAGGAACTGCTGGCCGAGGATCGCGCTCGCGAGGAGGCCCAGGCTGCTGAGGCTGCCGCCAAGGTCGCTGCCGCTCAGGCTACCGCCGGTGTACTTGCCGAGGATGTGGACGCTGCTGAGGCCGTCGAGGCCGACTCCGTCGAGGAGTAGCCATGCCAGAGGGTTCTGTCCGCAACTTTGACGAGATCTCGGACCGTCTGGACCAGATCATTGCTACCGTTCGCTCCAAGGATACGTCCTTGGAGCGTTCACTCGATCTGTTTGACGAAGCGATTGAGCTGGGCTCCCGCGCGGTCGATATGGTCGACAAGTTTGAGCTGACGCCGCGTGAGGCCGATAAGCTCGAGCAGGAATACGATGAGGATGCGGCAAACGAATCCCAGGATAGCTAGCCGCATCTCCGGATACGAATGGTTGATGGCATTCATGAAACGCGTGCGTCTTGATGACGAACTGATTTCACAGGGCATCTGCGCCGATCGCGCGGATGCCCTTCGCACTCTTATGGCCGGCTTGGTTTCGAGCGGCGGTGAGCGTTTGGCCTCTCCGGGGCTCAAGGTGACGCCGGGCCTGCCGCTGCACGTTAAGGGGCGCATTCCGTACGTTGGGCGCGGCGGCCTTAAGCTTGAGGGTGCGCTCGATGCGTTTTGTATCGACCCCACGGGCCTTGCCTGCCTGGACGTAGGCTGCTCTACCGGCGGCTTTACCGATTGCCTGCTCAAGCGCGGAGCTGCGACCGTTGTCTCGGTGGACGTGGGTCGCGCACAGTTCGATTGGTCGTTGCGTCAGGACGATCGCGTGACGCTGCATGAGCGCACCAACGTGACGCAGTTGCCTGAGCTTGGCTATGCCGGCGCCATCGACCTGGCTGTTTGTGATGTCTCGTTTACCGGCATCGCGAATATCATCGACGCCGTGCTGGCGTGTCTGAATCCTTCGGGTTCGTTCTGCACGCTCGTAAAGCCCCAGTTTGAGGCGCCGGCTGCGCTGGTGGGCGAGGGCGGTATCGTGACCGACCTCGCCGTCCGCCGCGATACGCTCGTGGCGGCGATTGAGCTTTTTGCCGCCAAGGGCCTGTTCCCGCTTGACGTGTGCGTGTCGCCCATCCATGGCGCTAAGGGCAACGTTGAGTTTTTCCTGTACGGCACAAGGTTTGCCCCTGGCGAACGCACCGACGATGAGCTGCAATCCCAGGTATCGGTTTTGAGCGAGAAAGCTGCAACGCTATGAAAGTCTTTCTGGTTCCCAATTACTACAAGCAAGAGGCGGTCGAGAGCGGCCTGATGCTCGAGCTTTGGCTTTCGCGCCAGGGCTACGAGGTCGCATGGGCTGCCGATCAGCGCTCCAAGATCCAAAGCGCGCCCGATGTTGACGATGCCGACCTGGTCATTACGCTCGGCGGCGACGGAACGCTGCTGCGCGCGGCTCGTATCCTCAACTACCGCGAGATTCCCATTTTGGGTCTTTCCTATGGTCATCTGGGCTTTTTGACGGCAGCGAGCCCCGAGGAGCGCGACATTTTAAAGGTTGTGAGCGATGCTCTGTCCGGCGAGCTCCACGTGAGCCGCCGCGCCACCATCGCCGCCGATATCGTTTCGGTGCGCGAAGACGGCACGAAGGATGTCGTGCGCACGTTTGCCCTCAACGACATGGCACTTACGCGCGGCCCCCTTTCCGATATGGTTGAGTTTGACATTACGGTGTCCGGCCATCATATCGATCGCCTGCGCGGTGACGGTGTCGTCGTGTCGACGGCGACTGGCTCTACCGGCTATGCGCTGAGCGCCGGCGGCCCTATCGTGAGCCCCGATTATACGGGCATGGTTTGCGTGCCCATCGCGCCGCACACCATTCAGGCTCGCGCTTTCTTGACATCGCCAAGCGATGTCGTTGAGATCTTTATGTCCGACGACCGCCCGAGTGTGCCTGCCATCGCTATCGACGGACAGTTTATTACCTGCGACGGCACGGTCGAGAGCGTGGCTGTGCGTCGCGGTCCCGGCGATGTGCTGCTGCTGGATTACGGTCCCGAGAGCTTCTATAACTCGGTGAGTCGCGTGTTCTATGGAGTGCGTCATGATCGATGAGCTGCAGGTTTCCAACATTGCACTCATTCGCGAGGCGACGTTGGTTCCGAGTGCGGGTCTAACGGTTCTGACCGGCGAGACCGGTGCTGGTAAGACCGCACTGCTCTCGGCACTCAAGCTCATTTTGGGCGAGCGCGCCGATTCGTCGACGGTTCGCGAGGGCGAGGCGCTTGCCAGCGTCGAGGCGCGTCTGTTTGACGGTCCGCACGACACGGAGGGCTTCACCGTGCAGCGCAGCCTTTCTGCCGAGGGCCGCAGCCGCGTAAAAATTGACGGCCGTATCGCCAGCGTGCGCGAGCTTTCGGAGCGCGTTGGCGTGATGATGGATCTGTGCGGCCAGCATGAACATCAGCGCCTGCTCGACCCGGCGCACCATGTTTCCATGGTCGATGCTTGGGCTGGGCGCGCGGCGCTTGAGGCGCTCGAGAAGTATCGTGCCTGCTTTAAGGCTTCGCGTGCTGCCGCCAAGGAGCTTCGCCGTGTGGAGGAAGCCTCACGTGCGCAGGGGAGTCGCGTCGAGGAAGCGCGTTTTGCCCTCGAGCGTATCGCCGAGGTCGACCCCAAGCCAGGCGAGTACGAGGAACTCGAGGAGCTGCTGCCGCGCTCGGAGCACGCTGAGGTCTTGGTGGCGACGGCCAACGAGGCCCATGCATCGCTTGCTGCCGAGGGGGGAGCGCTCGATGCCGTGAATGGCGCCGTGGCCGAGCTTTCACGCATGACGACCGTTGACCGCAAGCTCGGTGACATTGCCGATGCGCTTTCGGATGCCTGCATCTCGCTTGAGGATTGCGCCAACGAGCTGCGTGCCTATCGCGATGGCGTTGCGTTTGACCCTCGTGAGCTCGCTCGCATGCGCGAGCGGTATTCCGACCTCAAGGGCCTGCTGCGTCAGTGGGGTCCCACCATGGACGATGTCTTTGCCATGCGCGACCGCTCACGAGAGCTGCTGTCTCTAGTCGATGATGGTGATGAGCAGATCAAGAAGGCTCGCGAGGCACTCGGGTGCGCTGAACGCGATCTTTTTGCTGCTGCTAAGGCGCTTAAGCGCGCGCGGAACACCGCTGCCCCGCGCTTTTGTCACGAGGTTGGCCGTCAGATGGCGCGCCTGGAGATGGGCGGTGCCGAGCTGGTCTGGGAGTCGCGCGATCTTCCGCGTGCCGAATGGACGCCGGCGGGCCCTTCAAGCTACGAGCTGCTATATCGCAGCGGCGCTGGCTTGACACCTCGTCCCTTGCGCCGCATTGCGTCGGGCGGCGAGCTCAGCCGCGTCATGCTGGCAAGCAAGGTTGTCCTCGGTAACGCGGACGGTGTTGATACGTTGGTGTTTGACGAGGTCGATGCTGGTGTCGGTGGCTCCACGGCGCGTGCACTTGCGGGCGTGCTGACAGATCTCGCCGCTACGCATCAGGTGATTGTCGTAACCCACTTGGCGCAGGTCGCCGTCATGGCCGACAAGCATTACGTGGTCAGTAAAGAGCCCGGCGACTTTCCCCAAACGCATCTGGACGAGGTGACCGGCGATGCCCGTACCGCAGAGATCGCCCGTATGCTGAGCGGCGATCAATCGGAGGCAAGCCTAGCGCACGCCAGGCAGATGCTGGAAGAAGCGCGTGCTTAGGCCGTGCCGCCACATGCATGTCCGACCTGTCCGCCACGAAACCGGCCCATCTACTACGTTTAATAGGCCATCGGGAACCATGTCAAGAATTGCAAAAAGAAAACCGCAGGTAGAGCGCCTGCGGTTTTCTCTATTTTCGGTATGTGGTTGGGCCATACGGATAAAACGTAGTAGATAGGCCGGTTTCGTGGCGAGTGGCGTTTATCGGCTCCCTAAAATGTCTACTCTACGACCTTATCCGGCTGGATGAGCTCTTCGTAGTAGCTGATGTGCTCGCGCGCGTCCTCGATTTCGGGCAGCAGGAAGTTGTAGATGACCTCTATGATCATCGTGGCGCTCATCTTGGAGAACGCGAAGTCGCCCGTTGTCAGCAGTGCCTCGTGATTGACGGTATTAAAGGTGTAGTCGGCTAGGCGCGCAAGTGGAGACTTGCTGTCGCTGCTGATGACGACTACAGTGGCGCCGCAATCGCGAGCTGCTTTTGCCATGCGGTTCAGTCGACGCGACTTGCCAGAGTTCGAGATCAACACGATAACATCACCAAGGCGCAACGTGAGCGCGAAACCAATCGAGGTCTCGCTGATGGTGCTTGCCATGCAGCGAAGGCCCAGCTGCGAAAACTTAAATGTCGCATCGAGCGCGACCGCGTTCGTATTGCCCACGGCGGCGAACTCAATAACGCCGGCATTCTTAAGCGCGTGCACAACTGCGGCCAACGTGTCGTGATCAATGCCGTCGATGGTCGCATTAAGCTCACTCACCTTGGCGGCGAGGATATTTTTAAGGCTCTGCTCCATGTTGTCGAGCGAGACCTCGTCGGTCAGGCCCTCGTTGCGCTGACTCTCCAAGTCGCGAGCCAACGAAAACTGAAAGCTGCGGAAGCTGCCAAAGCCCAGCTTGCGGCAGAAGCGCGAAACCGTCGCCTCGGACGTGGCAGCGGCTCGTGAGAGCTGGGCGGCCGTCAGGCGCGGCGCCTCGGACTGGTGCTCCAATATATAGTCGACAATGCGCTGCTCGGAATCGCTGTACCCTTTGTGTGTGCTAATAAGGGAGAGCGCGCTCTTGCTGCTATCGGTCATGGATGGCTCCTGGTTGGCATTGAAAATCGGACTCGTTTTTCAATGCCATAGTATACGTGCATTTTCAATTACAAGATACACCTTGCCGTTTCAAGTGTTGATGGTAAACTTTCACTTACCGTTTACGGTTATGAAAGAACCTTTCACCGGAGAATTGCGCCTTATCTCTTCTCACGCGGACGGTAGGTTGGTATCTTTCAAGTGTGGAAAAACGCGCATTGAAGCGCGTTTAGGGGAGCGCCTGCGGGCGCAGTACTCAAGAAGGAGGGACACATGGCTAAGTTTGACATCATCGCCGCGACCGGTTGCCCGACCGGCATTGCGCACACCTTCATGGCGAAGGAGGCGCTGGAGAAGGCAGCTGCCGAGCGAGGTCTGACCATTAAGGTCGAGACTCATGGCCAGGTCGGTGTCGAGAACGAGCTCACCAAGAGCGAGATCGCCGGTGCCAAGGCCGTCGTCGTCGCAGCCGATAAGGATGTCCAGGCTGAGCGTTTCGCCGGTAAGCCCATGGTTTCCGTCGGTGTTTCCAAGGCCCTGTCCGTCGAGGCCGCCGGAAAGCTGATCGACCGCGCGCTCGCCGCCAAGGGCGACGACACGGTTGCCGCTGCCGCCGATGTCGAGGACGAGGTCGAGGAGAAGGAGTCCATCGGTCACGTCATCTACAAGCACCTCATGAACGGCGTCAGCCACATGCTGGTCTTCGTCGTTGCCGGTGGTGTTCTGACCGCCATTTCGTTCCTGTGGGGCATCACGTCCTTTGATTCGACGGCTGCCGACTACAACAGCTTTGCCGCGATGCTCAAGATTATCGGCGGTATCGCCATGAACCTCATGGTTCCGGTGCTCTCCGCCTACATCGCCGAGTCTATCGGCAAGCGCCCGGCGCTCGTCCCCGGTTTCGTCGCCGGTATGATCGCCATCCAGGGCCTGCCTGTTAACGCCGAGACCGGCATGATCGACGCCGGTGGCGCCGGCGTGGGCTTCGGCTTCCTGGGCGGCATCGTCGGCGGCTTCCTCGCCGGCTATGTCATCCTGCTGCTCGAGAAGGTCTTTGCCGGTCTGCCCAAGAACCTAGACGGCCTCAAGGCCATCTTCCTGTACCCGCTGTTCTCGACGGCTATCGTCGGCCTGGTCATGCTCGGCATTTCGGGCCCCATGGCTGCCATCAACACCGCCATGATGGACTTCCTCAAGGGCCTGTCCGCCTCTGGCGCCGTTGTCCTGGGTCTTGCCATCGGCTGCATGTGCGCCTTTGACATGGGTGGCCCGGTCAACAAGGCTGCTTACGTCACCGGTACTGCTATGCTCACCGAGGCACTGGCTGCCGGCGTTGGCACCGATACCTACAACTTCGGCACCAACTTCATGGCCGCCGTCTCTGCCGCCTGCATCGTTCCGCCGCTGATTACTACCTTCGCTGTCGTTGTCGGCAAGAAGTACTTCAGCCAGGAGGATCACGACGCCGGTATCGTCAACCTCATTCTTGGTTGCACCCACATCACCGAGGGCGCCATTCCGTTCATGACCAAGAACATCTGGCCGGTCATGCCCATCATGATGCTCGGTTCCTCTATCGCTTCGATCCTGACCATTTTGTTCAACGTTCACGATCCGGCGCCTCACGGTGGCTTCCTGGTCCTGCCCGTTGTCGAGAACGGTCCGCTTTGGGTTCTCGCGATCCTCATCGGTGCTGTTGTCGGTGGCATCCTGTTCGTGGCCTTCAAGAAGTACGACTTCGAGAAGAATCAGAAGGCCGCTCCTGTAGCCAAGCCGGTTGAGGCTTCCAAGGCCGCTGCCGTTGAGGCCCCTAAGGCCGAGGCTGCCGACTTCGTGAAGGTCGAGAATGTCTTTGTCGCCGAGGACTTCGCTTCTCGTGACGAGGCTCTGAGCTTCGTTTCCAACCAGGCTGTCAAGGCCGGTATCGCCAGCGACGCCGACGCCGTGATGAACGCCTTCCTGGCCCGCGAGGCCGAGGGCACCACGGGCATGATGGAGGGCTTCGCCATCCCGCATGCCAAGTCCGATGCCATTACCGAGGCTGCCGTCATCGTCGTTAAGGACGAGTCCGGCGTGACCGGTTGGGATACCATGGACGGCGCTCCCGTCAACGTGGCCATCGCTCTGCTCATCCCTGGTGCACAGGCTGGCACCACGCACCTCAAGATCCTGTCCAAGGTCGCCGAGGCGCTCATGGACGAGGACTTCCGTGCCACCGTCAAGGGTTCCACCGACGCCGCCGAGATCGCCAAGACGATCAACGCCCGCCTGGTCTAATTCCACAGTACGCGAATAACATCGCCCCCCTGTATATAAGGCGGAGTCCCTCCCCAGGGCCTCCGCCTTTTTCATCCCCCTTCTTCTAACTTGCGGTGAAATAAGGGCTGTTTAAACGTTTCAACCCCAAAATCAGTCCATATTTCACCGCAAGTTAGAAGAAGGGGATAGCGCGGCTTGTCTATTAGATCGTCCGTGCGGACAAAAATTCAGCCAGAATTCCTTTCGCACGATATTGCTCTGGACCATCCGAGTTTCCGCAACTCGCCTGCCGGGCGGGGCGGTTAAGTTTGTCGTGAGTTCCGCACGCAAAGGAAAGCACTTAATGTGCTTTCCGTCTTGCGCCGGACTGTAGAGCAGCAAACTTAACCGCCCCGCCCGGCAGGCGAGCGGACAGCGAACGACATCTGTCCAACAATTCGTGCGAAACACAATGAAAAACCGTTTGATGTGAGTTAATATAAACAACGTCGTGAATCTGACTCCTGCCACATGCATGACAGGGGTTAAACACAAAAAAAGGAGTCAACTATGGTTTCTGAGAAGGCTACCCTCGTTAATCCTCAGGGTCTGCACATGCGTCCGGCTGGTCTGTTCGCCTCCACCATGGGCAAGTACGCCTGTGACGTGACGGTCGTCACCCCCGAGAAGGAGGTCAACGGCAAGTCCCCGATGGCCCTCATGGCTGCTGGTATCCCCTGCGGCACCGAGGTCGAGGTCAAGTGCGACGGCGCCGACGAGGCCGAGGCTCTGGCTGCTGCCATCGAGCTCATCAAGAGCGGTCTTGGCGAGTAGAACTCAAACGGGTCGCATGTTGAACAACTAAGTTCATATTTGGGGGCGCAGTGACCTGTCTTAAGGTAGCTGCGCTCTTTTGTCATGGATATGGCAAAACGCTTTATCACATGACACGGAGAGAGGAATGGGAATGTATCAGGGAGTCAACGCTTCCGAGGGCATCGGTATCGGCACCGTCATGGTCGCCGTCGATCCCGACTTGACGTTTGAGCCGCACGAGGTTGCTGATTCGGCAGCAGAGAAGGAGCGCTATCAGACCGCTCTTTCGGTCTTCTGCGAGAAGACCCAGGCTCAGGCCGACCACATGAAGGAGACGGTGGGCGAGGCCGAGGCCGAGATCATGAGCGGACACATTGTCCTGGCTCAGGATCCGGGCATGACCGACGCCATCAACGCCGCCATTGACGGCGGCACCTGCGCCGAGCAGGCGCTCATGGACACCTCGACCATGTTCGAGAACATGTTCCTGTCCATGGACGATGAGATGTTCCGTCTGCGCGCGGCCGACATCGCCGACATCCGCACCGGTATTCTGGCCGAGCTGCTGGGCAAGGAGGTCGTCGACCTTTCCGTCCTGCCCGAGAACACCGTCGTTGTCGTGCACGACCTCACGCCGTCCATGACCGCCACGATCGATAAGGCCCACGTTGCCGGTATCGTCACCGAGACTGGTGGCCGCACGTCGCACTCCGCAATCATTGCGCGCGCCCTCGAGATCCCGGCTGTCCTTTCGGTTTCCAACAGCTGCACCGCACTGCGCAACGGCATGACCGTTGTCGTCGACGGTGGCAAGGGTATCGTCGAGGCCGATCCCGATGAGGAGACGCTCGCCGCTTACACTGCCAAGGCCGAGGCTTTCGCTGCCGAGAAGGCGGCTCTCGAGGCCTTCCGCGGCAAGCCGTCCGTGACTGCCGACGGCATCAAGAAGATTATTGCCTGCAACATCGGCAACCCCGATGACGTGCCCAACGCGCTCGATCACGATGCCGAGGCTATCGGCCTGTTCCGTTCCGAGTTCCTGTTCATGGATTCTGCTGAGCTTCCTTCCGAGGAGGAGCAGTTCAACGCCTACCGTAAGGTCGCCAGCGCGCTCAAGGGCGCTCCGGTCATCATCCGCACGCTCGATGTGGGTGGCGACAAGGAGATTCCGTACCTGCACATGGTCAAGGAAGAGAACCCCTTCATGGGCTTCCGCGCCGTGCGTTACTGCCTGGCCAACCCCGACCAGTACAAGGTCCAGCTCCGCGCCCTGCTGCGCGCCAGCGCCTTCGGTGACGTCAAGATTATGATCCCGCTCGTCACCTGCGTCGAGGAAGTCTTGGCTGTCAAGGAGCTCGTCGAGCAGTGCAAGACCGAGCTGACCGAAGAGGGTCGCAAGTTCAACGAGAACATCGAGGTCGGCATCATGGTCGAGACGCCTGCAGCCTCGCTGCTCGCTGACCGCCTGGCCGAGGTCGCCGACTTCTTCTCCATCGGCACCAACGACCTGATCGGCTACACCATGTGCGCCGACCGTGGCAACGACACCATCTCCAACCTGTACCAGGTTTACTATCCCGCCGTGCTCCGCTCGCTCAAGAACATCATCGAGAGCGGCGTGAAGGCCGGCATCATGGTTGGTATGTGCGGCGAGGCCGCTGCCGATCCGTTGCTCGAGCCGCTGCTGATCAGCTGGGGCCTGGAGGAGTTCTCGATGAGCGCTCCGTCCATCCTGCGCGCCCGCAAGACCATCAGCCAGTGGACCAAGGCCGAGTGCGACGAGCTCGCCGAGAAGGCGCTCGCCTGCAACACCGCTGCCGAGGTCAAGGCACTGCTCGAGTCCGCAGCTCGCTAATTTGGTATCAGAGGTAACCGCGTGGTTGGAATGGGCCTGCCACGCGGCCCTCACATATACAGGGGGTACTGTAAATGTTCTACACGCTAACCGCTAACCCGGCTGTCGACATGACGGTTTCGAGCTCTCCGCTCGAGCCCGACGAGAACGTTCGCACCGGCTCGGCCAGCTACACGGCTAACGGCAAGGGCCTCGACGTGTCCTTCGCCTTTAAGAAGATGGGCGTCGACACCGTCGCGCTCGGTTTCTTCGCCGGCTTCACGGGCAAGTTCATCGTCGAGGAGGTCATGAACCTGGGTTGCCTCTGCCGCCCGGTCTGGACCGACGGTATCACGCGCATCAACACCTACGTCAACGATGGCCAGCACGAGTACGGCATCCTGAACCCTGGTGCTCCGATCACGCCGCAGCACCAGGAGGAGCTCTACAACATCCTGGACACCGCGGGCGACCTTGAGTGCCTGATCGTCTCCGGCTCCGTGCCTCCCAAAGCTACGCCCGACTTCCTGGCTCAGGTCATGGAGCACGCTCAGGCCCGTGGCGCCGACGTCGTCCTGGACCTGTCCTCCGACAAGCTCAAGGAGCTCGCTCACAAGAAGCCGCTGCTCATTAAGCCGAACCATCACGAGATGAAGGCTATCTTCGGCGTGCCGGTCGACACCGACGACGAGGTCCGCGTTGCCATGAAGCTGGCTCACGAGGCCGGCGTCCAGAACGTGCTGCTCACCCGTGGTAGCCGCGGTGACGCTTACTTCTCCAACGGCGAGGACATCTGGTATGCCAAGCGTGAGTTCAACATCAAGCTTGTCTCTTCCGTCTGCGCCGGCGACTGCACCCTCGCTGCGTTCCTGCACAAGTGGTACAGGGATCGCGACAACGTCGAGGAGGCCATGAAGCTCGCTATGGCCACCGGCGCCAACGTTGCTGAGTCCGTCGGCATCGGCGACTTCGGTCACGTTGACGAGTACAGCAAGCGGGTTGCTGTCCGCAAGCTCGATCGTCAGTAATCGAAACGCGACATATTCGTGCGCATGTGGCGCCCCGGTTTCGGCTGGGGCGCCTTTTTGTTCCGCCACGGGGAGAGGAGTCCTTCCGTACTTCATCGCTTCCACACCGTTCACCGAGTTGTCCTAGCCTTTTACCGATGCGTGGAATATACTTTCATTAACACGTTGCCTTGTGAAAGGAACATTCATGATTTACACGCTCACTGCAAATCCCGCCATTGACTACAACATCACCTGCGACGGTCTTGCTGCCAACACCGTCACGCGTACCCGCAACGCCGTCTACACGCCCAACGGCAAGGGCCTCAACGTCTCGTTTACGCTCGACCACTACGGCGTCGACACCACGATCCTGGGCTTTTTCGCCGGTTTCTCGGGCGAGTTTATCGTTAAGGGCGCCGAGGCCCTGGGCGTGCCCGTCAAGCCCGTGTGGACCGACGGCATCACGCGCGTCAATGTGTTCCTCAACGCCGGCCCCGACACCGAGTACAACATGGTCAACGCCGGTGCCGCCATCAACGAGGCCAACGAGCGGGAGATGTTTGAGCTCATCGATTCGCTCGATGACATGACCTGCCTGGTCATCAGCGGCTCGCTGCCTCCCAACACTTCCGAGGGCTTCCTGGCCGAGGTCCTGCGCCGCGTCAAGGCCAAGGGGGCCGAGTTCGTGCTCGATATCTCGAGCCATCAGCTGGCAGACCTCATTGCCATGGAGCCGCTGCTGATTAAGCCCAATGACGACGAGCTGCTCGATATCTTTGGCATTAAGGTAAGCGGCGGCGACGATGAGTCCGTCAAGGGTGCCATGGCCGAGCTGCACGCCAAGGGCGCTAAGAACGTGCTGCTGACGCTCGGCGGCGCCGGTGCGTACTTCTCCAACGGCGAGCACATCTGGTTTGCCAATCGCACCTTCGACGTCAAGCTGCTGTCGACCGTCTGCGCGGGCGACTCCTCGCTGGCCGCCTTCCTTTCCGTGTGGCACGACGCCCCCGAGCGCGTCGAGGATGCCCTGCGCCTCTCGATGGCCACCGGCGCTAACGTGGTCGAGTGCCCCGGTCTGGGCGACTTCGCCAAGGTCGATGAGTATCAGAAGGGTATTGCAATCCGTCAGGTTTGCTAGTTCTGGCACCTTGCCTGAATAGTTCAATTATTTCGCATCCGTCTTAGACCAGGACGGATGCGTTTTTGTTTATCGGACTTGCGTGTGCAGTGGAGGCTGTTTCTTGCTAGACTTCTTGCAGACGCAATCGATAGCCAATTTGATAGTCGCAGGAGGCCATAGGCATGTGCAATGTTTCGCTCAACGGTACGCAGCCGACCGATGCCTCTATCCGTGTCCTGCGTGCGCTTGAGGCAGCAGGTCTTGAGGCTTGGTACGTGGGTGGTTGGGTACGTGATGCGCTGATGGGATGCCCCAGCCACGATGTCGACATGTGCTGCAGCGGCCTGTGGCTGGAGTCCAAGGCGGCACTCGAGGCCGCCGGCATTGCGGTAGTTGAGTCGGGCATTAAATTTGGCGGCATTACGGCTATTTGCGATGGCGAGCGCATTGAGGTCACCACCTATCGCCTGGACGGCTTCTATACCGACGGTCGTCATCCTCAGAGTGTGGAGCGCGCCGCTTCGCTTGAGGACGATCTGGCGCGCCGCGACTTTACCGTCAATGCCATGGCGTGGCATCCCGAGCGCGGCCTTGTCGACCGCTACGATGGCCAGGGCGACCTAGACCGCAAGCTGATTCGTGCCGTCGGAGATCCCAAGCGCCGCTTTAACGAGGATGCCCTGCGCATGTTGCGTGCGGTGCGTTTTGCCTGCCGCCTGGACTTTGTGATTGAGCCCGAGACCAAGTGCGCCCTTGCCGAGTGCGCGCCGCTGCTCGATGCCGTGGCGCGCGAGCGCGTGGGTATTGAGCTCGAGGGCATTCTATCGACCGGCCACGGGGGAGACGCGATGCTGCGCTACCCCGAGCTCATCTGCGCCGCCGTGCCCGAGCTTGCGCCGGCTCGTGGGTTTGACCAGCGCAGTGTCTATCATGCGTTTAACGTCTACGAACATATCGCCCGCGTGCTGACGGTGGCAGGGGAGCTGGCGCTGTGCGATGGCGTGGCGCCTTCGCCGAGCTTAATGTGGGCAGCGTTTTTGCATGACGTCTCCAAGCCCGATTGCTTTACGGTCGATCACGCCGGCAGCGGCCACTTCTACGGTCATCCCGAGCTCGGCGCCAAGAAGGCGCGCGTCATTATGGATCGCCTGGCGCTCTCGCACGATTTGGTGCGCGATGTGTGCCTGCTCATCAAATACCATGACAAGCCGCTGCGCCCCGAGCGCTCCTGCCTGCTCAATATGATGCGCGCGCTTTCGGGCGAGGGCGTCGACACGCCGCGTCTGATGGACGAGCTCATGGATCTTAAGCGTGCTGACACACTTGGTAAGGCCCCGTCGTGCTTCTATTACGTCGAGACGATTGAGGAGATGCGCGCGATGGCGCACGAGCTGCTGAAGGCGGGGGAGCCCTATACGCTCAAGATGCTCGCCATTAACGGCGGCGACCTGATCCGCGCCGGTGTGAAGCCGGGGCCCGAGCTAGGCCAGCTACTCAACTCCGCCCTCGACGCCGTGATCGAAGACAACATTTCCAACGAGCGCGAAGCTCTTTTGGTCCATCTCAACTTGAATTAGCTACCCAGTTTACCTGCGCGTTCCATAACCTGCCGACAATTTTTTCGGCAATTTGGAATTTCTTCTTGCGCTGATGTTTTTTGTCCCGTAATATATGTCCTCGCAGCACGGCAGTGCAGATGTCATGTGGCCCGTTCGTCTAGCGGTTTAGGACGCCGCCCTCTCAAGGCGGAGATCACCAGTTCGAATCTGGTACGGGCTACCACTTCTTTTCTGCTGAGGTCTATGGCCCGTTCGTCTAGCGGTTTAGGACGCCGCCCTCTCAAGGCGGAGATCACCAG
>CAJMPY010000024.1 GCA_905215385.1 uncultured bacterium | reverse complement strand
AAAGGGCGGAGGCGGGGCATTCCCCGCCTCTTACACCACATCTCTGCGCGCTACCCGGCTCAAAGGGGGTCGTGGACAAAAAGGGGCAAATATGAGTACTGTTACCATTTTAGTAGCAGGCAAAACCACCCAAAATGACGTCCGAGCGACCCCTACAACCCCCTAAAGCAGCCAACCTGACTGGTTTAAGACATATTGGAGTCAATTTTAATGAACATACTATCGGCTATGTCCATTATCTTCTTGGATGTAAATGCTATTCACTTAGCAACAGTACTCATATTTGGCATTTTTTGTCCACTGCCATATAACTAATGCCCTATAGCGGGCAAAAAACAGGCCGCAGTCCATCGCTGCGGCCTGTTCGGAAGCAAAAGTGGGCGTTAAGCGCTGTAGCCCATCGCCTGCAGCACAAACATGACGACCGTCAACACCGTAATCACGGCGATAGTCGCCCAAGTGAGCACATTCCACACGCGGCCATTGCGGTTGGCGCCCATAATGTGACGGTCGGCAGCGATAACCACCTGGAACACCAGAACCACGGGCAGTAGCACGCCATTGATGACCTGCGAGGTCATCATGATCTGGAACAGATCGACGCCGGGCATGAGCACCAGCACGGCAGAGATACCGATGATGGCCGTAATGATGCCGCGATAGACCGGGGCCTCGTCCCAGCTGCGGTCGGCACCGCGCTCCCAGCCAAATGCCTCGCAGATAGCGCTCGACGTAACGCCCGGCAGCACGCAGGCAGCCAAGAAGCTCGCCGCGACCAGGCCCGAGGCAAACAGTACCGTAGACCACTGACCCGCAATAGGCTCCAGCGCGCGGGCAGCATCGGCAGCATCGCTAATCTGAATACCCGCCGGGAACAACACCGTGCCGGTCGTGATGATAATAAAGCCGGCAATGATATCGGCAGCGATCGAGCCGCTCACGGTATCAATACGCTGCAGCACGATATCGTCCTCGCCCGCGTTCTTATCGACCACGTTGTTCTGCGCCAAGAAAATCATCCACGGCGCGATGGTGGTACCGATCGTTGCGACCACGAGCGACACGTAGCTGGGGTCATTTTGAATGTTGGGCACGACCAGGTCGACCGCGACCTCACCCCAGTTGGGGCCAGCCATAAACGCGGCGACGATATAGGTCACGAACACGCAGCTCACCAGCAGCAGAATCTTCTCGATGCGCTGGAAACTCCCCGACATGGTAAGCATCCACACCAGCAGCGCCACCAACGGCACCGAGATGCTCGCCGGCACGCCAAAGAGGGCAAGGCCGCTCGCAATACCCGCAAACTCCGAAATGGTCACAGCCGTGTTGGCGATCAACAGCGCCGCCATAGCAAGTACACTCTTGCGCACGCCAAAGCGCTCGCGAATGAGCGATGCCAGGCCCTTGCCCGTCACGCAGCCGCAACGCGCCGCGGTCTCCTGCGTCACGATGAGCAGCACAGTCATGACGGGAAGCATCCAGAGCATCTTGTAGCCATAGCTGGCGCCCGCACTGGAATACGTTGCAATGCCGCCGGCGTCATTGCCCGAAAGCGCCGCCAGCAGACCGGGACCCATAGCGCCAAAGATGGCCGCGATGGTCAGCTTTTGCTTGGTGCCCGACTTTTGCTTGGTATTTTGCACGCGACCACCTAACCCATGACTGACATGGCGAGCAGCGCCGCGGCGATGCAATACGCCACACACGAGATCATGACGGCAATAACGTTCATGGCGGTGCCCGACGTGTTGAGGTCATGCTCGTCACGCCAGAACAGCACCATCAGGTAAATCACGGCACTCATGTTGCCAACCAGGCAAATGATGGCAGCGATATTAAAACACCCGGTAAAGAGTTGCTCCTCAAACATGGGCGCATCGGGGAACGCAGCGGTGCGCACCAGCTGGGCGCACAGGTAGGTCACGAGTGACAGAATCAGGCCCATGCCCGTGCTCTGGAAGAAGAACCCCAGATACGGCTTGGGCTCGTCGTCGTGACCGTCATACTCCAGGAAGTAGTTCTTGACGAACGACACCATGCGCGAGGCCGCCAGCAGCACGAGCGGCATGGCGCACATGGGGAACACCACCAGATGCGCGGAGCCGAGCGCCGTTCCCAGCACGGTCGCCATGATGCACGACGCGATGCCCCATACAACAACCCAGTACTGGCGATGCACGAACCAGCTGAGCACGTTCGTCGAGTCGTCGGACGCGCTGTCACCCGAGCCGACACCAGCGATCTGCAGGTCCTCCTGATGCTCCTCGGCGATAACGTCCATGGCGTCGTCGAAGGTTACGATACCCAGGATGTGGCGGTTCTCGTCGCAGACGGGGATAGCGACCAGGTCATACTTGGTCATCTCGTCCGTTACGTCTTCCTGGTCCTCGTCGGGCGACACGTAGACCAGGTCGCGATAGGCCAGCTGACCCAGCGTGGCGTCGCGATCGGCTACGATCAGCGTTCGCAGCGAAAGCACACCGGTCAGCATGCCGCTCGGATCCTCGGTATAGACGTAGTAGACGCTCTCGAAGTCCTCGTCGAGCTCGCGAATCGCCTCGATGGCGTCACCGACCGTTGCCGTGGCGGGCAGGGAGACAAACTCCGAGGTCATGATGCGGCCGGCGGTGTTGTCCTCATACCCCAGCAGGTTACGAATCGCCTTCTCCTCCTTGACGCCCATCAGGCGCAGGAGCTTCTCGGCCTTCTCGTAATCAAGCTCGTCGATCAGGTCGGCAGCGTCGTCCGGGTCCATCATGGCCAGCATCGACGATGCGTCGGTGTCGGACAGGCCCTCGAGCATCTCGGTCATAAGCTCGTCGTCATCGAACTCCGAGATGGCCTCGGCGGCCTGGGCAGTATCGAGCTGCGCAAACACCTGCGCACGCAAGCGCGGGTCGAGCTGCTCGATAATGTCGGCGATGTCGGCAGGGTGCAGCTCGCCGAGCGTCTTGTGCGACACCGAGAGTTGAATGTTCTTGGTCGAGCGGTCGAGCAGGTCCATGTAGGACCAAGCGATGATGTCCTCACTGAGCGGCTTGCCCAGGTGCTTCATAAAGCCTTCGACGATATGCTCGAGTGCGGGGCTGATCGCGCGCAGCAGACCGCGGGCACCGACCTCGGCACCCAGCAGGCGCAGCTGGTTTTCGCCCGACATGGAAAACTTGATGTCGTTGACGCGCACGACCTTCATGCCCTGCGTGTCGACGATCTGCTTATTGAGAACATCGCGCGCCAGCAGGAGCTCGGTCGGCTGCAGGTACGAGAAGCGAATATTGGTGGCAGACGTATTGAGATACACGCCCGTCTCGTCGATGCGGTCGACCCATTTGCGCCAGCTGATCATAAACGGCGTCTTGCCGGGGCCGCGGAACGCGAGCGACGTCACGTGCGGAAAAACTTCGCCGGTAGCAATGCCAAAATCGTTGACCACGCCGAGCTTTTCGCCGTCGACGTCCAAGACCGGCAATTTGAGCATCTCACTCAGATAATTCAATGGTGCTCCCCATCATTATTCCTCCGGACGCGGCCGCGCGTGCGGCGTCCGGGGGCTTCTGGATATGTATACGCATGCGCGGGCGGCACGCCGCTCGACGCTTACACCCCGTGCATGCGCAAAAAGCACCTGCATGGGGTCATCGACTGTATGGTCGAGGTTTGGATTTCACCTGTAACCTTTCTCTTGACCCTCATTAACCGCAGTAACTATAGCATCAGCATCGCCCTGCGGCATCGAATTTATGCGCTGCACATTGCAGGCATACCAAACGCTGACGTATCCGTGACATAGCCCTTGGGGACGTTCTTAAACGACTACCCAATGACTACTCTGTGGTGTCATCGTCCTCGGCAAGTTGGGGGAACACGGCGTCCTTGGGCATGGTGACCTTCGTCAGCGAGGTGAGCTTTTTGCTGAGCGATGTGTCCGTCTTGACCAGGTCGCTGAGCGTCACGATCTTGTATCCGTCGGCGACAAGACCGTCGATAATCTGCGGCAGCGCCTCGAGCGTCTGCTCGGCGCATTCGTCTCTATCGGTGAGCAGCACAATATTGCCCGGCGTCACCGAATCGAGCACCGTCGAGACCTGCTCGTCGGCACCGTTGAGCAGCCAGTCGCCCGAGTCAATATTCCACGAGACCACGGCGGAGACCAGGTCCATCGCATCAATCCAGTTTTGCTCGTCAAAGGCAGCGTAGGGAGCACGCAGCAGCATCGTCTTCACGCCGGTCGCCGACTTAATCGCGTCGGTGCCTTTCGTGATCTGCTCGCGTACCGCCTCACGGTCCTTGCCCTTGAGCGAATCGTCGCTGTAGCTGTTGGATCCGATTTCGCACCCGGCATCGACAATCGCCTTGGCCGTGGCGGACGAGGCCTCGACCGCATCGCCCGAAAGGAAGAACGTCGCGGTGACGCCCTTTTCCTTGAGTACCTGCAAAATCTGCTTGGTCGCTCCGCTCGGGCCCTCATCAAACGTCAGCGCCACGTACTTTTCGTTGCCCTTGGGCGCCACGCTCGCGCACGCAACGACGCAATCGGTAGCGGGCACAACCTCGCCGCGGTCCTGCGTCTTACCCGATTGCTCGCCGACCCACACCTCCGAGCGGCCCTGGACACCCCACGTCTGCACATACTCGATAGCGCCCGTGCCCTCGACCTTGAGCTTGGGCTCGATAACCGTAGCCTGAACCTCGTGCTTCTCGTAGGTGTTACGGCCATCCTTGACCGTCACCTTCTCGCCGCCCTCAAGTTCGCGGCTTTTCCACTTACCCTGTTTTATGCGCTTGCCGTCCACCTTAACCGACAGCTTTTCGCCGCCATGGCGGGTCAGCACGCTGTCATCGACGGCCAGCAGGTCGCCTGCGTCGTAGGTGTCAGTCAACTCCTGGTCGTCTATGAGATTCTGCAGCGTAGAGCCCACGCGCACCGCGGTCTTCTGGCCGTTGAGTTCCACGTCCACGCTGCGGTTGACGTAGCCCACGACGGCAGCGATAAACAGCACGAGTGCGCAACCCACGGCGATGAGCGCATAGGGCAGGCGAGACGAACGACGGGGCGTACGGCTGTTGCCGATGCGCGCGCTGCGATCGCTAAAGCCGCGGCTATGGTTGAGGTACATCGCGCCGGGCTTACGGTGACGCTTGCGCTGACCGCTGGGCAGCTGCCCCAGATCGCGGCGCGCCGTCGGACGCGTACCCGAACGCCCGTTTAAGTTGGATCCGTTTTGGCGCATATGCCCTCCCCCATAAACACAGCAAGCCGGAGCAACAGGTCTCCGGCTTGCCTCCCATCATTTGGTACGTCGCTATTTTGTAGCTTTTGACGAGCCTCCGCTCGCCTTTTGGTATTCGTCCTTAAAGGCCTTGAACATGCCGCGCGTCTTGCCGAGCTGCTTGCCCAGTGCGCGACTGCCCTTGTCCACGGCAACCGACCCCTTGTCGTCGAGCACCTTGGCGCCCTTTTTGACCTTATCGCCCACCACGACGCTGGCCTCGGCGGCCTTGGCAGCCGCACCGCCCGAATACCCGAGCGACTTGACCTCGTCCGAGACGACCATCGCGCCGTTCTCGTAGCCGCGCAGCATCGTCGGCGGCACCTGCGTGTCGCCCACCAGCACGCTCGAAGCGGCACCGGCGGTCACATAGAATGCCTGTACGATGCCCGAGCGTGGCTTGAACTCAACGTCCGAGCAGTAGCCCACGACATCGCCCGATTCCGTGCGCACGTCCATACCAACCCAGATGATGCAATCGTCCAGGTTGATGTCGAGGCGCTTGGCGGCGGCAGCATCGTACGTGTCCTTGACGTCATCGACCGCAATGGCGCCCTCGTAGACACCAATGGCGTCGAGCGCTACGAATCGGTCGGGGCGCTCGATCATGCCCGCGATATCGGACTGGCGGACCATAAAGCCGACCACGCGCGTACCGCCCGGGGTAAAGACCGGAAAGTGAATCTTTCCGAGCTTTTTAGGGCTGCGCGGCGTGCCGTCCTTTTTGGTGCGCTTGTCCTCGGTAGGCTTGCGATAAATCTTGGCGCCGACAAAATCCCCGGCGCGCATTATGCCTCGGTCGAGGGCTCCGCAGCCTCGGTATCAGCCTCGACGGCGTTCTCGACCACGACGTCGGCGGCAGGCGTCACGTTGCCACCCGAAATGGCGTCGTTGAGCTGCTCACGCAGCTGGTCCATGCGCTCGCGGGCCAGGTCGACCTTGGCGCGCAGGTCGTCGGTCTTGGCGTCGACCATCGGGCCAAAGTCATTCACCGCAGCACGGGCCTCCTCGGCGCTGTGCTCGTAGGTGTCGCGCATATTGTCCCAGGCGTCGTTGGCGATATCGGCAGCCATGGCGCGGGTCTCGGCGCCCGAGCGCGGAGCCAGAGCAACACCGATAATAGCGCCGGCAGCAGCACCAAAAAGTGCGCCGGAGACAAAGCTGAAAGTCTTACCCATGATCATTCCTCTCCTGCGGGCACGTCGGTGCCCACCGTTTGAATGCTGTCCATTATACCCGCAGCGCATCACTTGCCGCTCCGCTCATCTGCGTACGGCAAAGGTGCAGGTACGTGATGGTGATAAACGCGTAGGCCTACTCCTGAGGCATAGCCGGCATGGCCACCGTGGCACCCGGGTCCTCGCCGGCGCCGTCCACGAGCGGCAGGCCGCCCTCATGCGCAGGTCCTGCCGGAACCGTCGCCGCACCGCCAAAGACGGCAGCGGAGGCCTCGTGGCTCTCGGCAACCGCGCCCTCGGTATCAATCGCCACCTGGGGCTCGTCGTCAAAGTTGGGGACGCCCTGGGGCTCGGTGGGAACGGGCTCGGCGGTCGCATCGGCAACGGGCTCGGCGTCGACCGGCACATCGCCCTCGTCAGCGCCCTCGTCCTCGGCAGCATCTTCGCCGTTCGCAGCGGCGACGGCCTCGTGAGGATCCTTGCCCTCGGCCTCGGCGCGCATGCCCAGCACCAGGTTGCGCAGGCCCGCGACCGTGCCTTCCACGTCGGGGGCAGGCTGGTCGGCGTGCAGGTACGCCCAGTCCATCATAAAGGTGGCCGACGACAGCGCACCGATGGCCAGTGCGTCGTCGGGGCACGAAAGCTCGACCTCAAAGACACGCTCGTCATGCTCGCTTACGCGCGTGCGGCCGCACGAGATGCTGCCGGCAAGACCGGTCTCGTTCATGAGCTCGACCGTCACGTGCTCCAGCAGGTGGCAAAGCTCGGTCTGGCCCATGCAGTCCTGGAACTCGCGACCGGAATCGCCCAGGCACAGATGCTTGGCAATCGCGGGCACCAGGTAGTACACGCGCGCCGTGGCCTCGATATCCTCCGAGGTCATGAGCGGCATGCCGGGGTTCACCAGCACGTGCGCGCAAATCTTGTCCTCGCTGACGGTGACCTTAAGGATGTTGAACAGGCCTGCCATAACTCTCCCCTACTCGTCCTTGCCCTACTCGTCGCCGTCGTGCGGGTCCGCAGGGCCCGCACCCGACGTCGCCGGCTTCTCTGCCGAGGACTCGGAATCCTTCTTATCGATTTCGGCCGGAGCGATCACGCGAATGAGCGAGATGCGCTGGCCACGCATCGACTGCACTTTAAACTTGTACCCCGCGACCTCAAACACCTCTCCGATGTCGGGCACCGAGTCGCAAAGCTCCAAAATCCAGCCGGCGATGGTCTCATAATCATCGCTTTCCTCGAGCGGCCAACCAAGCTCAATCGCGTCATCGCACGAAAAACGCCCATCGACGAGCCACTCACGGCGCGAGAGGCGCGTGAGGTACTTGTTGTCGGGGTCGAACTCGTCCTCAATCTCGCCGACGATCTCCTCGACGATGTCCTCGATGGTGATGATGCCGGCCGTGCCGCCGTACTCGTCCACGACGACCACGATCTGGTCGTGCGAGGTCTGCATCTCGGACAGCAGCGGCAGGATGTCCTTGGTATCGGGCACAAAGGTGGCGTCGCGCAAAAAGCCGGCGATGGGCTGGTCGCCCTTGCCGTCGAGCGCGGGCTGGATCAGGTCCTTAATGTGCGCGATGCCGGCGACGTTGTCGGGATCCTCGTGATAGACGGGGATGCGGCTAAAGCCGGTCTGGCGCATGGTGGATAGCACGCTGGCGACCGTCTCGTCGTCCTCGCACATGGTGGTGTCCACGCGCGGCACCATGACCTCGCGGGCAACGGTGTCGCCCAGGTCGAAGATCTCGTGAATCATGCGCTTTTCCTCGTCGAGCAGGTCGTCCTGCTCCGAGACCATGTACTTGATCTCTTCTTCCGAGACGTTCTGGCGGTCGTCGGCACTCTTGATGCGCAGGATACGGGCCAGGCCATCGGAGCAAGCGCCAGTCAGCCACACGAGCGGGCGAGCAATCTTCTGGAACACGGAAAGCGGGCCCACGACCTGCTTGGACACGCCCTCGGCATTGGCCAGGCCGATGCGCTTGGGGACGAGCTCGCCGATCACGATGGACACGAAGGCGACCGCGACGGTGATGATGACCGGCGCCAGGCCGCGCGCGATGGCGGAGAGCGGCGCGATGCCAAAGCTCATGAGCCACGTGGCAAGTGGGTCGGACAGGCTCGTCGAGGCGACGGCGGACGAGGCGAAGCCCACGAGCGTGATGGCGACCTGGATGGTGGCGAGCAGCTGGTCGGAATCGGCGGCCAGCTTAATGGCGCGCTCGGCGCGCTTATCGCCCTCCTCGGCATCGTGTTCCAACACGGCGCGCTTAGCCGTGGTGAGAGCCATCTCGGACATGGAGAAGTAGCCGTTGATAAGCGTTAAAACGAGCGTGGTAATAAGGGAGATGGTTATGTCCATCGGGAGTTTCTCGAACCTCCAAGATTCGGGACGTTGGGTAGTAAGCGTAGGTGACGGATAGGGCAGTTGCGCCCGGCGGCCGCTTGGATGGGCCCGCGGGCACAGGAGCGATCGCTAGATTACGAAGAGGATCACCGCCATGAACTGGAAGATACTGCCGGCGAGCACCCACAAGTGAAACACACTGTGCAGGTAACGCACGTTTTTGGCGATGTAGAACGGCACGCCCACGGTGTAGCACACGCCGCCGACAGCGAGCAGGGCAAGTGCCACGGGGTTGAGCAGTGCCACAAGGTCGGGCAGCTTAAAGACAACGAGCCAGCCCATCAGCAGGTAGACCAGGCCACTTACCCAATGCGGCTGGCGCTCGCGCAAAAAGCACTCGAGGGCAATCCCGACGATGGCGATGGCCCATACGGCAAAGAACAGCACGGGACCACCGTCGTTTGCGAGCGTGATGAGGCAAAACGGCGTATAGCTGCCGGCTATGAGCAGGTAGATGCAGCTGTGGTCGATGATGCGAAACACGCGCTTGGCGCGCGCAGGCTGAATCGCGTGATAGAGCGTGGAGGCCAAGTATTCGAGGATGATGCTGACGCCATAGACAATCGCCGCGGCCATGTGGGCCGGGCCTCCGCCGCGCAAGGCAGCGAATACGATCAGGAGCACCAGGCCCGCGATACCCAGCAGGCAGCCGACACCATGGGTGACGGAGTTCATGATCTCCTCGCCCACCGTGTAGTGTGGAACGGCCGCGGTCTTGGGTCGCGGCTTAGAACTGTCGCTCGAATCGGACATACCGGTTACATCCTCCAACGTAAAGAGTTCTCAACACTATATCAAAGCGTCTGGGTGCGTGCGAAATTTGCACCATACGTGACCCTTTGTTTACCCATTCTTTGCCTGTTGACGCATCAACGGTGAACGTCCATAATGCGCTTGCATTAAATGTTGATGTATTAACATCTTATAGGAAAGCTTCTTATGTCTCAAAACGCACGTTCCCATCGAAAGCTTAAGGTAGCCGGTGTTGTTGCGCTGGTGCTCGTTGTCGCGCTGCTGGGGTTTGCCGGCAACTTCTTGTTCGACTTTGCCCTGAATCCCCAAGCGCCCTACACCATGAAGATGATGCAGGACGGCAAGGACGGCAAGGACGGCAAAAAGGGCGAGCAGATGGATGCCGAGGCAGTCGAGGCGCGGGCATGGTTTAAAGAAAACCGCGAGAGTAGCAGCCTCACCGCAGATGACGGAACCGAACTTGCCGCCTGGTATTTTGCCGCCCCAGAGAGCACGCACAATTACGCTATCTGCCTACACGGATACACCGATGAGCCCATCGGTATGGCCCGATACGCCAAGAGATTCCACGACCGCGGCATGAACGTGCTCGCACCTGCCGCCCGCGCCCACGAGCGTTCCGGCGGTGACTACATCGGCATGGGCTGGCCCGAGCGACTCGATGTCGTCGCGTGGATCGGGCGGATCGTTGCGGCCGATCCCAAGGCGCGCATCCTGGTCTTTGGCGAGTCGATGGGCGCGGCGACGGCCATGAATGTCGCGGGGGAATCTCTGCCCGCAAATGTGAAATGCATTATCGAGGACTGCGGCTACACGAGCGTCTGGGACGAGTTTTCTCTGCAGCTCAAGGACGTGTTCGGCCTGCCCAGCTTTCCCTTGCTCGATGTAGCAAACTTGGTGTGCAACGTGCGCGCGGGCTACGACTTCCATAAGGCAAGCAGCGTGGATCAACTCAAACGTGCAACAGTTCCCATGCTTTTTATCCACGGTGACCAAGACACCTTTGTACCGTACAGCATGCTCGACCAAAACTACGAGGCGTGCGCCAGCAAGGTTAAACAGAAGCTCACTATCCACGGCGCCACCCACGCCAAGAGCGCGCAAGTCGACCCCGAGCTCTACTGGAATACGGTCGACGACTTCCTCGGAAAGAATTTTTAGGCAAAAAGCAACGTCCGGGGCTTTATCTGACCCCTATTTTCGGAAGTATGCGGCAAAATCTGGAACTGCCGACCAGACCGCAGTTTTATCAACAATTTATCAGGGGTTTTGTTGCCAAAAAACGTCGTGTGCTCGGCGGTCTCAGAATTTGCCGCATACTTCCGAAAAACCGCCCGCGAACGCCGTGCTCGCAGGCGATTTTTGCTATCGTTGCGCTACAAAAGCGCTTGTTTTGTCCAATAGTCAGGCGTTACTTGACCTCGATGAGCTCATACTTGCTCGTGCCCAGGCCGATCTTCTCGGCGTGTGCGATGCAGGAGCGCCAATCGGTGTCGGGATGCGTGATGCAGAAGGGATCGCGCGCCTGCTCGCCCTCCAGATGCTCATGGTCATGCTCCATTTTGGCCGCGCTGTCGGTGAGCACGGTGTTAGGCAACGGCTCGGATGCCAGGACGGCGTCGGCGCAGGCCTGGTCGATGGCGACCGGATCGAAGCTCGCAAACATGCCAATGTCGTTGACGATGGGCGTGTCGTTCTCGGCATGGCAATCGCAGTTGGGGCTGATGTCCATGGCGAGCGAGATATGAAAGCTCGGGCGGCCGTCGACGATAGCCTTGGTGTACTCGGCGATCTTGCAGTTGAGCACGTCGGCGGCGGCGTCATAGTCGGGATTGATGGCATCCTGGTTGCACACGCCGATGCAGCGGCCGCAGCCCAGGCAGCGGTCGTGGTCGATGGCGGCCACGTGCACCTCGACGGTCTTGCCGCTCGCAAGCTCGCGCTCGCGGGTGCCATCGAACGAGATGGCGTTGTGCGCGCAGATCTTTTCGCAGGCACGGCAGCCAACGCAGTGCTCGGTCGCGACGCTCGGCTTGCCAGCGGCGTGCTGCTCCATCTTGCCGGCACGGCTGCCGCCGCCCATGCCCAGGTTCTTCATGGCGCCGCCAAAACCAGCCTGCTCATGGCCCTTAAAGTGCGTGAGGCTGATCACGATATCGGCATCCATGAGTGCCTGGCCGATCTTGGCCTCGTGCACGTACTCGCCGCCCTCGACCGGAACGAGCGCCTCGTCGGTACCCTTGAGTCCGTCGGCGATGATGACCTGGCAACCCGTGGCATACGGGGTAAAGCCGTTCTGGTAGGCGGTGTCGATGTGCTCGAGCGCGTTTTTGCGGCTGCCCACATAGAGCGTGTTGCAGTCGGTGAGGAAGGGTTTGCCGCCCAGCTCCTTCACGACGTCTGCGACGGCGCGGGCGTAGTTTGGGCGCAGAAAGCTCAGGTTACCCAGCTCGCCAAAGTGAATCTTGATAGCGACGAACTTGTTCTCGAAGTCGATCTGCTCAATGCCGGCGCGGCGAATGAGGCGTTTGAGTTTGTCGAGCTGGCTCTCGCGAGCATGCGTGCGCAGGTTGGTGAAGTACACCTTTGCCGGTGCTGCGGGTGCGGTTGCGGTCATAGATCTATCCCCTCGGTCTATATGGCGTTACAGACATAGAGGATGGTACCCATTGAAGTAGGGTCGAAGTCAAGCACAGCCACTCATTGGGGACAGACTTAAATGAGTGCTTGCCGCCCGGCCGGCGAATCGGCAAAGACTGTCCCCGATGACTACTCCTGCACCTTGAGGGCTTCGGCCAGGCTGACGCGCTTGATGGAACGCGTGTGCAGCAGCGCCACGACCAGGTAGGTTGCAAAGCCGATGCCGACGCATGCAGCCATGGACCAAGCGGGCACGTAGATCTCGATATTGCCGTTGTAGGCGAGCAGCATCGAGCGGAAGATGGCCGTGAGCGAGCCAATAATGACCGGCAGGCTCAGCACGAGCGACGCCGCCACGCACAGCGTGATCGAGCGGATGTACAGATGCGAAATCTCGCCATCGCGATAGCCAAAGACCTTCATGTAGCTGATCGATCGGGCGCTATGGTCGATAACAGCCTTGGTCAGCAGGTACATAAACAGCAGGAAGATAAACACCGCGAGCCCGACCATCATGCCGATCATTTTGCTCATCATGCCGATGAACTGGTCGCCCACGGCGCGCATGTCGTCGGGCGTGGTGTCGCCGGCAAAGTAACGAGCATCGAGGTCGAGCTTCTCGTTGCTCACATAGCCGTTGAAGTAGGCGGCATCGTTGTCGAACAGCTCGTTAAAGTCATCGATGCTCATATAGATATTCATGTCCGACTTTGAGCCCCAGGAGCAGCCCTTGCCCGCGTACTCAAGGGAATAATCCCGAGCCTCGTACTTGTCGCGAAGCTCGACCTTCTGGCCCTCGCTCCAGCCAAACTTGTCGAGCAGGCCGCCGCCAAAGACGACGTGTCCGTCGCCGATGTTGAGGCCCTTCCAGTAGCGCGAATCGGGCGAGATGCCGTAGACGGAAATCGTCTCCTCGCCATTACCATCGCCGCGGTCGTATTGCAGCTGGTAGACGGCGTATTTCTCGGCCCGCGCGATTGCGCCAGCGCCGTTGTCGGTCGTATTGACCGGGTGGATATCGTCGTTGTCAGTGTCGATCTTAGAGGCCTTGTCGATCAGGCCGATGGCCTCGTCGCGGTCGCAGCCGAGGGCATCGGCAAGGTCATCGAGGCGCGCATAAAGCGCATCTTTCTTGTCCTGGACCTTGGCGAGCGCGTCCTGCGCCGCGGCCAGGCTCTCGGCAGACGGAGATGCGGTCGCGGCATCGGCTGCCGTCTGCGCCGCATCGGCCGCGTCGTCAAGCTCGTCATCGGCATCCTGGGCGGCGGAGAGCAGCGCGCCGTCAATCGACTGCAAGCGCTCGAGCGCCGCCCACTGCCCGCGCTCCTCGGCAGTACCCTCAAGCTCTAGCGGAGCCTTGAGCGTGTACTGGTGCTCGGCGACCAGGCTTGTCTCCAGGTTGTCCGCATAGTGCGTCATCGTGGGCAGGATCGCCAGGCCAAAGAGCAGCAGCAGCGAGGCAAACGCAATGCCCACGAAGAGCGTGGCGAAGTTGCCCAGGTTGCGCAGGAAGATGCGCAGGCGAAAGCGCGAGACAAAGCCCATGCGCTCCGGCAGCTGCAGGCCGCGCTTGGTGCCCGATTTGCCGCTCGCCTCGTGACGAAGGAACTGCAACGGCGTCTTGCCCATCTTGCGAAGCAGGCCCACCAGCGTGATGAGGATGAGCGCGGCAGCGGGAACCACGGCGCACTTCACAAAAATCTCCCAGCTCCAGTACACCTGGAAGGGAGGCAGGCTGTACGAACCGTAATAGAGACCGCGCATGGGCTCGGTAAAGAACGCAACGCCGAGCGCGGTGCCCAAAAGTGCCGCGAGCACGCCCACGATGGCGGGAAGTGCCAGGTAGTGCAGCACGATCTCGCGACGGCGATAGCCGCTGGCGAGCAGCGTGCCGATGATGGCGCTCTCCTCCTCGATGGTGGCGTCGGTGAGCACCACAAAGACAAACGCCATGATCACGATGATGATGTCGAGCAACGTCATCCACATCATGGAGTCGCCGTCCACGTCGTCGCGCGCATAGCCAATGCCCTGATTGGAATCGGCATCGATCAGATCGTCCACGCGCGCATCGGCATCGGTCAGCGCCTCGACCATATCCTGCTCCGCATCGATGCGATCCGCGGTGGGGAGGTCGCGGTCGTTAAAGGTAAAGGAGTACGTGTAGGCAGGCGCGCCGCCGGCATCCTCGAGCGCGGCAAAACCGGCGTCGGTGACCTCGGCGACACCATACGTGATGGTGTTCACCGTAAAGTCCGAATTGTCGAGGAACAACGCCTGGCTATCGGGCTGGGTCATGATGCCGCAGATGGTGTAGGTGCGCCCCTCGAGCTCGACCTTATCGCCGATGGCGAGGTCGTCGTTGGCGGCAAAGACGCGGTCGATGGCCACCTCGTCGTCCGCCTTTGGCTGCTTGCCTCCGCAGTAGGACGCAATATCGACCTTGGTGCGATGCGCGTAGGTGCGCAGGGTGCGCTTAGTGCCGTCGTCGCCGGACGCCTTTTTGATGATGGCGTCGATAGAGAAGTTCTTGTAGAGCGTAACGCCGCCGACGCCCTCCGCCGCGTCCTCGGCAGCCTTGAGCTGGTCTTTGGTGGCCTCGAAGGAGGTAGTCACGCGGCCGTCCTCGATCGTATACTCATCGCGCATGTCGTCAATGAGGCAGCCGATGGAATGCGCCGCGAGCAAAAAGCCCGAGGTAAGGGCGATGCTTCCGCACATAAGCAAAAAGATGCCCAGGTACTTGCCGATATTGCGGCGCAGCTCGCGCGGGAGACGTTTTGCGAGAGGTGTCATGGCGCCGCCTACCAATCGAGCTCGGCGGCCGCGACGGGCGACTCGTTGAGCTCATCCTCGACGATGCGCCCGTCGCGCAGGCGCAGCACGCGATTTGCCATGCGCGCGATGGCGGCATTGTGGGTGACAATGATGATGGTGCAGCCGTAGGTGCGGTTGACATCCTCCATGAGCCGCAAGATTTCCTTGGATGTCTTGTAGTCGAGCGCGCCCGTGGGCTCATCGCACAGCAGCAGGCCCGGATTTTTGACGAGCGCACGGCCGATGGCGCAGCGCTGCTGCTGGCCACCTGAGACCTGGCGCGGAAACTTGTTGCGGTGCTCGTAGAGGCCCAGCGAGCGCAGCAGATCGTCGACATTGAGCGGGTTTTTGGACAGGTGCGCCGTGACCTCGATGTTTTCCTTGATGGTAAGGTCGGGCACCAGGTTGTAGAACTGGAAGACAAAGCCCAGCTCGCGGCGTCGGTACTCGCCCAGATCGGCGGGCTTGAGCGCCGTGAGATCGCAGCCGTCCACCATGATGGAGCCGCCGTCGGCATCCTCCAGGCCGCCGATCAGGTTGAGAAAGGTCGACTTGCCCGAGCCCGAGGGCCCCAGCATGACGCAGATTTCGCCGCGGTTGATGGACGTATCGATACCGTCGAGCACCATCAGGCGCGCATCGCCGTCGCCGTAGTGTTTCTTGAGTCCGTTGACCTGGACGTAGGCACGCTTTGTCGCCATGCTATCCCCCGTTGTTAGCCTTCTGCTACTTTTCTAGGCTAATAGTAAACCCGGGCGAACTATTTTTAAGCGACGTGCGCGGCTTTTTTCCAACCTACTCATTGGGACAGTCCCTGCCAGCCCTGCCGGCGAATCGGCAAAGACTGTCCCCAATGACTAGGTGGCTAGGTGTGGGATTTGTTGTGGGTGAGGGCCAGGCCTACGGCGGCGATGGCGGCGGCGAAGAGCACCGTGACGCCCAGGTCGCAGGCGATGTCGCCCAGCACGGTGGACGTCAGGTCCGCGGCGAGCGCCTTGCCGATCGCGTCGTTCACCCAATACGTCGGCACAAAGTGCGCCACCGTCTGCACGGCCGAGCCCATGAGCGACAGCGGCATCCAGGCGCCGCCCAAAAACGTCATGAGCATGCCGAGCAGATTGCCCACACCGTTGAGCAGCTCCTCGCGCGCGCCCAGGCTCGACAGCGTAAAGCCAACGGCCAGCGGCGTGCACGCCAGGGCAAACGTTGCCGCCAGCGCCAGGCACACGCGACCCACGCCGACCTCGGCAACCGCGCTGGCAAAGCCCACGACGCCCATCATGCTCGACACGAGCCAGATGCAGACGGTGAGCACGGCGGCGGCCGCGAACACAGCGAGCGAACGCTGGCGCTCAGAGACCGGGCTGGCATCCATGCGGCGCACGCGCTCGGGCTCGTTCATGCCCGAGAACACCAGTCCCACCGACACGATGACCGACGAGATGATCGCGTACGCGCCAAAGTTGAAGTACGACTCGAGCGTGGTAGCAGCAGTCGAGTCGACCTTGACCTGCTCGATCTGGACCTCCGCGCGCTTTGCGGCCGCGTGCTCGGCGGCCCTTGCGACGTCGCCATTGGAGGCAGCGGGCTCTAGTGCGGCCGCAGCGCCCGCGAGCGAGATCCACCGCGAGGCCTCGGCGGACGAAAGCGCCGCCGCCATGGTGCCGGAACCATAGGTCACGTCGAGCTTGGGCAGGGCCTCCCCCGCACGGGCAGCTGCAACAAGATCGTCCTCAAACCCCTCCGGGATAAAGAACACGCAATCGGCACTGCCCTTGGCGCTGTTGCTCTTGGAGAGCGCGTCGGCAAGGTCGTATGTGTCGTCGCCGACGCCCGTGACCAGGTCAAAGCGTGAGCCCAGGTGCTTGGTAAGCGCCCGCGAAAGGTCGCTATTGTCGCGGTCGACCACGATCACGTTGGTGTCGTAGGGCTTGTACTCGGTAAGCTGCGACGAGTTCCAGCTCACCGAAGCCGCGATGAATACGCCCATGAGCGAGATGAACACCGTATAGATGAGCAGGTAGAACGGGTGCGCCAGCGCCATGCGAAGCGCGGTCTTAAAGGTGCTCATAGCGGCTCCTTCCAAAGATCAGCGTAGCGGCGGCGACAAACACCAGGGCCATCAGGACGAGCGCGCCGGCGCGAACAGCGAAGGGCCCCAGGTCCTCAAAGAAATACAGGCGATTGAACATGTCGCAGATGAGCTTGACGGGGTTGAGCCAGCACTCGACCGGACAAGCGCGGGCGACGTCGTCGGCAAGCGCCATCGCCGGCTCGCCGTAGAGGCCGGCGAACAGGGCGCACGTGGTGGCAAAGCCCGTGAGGATGCCCGACTTGGATGCCTTGCCGCCCTTAACGGGAAGCGTGCCCACAAAAAGCCCCAGGCCCGTGGCGGCAAGCGCGGATGCAGCCCCGCCCAGCAGGCACAACCCCTCGCGCCCGCCAAAGTCGACGCCCACGACCAGGCGCACGTAGCCGATCGCAACCGCCATCGATGCAAAGGAAACCAGCCACGAGCCGACAAAAATGCCGGCCAGCGACGCCGTCTTGGAAAGACCGCCCACGCAGCGGCGCGCGCCAAGGCCCGACAGATTAGGCTGCAAATCGACGACGCTCAAGGCGGCAAACTCGGCAGACATCATCGCGACCAGGCCAAAGAGCGCGTAGTAGTAGATGACCGTGCCATCGGGCGTGGTGCGTGTCAGGCTCACACGGCGGGTGCCGCCCTTAAGCGACAGGGCGCGCGCAACCGCCTCCGGGTCGGCGAGCGCCGCCGGGTTGTCCTGGGCAATCTGGCGCATGAGCTCGGCATTTTGCGTATACGAGCTCGCCACCGTCTCCAGGATGCTGCGGTCGGTGAGCACCGTACTGGCGCGCGAGCTATCGTAGCTCGAAAGCAACGTAAGCTTGGGCGCGCCCGCGTCGTCGACCGTGTAGACGCCCGCAACCTCGCCGGACTTGAGCGCATGGTTCGCCTCGGCCGCGTCGTCGCACTCGTGGATCTTAAGCAGCTGGTCGTCGCCCTCCTTGGCAAGCGACGTCGCCACGTCCTTAAAGGTCGAAGCGTCCCAGGCCTCGTCGGCGACAACGGCTACCGGCACCGGATCGACCTTGCCGTCGGAGCTGAGGTTCGCAAACATAAACATGAACATCGTGGAAAGCGCAATGGGAAAGAGCGCGCCCCAGACCCATGTGCTCGGCCGGCGCAGCAGCGTCTTGACCGTGATAATGATGGTGTTGATCATGGCTGCCCCCTAGTCGCGTAGCTCGCGGCCGGTGATCTCGAGGAACACGTCGTTGAGGGTCGGCGGCTCGCTCCACACGCGACCGAGTGCCACGTCGGCGGCGCGCAGCGTGTCAAGGATGTCGACCAGATTATGTGGGCTCGCCTCGCAGGTGCAGATGAGCTCGCCGCCGGACAGCTCAACCGAAAGCACGTGCTCCAGAGCGCGCAGCCGCTCGACCGTGGCGGGCTCGACGGCGCCGACCTCGACGGTCACGCGCTCGCCCATCTGAATCATGCGCTTGAGCTCGTCGTTGGTGCCCTGCGCCAGCACGCGGCCGCCGTCCATGATCATGATGCGGCTGCAGATCTGCTCGACCTCCTCCATGTAATGGCTGGTATACACCACCGTGGCGCCCTCGTCGCGCAGGCGGCAGATGCCCTCCAGAATGGCGTTGCGGCTCTGCGGATCGACTGCCACTGTGGGCTCGTCAAAGAAGATGAGCTCGGGCTTGTGCGCGATGCCGCAGGCAATGTTGAGACGGCGTGCCAAGCCGCCCGAGAGCTTTCCGGGGCGAAACTTGGTAAAGTCGCCCAAGCCGACAAAGTCGATCGCCTCGTCCACCAGCGCGCGGCGGCGCTTGCGGTCGTTGACGTAGAGGCTGCAGAAATAGTCGATGTTTTCGCGCACGGTGAGCTCGTCAAACACCGCCACCTGCTGTGGCACCACGCCGACGCGACGCTTAAGGTCGTAGCGGGTGGGCGTCATGGGCTCGCCGAACAGCTCGATGGTGCCCTTGTCGTAAGCGAGCAGCTGCAGGATGCAGTTGATGGACGTGGTCTTGCCCGAGCCGTTGGGGCCCAGCAGGCCAAAGATCTCGCCAGGGGCAATACTCAGGTTAAAGTGGTCGAGCGCGATAAGATCGTCGTAGCGCTTGACGAGGTTTTCGACGTGGACGATATCTGTCATGAGGCGGCCCTTCTGTTGGTCGTGGCCCGGTACGATTGCATCATCGCAGGAGAGGACGGCGCGCACCAGTGAGCTTTGTCACGAGTGCGAGGGGGCAGAGGCGAAACCCCCGCTCGCGCGAGCGATCGACGCCGCTTTGCCGCGCGGGAGGAATGTCACGGTTGCCCCGGGCGGCGCCTCCCCCGCGCGCAGCATCGCGTACAATACCCGTATGAACAGGCTTTTCGACAAATCGATTGTGCTGGCGTGCTGTATTGCGGCCGCCATGGGTCTTGCCGTGGACGCTCGTCTGGTTGTGGCGTTTTGCCTTGGCGTTATGGCCACCTCGGCGTCGGAAGTCGCACGAGAAGAACCCGCCCATCGCGCGAGCGAGGCCGCGAGCTACGCTTACATCATCGCTGCCGTCTTCGTGCCGCCATTTATGCCGTTCGCACCCCTTGCCTTCTATGACATCGCGCGACGCGTGCGCCGTGAACGCATCTGGCCCGCGCTGGCGATTGGCGCCGTGTTTGTCTGCGCGCTTGTCGCGGACCTTCGTGGCGGCGTGCTCACCACCCGAACGCTGTTGCTAACCGCCATCCTTTCGATCGCTGCCACGTTGCTGTCGCTGCGCACCGCGCAGCTGGAGCGCGAACAGGATCGCATGCGTCGCACCCGCGACAAGCTGCAAGAACGCGCCCTGGTACTCGAGGCACGCAACCGCGACCTCGCCGACCGCCAGGACTACGAAGTCGAGCTCGCAACGCTCGCCGAACGCGCCCGCATCGCGCGCGAGATCCACGATAACGTGGGCCACCAGCTCACGCGCGCTTCGCTCCAAACCGAAGCCTTGCGCGTGGTCCACGCCAACGAGCCCGGCGTCGCCGCCGATTTCGCCGATGTCAAACGCACGGTTGACGAGGCGCTCCAGCTCGTGCGCGCCAGCGTCCACGCGCTCAACGACAATGCAACCAACCTCTCCGTGCAGCTCGAGCGCATCGTTGAAGGCGTACGCTCGGACAGCGGCCCACAGATTGAGCTTGAAGTTTTGGCCGAGCATGCGCCCGCCAACGTCGCCAACTGCTTTGCGGCGGTCCTGCGCGAGGCGCTCTCCAACACCATGCGCCACGCTTGCGCCCAGACCGTCACCGCACGATGCATGGAGCATCCGTCGTTTTACCAGCTCATCGTTACCGACGATGGCGTGGGCGGGGTCCAAGCAATCGGCCGTGGCGCCGCGGAGGGCATGGGGCTCGTCTCCATGCGCGAGCGCATCGAGGCGCTTGGCGGCACCTTCACCGCCGGTCCGCGCGCCGGCGCCCCCGGCTGGCGCGTGTTTGCCACCGTCCCCAAACAGCAAGGAGATGACGCCCGATGAGGCTCATAGTTGTCGACGACGACCGCTTGGTAGTCGATTCGCTCAAGATTATCCTGGGCGCCCAGCCGCAGATCGAAGTGGTGGGCACCGGAGCCGACGGCAACGACGCGGTGGCACTCTACGCCGAGCACGCGCCCGATATCGCGCTGCTCGACATTCAGATGCCGGGGCGCGACGGGCTTTCGGCGGCGCGCGAAATCCTTGAGCACGACCCCGCGGCACGCGTGGTGTTTCTGACGACATTCTCGGATGACGAGTACATTGTATCGGCGCTCAAGCTGGGCGCCCGCGGTTACCTGATCAAGACCGATGTCGCCGCCATTCCTCCGGCGTTGGCGCAGGTCATGAGCGGCAAACGCGTGCTCGAGGGCAAGGCGATCGAGGACATCGATTTTGACGGGACAGGCGCCGATGCCAGCACGCCTCGCCGACCCGCCGCCTTTGCCAGCCTGACCGACCGTGAGTTCGAAGTCGCCGAGCTCATCGCCCGCGGCCTCGATAACAAGGAGATTGCCGCCGCCGCTTACATGGGCGAAGGCACCGTACGCAACCACATCAGCTCGATCCTTGCCAAAATGGGCCTACGCAACCGCACGCAGATCGCCATCGCCTACCTGCGAGGGTAATTGCCCAACAACCGACCACCCCGGCATAGCAAAATGGCTGCTATCGATTTAATGCCATTTCAAAACTATGCCGGTTTACGGGGCTAAACTCAGGACCCCCATCCATACCCGCGTTTTCTGCAAAATGACGACTCGTCTACCTGCGGTTTTATTTTCACGAATATCGGCATGGTTGGGGACTCGTGACTCAGCCCCGTAAACCGGCATAGTTTTGTTCGGGCGGCCCTGCACGAGTGCCCCCGCAAGCCTTGCGGGACCAAAATGATCCGTTTTCCTCCGTCCCCAAGGGATCAGCCGGAACCGCTCGCCACGAAACCTGCCCATCTACTACGTTTGACTCGATACCCCCGACCATACCCCCGTTTTCCAGAAAACCGCAGGCGTTCTACCTGAGGTTTTGTTTTCACATTTTTTGCCGTGGTTGGGGGTTGGCGCCCAAAAGTAGTAGATGGGCCCATTTCGTGGCAGGCGGGTCATTTTCGGGCTGGACGGGTCGCGTGGCGGCCCACCCGCGCGTTCACGCGCGGGGCCGGCGGGGCATTTTTGCCCCGCCGGCCCCTATTCCAGCGCTATACCAGCCCCATTCCAGCGCTACTCCGGCTTGGTTTCTACTGTGGGAGTCTTGTCCGCTGCGACTGGGGTGCGGGCGGTGTCCATAGTCAGGCAGTGCTTGGGGCAGCTCTCGATGCACTCACCGCACACCACGCAGGCATACGGGTCGATCGACCACGTTCCACCCTTGCGATCGACTGCGAGCGCGCCCGCCGGACAGCGACGCGCACACATGCCGCAGCAGATGCACGCGTCCATGTCGTTGACGATATGCCCGCGCAAGCGCTCGGGTGCCGCGAGCTTCTCCTGCGGATAGCACACCGTTACCGGCTGCTTGACCATAGAGCCCAAGGCCGTCTTGGCAAATGTCAGCAAACTCATGCCGCGCCTACCTTTCCGTGCAGCTAATGCAGGGGTCGATGGTCAGGATAATCATGGGCACGTTGGCAAGGAGCACGCCCTGCAGCGCATGTGTCAGACCCGCCAGGTTCTGCGACGTCGGCGTGCGCACGCGGAAGCGGTCCAGGTTCTTGGTGCCGTTACCGCGCACATAGTAATACGCCTCGCCGCGCGGCTGCTCAATCACAACCTCGCCGCGTGCGCCGTCGGCCGGCGTAAGCTTGGTGCGCCCGCCGATCCCGTCGTGCGGAATCTTGCCCACAAGCTCCTTAATGATGTCCATGGCCTGCGTGACCTCGGCACAGCGCACCTGGCAGCGGGCATAGCAATCGCCATCGGTGGCGACAACCGGCTCAAACGCAGCCAGGTCCGCATAGGCACCGTCGCTAAACATGCGCACGTCGTAGTCCACGCCCGAGGCGCGCCCAAACGGGCCGACCATCGACAGATCCAGCGCGTCCTTCTTGCTGATCACGCCCACGCCATGCAGGCGCTCGCCACAGCTGACGTCGTCCAAAAACGTATGCACCAGGGCCTCGTAGTCGGGACGCATGGCATCGAGCGTCTGGACAATGCCAGCCAGCTCGGAGTCCTCAATGTCGTGCTTTAGGCCGCCGATCTCGTTAATCGAAAGGATCACGCGGCCACCGCACGTGCTCTCGAAGATCTTGAGAATCTGCTCGCGCAGGGTCCACGACCGATAGAACAGCGCCTCGAAGCCAAAGGCATCGGCGAGCAGGCCCAGCCACAGCAGGTGCGAGTGGATGCGCGAAAGCTCGTGCAAAATAGTGCGGATATACTGCACGCGGCCGGGCACCTCGATGTCGAGCATGCGCTCGCAGGCGCTGGCATAGCCGTAGCTGTGGCCCACGGCGCAAATGCCGCAGATGCGCTCGGCGATGTAGCCAAACTGGTGCATGTCGCGCTTTTCGGTGAGCTTCTCGAGTCCGCGGTGCACAAAGCCGATCTGCGGAACTGCCTCGATGACGCGGTCGTCCTCGATCACCAGGTCCAGATGAAGCGGCTCGGGCAGCACCGGGTGCTGCGGGCCAAACGGAATTACGGAGCGATGAGCCATGGACCTTACGCCTCCTTTTTCTGCTTGTCGCGGGCGGCCTTGGCGGCAAGCGCCGCACGGACCTTGGCCGCTTTCTCGGGATCCATGGCGGCGAGCTTTGCCTCCATCTCGGCGGCCTTGAGCGCGGCCTTCGCAGCGGCATCGTCATGCTGGGCATCGGAGCCGGCAGCAGCAGCGGGCTGAGCAGCGGCAGTGCCCGCAGCATCGCCGGCACCCGCGGCACCCTCCCCCGCAGCAGCCGCAGCCGCGGCGGCCTTCTCGGCCGCGGCCTTGCGCGCCTTGGCCTCGGCGGCCGCGCGGACTTTCATGGCCTTCTCGCGCGCAGCCTTCACCTCGGGCGTGATGACGCTCATGGGTTCGGCAGTCGAGACCTGGTAGAAAAAGCCCTTAAAGTCGATCTGCATGTCGGTGATGGCAAGACCAAACAGGTCGTGGGCCTCATTTTCAAACGGGAACACCGCGGGGTAATACGAGCTGATGGACGGAATCTCCTGGTACTGGTCGATGCCCTCGACCACCAGGTTCTCGATCGCATAGCTGCCGTCCTGCGCAATATGCTCCTGAGCAGCACGGACGTTGATAAACGTATAGACCAAGCGATACGAGCCGTCGTCGACGTTGCGCTCGGCATGCATTTGCACAAAGCGCGCGCCGACGCCCTTGAGCGCCTGGACATGCGACAGGAGCTTGTCGATCCCGACGGTGGTATAGATAGCCTTTTGCATTACTCGGCCTCCTTTGCAGCGGCGGGCGTCTCAGCAGGTGCGTCGCCAGCGGCGGGCGCAGCAGGCTTCCCGGCAGGCGCGTCACCGGCACCGTCAGTCCCGGCCCCCGCAGCCACAAACCCGTCCTCGCCCAGCTCAACGCCACCGTCCCAGGTAGCGGCACCGCCCACGGTGAGCGGATCGCCACCGGCGCGCAACACGGTCTCCTTCTGGTCCAGGATGCCGCACGCCTCCACGATGGCATCGATCACCGTCTCGGGGCGAATGGCGCACCCGGGCGCGTACACGTCCACGGGAATCGCGCGGTCCACGCCGCCGATCACGTTGTAGGCATCGCGGAATACGCCGCCCGAGCATGCGCAGATACCGCAGGCCACCACGCACTTGGGCTCGAGCATCTGGTTGTAAATCTGACGCACGACGGGCAGGTTCTGGGCATTGACCGACCCCGTCACCAAAAAGATATCCGCATGCTTGGGGTTGCCGGTGTTGACCACGCCAAAGCGCTCCGCATCGAACAGCGGCGTGAGCGAGGCCAGCACCTCGATATCGCATCCGTTGCAGCTCGAGCCGTCGTAATGAATAACCCACGGCGAGCGCGACATTTTATGATCCATGGATGCCGCCTCCTAAATAAACACGTCGACGAGGATGGGCATAAGGTTGAGCAGGCCAAACACCAGCGCCACGCCCCAGCCGAGCTTAAAGCAGCTGCGCCAGGTGCTGCGTGCGAAGGTGTTGTCGATCAGCACCTCGACAAAATACGTCGCGGCCATCACGACCAGGGCTACGACCCAGCTCACCGGGTTGTCCCAAACAAAGAACATGCCCACCCACATCAAAAACAGCACGGTCTCACACCAGTGCATAAGGGTCATCTTGGCCAGCGTGCCGCCGCTCATCTCGGTGGCGACGCCCTGGACAATCTCCTGATGCGCGTGATGCGAGTACGAAAGGTCGAACGGCGACTTGCGTAGCTTGATGGTGAGCACCGCAAGCAGCGCCAAGAAAATGGGCGCGCTGTACACGATGATGGGCGCCGACTGTCCGGTCACGGCGATGGAATCAAAGCTATCGGTGGCAAGGTACAGGCCCACGCTCATCAGCAGAACGGCGGGCTCGTAGCTCATGACCTGCAGCAACTCGCGGTCGGCACCGACCTGGGCAAACGGGCTTTGCGTCGAGGCGGACGCCAGCACCACAAAGATCGCGGCGAGCGTAACCATAAAAGCGCACAGCAGCGTGTTGGAGCCCGACACAAAGATGCCGCCGCCCACGACGGTAAAGATGAGCGCGCACGCCATATAGGTATCGTCCATGGTGTTTACGCTGGCAGGGGCCTTGCGCAGCAGCTTGGCAACGTCGTAGAAGGGCTGCAGCAGGCGCGGGCCCACGCGGCCCTGCATGCGAGCCGAAAGTTTGCGGTCGATGCCGTCGATCAAGCCGCCCGCAAGCGGCGCCAGCAAGGCAAACGCCACGGTGCCAATAAAGATGCCCACGACGCCCGAACCTTCGAAATACTTGCCGCGCAGCACCGAGGGCGCGCTCATGGCAAGCCGCTCGGGCCCAATCCATGCGCAACACAGCAGCGCAAACAAGATAATGCTGCAGCATACGACGCTACCCGCGGGGCCAATACGCTTCTCGCCAAGGGCGTCCTCCGAGTACCAATTGCGCTTTTCGGCCTTCACCTCGTGTCCCATCGAGCCGCGGAAATGGCGATATTTGTCGGTTCCCACGCCCGAAAGGTACACGTTGACGTGCGGTTTGTTGCTCACGCGGAATGACGTCAGCAGCACCACGGCGATAAAAGCCACGATAACCACCATCAGATACATGGCGTCCTTGCCAATAACGTACGGCACGCGGCCAAACACCATGGCCAAGTAAGGCGACACCAGACCGCTCGAGATAACCGGAAACGCCACGCAGCACAGAATCAGCAGCGCGGCGATGGTGTTGAGGGCCATCCATTCGGTCTTATGGACATTGACCTCAACGTTTTGAGCCGTGGGGTCGACGCCCGAAAGCTTGGCAAGCCACTTGCCCCAGAAGTAAAACGTCGCGGCCGAGCCAAAGGCAAGCACCATGATCATGAGCACGTTGCCGGTCTGCGCAAACGCCACCAGGGCGCCCCACTTGGACACGAGCATGCCAAACGGCGCCACAAACATGCCCATAATGCCCAGCATCATCAGACGCGTCAGGTGCGGCATGCGGCTGAACATGCCGTCCATGTCCTCGATATTGCGGCTGCCGATATGATGCTCGGCCGTGCCCACGCACAGGAACAGCAGCGACTTGGCCACCGTGTGGAACAAGATCAGGAAGATGGCCGCCCATACGGCCTCGGGCGCGCCGACACCCAAGCAGGCACTGATGAGGCCCAAGTTGGAAATGGTGGAGTACGCGAGCACGCGTTTGGCGTTGCTCTGCGAGATGGCCATGAGTGCAGCGAGCAAAAACGTGATGGCACCCACACTCGTGACCATAAAGCCGGTCACGGGGTAGATGGCATAGAGTGGGCTCAGCTTGACCATCAGGAACACGCCGGCTTTGACCATGGTTGACGAGTGCAGCAGGGCGCTCGTGGGAGTGGGTGCAACCATGGCACCCAACAGCCAAGTGTGGAACGGCATCTGTGCGGCCTTGGTGAGCGCGGCGAGCGACAACAGGATGACCGGCATCACCAGCAGCGCGGACTGCGCGGTTCCGGTGCCGGAAAGCTCGATCATGCCCGAGATGGTCAGCGGCATGCCGTTAACGTGCAGGTACATGAGTCCGACCAAAAATGCGATACCGCCCAGCATGTTGAGGATGATCTGGGTGAAGGCGTTCTTGATGGCCTCGGGCGTACGCGTGTAGCCAATCATGAGGAACGAGCACACGGTGGTGCTTTCCCAGCCGCAGAACAGCCACTCAAGGTTGTCGCTCGTCACGATGACGAACATGGCTGAGAGGAACAGGAACATAAGCGCCAGGAACTGCGGGCGACGGTCGGGCGCGGTCTGCCCGCGCAGCGCGGCCTCGTGCTCGTCATGGGCCTGGAAGTCCTTCATGTAGCCCAGGGCATACAAGCAGATTAGACTGCCGACGATGCCGACGGCGAGGACCATGATCACGCTCATGTAGTCCAGGTAGAGTGGCGTTGCCGTGACGGCTTCGGCCGCGGGCAGCGTCATGGCTGCAAAGGCGAGCGAGCCCACCAGCTGGACTATGCCGAGCACCGTGGTGAGCGCGTTCCTATATTTGTACGCGTTGTACAGGATGACAGCGCACAGGATGACGTCGATAACGGAACTGATGATCGAGAGCACATGCGAGGTGCCGGGGGCAACCTCAAAGCTCTGCGGACCCGTGCCAAAAAACATGACGGCGACTACAACTGTCACCGCCATAATAATGCCGGAGCCTATGAGCCCCACCGCATCGCGGGCGCGGTCACCGCGCGCGAGCAGCATGCCCAGCGCCGGTACCAGCGGAAACAGGGTAAGGAAATACAGTAGCGTCATACCATCACTCCCCCATGCAAAAACGCTGCAATTGTTTAACGTTATAGCTCAATTGAGGAGTAGCGGCGGCAGGTTTTCGGTCAACTGGGGAGTTTTAGGCGTACGGGGTAAGGCGTCTGTCCGCATTGGAGTAGAGGGCGACGTTTCCTTACTGCGGCGACGGGCGCGCGGGCCACTGCGCGCGGCTTATTGGCCACGTTGGAGGATGTCCCGATAGGCTCGCGACGGTCCGAAAAGTTGGCGCGGCAAGAAAAATGCGCCCCCGCGGGCGCACCCTCTTGCTACTCTGCCTGCTTAACGCGCGGCTTACGACCGCGCGGCTTATCGACCAGCGCCGCCTCGCCGCCATCGCGATACTGACGACACCAAGCCTTGACCGAAGACTCGCTGGGAATCTTGTGCTTGATCATGGCCTCGCGAACCGTTAAGCCGTTTTCCAAGCGATCCTTAACCACGGCGAGCTTAACTTCGTACGAATAGGTGTGATGATGCGAGCCCGCGTTGAGTACGGCGTCGGCACCGCCCACGGCATATGCGCGAGCCCACTGACGAGCCGTGGCCTGGGGAATGCCGAGCTCCGCGGCGAGGGCACGATGACCGACCCCCTCTTGGAGGACCTCGACGGCGCGCTGCCTAACCTCGGGCGCATGCGTGCGAGTCCTTGTTGCTTCCGACATACCTGCCACTTCTTAGCCTTAACCGTTAATCTGCTTTCTTACGTGCAAGTTAGATAGTAGCATTTTACTGTTTCTCAAAGCAGTTAATTAAAATAGACGCGGTGTTATCTGGGCATTTGGCACCAATTTACGACATTTCTTTATCGATTATTTACGCTGGTAGCTGGCTCGCAGCTAATCGTCATTCGCTTGTCAACAAAATTGACATCTCTTTATGTCCTTTGGCATAGAGGATATAGTTATTAACCCCTCCCCCAATAATTTTGAGCAATCGGCAAGGCAGTAGACGTCCTTACTCCTCATGATTACCGCGCATTGCCATCCACCGGAGCAAAACAAAAAGGGCGGGGCCTGCTGCGCTTGCAGGCCCCGCACCGGTTGACACCCGACGGGACGCAGCCGGGCGAGGCGGATCCGTGCTACCGCCCCGCCCCGCCCCGCCGCGATGTTAGCTACAGCTCGTTGGCCGCGTGATACGCCGTGCGGATGGCGCTCGCAATATCGGCGGTGCGCTCGCCCGAGCAGTCGCCCACGCAGGTCACGGGCACCGTCACGCCGTCCAGGTCAAACGCGTTGGCCTTGGAGCCCACGGCCATCACCACGTAATCGCAGGCGATCTTCACCGGCTCCTCGGCGCCGTCCTCGGTGGTGCGAACGGCCTCCACGCCCTCGTCGGTAATGGCGGTCAGGCGGGTCTTAACGTGCTGCTCCACGTTGTGCTCTGCAAAGTCGCTCATAATCAGCGGCAGAATGGTCTCGGACTCGCCTGCGGCAATCTTGTCGAGCATCTCGACGATCGCCACCTCGCAGCCGTGCTGCAGCAGGTACTCGGCAGTCTCGGTGCCCACCAGGCCACCGCCAATGACGGCGACGCGCCCGCTGAGCTCCACCTTGCCGGCCAGCACGTCCCAGCTCGAGACGACCTTGTCCGAGTCGGCACCCGGAACGGGGATGACCACGTCGTGCGCGCCCACAGCCACAATCGCGGCGTCGGCGGCGTTGAGATCCGTGGGGTTAGCGGCATGGTTGAGCTCAACCTTCACGCCCAGGCCGGGCAGAATCTTCTCGTAATACTCGACCGAGCGCATAATCTCATCCTTGCGCGGAGGCGCGGCCGCCAGCACAATCTGGCCGCCCAAGTGATCGCTCGCCTCATAGACGGTCACGTCGTAGCCGCGTTTGGCCGCCACGCGCGCGGCCTCCAGGCCGGCGATGCCGCCGCCCACCACGGCGATCTTCTTGTCGCCCTCACCCGGTTTAATGGCGATGGTCGCCTCGTCGCCGTTCTCGGCATTGAGCACGCACGAGATGTACTTGCGGTTTTGAATCGCGTCGACGCAGCCCTTGTTGCAGTTGAGGCACTCGCGGATGGGCTCGCCCGTGGCGGCCTTCAGCGCAATGTCGGGGTCGCACATGAGCGAGCGGCCATAGGCGATAATGTCGGCCGCGCCGTCCTCAAGAATCTTCTCGCCGGCCTCGACCGAAACAACACGGCCGACGGTGGCCACCGGCACGGAGACCAGGGCCTTGACGCGCTCGGCCACCGGCAGCGTCCAGTTGTAGGGCATGGCACCCATGGGCGGAATGGTGTCGCCCATGTTGCCGGTGTGGTTGGCCTGCGCGACCTGGATCATGTCGATGCCCGCGCCCTCGAGCAGCTTGGCGAACTCGCAGGCCTCGTCGGGCTGCAGGCCACCCTTGCCGCGCGGCGTGCCGTCGGGGTTCTCCATGATCACGGGGAGCTTGTACTCCACCATCAGCTGCGGCGCGGCTTCCTTAATGGCGGCGACGACCTCGAGCGCATAGCGAACGCGGTTCTCGAACGAGCCACCGTACTCGTCGGTGCGCTGGTTGAGGATGGCCGAGCACAGCGAACCCACCAGACGGTCGCCGTGAACCTCGATGGCGTCGATGCCGGCCTGCTGCGCGCGGGCGGCCGAGGCGGCGATGGCCTCCTTGATCTGGGTGAGCTGCTCTACGCTCGCCTCGTTCACAAAGTGCTGCATATCGTGGTGCAACTTGGCGTAGGCCTGCTTGCGGATCTCGTTGGACTCGGCCATCTTGGCGGCGAAGGTCTCCTCGTCGCCGGCGGCCTTGGCCTCCTGCGCGGCCTTGGCGGCGGCCATGGAACCCATGACCATGCGGCCGACACCGGGCACGTCGTACTCGGGGTGGAACAGCTGCAGCGCGACCCTGGCGCCGTGCTTGTGGACGGCGTCGGCCAGCGCCTTAAACGTGGGAATCTGAGCGTCGGTCGCCAGCTTGGGCGTGGGGCTCGCGGTCATGACGGGAGCGACGTCGCCGATGACGATGTAGCTCACGCCGCCACGGGCCAGGCGCTCGTAAAAAGCCAGGCTGCGCTCGCCAATGGAACCGTCGCGCTCCTCGTAGCCGGTGGTAAGCGGCGGGAACATAATGCGGTTCTTGAGCTCAAGGGGGCCAACCGTAATGGGCTGGAGCAGCTTGGATGCAGGTGCGGTCATGGACATTCCTCTCTTGTAGGCGCGGCGGCGATGTTGCCGCGTAGTTGTCTAGAGGATATGACATGGAAGTGCAGCAGCACAACGGAAATCGGCGGATAGCAGGTAGCGGCAGGTGGATGGGGCGGGGCGGCCCGTCGGTTTGTCTCGATCTGTAACAGTTACTCGGCAAAACCGGGTCTTACTGTTACAGATCGAGACATTCTCCAACAACAGCACCGTCCCCGTTCGAGGAAACGACCGCCACACTCACCTTTTTAAACAACCTAATACTGCGCAGCCTGCGATAATAATTTGGTCACGCGTCGACTACGGCGAAGACGCGGCAGAAGGGACACCCATGCAACCGAGCACCACCGATACGTCCACAGCAAAGCAGGCGCTGCTCGAGGCGCTCTTGAGCGACGCGGGGCTCAAAAACCTCACGCAAACAGCCTCTACCGTTATGGGCAACCCGGTGCTCGTCGTCGATCCCGTCTACCGCTACGCCGCCCGTGGCGGCTTTGAGCTCGACGATGCCGACGACTCCCCCTTTGCAGCCATCACCCGCGCCGAGCTCTCCGAAGGCGACATGCTGCAGGACGAAGCCGTACGCTACATCATCAAATGCGGCTTAGACGAGGAGATTGCCCGCTCGACAGGCCCGCTTACACGCTATAACGACATGTTCCGCCTCAACACCATGACCGATGCGATCAAGGTGCACGGCACGTGTCTGGGCCGGGCGATGATGATCGAACGCAATCACGCCTTTGGCGATAGCGATCGCGAGGTCTTTGAGTTCTTTGTCCGACTGCTCGCGCAAGAACTGCAGAAAGGCGGCTTTCTTTCGTTGGGCGGCCCGCAACAGGGGCCATATTTTCTCTCGCGCCTCCTGGACGACGAAATCCCCAACCCCATCACCTGCACACGCAAAATGCAGCTCGTCGGCTTTGCGCCGCTTCCCGCCCTCTACGTTGTATGCCTGCTCAAAAAAGATTCCCAGCTCGAGGCGCGCGAGGCGGAGAGCATCCGAGGACAATTGCAGCCGCTACTGCACCATAGCCTTATCACCATGTACGAAGGTGAGCTCGTGGCGCTGGTAAGCCGTCCGCCCTCCACGCAGCTACCCGCCAACGATGAGGCGATCCTTGCCCGCGTTGCTGCCACGAACAATTTGTTCATTGGCATCAGCAACGAGTTTTCCCAGGCAACCGACGTGCGTTCGCACCTCAATCAGGCACGCGCCGCCATTCGATACGGCTCGACCTTTACCAAAATCCTCGAAGACACCCATGTGTATCGCTATTGCGAATACACCTACATGGAAATGCTCGACATCTGCAACGACCACATCAACCTTATAAACTACTGCCATCCGGCAATCTGGGCACTTTGGAAGCATGACCAGTCGCACGATTCCGAGCTGATCGAGACGCTCTTTGCCTTTATGCAGCACAGCTGTAACACGGTGCGCACCGCCGCGATCTTGTCGCTTCACAAAAACACGCTGCTCTATCGCATTAACCGCATAAAGGAAATCACCGGTAACGACTTGGCATCGGGAGAGGACCTCTTTTTGTTCCACCTCTCGATTCGCACCCTAATCTACCTTGGCTTTCTTGAGCCGAGGATTAAGCCCCGCACCAGCGCCGACCTGCACTGCCGCAAGTAGGCCGGGCGGGGCTTGGGCAAAACTAGTCGCGCTTAATCTCCAGCGTGGGGAACGTCATCTTGGCGTACTTTTCCATGAGCGGCTTTACTTCGTCCATATGGGCGAAGAACTCGTCGCGGGTCTTGTTGATCTCGTTGAGGTGCTCGGCGCGCGCGTGGTCGTCGTTGCGGTCGCGAATCAGGCCGTTCTCGGCAATCTTGAGCTTGGGGCGACCGGTGCGCTCGTCGGTTACGATATCGCCGCCCGCGCCGCAGACCGCACACTCCCAGGGAAACTCGACCCCATCCCAATGCTTGTCGCCGGGGTACACCAGGGAGCTGTGGCAGTTGGGACACACGCCGTCATCCGGATCGCCCAGCCAGCAGCGCTCGTCAACAGGCGTGCGAATGGCCTTGACGATGTTCTCGCCCATCTTGTGGGCGCGGGCGATCTGTCCGCCCCACTCCACGTCGTCTCCCCACACAAAAGCATTGCCCGGGCGGCCGTCGCGCTGCGCCATATAGCGATCGACGACAGTCATCGACATGGTAAACATAGTCGCCTGCAGGCTCTCCAGTGCCAGGGACTGCCAATCGTGCATGGAGCCGCCGACGGAGATGAGGCCGGCAACGGTATGCGGATTCTCCTTTACGGCACCGATGGCAAGCAAGAACGAAAGCTCGTATGCCAAGAAGCGCTGGGCAAAGCGGGTGTACACCGAGCTGGGCGTAAGGTCGTAGGTCGGAACCGAGAAGATCACGCCCTGGCAGGTCTGCAGTTCGCGAATAATCGCATCTACATCGTCTTTGTTTTTAAGAACGCAGCCGTGATATTCCTTTTGCAGGCCGGCGCCCATCTTTCCCATCTGCATGGTGCAGCCCTCGCAACCGGTGCAGGGCAAGATGTTATAGTCGAACAAATTGATCAGCTCGACCTCGCCGCCAGCCTCGCGCACCGCGCAAAGGGCCTCTTTGGCCAAAGCCTCGCCGTTGCCACCGTGCCTGCCGGCACAAATCGCCATCACTTTAAACGACATGGTCGCTCCTCTCCAGAGCATTTTGGACACGGATTCTGCCCGTGTGTACTTCGCAAAAAGCGTACGGCAGACGTAAAACATGCGCACCGTCCAGGCAACCAAGGCCCGCTCGGTATTTGCGGAATACCTCGTGCAGATAAACAAAGGCCCCTCCCGCATGCCTACAAGGGACAAAACGGAAGGGGTCGGCGCTCTTATTTGCGCTTAAAGGGAATGGGTTTGGGCGGGCACTTGGGCTTGACGGCCCCAGCCGTGACGATCGCGCCGTTGTCGCAGATATCCAGGCAGGCACCGCACTGGGTGCAAGCCTTTTGGTCGATCACGTGGATGAACCGCGGCCTTCCCAGAATCGCGTCCTCCTCGCAAACGTCCGAATCGACACACTTGTTGAATGCCTGGCATTTGGAGGCGAGGATATGGAAGGTCAAGAATGCCTGGCATTCCCCGGCGGCACAGACCTTCTTGGTGGTGTGCTGCATAATCTCGCCCTCGAACAGGTCGAGGAACGACTGCACCGTGCGCGCCAGCACGCGACCCTGCTCGCACAGGCACTGCGCCTGCATCACGGGGCAAAGGTCGCGAAGGAGCGCCAAGTCACCCGGCTTGCCCTTCTTGCGGCAGATATCGGCAAGAATCGTTGCAATCTGATGCGAGCCCTCGTAGCCAAAGACACAGCGTCCGCAGCTCTCGTGACGATAGAGCGTGCAAATGTCCAAAAGCGCCTTTGCCATGCAGTTTTTGGCGGTGTAGACGCGCACGTAGTCGCTGCATAGCTCAATCTTTGAGGTGTCATCGGGCCTCAGCAGCAGACCGCTGGGATAGCCAATCCCCACCGCTTTAGCGTCGTCGGCGCCCGCCGCGGCAACCAGGGATTCCGCACTCACGACACGGTCGACCTCAACGGGCTCCTCGGCCCCGTCAATCCACACCCAGCGCTTGCCTTCGGCGGCAAGTAACTCTGATCCGCTCAGGCAGCGGTCGGCGCCATCGCCCTCGCAGCAAGATGGGAGAGGCTTTTCGCCGTCGAGCATCTTGGCCGCGGCCGAACCGTTGGCATAGACAAAGCCCAGGCTCGGGTCGCACTCGATCACGCGGCAGGACTCGCCCAACGCATCCGCGAGCGCGGCAGAGACCTCATCGCCTGCCGGTACCAAAACCGCCTGGGCACCGGCCCCTGCAATTTTTTCCGCAGCGGCCGCCACGTCCTTCTTAAGGAGCCAGAGCGCGACGGGGGCCTGCTTATGCGCAGGCATAAAGTTGATGATCGTCATGGGTTATCGCTCCTTTCCTAGTATTCGTTCCACAGGCGCGGCGTACTGATCGTTAGGCGCAAATCGCACTGCAAGCAGCGGCTCGCCTCGCACGTAGCCTCATGGTCGGTATAGGGGCACTCAAACGTATCGAAGTTATCCTTACGCGTCTGGGCATCGACAAACTCGGGCTGCACGGCATCGTCGTAGAAGCCCTCGGGGGCGCGGCCAATCCACTGCTCGGGAGCATCATGCTCGGTCAGCTCCTCGTCGATGTTGCCATCGCCACCCAAAGCGCGGTCGATGGCCGAGGCGCACGTGCGACCTGCAGCGATTGCCGCGATCACCGATTTGGTACCCGTCACGCAGTCGCCCGCCGACCAGATGCCTTCAACGCTCGTCTTGCCTTCGGTATCGGCCACGATATACGGGCCGTGCGTAAGCTCAAGGCCCATCTGGGCCGTGCCCTCGGGCTTTTGACTCACGGCAAAGATCACGCAGTCGGCATCGATGGTCTTCTCGCCGCCGTCGAGCAGTTCGGTGACGGCGCGGTGGTTCTCGTCAAAGTAGAACCGCTCGATCTTGTGGATCGTCATGGAACCGACCTTGCCCGAACCGTCCTCGGTCTCGTTAATGCTGGTAAAGGCATAGGCATCGTGCAGGACCACGCCTTCCTCGGCGGCCTCGGCACGCTCCTCGGGCGTCGAGGTCATCGCGTCTTGGGCCTCAAGGCAGGCGACATCGACCGAGGCGGCACCCAGACGCACGGCAGTGCGGGCGCAGTCGTACGCCACGTTGCCGCCGCCAAGCACCACGACGCGCTTGCCCGTCAGGTCCGGGGCGCTGCCCATACGGGCGGCCTTCAGAAAATCGGTGTTACGCAGCACGCCTTCGAGGTCGTGGCCGGGCATGGGAAGCACCGTTCCGTCATGCGTGCCCACCGCAACCAGCGCGGCATCGAAGCCCTGCTCCAAAAGCGCCTGGGGCTCGGCGATTCGCTCGCCACAGCGCAGCTCAATGCGCGGCTCGGCGTCATCACCCTGGGCAATCTCTAAAATCGTCGCAACCTCGGCATCGACCGTGGCATCGGGCAGGCGATACGCCGGAATGCCGTAGCGCATCTGGCCGCCGACCTTCTCGTTGGCCTCGAACACCACGACCTTGTGGCCCTTCTCGGCGCAATAGAGTGCGGCGGTCAAGCCGGCGGGACCGGCACCCACAACGGCGACGCTCTTGCCGCTCAGCGGCTCATGGCGCACGTTGGCCTTCCAGTCGCCCGCATCGCGCACGGCCGCGGCGCGCTTAAGACGGCAAACCGAAACCGGCGTGCCGTTGAGCTCGTTGCGCTTGCAGGCATCCTGGCAGCTATGGACGCAAATGTCGCCCAGGCTCTCGGGGAACGGGACCTTCTCGCGCACCACCGCGGCGGCTCGGGTGTACTCGCCGTTACGGATGTGACGCAGGTAGCGTGGGATATCCACGTGGGCGGGACAGCCCGAGCGACAGGGGACCACGTTGTCGGCATAGGACTTGTTCTCATCGAACATATCGAGCGTGTCGACGATCGAGCCCGTGGGACACACTTCGATACAGGCACCGCAAAAACGGCATCCGGCCTCTTGCAGACTCACGCTGCCGTCCGCACCAATGCGAATGCCGTCCTCGGTGCGCTGGTAGTCCAAGACGCCGGCGCCGCGCAGCTCGCGGCACGCGCGCACGCAGCGACCGCACCGAATGCAGCGGGTGAACATATGGGTGATCAGCGGGTTCGATTCGTCCGTGGCGACCGGACGGCTCTTGGTGCGCCAGCGCGCAGGCGAAACTCCCAGGTACTGATACATAGACTGCAGCTCGCACTTGCCGTACTTGGGGCAGCCGGTGCAATCGGCGGGATGCGTGGCCAAGATAAGCTCCATTGCCAGCTTGCGCACGCGCTCGGCCTGCTCGCCTGTCGTGTTGACGACCATTCCCTCGGCAACCTGCGTCTTGCAGGCACACACCGGCTCATCTTGGCCTTCGATCTCGACCATGCACAGACGGCATCCGCCGACGGCCTCAAGATCGGGATGTTTACACAGATGCGGAATATAGATACCGGCATCGAGCGCGGCTTCCAGGACATTTTGCCCTTCGCGTGCCTCGACCTCGGCTCCATTAATCGTTAGCTTCATTCGTTCCCCTCAAAACGTCGCTCTTGTCCAGAAAGGCGCCCGGGACCAAAGCGATCCCGAGCGCCTCGCTTGTAGGGCAAATCCCCGCCCGCACCCAACGCGTGGGTGTCTGCAGGCGCGAATAGCTGCGGTGTTACGACCACTCCTCGTCGCCCGCGTCCTCAAAGAGGGCTGCGGCGGCGTTTTCACCGGCGATGCGACCCGAGTTAAGGCAGAAGCCCATGGTGTTACCCGGAATGCAGTAGTTATAGGAGTCGCCATAGATGGTGCAGGCATCGGTGCCAACGCAGTACAGGCCAGGGATGACCTCATAGTCGTCGGTCATGACCTCCATCTTGTGGTTAATGAGCACGCCGCCCAGGGTGCCGTAGGCGCCACAGTACTGCTTGCAGCAATAGAAGGGGCCCTTCTCGAGCGGCTTCATAAACTCGCGCTCTTTCTCAAAGATGTCGTCCCAGCCGTTGTCGCACATCTCGTTGTACTCGTCGACGTTGGCGAGCAGGCCCTCCACGTCGATACCCGCCTTCTCGGCAAGCTCCTCCAGCGTATCGGCCTGGCAAATCGCCGGGTAGCCAGCCTCCAGGTCGCGGTTCCACTGCTCCTCAAAGCCGTCGTACAGGTCGTGCGGATGAACGTGGCTGACGATATCCGGGCCATCCTTCTTCCAGTGCTTGAGCATGCGGGAATCAAAGATGGCATAGGCGACCTTGCCGGGAAGATGGTTGATGGCGTTGCCGACAAAGGTGGTGTTGAAGATCTCGTCCTCCGGCATAAAGCGCTCGCCCAGGCGGTTGCACCAGTAGCACGGCTGACGGAATGCGCCCTCGACATAGAAGTGGTTCATGTTGTCGGGGATCTGATACATGAGCTCCATGGTCACCGGGGTGTGGCCGCCGCCGACCTCGTGGCACATGTTGATGCCGTCGCCGTCCATGCCCGGAATGGCAAACGAGAACAGGTCTTTACCCCACTCAAAGTCGAGCTTCTCCTTGATGAGCTTAGCGTTGTGGCCAAAACCGCCCGTAGCGACAATCGCAGACTTGCACGAGATTTGGTACTCCTCGCCGTCCTTGTCCTTGGCGGTCACGCCGCAGATGGCGCCGTCCTCGCCCTTGATAAGGCCGGTGCCCGGGCACTCAAACATAAACTCGACACCCAGGTCCTGGGCACGCTCGGTCATGCGCTTGGTCATCGTGGTCGCCGCGCGAGGACCGGGCTCCGAGCCATCCTCGGGCTGCACGACATGCCAGGTGCACTCGCCGTCGGAATAGGCGCGCGTGCGCTCGCGGGCGCGGAACGCCGGACGCACGGAGTTAAACACCACGCCCATATCCTGCAGCCATGCGATGGTATCGCCCGACTTAAAGTAGTAGTCGCGCACCAGGCGAGCATCGACCTGGTAATGGGTGTAGAACATATGGCGACGGAAGAGCTCGCCAGGCGTGACCTCGATCATCGAAGCCTTCTGAAGCGGAGAGCCAGCGGCGGCAGGCCCCATGCCCATGTTGGCGGCGCCACCGGTAATGGGGGCCTTCTCTAGGGCAATGACGCGAGCGCCTGCCTCGGCTGCAGCGACCGCTGCGGCAAGGCCACTCAGACCCGCGGCAACGACAACGACGTCGGTCTCTAACTGTTTCATGCGAATCCTCCTTTATAGGGCTCTTGGACGAACCCGGACTTCATGCGAATTGCATGCGTATCGACAGCCATACTTTCGCTCGAAAACAGACTCAAAGCCATGTGCAGGCGCACCGATGTTTGCCCATAGCGACCATGGGCTTTGTGCGGATGAACCATGCGTTTGGGCGACGCTTTCGAGCGCATGGCCCTGGCGCCACACGTACAGGGGGGCGGTGTGCTTCACGGCGTCCGCCCCTGATAATCGAGTTTTCTTATTTATGGTTCCGCTGTGCCTCGAGCACATCGAGCGGCGTAAGCGCCTGAATAGCGCGCTCTTTTCCAAAGATTGCCGAGCACACGAGCGTTCCCGACATAACCAGGCAAACCGCGAGCGCGATTCCAAAGGCCCAGAATGCGAAGAGGTGGCCAAAGTTGATCGGCTGCTGCAGCATAAACGTGAAGAACGACGTGGCAAGACCCATAAAGACGCAGGGCACATTGGAGCAGATCGAGACAAACCAAAACCGTCCCGGCAGGAAATCTCAATCTGTAACAGTTACTCGGCAAAATCCGTCCCTCGTGTTACAGATTTAGACAAACGGGACCCAACCCACCGGTATATCTCGATCTGTAACACCTGGCCGCCCAAATCGGGTCTAGATGTTACAGATCGAGATTTTGTTTGAGATGTTGGGAATTGGGCTGAGAGAACAGTCCCGGAATAACAAAAAAGCTCGCCGGCTAGGCCGACGAGCTGCAAGTTCTTGGTCGCGGGGGCAGGATTTGAACCTACGACCTCCG
>CAJMPY010000023.1 GCA_905215385.1 uncultured bacterium | reverse complement strand
GGCCCGTGGGTTATACCCTAAGAGCAAACCACCCTTTTTAAGGGTGGTTCTGATTGTCTTGAGGGGCTATTGAATGGTTGTCGGTTGATACTGGCTTGCAGGGCGTATCGAGAGCTTCCGTGGCCCTTGAAGACGGGTGGCAGAACTGCCGAGTTCATCATCGAGACTTGCATCAAGCGCGTTGGCATAGCTTTTGACGGTAAGGCTTGGACGATTATTGTCCTGGCTGATGTGCATGGCGATGAGTTGTTCGGTGCGATCGGTAACAAGTTCGCGCGCGGCTTCGGCGGCCTGGCTGTTGGAGAGGTGCCCCTTTGTGGACAGGATGCGCTCCTGAAGAAAGCGGGGGTACGCTCCTTCGCGCAACATAGTTACATCGTGGTTACTTTCGAGCGCGAGAACTCGACAGTCTTTGAGGATGCCTATGGCCTTGCTCGATAACTCTCCGGTGTCGGTGGCAAACCCAATGGAATCATCGAGAGCATTAAATCGATAGCCGACAGGATTGATGACATCGTGCGATGTTGAGTAGGTTTGCACGTGGATGCCGGCAATGGGGAGCGTGTCGCCGGGGTCAAATTCCTCTACGGGCAGGCGCGCGAGGTTTTCTTTGCATGAAAGGGTGTCCCTGCTGGCAAAGAGGGGACCATGCCAGTGCTTGCACCATACATCGAGCCCCTTGATATGGTCACCATGCTCATGGGTGATTACAAGAGCGGCGACGTCGTCTGCCGAGAGGCCAAGCTCCGCCATGCGTTTAAGTGTCTCGCGGCGGGACAGGCCGTTGTCGATCATGATGAGCCCCTGAGGTCCCTCGACGAGTGCGCAGTTGCCTTTAGAGCCACTGCCGAGGATATGAAGGTGCAGACGAGACATAAGATTCCAAAGGATACAATGGGTGCGGACGAATAGAGGAGGAAGCGAATGCCAACGGTATCACAGCACTATGGACATCATGCTGCGTCGAGGGTGGATGATTACGCCCTGGCGACGCGGCAGACGGCTGCTCCTGTGGTGCTCATGGTATCAGGTGGTGCGGACTCGACGGCGCTGCTCCTTATGGCTTGCACATCAAAGCTGGATATTCTGGATGGGCGTGGTGTGGCCCCCATCGCGCGCGAGCGACTGCACGTACTGCATGTAAATCATCATCTGCGTGGTGAGGCGTCCGATGGCGATGAGGCCTTTGTGCGCGAGCTCTGCGCGCAATATGGTCTACCGTTGTGTGTCGAACATGCTTATTTTGATGAGGAGTCGGGAAATATCGAGGCGGCGGCGCGCGAGGTGCGTTATGCCGCGGCGCGAAGATATGTTCGCGAACTATGTGCCGAATCGGGCGCACCGCGGACGGCGGCTCGTATCTGTACCGCGCATACTTCGTCGGACCGCGCGGAAACATTTTTGATGAATGCCATTAAAGGGTCGGGTCCCGCGGGTCTATCGAGCATTCCGCGCCGTCGGAACATTGTGGTTCGCCCCTTGCTCGACCTCACGCACGATGAGCTCGTGAGCTATCTGCAGGTGCACAGTCAGCCATGGCGGGAAGATGAAAGCAACGAGGACGTTTCGTACCTGCGCAACTATGTACGCCATCGGGTGATGCCGGTGGTGGCACAGCGCAACGCGAGCGTCTGTAAGACGATTGGCGCCGCTTGCGAAATTCTGGGCGACGAAGACGCCTTTCTTTCCCAGCTTTCGGCACAGGCGTTTCGAAGCTGCCTGCGCAAGGAAGCGGCGGGCGCACTTGTGCTCGATGCGCGCCGTCTTGCCGCCGCTGAGGTTGTGATTGCACGGCGTATCGTGCGATTGGCGATTAAGCGCATCGATCCCGACGCGCGACCGGAGATGCGGCACGTGGAGCGCGTGCTCGCCTGCGTCGCCGCGGGCTCGGGCTCGGTTACGCTTCCTGCGGGAATTGATGCCCGTGTGGAGTTTGGCACGCTGGCGTTCAAGGCCCCGGCGGCGCGCGAGGGTTTAGTGGCCGATTGGATCTCCGTTCCCGGTCGTCTGCCGCTGGGGGCGGGGCATATGCTGACAGCGGAGCCGATGGCTGTGGAGCCGGGGTGCGATATCGTGCACCGTGCCCGCGAGCTTGCTGCTGCCGGAAAGGTTGCGGCCTTGGTGGATGCGGCGGCCCTGGGGTTTGCCGACCGCGATAGCGAGCGGATGTTAGCCGGCTCGCGCGGGGAGATTCCCACCGAGGCACGATCGGCGCGCCTGTGGGTGGATAGCCCTGTGCCGGGAGACGTGATGTGCCCGTTGGGGATGAACGGCCGAAGCAAGAAAGTGTCAGACCTGTTGAACGAGGCGCGCATTCCTGTTTCAGACCGCTCTGGCGTACCCGTGGTAAGAACGGCTCCGGGAGGTGCCGTAGTATGGGTCGCGGGCGTTCGCGCGGACGAGCGTTTTAAATGCACGGCCGCAACGCGCGTGGCATATCTGCTTCGTGTGGTCGATGCGGAATAGCGCTTCGCGCCAGCTATTCTGTGCGACGTTGACGGTATTCCCGCGCTGATGGCGCACGTGCTGGTAAATATACCCCGTGCGCTGCTAGAATGTGTAGTTCGCGTCCATGCGGCGGTGCGTGGGCGATAAGCACAAGAAAGGGTTGTCATGGCTTCTCAACATCCGGATATCGAGAAGGTTCTGTTTACGCAGGAGGATATCGACGGTATCGTCTCTCGCCTAGGCGAGCAGATTACTCGCGACTACGCGGGTAAGGATCTGGTGCTGATTGCGGTCCTGCGCGGCGCCGTGGTCTTTATGGGCGACCTGATGCGCAAGATCGAGCTGCCGACCAACATCGATTTCATGGCTGTTTCGAGCTATGGCGACGGTGTGAAGTCCTCGGGCATCGTGCGTATCATTAAGGACCTGGATATCGACATCCGCGGTCGCGACGTGCTGATCGTCGAGGACATTCTGGACTCGGGCCTGACGCTCAAGTATCTGATGAAGAACCTCGAGAGCCGCAAGCCCGCCTCGCTGGAGGTTGCCGCCTTCCTGTGGAAGGACGTTGAGGACCGTACCTCGGCCGTCACGCCCAAGTATGTTGGAACCCATTGCCCCGATGCCTTTGTGGTGGGCTACGGCCTCGACTATGCCGAGCGCTATCGCAACCTTCCGTATCTGGGCATTTTGAAACCGGAGGTTTATTCGTAAGATGCCCGACGACCGTAACGATAACAATTCCCAGACTCCCCGGGAACCTAAGATCCCGGGGATGCCCGGAGGCAAGAAGCCCACGCGTACGGGCTGGCTGTATTTTATTTTGGCTTGCGCGCTTCTGGGCTATGCCTTCTTTAACATGGGATCCGGCTTTGCCAACTCCAGCAATACCGTAAAGCTCGCGACGAGTGAGATGGTCAGCGCCATCAAGCAGGATCGCGTCGAAGATCTGACCTATACGGTTCAGGACGGAAGCGTGACGGGTCATTACTGGAAGACGAAAAAGGACAAGGGCGACACGAGCGAGCTCAAGAGCTTTTCCTCGACCTATGTCGGTTCCGATTCACTTGCCGAGCTCATGGCGGAGCACCCCGATACCAAGTACATCGTCAACACCAATGACCCCGATTTTTGGGGCGACCTGGCGATGAGCGTGCTTCCGACGATCGCCCTGATTGCCATCATGTTCTACTTTATGCGCCAGATGATGGGCGCCAACAACAGGAACATGCAGTTTGGCAAGACCAATGCCAAGACCAACGAGGCTACGCGTCCCAAGGTCAAGTTTGAGGATGTCGCTGACGTGGATGAGGCGGTCGAGGAGCTCGAAGAGATTCGCGATTTCTTGAGCGACCCGGACCGCTATCGCAAGCTGGGCGCCAAGATTCCCCGCGGCGTGTTGCTGGTGGGCCCTCCGGGTACCGGTAAGACGTTGCTGGCCAAGGCCGTTGCCGGCGAGGCGGGCGTGCCGTTCTTTAGCATCTCGGGCTCTGACTTTGTCGAGATGTTCGTGGGTGTCGGCGCCAGCCGCGTGCGCGACCTTTTTAAGGAGGCCAAGTCTCAGGCTCCGTCAATCATCTTTATTGACGAGATCGATGCCGTGGGACGTCAGCGCGGAGCCGGTTTGGGCGGCGGCCACGACGAGCGCGAGCAGACGCTCAACCAGCTGCTGGTCGAGATGGACGGTTTTGAGGAAAGCGAGTCGGTCATCCTGATCGCCGCGACCAACCGCCCCGACATTCTGGATCCGGCATTGCTGCGTCCCGGTCGTTTTGACCGTCAGGTTACGGTCGACCGTCCGGATGTGAAGGGCCGCGAGCAGATCTTGCGCGTACACGCCGAGAACAAGCCGATGGACGAGGACGTGAAGTTTGAGAAGCTCGCCCAGATGACCGTTGGCTTCACCGGCGCCGATCTGGCAAATCTGCTCAACGAGTCTGCGCTGCTGGCTGCCCGCCGCCATCGTTCCGTGATCTCGATGGACGAGGTCGAGGAGTCGATGGAGCGCGTGATTGCCGGTCCGCAGCGCAAGGGTCGTGTGATGACCGAAGCCGAGCGCACCACGATTGCCTACCACGAGAGCGGTCACGCCCTGGTGGGCCACATCCTGGAGCATTCCGATCCGGTCCACAAGATCTCGATTGTCAGCCGCGGTCAGGCCCTGGGCTACACGCTGCAGCTTCCGCAGGAGGACCACTTCCTCAAGACCAAGAACGAGATGCTCGATGAGCTTGCCGTGTTCTTGGGCGGTCGCGTCGCCGAGGAGCTCATGTGCGATGACATCACGTCGGGCGCGAGCAACGATCTGGAGCGCGCGACCAAGATGGCGCGCGAGATGGTCACGCGCCTGGGCATGAGCGAAGAACTGGGCACGCAAGTGTTTGGCGAGGCGCAGCATCAGGTGTTCCTGGGTCGCGACTATGCCGATCACCAGGATTACTCCGAGGAGACGGCGCGTCGCATCGACATCGAGGTCCAGCGCATTATGCGTGAGGCCCATCGTCGTGCGGTCGAGATTTTGGATGCCCGCCGCGATCAACTCGATCTGATGGCGAAGGTGCTGCTTGAGCGCGAGACCGTCGAAGGCGACGCCGTGAATGCCCTGCTTGACAATGAGTGGGATGCCTACCTTGAGCGCGAGGGCGATATCCTGGCGGCCAAGGAGGAGCGCAATGCCAAGGCGGCCGGCATGCCGACCAAGAAGCGCACGCCTCGTATGAGCGAGGAGGAGCTTGCGGCAGACGCCGCGGCTTTTGCGCAGGCGGCCATGCAGGAGGATGCCGAAGCCGCATCCGATGATGCCGGTGATGGCAATGCTGTCAACGCTGACGGCAACACCGACGCCGACAAATAGTTCTTGTAGCGAAAGCCTCCGCGGGGAAACCTGCGGAGGCTTTTCTTTTGAGCGATATGTTGATTGGGGACAGACTTAAATGAGCATTTTCACGCATTTAAGTCTGTCCCCAATCAACATTGCTGCGGCGCTTTGCTCGACTAAAGCGTACAATAGCGCCTATGCGAAAGGGGAACAGATGATCAACGAAACTATGTATGCTCGCGGTGCGGAAAGCTCCATCATCCGTGAGATCTTTAGCTACGGCCTTGAGCGCAAAGCGCAGATCGGCGCGGAAAACGTGTTCGATTTCTCACTGGGTAACCCGAGCGTTCCGGCACCTGCCGCCGTGGCTGAGTCCATTAAGAAGGCCTTGGAGCTGCCGAGCGACCAGCTGCATGGATACACGCCTGCACCGGGTCTGCCGCAGTGCCGTACCGCCGTGGCCGAGTCGCTCAACCGCCGTTTTGGCACGAGCTATGAGGGCAAGGACGTCTTTATGACGGTGGGTGCCGCGGCTTCGCTCACCTGCACGCTCAACGCGATTACCAATCCGGGCGACGAGGTCATCGTTATCGCTCCGTACTTCCCGGAGTATCGCGTGTGGATCGAGAAAGCTGGTTGCACGTGCGTCGAGGCGCTCGCCGATGAAGATACGTTCCAGCTGAGCGTGGATAACGTGCTCAAGGCGATTACCGATAAGACCGCTGCCGTCATTATCGACTCACCCAACAATCCGACCGGTGCCGTATATACACGCGACACGCTGACGCGACTGGCCAATGTTCTGCGCGAGGCCAACGCTCAGCGCGATCCCGAGAACCCGATTATGCTCATCTCTGATGAGCCGTACCGAGAGATTGTCTATGGCGCTGAGGTGCCTTGGGTGCCTTCGATCTACGAGCACACCATCGTGTGCTACTCGTATTCCAAGTCGCTTTCGCTACCGGGTGAGCGCGTGGGGTGGATCCTGGTACCCAATACGAATCCTCAGGCAGCTCGTCTAATGCCCGCCGTTGCCGGTGCCGCCCGTACGCTGGGCTTCGTGTGCGCTCCGGCGCTCTTCCAGCGCGTGATTATTGATTGCATCGATGAGCCGAGTGACGTTGAGGCCTATGCGCGCAACCGCACCGCGCTTACCGATGCACTGGCGGAGTACGGCTACACCTATGTTGAGCCGGATGGTGCATTCTACCTGTGGGTGAAGGCGCTGGAGCCCGATGCGAACGCTTTCTGCGAGCGCGCGAAGAAGTATGAGCTGCTCGCGGTGCCTTCGGATAGCTTTGGCATGCCGGGCTGGTTCCGCCTTGGCTACTGTGTGAGCTACGAGACCATCGTCAATTCGTTGCCTGCCTGGAAGCAACTGGCCGACGAATATCGTCGAAAGTAAAGCGCTCTGCTTACAATGTTTTACGTGAAACGGGGTTTGGTTTTAAGCCAGACCCCGTTGTCTATGCCGTTGTGTGATTGGGATGAAGCAGTTTTACGACTGCCGAAAGCTATGCGTACAATGAATATACGCGACGGCCATACTGGACAAGGAGACCCGATGCCCTACCTTCTTTCTTGTGATATTCATACTCATACGATGTTCTCTGCGCATGCGTACTCAACCATTGAGGAGAACATCTATTGGGCGGCAGAGCGCGGCCTTCAGGTGCTCGGTTCCGCCGATCATTTAAGCTCGATGGTTACGCCTTGTCCCAATGACCTGCGCAGTTTCCAATTCTTTATTAACCAGGATATCTGGCCGCGCATTTGGAGCGGCGTGCTGGTGCTTCGCGGCGCCGAGGCCGATATCGTTTCGCTGGACGGCAGCTTGTTTGGCGAGGACATTCCCGTTTCGCTCGATATCGCCGGCGATTCGTATAGTCGTGAGCATTCGCTGTTCGATTTGGTGACGCGTAATTTGGATTATTTGGTGGCAAGCGTGCATAACCAGCAGTTTGCCGAAGGCGCGACGCTCGCCCAGACAACCGAGATGTACATCAATGCCCTGGAGCACCCCAAGGTGTTTATGCTGGGGCATACGGGGCGCTCGGGCGTGCCGTTCGATATCGATGAGGTGCTGCTGGCGGCCAAGGCCAAGCATAAGATCATCGAGATCAACAACCATAGTCTTGAGCATGGCAACGATGCTGAGCATTGGGACGTGTGCCGCAAGATCGCCGAGCGCTGCGCCGAGCTGGGCGTGGGTATTGGCGTGTCGACCGATGCCCACATTGGCATGGCCATTGGCAAGCTCGATCATGCCCGCAAGATGCTCGACGAGATTCATTTCCCGCTGGATTTGATCGTGACACGCGACCGCGAGACGCTGCTTCGCGAGATGGCGGCAGCCGGCGTGTGTGACCTGCGCAAGGGGATGTAGCGGAGTTCATAAACTAAGCGAAGGGGGCGGTCCAGACGGGCCGCCCCCTTTCTTGTCTCGAAAATCTACCGGGGTGGATTAGCGGCGCTCGAGGACCGCTACGGTTTCGGTGTGGTCGGTATGGGGGAACATGTCGACGGGCGTGATCTTGAGCAGGCGATAGCCTCCGTCGAGGAGCTGGTGCAGGTCGCGCTCTTGGGTCACGGGGTTGCAGCTGATATAGGTGATGCGGCGCGGCTTGAGTGCGCAGGCGGCTTCGAGGAACTCGGGGGTGGAGCCGGCGCGCGGCGGGTCGATGGAAAGGACATCGATCCGCTCATTGTTGTCGGCGGCGTCCAGGATGTAATCGGTGGCGTCGTCGGCCATAAACCAAGCGCTGCGGGTGAGGCCGTTGAGCTCGGCATTGCGACGTGCGTCGGCAATGCCCGCCGGGTTGCGCTCCACGCCGAGCAGCATAATGCCGATACCCTTGTTCTGGGCTTCTTTAGCTGCGCACAGACCGATGGTGCCGCTGCCGCAGTAAGCGTCCATGAGTACGTCGCCCTGCTGCAAATTCATGCCGTCAATCGCGAGCTGATAGAGCAGCTCGGTCTGCTGCGGATTGGTCTGATAGAACGCGGTAGGGGAGATATCGAATTCGCAACCGAGCAGCTGGTCGCGCATGCACTCGGCGCCATAGACGATACGAGTCTCCTCACCCAAGATGGCGTTACCGGGACGGCCATTGATATTTTGGGCGACGGTGACGATATGCGGATCGAGCGCCGCGACGGCCTCATAGAACTCCTGCGCATGTGGTAAGTCACGCTGGGCGGTCACGAGCGTAACCATGACCTGGTCGGTACGCCAACCGCAGCGGACGACGGCATAGCGAAGCAGCCCCAGATGCTTGTCTTCGTTAAAGGCAGGAATATGCAGACGTTCGGCCTCGCGAGCGATGCCGTTGAGAATCTGGCGGGCTCCCGGCGCCTCGACGGGGCATTCGGGCACGGCAACGATTCTGTGCGAACCGCGCTCAAAGAAGCCGCAGCGGACAGCGCCCTCCTTACCGGGAGCAAAGGGAGTGGCAGCCTTATGACGAAAACCGCGCGGAGCAGGATACTTGCCCGGGTCGCCCAAGGTGACGCCCATACCGCGAATGGGGTCGACGCTAATACCCTCGCGCTCGCAAAGAGCAGCAAAAAGCTCCTCCATAGCAGCCTGCTTAGCTGCCAACTGCTTCTTATAAGGACGATTGAGCGCCGTGCACCCACCGCAAGCTTTCATGATCGAACAGGGAGACTTGGAGTCCACAACCTTACGCGCAGACGAAACCGGATCTTTATGCGAGCGCTTGGAGCGAGTCTGAGATGCCTTATCCTCGCTCCGACGAGAACTGGGGCGCTTGGCCTTAGCCTTGCCCTTGGCCGACTTACCCTTCGCATCCTGAGACGACTTGGATTTCGTAGAAGATTTTTTCTCCTCCGACCCCTCAGCCGCCTCGATCAAAGCACGACGAGCTTTACGCTCCGCACGAGATTCTGCCATCAATAACTCCACTAATTCATGAATTAAAAGCTGCAAGCATTGTACCGTGCCAAGCTAGTGGACGATATGCAAGCGGCCATTTCATGTCAGCGATAAGTCCAACGACGTTTGCCCGGCGCGGGCGGGGAGCGGCGCGGAATTAAGTTTATCGCGAGTTCCGCACGCAAAGGAAAGCACTTAATGTGCTTTCCGTCTTGCGCAGGACTGTAGAGCAGGAAACTTAATTCCGCGCCGCTCCCCGCCCGCGCCGGGCAGGCACTCCCTTGTACTCTATCCCACTAAAGTGTATGATTCTGAACGTTACATGACTCACTTTACCTAACTAAAGTGCCATCAAGGGGGAATACCATGAACACCGATATGTCTCGTCGTCAGTTTGTTGGTCTAGCCGGCTCGCTCGCCGCGGTGCTTGGCCTTGGTCTTGTCGGTTGCGGCGGTGGTGCTGGCAAGGGCTCCGCTGCTGGCTCTGCCGCGGCCAAGGATGTGAAGGGCGCCGCGGAGTCCAAGAAGCTCGTGGTGGGCTTTGATAAGTCCTATCCTCCGTACGGCTTTGTGGGCGACGATGGCGAGTACACCGGCTTTGATCTCGATCTGGCCAAGGCTGTTGCCGATAAGCAGGGCTGGGAGGTCAAATACGAGGCCATCGACTGGGACGCCAAGGATACGCTGCTCAACTCCGGCGCCATCAACTGCATCTGGAACGGCTTTACCATGGAGGGCCGTGAGGACGGCTACACGTTCTCCGAGCCGTACATGCTCAACGAGCAAGTGCTCGTGGTCAAGAAGGACGCGGGTATCAAGAGCTGGGACGATCTTGCCGGCAAGACCGTGATTACCCAGACTGATTCCGCTGCGCAGGATGTGCTCGAGGGCGACCAGAAGGATCTGGCCGCGACGTTTGCCACGCTCGATACCATCGGCGAGTACAACACGGCCTTTATGCAGCTCGAGAGCGGTGCGGTCGATGCCGTGGCGTGCGACCTTTCGATTGCCCAGTATCAGCTTGCCGCCAAGCCCGATGCTTACACGCAGCTTGATGAGCCGCTGTCCAGCGAGCACTACGCCGTTGGCTTTAAGAAGGGCGACACCAAGTCCGCCGATGCCGTGACCGAGTCGCTCAAGGCGCTCTACGAGGACGGCACGGTCAAGGACCTGTGCGATAAATATGCAAGCTATGGTCTTTCCTTCGACAACTGGGTGCTCAAATAGCGGCTTTCCCAGGCACCCGATTTTGCCGTTCAAACCGTCGCTTGCGTACATTTAGTACGCGGCGCTCCTCTTTCACGGCAAACTCGGGCACCTGGAAAACCCGCTTTAGCATTGGGTTCGCTGTTCCGTTACTGTGAAAGAGAGCTTGGGTTGTCTATTCAGGTCATGATGCAGATGCTTGGCCAAGGATTCTTGGTCAGCTTGCAGCTGTTTGTGCTGACGTTGCTCGGGTCGATTCCGCTGGGAATCCCCGTGGCGTTTATGCGCATGAGCAAGGTCGCGCCGCTGCGTTGGATTGCGCGCATCTATATTTCGGTGATGCGCGGCACGCCGCTTATGCTGCAGATGTTTGCGATCTACTTTGCCCCGTACTACGTGTTTGGCATCTCGCTCACGCCCGATTCCAAGTGGACGGCGTGCGTTGTGGCGTTCATCATCAACTACGCCGGCTACTTTGCCGAGATCTATCGCTCGGGCCTGCAGTCGATTCCGCGCGGTCAATATGAGGCCGCCGAGGTGCTGGGCTACTCGCGTCTGCAGACGTTTCTGTATATCGTGATGCCGCAGGTCGCCAAGCGTATTCTGCCGGCGATGGGCAACGAGATCATCACACTGGTCAAGGACACGTCGCTGGCGTTTGCCATTGGCGTGGGTGAGATGTTCTCGACCGCCAAGGCGCTGGTCGCCTCGCAGGTGAGCATGGTGCCGTTTGCGATTGCGGCGTTGATCTACTGGGTCTTTAACTTTGTGGTCGAGATGCTGCTGGCCGCTGCCGAAAAGAAGCTGGACTATTATCATGACTAACTCAGTGATGAAAATCGAAAGCGCGCGTAAGGCGTTTGGCGGCAATGAGGTGCTCAAGGATATCTCGCTCGAGGTAAAGCGTGGCGAGGTCGTGGCGATTATCGGGCCTTCGGGCGGCGGTAAGTCTACGCTGCTGCGGTGTGCCACGCTGCTCGAGACACTCGACGGAGGCTCGCTCTCATTTGGCGACCTTGCCGTTGCGACGGATGCGGGTTCGGGCGCGGTCTATGCGAAGGGCGATGTGCCCAAGCAGGCGCGCTCGCGATTCGGCCTGGTGTTCCAAAATTACAACCTGTTCCCGCACTATACGGTAATGAAAAACATCACCGATGCTCCGATTCGCGTGCTCAAGCGCCCGCGCGAGCAGGCGGAGGCGCGTGCGCATGAGTTGATCGCGCAGATGGGGCTTACGGGCAACGAGAGCAAGGTGCCGTGTGAGCTTTCGGGCGGTCAGCAGCAGCGCGTGAGTATTGCCCGCGCCCTGGCACTCGACCCGGAAATCTTATTCTTTGACGAGCCGACTTCGGCGCTCGATCCCGAGCTGACGGCCGAGGTGCTGCGTGTCATTAAGGACCTGGCGGCGCAGAATATGACGATGGTAATCGTGACCCATGCAATGCAGTTTGCGCGCGATGTTGCCGACCGCGTGGTCTTTATGGACGGCGGTCGCATTGTCGAGGAGGGACCTGCCGAGCAGGTTATCGACCATCCGCGCGAGCAGCGCACGCGTGAGTTCTTGAGCCGTATCGAGGGATAGACTCAGGTATTTACTCAACCATTAATTGAGGCAATTGAGGCGAAGCCGCCACAGGTCTTACGGTCTGTGGCGGCTTTTTGTATACATCGACGGGGTTCAATAATTGCCTCACAAGCTTGTCTCTTCCTCTCGCCGCCTGTATTCATACGTGCGCCGAAAGGTATGCATGGACAGCCGTCCGTGAGGGTAGGGTGGTGGCATAGGACATTTGGAGGGTGAGTCGGCTCGGCTGCCGACCATGCTGCTCCTGGGACGGCACCGACCGCGAACCCTCCCCGTTGGCGTCGCGCATTGCGCGCGGCCCTGCAAGGAGGTCATCATGGGTGCTCCCAAGACCGGTAACGTAAGGAACGTGGTGCTCGTAGGCCAAGGCGGGGTGGGCAAGACTTCACTCGCCGAGGCCATGCTCCACCTTTCCGGCAAGACCGCCCGCCTGGGCGGCCACGACGGCACCAAGCCCACGCTCGACTATGATCCCGAAGAGGTCAAGCGTGCATTTTCCATCTCGACGACCATTGCGCCGATAGGCTGGAAGGGCGCGCGCATCAACGTGCTCGATGCCCCGTGCTATCCCGATTTTATCGGCGACGCCTATGCCGCGATGAGCGTCTGCGAGACGGCTCTGTTTGTGGTCGACGCCGAGGCCGGCCCGCAGCCTACAACGGTTAAACTCTGGTATGCCGCCGAGGACCTGCGTCTGGCGCGTGCGGTGTTCGTGAACCGCCTGTCGCGCTCCGAGGCCAGCTTTGCGACCACGATGGACCTGCTGCAGGAGCGCTTTGGTACGCGCCTGGGCGCCGTGACCCTTCCCTGGGGCGAGGGCGAGGACTTTGACGGTATCATCGACCTGGTGCGCATGAAGGCGCGCCATTGCAACGGCGCCGAAGCCGTTGAGTCGGAGATCCCCGAGGAGTATCGTGCCCAGGCCGAGGAGGCCCATGACCATCTGTGCGAGTTGGTGGCCGAGGCCGACGACGAACTGATGATGAAATACCTGGAAGGCGAGGAGACGCTGACGCAGGAAGAGCTCGAGGGCCTGCTGTCGAAGGCGATTGCCGAGCGCATTTTTGTGCCGGTCTTTGCGGGCGATTGCATTAAGGAGCAGGGCGTCAACTCGCTGATGGACGACATCGCCACGTACTTCCCGGCGCCGACCGACTACGGCGAGATGCCGCTCATCGACGGCGACTCGCTCAAGATCTCGAGTGACGATGACCGTCCGGTGGCATTTGTGTTTAAGACCCTGGCCGATCCGCAACAGGGTCGCATCAGCTTTATCAAGGTGCTGACGGGCACGCTTGAGCCGGGCCTTGAGCTGATCAATGCGCGCACGCGCAAGGGCGAGCGTCTGGCTCACCTGTATGTGATGTGCGGTCGTGACATGACCGAGGTCGGCCACGCCTATGCCGGCGATATCATCGTGGCGCCCAAGTTGGCGGCAGAGACGGGTGACACGCTCTCCATTACCGGTAAGGTCGAGGCGGCGGCGTTTAAGTTCCCCAACTCGCAGTACCGCATTGCCATCGAGGCCGAGAACCGCGGCGACGAAGAGAAGCTCTACACGTTTATCGAGAAGGCCTGCAAGGCCGATCCGACCATGAGCATCGACCGCGACGAGGAGACCGGCCAGACCATTATCTCTGCGGTGGGCGAGGCACAGGTTTCGGTTCTGCTCAATCGCCTTGAGGACCGTACCAAGGTTGTGGCAAAGAGCGTGCCGATCCGTATTCCGTATCGCGAAACCATCCGCCGCACGGCAAGCGCTCAGGGTCGTCACAAGAAGCAGACCGGCGGCGCCGGTCAGTACGGCGACTGCTGGCTGCGCGTGGAGCCGCTCATTGGGCCCGACGGCACGAGCGACGGCTACGAGTTTGTGGACGAGGTCGTGGGCGGCCGCATCCCGCGCTCGCTCATCCCCGCCGTGGACAAGGGTGTCCAGGAGACCATGAAGGACGGCATCATCGCTGGCTACCCGCTCACGGGCATTCGCGTGGCTGTGTACGACGGCTCGTATCACAGCGTCGACTCCAACGAGATGGCGTTCCGCGCGGCGGCTCGCATCGGCCTGCGAAAGGCATGCGCCGATGCCGATCCGGTGGTACTGGAGCCCATCGAGGAAATTACGGTGACTATCCCCGAGAGCTATGCCGGCGCCGTGATGGGCGACATCTCGGCCTCGCGCGGTCGCGTGACGGGTATGGAGACCGACGAGCGCGGCGATACCGTGGTCATTGCCCAGGCCCCGCTGGCCGAGCTGACGGATTACTCGACGCGCCTGCGCTCTATCACGCGCGGCACGGGCGACTTTACCATGAAGCCCGCGGGCTATGAGCAGGTGCCCTATGACGTGCAGGCCAAACTCGTGGAGCTGTACAACGCGGGAAGGTAGCAAGCCCGCGTGTAGCGTCGCGTGACATAACCCCAATTTTGGATCTGTCCCCAATTTGGGTTGGGGGCGGTTGGGCCCGCTTCGGATAAGGTTCCGGGGCGGGCCTTTCTTCTGCGAGGGGTCGTTTGTCTAGCTCTGCAGCATCTGAACGTGATTTTGGGGTCTGGATGCTGCGGGGTTAGAAGTCTAAGCCTATGACAGTCAGCGCGTGATACGAGCCGGGCGGTCGGCGCCCGCCCACCCCCTCGGTGACAAAATCGATGTAATCGGGGCACGTGGATGACTCTTGGGCGCATGAGGGACCAAGGCGTGCACATCGAGAGTGACAAAGCGCTTGTTAAGCGGTTTGCGAATACTTTCTAAACTAAAAAGCGTAGAGAAACAACAACAAACGAGAGGAGGAAGACATGGCACTGTTTGATTCGGCGCACATGCTCGATGCCGTCGACGCTGCCGACCAGAACGCCGTCTTCGGGGCCCTCGCCGCGAAGGCCGTGGAGCTGGGCGTCGCCGCCGATGCGTCCGCTATCGTCTCCGACCTTCATGAGCGCGAGGCCGAGGCTTCTACGGGCTTTGGCAACGGCGTGGCCGTCCCGCATACCAAGAGCGCCAACGTCAGTATCCCCGCCATTCTCTTCGCGCGCCTGACCGCGCCCGTCGAGTGGCACGCGCTCGACGACGCCCCCGTCGACACGGTCATCAACATCCTCGTCCCCGAGAGTGGCAGCGACACCCATCTGCAGCTACTCGCCAAGCTGGCGCGTCGCCTCGTGCACAAGGATTTCGTCGACCATCTCAAGGGCGATTCCATCGAAGACGTGTGCGCCCTCATCCAGGGCGTCGTCGGATAGCAGGTAATGTTCAACCCCGTGTGAAAGGAAAGAGGGGAGAAGCATATGGCAAAGTCAATTGCGGCGGTCACCAACTGCCCGGCCGGCATCGCACACACCTACATGGTGGCCGAGGCGATCAAGACGAAGGGCACCGAGCTGGGCTATGAGGTCCACGTCGAGACCCAGGGTGCCAGCGGTGTCGAGAACAAGCTTACGCCCGAGCAGATCAAGGAGGCCGATTACGTCGTCCTCGCGCTCGGTCGCGGCATGAATGATGACGACCGTGTTCGCTTCGACGGCAAGAAGGTCGTTGAAGTGCCCGTTTCCGAGGCCCTCAAGCGCATCGACAGCCTTATGGGCAACCTTGAGAGTGAAGCCAAGGTCTTCCAGGCTTCCGCGGTCAAGCTCGGCGCCAAGCAGGAGAGCGTCACCACCGGCATCATTAGCTACCTCATGGCCGGCGTCTCCGCGGCCCTGCCGTTTGTCATCGGCGGTGGCGTACTCATGGCCATCGGTTCCATTATGGCCCAGTTCGGCGCGCCTAATGTAGCCCCTGGCGACGGCCAGATGGCTTCGCTCGCTTGGGTGCTCAATACCATCGGTGGCCTGGGCTTCACGTTCATGATCCCGATGATGGGCGCCTTCATCGCCAACGCCATCGGTGATAAGCCCGCCATCATGCCGGCCTTCATCTGCAGTTACCTTGCCAACAGTACCGACCTGCTCGGCACCGAGGTCGGCGCAGGCTTCTTGGGCGCCTGCGTGATTGGCCTTGCAATCGGCTATTTCGTCAAGGCGATGAAAAAGATCAACCTGGGCAAGAACTTCCAGTCCCTGCTCGGCTTCCTGATCATCCCGGTCGTGACGCTCTTTATCTTTGGCCTGGGCACGTACTATATCATCGGCCCGGCCATGTCCTGGCTTATGAACGCCTTCGTCGGCCTGCTGAGCTCCATCCCGAGCTCGATGAAGCTCGTCGCCGCCTTCCTGGTGGGCGCCATGCTCGCCTTCGACATGGGCGGCCCGGTCAACAAGGCCGCTTGGTTCTTCTCCTTCTCCTTGCTGGGCTCCGGCGTGTACGACTGGTACGGCATCGTAGGCGTCGTGACGATCCTTCCGCCGATGGCCGCTGCCATCGCTACCTGGATTCGTCCGAAGCTCTTCACGCAGGCCGAGCGCGACTCCGCAATCCCTGCGCTCATTGTCGGCGCAACCGTCGCCACCGAGCCGGCTATCCCCTATGCCCTGGCCGCACCCCTGCCTATGATTTCCGCGAACGTCATCGCCGGCGGCGTCGCCGGTGCCATCTCCATGGCCCTTGGCGTCCAGCGCATCGCTCCGGGCATCGGCATCTTCGATCCATTCCTGGGTCTCATCTACCCGGCGACCAGCTACTACATCGCCGTCGCTGTGGGTCTGGCCCTGAACATCGCCCTCATCATCGTCTTCAAGTCCGCTTGGATGAAGAAGCGCGAGGCTCAGAACGCCTAAGTCTCGATAGAATAATTAGTCCTGCGGGGTCGCCGGTCTGTTCGGCGACTCCGCAGGTTTCAATGAAAGGAATGGGGAAATGCGTTACGACTTCGATCGCGTCATCGACAGAATGGGTACCTACAGCACCCAATGGGACTATGCGGCCGACCGGTTTGGCAGCGCAGACGTGCTTCCCTTTTCCATCTCGGACACCGACTTCGCCGTGCCCGACGAGGTTATGGACGCCCTCCGCGCCCGCATGGAACACCCCATCTTTGGCTATACCCGCTGGAACCATAGTGACTACAAGGGTAGTGTTGCCGGCTGGTTTGCCAGGGACGGGGCGTCCCACGTGGACATGGACTGGGTCGTGTACAGCCCGAGCGTTATCTTCTCGGCTGCGACGGTCATTCGCCTGGTGAGCGAGCCGAATGACGCCGTGGTGACGCTCACTCCCATGTACGACGCCTTCTACGGCCTGATTGAGGGCAACGGGCGCGAGCTTGTGGCCGTTGCTCAGGCGAGCGCCATGGACGGCTACGGTCTCGATTGGGATGCCCTCGAGGTGGCGCTTGCCCGCCCCGAGGCAAAGGTTATGCTGCTCACCAACCCGCATAACCCCACAGGCAAGGTCTTCACGGCAGGCGAGCTTGCTCGTATCGTGGAGCTCTGCCATGCCAACGGGGTCTTTCTCATCTCGGATGACATCCATCGCGATATGATTCTGGGCGAAACTCCCTACACACCCGTGACGAACATCGCGCGCGAGGGCGTGGCGCTGCTGTGTTCGGCCTCCAAGACGTTCAACACGCCCGGGCTCATCGGGTCCTATGCGCTCATCCCCGACGATGACCTGCGCGAACGCTTCCTGTTCGAGCTCAAGCAAAAAAACGCCCTGTCGAGTGTGAGTATCTTGGGGATGACTGCCCAGATGGCGGCGTATCGCTCGTGCTCCGAGTATGTGGACGAGCTTGTGGCCTATATTCGCGGCAACATGCAGGCGCTCAAGGATTTCCTTGTCGCCAATCTGCCCGAGATCCGCTTTGCGGTGCCGCAGGGGACCTATCTTGCCTGGATGGATGCCTCGGGCCTGGGGTTGGATGCGGCCGAGCTCCAGCGCCGGCTCGTTGAGGTGGGCCATGTGGGCATCATGTCGGGCGAGACGTACGGCGGTGCCGGGTACCTGCGCATGAATCTCGCCTGTTCGCACTCGAAGGTCGAGAGGGGGATGGAGCGGATGCTCATCGGCATCCGCTCGTAACGGCATGATCAGCAAGAGACAGAGACAGCTCCTGCGGGCGCTCGACGACGGTCCACGCTCCGGCGCCGAGCTCGCCGAGGCACTCGGCGTCTCCCGCCGTACCGTGGTGCGCGAAGTAGCGAGCGTGAGCGCGTGGCTTGAGTCCGTGGGTGCCGGCACCATCTCGAGCGATCCCAACTACCACCTGGTGGTCACGTCCGAGGACGCAATCGCCTCCGTCCTGTCGCAGGACCTCACCGATGAGGCGCGTGTCCTCATGTGCGTGCTTTCCCGGCCGGGGATCTCGACGGTGCAGGTTTCGGGGGAGACTTATCTCTCGGTCCGCTCCGTGCGCGCAGCGATGGATGAGATCAACGTTCGGCTGCGCGGAGTCGTTGCGCTCGAGGCACGTGTGGGCTACGGGATCGATGCAGACTTTAGCGGCATGGGGCCGGCGGATCTTTTGGCGGCGCTCGCCATCGACAATACTGGTATTGCCGCCGAGCTCGAGCGCTCGTGCGGCTGGGACACCCTGATGCGCCTGATCGGCGAGCGGGGCGAGGAATATCGCCTACTCATGGAGCCGTATCTGTCACAGCGCCAGCTGAGGATGCAGACGCTTGCTGCCGTCTGGTGCAGCGCGTGGCTCGTGCCCGATGCCCCGGGTGGGGCAGATGCCGGCGCGCGTGCCGTCACCGAGTTCCAGCAGCGCAAGAAGGACCTGCTCTACCGCCTGGTCACGTGCCGTGCGGCCATCCTGGCGCGCATCGGCGAGGTGCTCGCCTCGCACGGCATCAAGTCGACGCGCGAGGACCTCGGTAGTCTTATCTTCGACCATGTACTGCGCTGCGCTCTCTTTCCCACGCTCATGTCGGTGGAGATCCAAAAGCAGATGCGCGGGATCCGTATGGAGCATCCGTTCGAGTTCGATTTCGGCGCCGACCTCTCCGAGTGCCTGCGCGCGTTCGACGAGCGCCTGTTTGTAGAGCCCGACTTCCTCTCGCTCTACGTGCTGGCCTCGCTGGAGCACTTCACGCGCAGCCCCGTGAGTCTGCTTTTGGTTTGCGGGCGACCCTCCGTGGCGACTATCAACAAATCCCTGATCGAGCGCGGCACCGACGGCGTTGAGGTCGAGCTCGTGGACAGCGAGCCGCTCGCCCGGCGCGCGCTCAAAGATGGGTCGTTCGACCTGGTGGTGGGCGACGCCGCGGCAGTGCGAAACTTTAAGGCCGCACGTGAATGGGACCTCTCGTTTTCGGGCGTGCTCTCGGCCTACGAGGTCGACCGCATCCGCCAGATGGCGCTGCGTGTGCTCTACGAGCGCGATATCGCGAGCCTGCTGCCGCGCGCGAGCTATCTTGAGCTGCATGTTGGGGCCGGCGACTACCTCGATGAGCTGTCGCGCGCCCTCGGCGGGCTGGTGGCAGCGCATGCGATCTCGGCAGATGAGGCGGCCCTCATCATGGATCGCGAGCGTCAGGGCGACCGTCTACAGCTGGGACATGTCGCGTTCCCGCATACCATCACGCCGGTCGCGGCCTCGACGTTTCGTCTGCTCGCCATCATGCCCGACGCGCCCCTGTGCGACGGCGACGAGCAGATCGACCTGGTGGTGGTGACGCTTGCGAGTCAGCGTCTGGCCGACAAGAGCAGCATGTTCAACTATCTGTTCTCCGTGCTGCACGATGCCGAGCGCGCCCAGGTGCGCCTGCCGCGCACCTATGAGGAGACCGTCGCGTTCTTAGGGCGCGACTTTGGCTATGCCGAGGAGAAGAGCGATGAGTGATGAGGCGATGGAGGCGCGCGGGGTGTTTGCGGCCGCATGTGGCGTGGCGGGCGTTGCTGGATCGACAACGGGGGTCGAGCTGACGCCGGCTGCCGAGATTCGCGCCTATGTGGACAAGGTCTGGCCGAGTTTTCTTGATGATCTCGAGGCGCTCGTGGCCGTGCCGAGCGTGGTCGACGAGTCGTGTGCCGCGGCGGGCGCCCCGTGGGGCCTGGAATGCTATCGGGCGCTTTGCGTTGCGATGGATGTGCTGCGCCGCCAAGGGCTTGCGGTCGTTGACTGCGATGGGTACGTCGCGTATGGCGAGCTTGCCGGCGAGACGCCCGAACAGGTGGCGACGATCGCCCATGTGGACGTGGTTCCCGCCGGCGAGGGCTGGACGGTCGAACCCTATGCCGTGACGCGCCGCGAAGGCGTGCTTTTGGGTCGTGGCGTGCTCGATGACAAGGGCGCGGCGCTGGCCTCGATCTATGCTGCTGGTTTTTTGGCGCGCCGCGTGCGCAACGGCTGGAAGCCGCAGCGGACGCTCCGCTGCATCTTGGGCGCCTCGGAGGAGGCGGGCATGATGGACGTGCGTCGCTACCTAACGGATCGCGAACCGCCGGCATTTTTGTTCACACCCGATGCCGAGTTTGCCGTCTGCTGCGGGGAGAAGGGCTGCGTCAACGCCGAGGTCGCTCATGCTGTCGACGGCGCCGGGGCGATCATCGGGCTTACGGGCGGCGTGGCGAGAAACGCGGTGCCCGCCCGCGCTGAAGCGCTCGTGCACATGGGCGCTCGTATGGATGGGCTACCTCGCGCCGAGGGGATCGATGTGGAGCCCGTCGGCGGCGGAGTGGCCCGCATTGTGGCCCACGGCGTCGCCGGTCATGCCGCCGAACCGGCGGGTACGGTGAACGCTATCGGCGTGTTGGTGGCCTATCTGGCTGCATGCGGTATCTGCAGCGCAGCCGAGCGGGAGTTCCTCGGCTTTTGCAAACGGGCCCTTGGTGCATGGGATGGCTCCGGCCTGGGAATCGATGTCGCTGACGAGCTGTTCGGCGGCCTCACGTGTATCGGCGGAACTGTACGCACCCAGGCAGGGCGTTTTGTGCTCACACTCGATGTGCGCCTTCCGGGTGCGGCCGATGTCGAGCGGGTGAGCCGTCGCATCGAGGATGTGGCGCGCGAGTGCGGCTGCGAGGTGCGTATCACCCATACGAGGGAGCCGTTCACCATGGACCCCCAATCGCCCGAGGTCATGGTGCTCCGCCGTGCCTACGAGGAGTTCGCGGGCCGGCCCGCGGTACCTTTTGCCATCGGCGGGGGTACGTATGCACATCATTTTCCTCGCGCCGTGGGGTTCGGTCCGCTCGACCGAACCGAGCCTCTGCCCGATTGGGTCGGTCCCGAGCACGGCCCCAATGAGGGTATTTGGGAGCACCAGCTCAAGCGCGCGCTCGCCATCTACATCCGTAGTCTTGAATCCCTCCTCAACTCTAAAGTGGGGACAGACTCCGAATTTGACTAATGGTGCAGAGCGAGTGACATAATCTCAAAAAGGGGTCTGTCCTTACTTCGGGATTAGTTGCCGTTGGCCTGGTTGCGGCCGGTGGTGTAGTCGATTTGCACATGCGGCTGCAGGTTGTAGCAGTACACGTGGAAGCACAGCGTCTTGCCGTGATCTTCGACCGACTGTGCTTCGAGGCGCACGCCGCGGCAGACGAGCTCATCTTCGTTGTACATGGGCGTGACGCGGTAGAGCACGTGGTTGCCCGTGTCGCGGATGTAGTTAAGGATCTGCTCCTCAAACGGCAGCATACCCGTCTCGTTGAGATAGCGCGTGCCGGTGAGGAGATTTTTGCGGTTGGCATTTTCGCCGCAGAGCGACCAAGCGATAAGGTGGCAGCGGTTATAGAGGCTCTGGCCCGGAATAAAGTCGTAGCGCTGCTGGTGCCAGCCGGCGGGGTGGATGCGCGAGATATCGCCGCGCTTGCCCTGACCGAGCGATTCGGGCCCTATGCAGGCGAGTGCTTTGCGGGTACGGCCCAGGCTGTCGAGCTTTGAGAACTTCTTAAAGCATCCTTCTTCTGTAGCGCGCTCGTATTCATCGAGCGTGAATGATGGCGTGCCGAGCGGGTGCGTGCTGTCGGCGCGCAGGGCAACATAGGGGTTACCCGCGTAGTCGGGAATGCTGGTGAGGTATACGCCGCGCGCGCGGTCGAGATTGGGGTTTTCGACCTGGTCGATGGGGGTGGCAGTGCTATCTGCGGAAGTGTCGTCGCCGGTGCCGGTTGTGGTGGATTCGGAGCCATCGCCGGCGTCTTGGCTGCCTTCGGAATCCGAGGAGCTCGCTGTTCCCGATTCGAGCCGGGCGACCAAGTCCGCTTCGTCGTCGGTACGGCTGGGACTCTCGTTTTGCTTCTCGGCCAGAGCCGCTGCCTGCTCATCGCTTTGCGGTGATAACAGCTTGGGCGCTCCGTCGAGCGACCCTGTGAACAGCGCAAACCCCAGCACCACGGCGGTGCCGATGGAAAGTGCTTGCTTGTAGGCGGACTTGCGCGACATGGGGGCTCCTGGTTGGTCGGTTGCGAATCTACCAGTCTAGCAGGAGACGCTGCAGGCCGTTTCCCCAGATAAAACCTGCCAAAATAAACCTGTCCCTTTTTGGCAGATTATTGATGCATGTAACGAAAGCCCAATATGATATATACGTTATATACAAGCGGTAAAGCGCGGTAGAGTGCCGGTAACGAAGGCCGTGCAAGCCGATGAAGGGACCGATATGATCAAGGCTGTCATTTTTGACATGGACGGAACGCTGGTCGATACCGAGCGTTTGGACATGAGGGCATGGAAGGTGGGCGCTGCCGAGCTGGGGATTGCGATTGATGATGCGCTGGTCCATCAGTTTATCGGTCGCTCGATGCCTGATGTCAGGGACATCCTTGAGGCGCATTACGGCGGCCGCGAAATCGTCGAGACGGTCGAAGCCCGCTACAGGGATGCTCTCGACGAGATGGTCAAGACCGATCTGGAGCTTAAGGCCGGCGCCGCCGAGTGCCTGGACGAACTGCTGGCTGCGGGCTATCACGTGGGCCTTGCGACGTCGTCGCGCCGCGTTGCGGCCGAGCGCAACCTAAAGACGGTCGGCCTCTTTGACAAGTTTGAGACGGTGACCTGTAACGAGGATACCCTGAACGGCAAGCCCGATCCCGAGATCTACCTGCTCGCCTGCGAGCGCGCGGGCTTTGCTCCCGAGGAGTGCGCCGTGGTCGAGGACTCACGCAACGGCTGCGTCTCTGGCATCGCGGCCGGCTGCCATGTCTTTGCCGTTCCCGACATCGTGCCGCTTCCGCAGGACGTGGCGGAGGGCTGCGAGGCCGTGCTCGATACACTGTTCGATCTGACGGCGGCGGTCAGGGCCGTGCGCTAAAGGTATGCGCCGAGGCTGATGACGGTGGCTTCGGCGTTGCCCCGCTTGCGTTTTCCCAGATAAAACCTGCCAAAATAAACCTGTCCCTTTTTGGTAGGTTACTGGTTCATGTTGCCGTGGATGTAGGGGGTGACCTCGGGGGAGATATGGCCGCAGCCTAGGTTGCGCAGGGCAGATTCGATGGCGGCGGGAAGCGGGGCCTTGCCCTCGTCGTTGACCGCGGTGCTGCCGAGGGCGGCGATCTTGGCGACGTCTGCCGGCGCGGCCTCGATATGCATGCAGCCGCCGACGAGGCGTGCGCGGACCTGGTCCAGGCCAAGGTCGTGCAGGTAGTCCTCACAGGTGCGGATTACATCGACCTTCTCGCGCGTGAGCTCCTCGCCCGTGGGGACTCGCGTGGCCAGGCAGGCTCCTGCCGGCAGGTTCCAGACGGGGTATCCCCAGGCGCGTAGCAGCTCGCGCTCCTCGTCCTTGGTAAAGCCGACCTCCATAAGCGGCGAGCGCACGCCGAGCTCCTGGGCGGCGCGCATGCCGGGGCGGTAGTCGCCGCGGTCGCTTGCGTTGCTGCCGTCGATGACGGTGGGAAAACCCAGCGACCTGGCGTGGTTGACGATGGCGGTAAAGCCGGCGCGCTTGCAGTGGTAGCAGCGGTCGGCGTCGTTGCAGGCTACCTGGGGGAGCTGCAGCTGATCGACCGAGAGGTTGAGCACGGGGAGCTTAAAATGCGGCCCCTCATCGGCCTGCCCGTCAACCGCCCGCTCAAACGAAGCCTGCTCGGGCGTGCCGATGAACGGCGTGGTGAGGTGAACGAGAAGCGTGCTGGCGGGCATGATGCGGGCGCAGACCGCGGCCAAAAAGCTGCTGTCGACGCCACCGGAAAAGCCGATGGCGACGCGTCCGTATGCTAAAAGCAGCTGCTCGAGCGCTGCGAGTTTGTCCTGAAGCCCCTCTGCGGGTGCGGTGGTGTCTGAAAGCATGAATTGATCCTTACCAATATGTACTCGGGCGAAAACTATAATCCTACTGGACTGCTTGTCATAAGACTTCTATCTATGTAACGGAAGTGCAATATGCTATATACGTTATATACAAGTTTACAGGTGCGGTAAAGTTGCGGGAGTACAGCAGCGCGAAGCGATGGGGGACCGATATGATCAAGGCCGTTATTTTTGACATGGACGGAACGCTGGTCGACACCGAGCGTTTGGGTATCAAGGCGTGGAAGGCGGGCGCGGCCGAGCTGGGATTCGCGATTGATGATGCGCTGATCCATCAGTTTATCGGTCGCACGCTGCCCGATGTCATGGAGATCCTTGATGAGCATTACGGCAGCTGCGAAACCGCTGAGGCAATCTATCGTCGCCATAGGGAGATTCGCGACGAGATGGTCAAGACCGATCTGGAGCTTAAGGACGGTGCCGCCGAGTGCCTCGACGAGCTGCTGGCTGCGGGCTATCACGTGGGTCTTGCGACGTCATCGCGCCACGTTACGGCCGAGCGCAACCTCAAGACGGTTGGCCTCTTTGACAAGTTTGAGACGGTGACCTGCGGCGAGGACGTCGTGCGCGGCAAGCCCGACCCCGAGATGTACCTGCTCGCCTGCGAGCGCGCGGGCTTTGCCCCCGAGGAGTGCGCCGTGGTCGAGGACTCACGCAACGGTTGCGTCTCGGGCATCACGGCCGGTTGCCATGTGTTTGCCGTTCCCGACATCGTGCCGCTGCCGCAGGACGTGGTGGACGGCTGCGAGGCTGTGCTCGATACGCTGTTCGATCTGACAGCCGCGGTCAAGGTCGTGTGTTAGCGTTCGCACGCGAGTCGCCATGCCCCGCGCCCGATCCCGCAGGACGGCGACGGCAACGGCGCCCGCGCGGAGGCACTGTTCTAAAAAATGGAATTGAATCCATTTTTGCAAAAAAGCTAATGAAAAATGGATTACATTCCATAAAAATCCGTAGCCGCAGGTTCGGCTAAACGGGGAAGGCCCGTGGGGTCAGCAAAAACGCCGCAGCGGGGCTGTTTCCGTTGCGGCGTTTTTTTGTTACAGGTAGGCGCCCAGGTTGATGTCGGTTGTCGGGACTATGGGTTGGCCCGTCGGATGCGGCTTGGCATTTTGGGTGCTTACGCGCTCGAGCAAGAAGGGACGCACGATTTCCTGACGGTTGATGTCCTCGGTGGCCGTGACCGTGGTGACGGTGCGCGCGGCGGAGCCGATGCGGACTCGTTTGGTCTTGGCGGCAGGTTTATCCTCGATTTGTTCCATGAGCAGCTGCACGCCCTTGCGGCCGATCTCGTAGCCCGGTGGTGCTACCGTGGTGAGGGGGACCGATCCGCTCCAGGCAAGCGGGTTGCCATCGCAGCCGGCCACGCGGACCTGCTCGGGGACGGAGATGCCTTTGTCTATCAGCGCCGAGATAACGCCCGACGCCAGTACGTCGGTCAGGCCGACCACGAAGTCAGGGCGCTCGTCCGCGGGGCGCTCAGCGATTTGGGCACCGATGCCGTAGCCGTCGGCAGCGGTATTCCATTCGCCGGCGTCGATGACTTCGATCTTGATATCGGGATGCAGGGCGAGGGCCTTGTGGATGCCAAGTACGCGCAAGGTGAGCTGCATAAATGCCGCTCTGCCCACAACGGTGATATGGCGTGCGCCACGGGCAACGGCGAGCTCGGCGATAATGCGGCCTTGTGCCTCGTTGTCGGCAGCCACGTAATAACCGGGCTCGGAGCAGTGGATGTCCAGATGGACGATCGGCACGGGCACTTTAGTCATGGCCGGGTGCCAGTCGGGGGATGCCATGGGCTGAACCATGACGCCGGACATCTGAGTGCCCATAAAGTAGCGCAGGTAATGGTCTTCGAGAATGTCGTCGTTGTCGGCGTTAGCGATGAGCAAGTCATAGCCGTGCTTGCGTGCCTCGTTGTGGGCACCGCTGGCAATTTGGAGCGAAAAGCCGTGGTCGAGACGGGGGAGGACCAGGCCAAAGGACTTGGTGGTGCCGCCCGCGAGCTGACGGGCGCTTTGGTTGGGCAGGTAGCCAAGGCGATTAATGGTCTCGTTGATGAGCTTGAGGGTTTCGGGGCGCAACCTTTCGGGGTGGTTGAGCGCGTTGGATACCGTGCCCAGCGAGACCCCTGCCTCGCGCGCGACGTCGCTGATTTTTACCTTTGCCATAGCGGCCCCTTTGATGCGTTTCAAGTACAAGCCAGATTGTAGCATCGCCCGCCCCCAGGGTGTCAAAACCTGCCAATTAGGGACAGGTTTATTTTGGCAGGTTTTATCTGGGGAAACGCCGTTGCCAGCGCGACCACCACGAAGGGGGCAGGCACCTTTGTGGTGGCTTGAGCTGCCCGGGCCTTCAATTGTCTCGATCTGTAACATCTGGACGGCAAAACCGGCTCTACCTGTTACAGATCGAGACATAGTGCTGGGGCCGAACCGTAATGTCTTGATCTGTAACACTAAGCCGGCTTATTGCGGCCCAGATGTTACAGATTGAGATCTTTCGCCGGGATAGGCCGCCGCGCCGGTCCAAACCACCACAAAGGTGCCTGTCCCCTTCGTGGTGGTTTGGACCGGCTGGGCATGTGTGCATCGGGTGGTATCTAAGTTGAGATACCACTTCTGGTATATCAGCTTGCGCTTGCGTGAGTACAATACTCGAACGTTATACGTCTCAGCGCCCCCTGTGCGTGGACGTCTTGCAGTCACGCGAACGAAGGGATTTATCCTATGTGCGGAATCGTCGGCTACACCGGCTCTGATATTGCAAAGAACATCCTGGTCACAGGCCTTAAGCGCATGGAGTATCGCGGCTATGACTCCTCGGGCGTTGCGCTCGAGGTGGGCGAGGGCGCCGCGGCACACCTCGACGTCATCCGCCGCGTGGGCAAGGTTGCGGGCCTGGAGAGCGAGCTTTCCAATATCGATAGCGACGCAACCTGCGGCATCGGTCACACCCGCTGGGCCACCCACGGCAAGCCTTCTGTCGTTAACGCTCACCCCCACACCAGCTGCGACGGTCGTATCGCCATCGTCCACAACGGCATCATCGAGAACTTCGCCGAGCTGCGCGAGGAGCTGGAGGGCCGCGGCCATCACTTTAAGAGCGAGACCGATACCGAGGTCTTCGCGCATCTGATCGAAGAGGCCTATGCCGAGACACACGACCTGATGGCCTCCGTGCGCGAGGCTTGCACCCACGTGGTGGGCGCCTATGGCTTGGCCGCCGTGTGCGCCGACGAGCCTGGCGTAATCGCCGTTGCCCGCAAGGACTCCCCGATCGTGGTCGGCGTGGGCGAGACCGGCTCCTACGTTGCCTCCGACGTGATTGCGCTCATCGACGCCACCCGCGATGTCGTGGTGCTCGAGGACGGTCAGTTTGCCAAGCTCACGCCTGCGGGCGTCGAGTATACCGACGAGGCCGGCAATGTCATCGAGCCCAAGGTCACCCACATCGATTGGGATCTGGATATGGCCGAAAAGGGCGGTTATCCCGACTTTATGCTCAAAGAGATTCACGAGCAGCCGCGCGTCGTGCGCGATACGCTGGTGGGTCGCATGACCCCCGCCGGTGAGCTCGATATCGACGAGCTGGGCCTGTCCCTCGAGGAGCTCAACGATATCGACCGCGTGTATGTGATTGCCTGCGGCACCAGCTACCATGCCGGACTCATCGCTAAGAACCTTATTGAGGGCTGGGCTCGTATTCCTACCGAGGTCGAGGCTGCCAGCGAGTTCCGCTACCGCAACCCCATCATCACACCGACGACGCTCGTCGTTGCCGTGTCCCAGTCGGGCGAGACGGCCGATACCCTCGCCGCCATTCGTGACGCGCGTATCAAGGGCGCCAAGGTCTTTGGCATCACCAACGTGGTGGGTAGCCCCGTGGCGCGCGAGAGCGACGGCGTCATCTACACCAAGGCCAACAAGGAGATCGCGGTCGCCTCGACCAAGAGCTTCATCGGTCAGGTCGTTAGCCTCACGCTTTTGGCCCTGCTGCTGGCGCAGGTCAAGTACCGCCTGACCACCAAACAGGCACGCATGATGTTCCGCGAGCTTTCCGATACGGCCGAGCAGATCCAGTGGATTTTGGACACGCAGACCGAGGCCGTTCATGAGGCCGCCCTGCTGTGCAAGGACGCGCAGTCGGCACTGTTTGTGGGCCGCGGTATGGGCGCTGCCATCTCCTACGAGGGCGCGCTCAAGCTCAAGGAGGTCAGCTACCTGCACGCCGAGGCCTACGCCGCCGGCGAGATGAAGCACGGCCCCATCGCGCTGATCGATCCGGGCTTCCCCGTCATCGCCGTGGCCACCAAGAGTGCCACCTACGACAAAACCGTGTCGAACCTTATGGAGTGCAAGGCGCGCGGTGCCAAGGTCATCGTCGTTGCCACCGAGGGCGACGAGGAGATCAACAAGATCGCCGACTGCATCATCCGCGTGCCGGCCGTCCGCGACGTGTTCAGCCCCATCACGGCGAGCGTCCCGCTGCAGCTGCTCGCCCGCGAGGTGGCCATCCTGCGCGGTTGCGACGTTGACCAACCTCGAAACCTCGCTAAGAGCGTGACCGTCGAGTAATTGTTGTTCCGGCGTTTTACCAAACGCCGGAACTGCTCGACGCTGCGCGAGCCGCATTCACGCCAATCTGACGTTCAATTTCGAGGGCGCGACCAGAAGGTCAGCGCCCTCTCATTTCACGTCACCTTGGCGCAAATGCGGCTCGCTCGCTGTTGGTGACTGACATCAGGTGCTCCGTTGTCGAAACGCGCTAACAAGAAGGGCCCGGCTCCGTTGTGGCGGAGTCGGGCCTTGTTGCGTTTGCCCAGATAAAACCTGCCAAAATAAACTTGTCCCTTTTTGGCAGGTTAGCGGAGCTTGCTGGTCTCGAAGTACTTGGGATATTGGTCCAGGACCTCGGTCTGGTTGCGGAACATCATATGCAGGTGCTTGCTGACCAAAAAGCTCGCCTCGATGGGGTCGCGACCGGCGATAGCGCGGCGGATTTTCTTGTGCTCGTTAACAATCTCCTGATTGTCGAGCCTCTGCGTGGCGGCGCGCAGCCAGCGGAAGCGCTCCAGGTCGGCATTGGTCGCCTCGAGCCACGACCACACGGTGCTGCGGCACGCGATGTTAAAGATCATGCGGTGCATGAGGTTGTCGCTTAAAAAGAAGCCGATGCGATCCTCCTCGGCCATGGTCTTTTCCTGCAGCGCGATGGCTCGGTCGAGCTGCTCGATGCCTGCCGAGGTGGCACGGGCGCAGCACTCTACAATCACCTGCTTTTCCAGGTGTTCGCGAATGTAGCAGGCGCTCTCGGCAAGAGTGAGGTTGATGGGCGAGACATAGGTGCCGCTTTGGGGCACGGTACGCACCAGGCCCTCTTGCGCCAGACGCACCAGCGCCTCGCGCACAGGGGTGCGCCCCATATCCAGGTCGTCACAAAGCTGCTTGACACCCAGTTTTTCGCCCGGTTTGTAGTCCAGGTAGACGATTTTGCGTCGAATGGTGTGGTAGGACTGGTCCTGTAGGCTCGTTTCCTGCTCGCCGACGTGCATCGATTCTTCCATAGTGCCTCGCAACCGTTCTATCACACTGATATGTCAGCTGTTAATTATGCCGCGAATCGGCTCTCCGCGGTGGGTAATTCGACTGTTGCCCAAGAACTATTGCGGCATCTTGGTCTGTGTTTACGCATGGCTGTGCTCAACGTTGCCGTATCATAAGCCGTCGCAAACGTGAAATAGAAAGAAGGAATCCCATATGCAACTGGCAAATATCGTACGCGAGCGCTGGAAGGGCGTTTTGTTCTGCCTGATCATCGCCATTCCCGCAACGCTGCTCGGCAAGCAGATCGAGGTGGTCGGCGGGCCGGTATTCGCCATCCTCATCGGCATGGTTCTGGCACTTGTCTTTCCCAAGCATCGTCGTGAGCCGCTTGCCGCCGGCGTTACCTATACGTCTAAAAAGATCTTGCAGTATGCGGTCATCCTGCTTGGCTTTGGCATGAACCTCTCCCAGATTCTGTCCAAGGGCGCCCAGTCGCTGCCGATTATCGTGGCGACGATCTCGACCTCGCTTGTCATCGCCTTTGTGCTCTGCCGCGTTATGAACGTGCCGGGTAAGATCTCGACGCTTGTGGGTGTGGGTTCGTCGATTTGCGGCGGTTCTGCCATCGCCGCGACCGCACCCGTCATCGATGCCGACGATCGCGAGATTGCCCAGGCTATTTCGGTCATCTTCCTGTTTAACGTTATCGCGGCGCTCGTGTTTCCGACGCTCGGTGGTATGCTCGGGCTGACCAACGAGGGCTTTGGCCTGTTTGCCGGCACCGCCATCAACGACACCTCGTCCGTAACGGCTGCGGCGAGTGCTTGGGACAGTATGCATCCCGGTGCCAATGTGCTCGAGAGCGCCACGGTGGTCAAGCTCACCAGGACGCTGGCCATTATTCCCATCACGTTGGTCCTCGCATGCTGGCAGATGCATCTGGCGCGTAAGGCCGGCGGCGACGCCAAAAGCACGTTTTCGCTTAAACGCGCGTTTCCCATGTTCGTGCTGTTCTTTGTGCTGGCAAGCGTGGTCACCACGGTGTTTCAGCTTCCCACGTCCATTACGGCGCCCATCAAGGAGCTTTCGAAGTTCTTTATCGTGATGGCCATGGCGGCTATTGGCTTTAATACCGATATCGTCGAGCTGGTCAAAAAGGGCGGCAAGCCCATCGCGCTGGGCTTTTGCTGCTGGATTGGCATTGCGTGCATGAGCTTGGGAATGCAGCACGTGCTGGGAATCTGGTAGAGAAGTAGCTTATTCGCGTGCTGGTTGCTGGTTGCTGGTGAGCGCAAGCCTGCGGTGGAGCGATAGGAGCTCTTGCGGGTATGGCTTGTCCGCAGGTTTATAAGTCCCGAAGAGCTCTTATCGCCCCGCCAGGATGGCGATGCGGGGCAACACCTATACTCGCAGGACGGCGCTTTCTGCCCTATAGTGTTTGGTGAGCAATATCGTTCAATTTTGAAACACTCGGTCGTGCGACCGTCGGCGGTTGCACGTCGCCGCGGACAGGGGCAAATCATGGATAGCGATGCCAAGCTGAACATCTTGACCGAGGCCCTGGCTGCTGCCGGGGCCTCGGCATTGGCAATCGATGCGCGTGGGGACGTCGCGATTTCGACCATGAATGACGCGGCGCTTGAGCGGGATGTGGCAGCTTTTGTTGCCGAACGCCTCGACCGTATAGGAGACGGCGCGCGTCTGGTTATGGGGCGTGCGGGTACGCGCCTGAGCCTGACCGTTCGCCCCGCCGACAAAGAGGGCGGGGGCCTTTGGGTCGTCGTGGTCCGCGAGGTGCGCGGCGCCGCGGCGCACGCGGGCATCGAGTGGCTCAACGCCGACGAAGTTGAGGCCCGCTACGAATCGAGCGCGTACGGCATCGTTGAGGGGCCTGCCTCGGTGGCTGCGCCGGTCGCCGAGAGCTACGCGCGCGGTGTGCCCCTTATGCTCGAGGGCGAGCTGGGAACGGGTCAGGTCGAGATTGCCATGCGCCTCTATCTGGACGGTCCTTTTGTCGATCAGCCCTTTGTTGCCGTTGCGCTCGATGAGCTAACGGATCGCGGCTGGCGCCATCTGCTCAAAAGCGCCGAATCGCCGTTGTTCCAAACGGGGCTGACGCTTTGCATTGAGGGCTGGAACACGGTTGGCCCCCAGCGTCTCCGCGAGCTCGTTTCCACGATGGCCGACACCGCGTTGGCGACGCGCTGCCATGTGGTGCTGACGGCGAATGACATGCCGGGCGGCAGCGAAAGTGATCAAGCCGCCTTTGTGACCGAGCGCTTCGCCTGTGCGGTGAGCGTGGCGCCGGCAATCGTCGAGCAGGGAGCCACGTCGCAAAAGATTGCGCGCTATTTGGAATATCTCGCTGGTGCATTTGGGACGGCAGCGCCCACGCTGTCTGCCGCGGCGACGAAGGCGCTCGATGCTTACCGCTGGCCGCGCAATTATCTGCAGCTCCGCGAGGTCTCGGAACGACTGTATATATTGGTGGGGGCGGGCACGGTGGATCGCGCTGTGGCGGAGGAAGTGCTAGCCCAAGAGGACGTGATTAAGACCGCAACCTTTGGCGCCCCGACACTCGAAAGCGACCTGTATATCCTGCGACCGCTGGCCGATACCGAGCGAGATATCGCGCATCTGGTTGTAGATCATCTCCACGGCAACCGAACCCGTGCGGCGGAGGTGCTGGGCATAAGCCGAACAACGCTGTGGCGCTTACTGAAGGACGATGACCGTTGAGCGAGGCGCCCGTGACCGCGCGCGACGCGTGTGCTACAGTCCAAAGCGTTATTGTTTCGATTTGGTTACGGCGTGCGGGGGCGTATGGCTGAGACTACAAAACCGAGCCGCAGAAGGCGGAGCGCCGCGCCGGTTAACCGACGCACAACATCGGTGACGTGGGGCAAACACGCCTCGGGGTTTGACGGCTCGTTCAAGCGCACTAAATACGGCTATCCTTCGACAGGTGCCCGCTTGGCAATGCAGGCAGAGTCCTCGCTGTGGGACCGCAAACGCGTGGTGGGTTCAAAGCTCAAGCACGACGGCACGCTCGGCTACATCAGCCGCGGGGCGGCTCGTCGCAGCGGACTCAATCCGGCTGGTTGGCATCGTTATGTTCCGATCGCGGTCGTCGTTGCAGTGATCGTCATCGCACTCGCTGCGCTTGGCTACGCCGGCGACGGTGCCAACTTGGACGCGATGTTTAAATCGCCCGAGCTCGCGCATGCAGGCACAGAAATTGTCGAGGGCGCTCAGACCCAGACGGGCGTCGCGCCCCAGCGCGGTATCGTTGCGGCGGCCTCCACCATCGCCGACGCTCAAAAGGACGAGGGCGAACAGGGCGACGGCGCCGAAACGACCCACACGAACGAAACGACGACAACTCCATCGGCAAGATAAGTTGCGAGCGGGTCCGCCGTTCGTTAGAACGGCGGAACTAATTACCTAACGTACACCACGTTGTCGCGGCGGGGTTTGGGCTCGGGTAGCGTGTCTTCGGCATAGCCCAGAATGCAGTGACCGACGCCGCGCAGGCTGCCGTCGGCGGGCAGGCCCCAGCTGGCCAGCAGCTCCAGGCCCTCGGGCGAGTCAAAGACCTCATGCGCGCGGTGAATCCAGCATGAGTCGACACCCAGTGCATAGGCGGCGTTGAGCAGGTTGCCCATGGCGAGCGATCCGTCTTCCAGGTGCGTGGGCACGCTGCGGTCGACCAGTACCACCACAACGGTCTTGGCGCCATAGAAGGGGTCGCTGTTGCTGCCCATGACCTGTGCGTTGAGCTGCGAGAGGCGCTCAACGGTCGTGGGGTCGGTGACGGCGACAAACGTCACCGGCTGGCGCCCCATGCCACTGGGTGCATACTGGCCGGCCTCGATAATGCGTGCGAGCTTTTCGGCCTCGACGGGACGATCACTGTATTTGCGGCAGCTGCGGCGGTGGATGAGTGCTTCGATAGTCTCCATGGTGTCTCCTTGCGGTGGCGTTGCAGATGCCCCGTTCATACCCGTCGGGCTCAAACGATAGACGGTCAATTGCCCGGCCAAAAGGGTAGATCCCAATTGGGAAAGTAGGTTTGCATAAAAGTACCTTCAGAATGTGACAAACAAATGGGATGGTTAAACGTTTTATCCCGTCTACCCTGCGGTTTTTTACCACTTGCCTAAATGACGAACGCATAACCTCTGATAAAGGTTTTACTAAAGGAGTACCAACGTTTATCAATGCGCCGTGGTGGCGCCGGGCCAGGAGGTAACATCATGTTCCAGGCTGGAGATGTCGTCGAGACCGACTTCGAAGGATTTCTGAAGCTGCTGCGTTCCAAGACGCGCGCTTTTGTGACGATTGACGATCACGAGTACTACATCACGCACACCGATGGCTATTGGCGTGTTCAGGATTGCGAGGCCCTCAACGACAAGGGCCACTTTACTGACTGCTCCGAGCTGGTCAACACGGTCTGCGAGGTCGTCGAGCTGCCGTGGATTGCCGGCAAGAGCCTGCATGACAGCTTCTCGGGCGCTACGGTCTATGAGGCCGTCGCCGCTTAACGGGCAATAAAACCCGATTTTCACGTGACCGCTGGCGCTGCCCCCGCGCCGGCGGTCTTTTTCTGCCGATAGGCCATAAAAGTGCAAGCATTTGCGGAGAGCCTGTTGACGATAGTCAAAACTCGGACTAATCTAGAGATACAAAATTGGTCAAAAATCGGACAATCGAATGGTGGGATAGATGAATAGTGCGGTTACGCTGGTCGACTTCGACCGGTTGCTCAATGGACTCGACCATATCTATTCGGAGTTCTCGCGCGCCTGCGGTCTTTCGGACTGCGCTTACTGGATGCTCGTCGATACCAGCACGGCGGGCGGCAGTGTTGCCGTAAGCTGTCTGACAAGCGAATGGTTCTACAGCAAGCAGACTATCAACTCGGCAATTAAAACCTTGACGGCGCGGGGCTTCGCAACGTTGGAGTTTGCCGAAGGCAGCCGTAAGAACAAGGTTGTGCGTTTGACCGAAGCGGGCATGCGGTTTGCCGAGCGTTATGCGTTGCCGGCACTCAAGGCCGAACAGCGAGCCTTTGGTGCGCTTGAGCCATGTGAGCAGCGCGAGATTATGCGCTTGATCGGCAAATTCTCTCGGGTGCTCGGCGATGAGTGCGATGCCTTTAAGCAGCATATCGCTGCCGAGAGCCAGGCCGAGAATCAAGGTGAGGGGGAGTCGTGCGACTCTTAATGAGGTTTATGAAGCCGTATCGCAGGCTTGTCGCGGTGACGTTGTTGGTGCTGCTAATCGACAACGTCGGTACGCTGTTGGTTCCCACGATGCTGGCGAACATGGTCAACACCGGCATCACCACGGGCGATGTCGACTACATCCTGCGCAACGGCCTCTACATGCTTATCGCGACCGGCATGGCCAGCGGCGGCGCGGTGCTGGGCTGCTATCTTTCGGCGCGCCTGGCCGCCAACGTGGCCTGCGATATCCGCAACGCCGTCTACGACAAGTCGCTTGAGCTGTCTGCCAGCGACTTTGAGCGCTTTGGCACGGGCTCGATGATCACGCGTTCGCTCAACGACATCAACGTGATCCAGCAGGCGATTCTGCAGACGATTCAACTGGTGCTGCCGGTGCCGTTTTTGGCCGTGGCGGGCATCATCTTCGCCTGGTTTATCGATCCCGCCATGGGCACGCTGCTGGGCGTCGTGGTTGCGATCGTGCTGGTGGCGGCGGTCTTTACGGTCGCTAACGCCGCGCCGATTTTTATGCGCCTGCAGAGCTTTATCGACCGCATGAACGTGGTGCTGCGCGAGAACATCGTGGGCGTTCGCGTCATCCGCGCCTTTAATAAAGAGCGCCACGAGGAGCAGCGCCTGGACGAGGTGTTTAGCGAGTACGCGGACAACGCCATTAAGGTCAACCACCTTTTTGTGGGGCTCGACAGCTCCAGCTTCTTTTTGATGAACATTGCCGAGGTGGCGGTGCTGTGGGTGGGCGGCAACCGCGTGGGCGCCCACGCCATGCAGATCGCGAGCATCTCGGCGGTGCTGGAGTACGCGCTTCTGATCCTGTTCTTTGTGATGATGGCGCAGATGGTGGTGCTGACGCTTCCGCGTGCCGCCGCATGTCTGAACCGCGCACAGCAGGTGCTGGAGATTAAGCCGAGCATCGTCGATGGCCAGCGTACGCTCGATGCGGCCGCGTCCGACTCAAAGGACGGGGCCGATACGGTCGCCGTGTTCGATCACATGTCGTTTCGCTTTGACGATGCCGACGAGGACACCCTGTGCGACCTGAGCTTTGCCTGTCGTCGCGGGCAGACCACCGCGATCGTGGGCTCGACGGGCTCGGGCAAGTCGACGGTGGCAAAGCTTCTACTGCGCTTCCACGATGCCACCAAGGGCATCATTCGCCTGGACGGCGTCGATCTGCGCGAGCTTTCGCAAGGTGAGATTCGCGGGCGCATTGCCTATGTGCCGCAGAAGGCGTGGCTGTTCTCGGGTACCGTGGCAAGCAATCTGCGCTTTGGCAACGAGGACGCGACCGAGGCGGACATGCTTCATGCGCTGCAGGTTGCCCAGAGCACCTTTGTGCTCGATCAGCCGCAGGGGCTCGATACCCCGGTGGTGCAGGGCGGTACGAACTTTTCGGGCGGCCAGCGCCAACGTCTGGCCATCGCCCGTGCGCTCATGAAGCATGCCGATCTATATATCTTCGACGATAGTTTTTCGGCCCTGGACTTTAAGACCGATGCAGCCCTGCGCCATGCGCTGCAGGACGAGACGCGCGACGCCGCGGTGCTCATCATCGCGCAGCGCATCTCGACGATTCTGCACGCCGACCAGATTGTCGTGCTCAAGGATGGCGAGGTCGTGGGCCTGGGCACGCATGGCGAGCTTATGGAAACCTGCGAGGTGTACCGCGCCATCGCGGAATCGCAGATGAAGGGAGGTGAGTAGCATGACCGAGGAGCTCAAGAAGCAGGGCGACCTTGTCGATGCCGCCGCTGCGGACGCTGCCGATAAAACGGTCGACCAGGCTGCCGCGTCGACCGAGCTGGATGACGCCGCCAAGGCGGCGGCCGGGCGCGAGGCTCGTCGTCAAGCGCTTTACGAGGAAAACGAACGAGCCGAGGATGAGCGTGCCCGCGCCGAGGCAGAGCGCATGCGCGACGTGGATGACGAAGACGAAGACGAGACGCCCCGTGATACCTGGGCGACGGTGCGCCGCCTGTGGAGCGAGGCTGCCGGCGACCATTGGCGCTTCTATATCGTGTTTGCGAGCATTGTGTTCTATGTCATCTTTAACACCGCCGCGCCGGCATATAGCGCCCGCGTGATCGATGAGCTGTGGGGCCACATTCAGGTGGCGTTTGCCAACGGAACCACCTTCAACATCACCTGGGAGAACTGCGGCAAGACCATCTTCGTCTACTTTATGATCTGGACTGCCGCCGCCTCGTTCTATGCGCTCCAGAGCTTTTTGATGTCGAGCGTGGCCGAACGCCTCAACCTGCGTCTACGCAACCGCATCGCACAAAAGCTCAACCGTCTGCCGCTTGCCTTCTTTGATGCGCATCGTCCCGGTGAGGTCGTCAGCCGTGCGACCAACGACTTGGACAAGATGTCCGAGAGCATGCAGCGCGGATTGCTGCAGCTGCTTGTGTCGATCGGCACCGTGGTGGGCGCCGTGGGCGTGATGTTCGTGTTTAGCGTGCCGCTTACGCTAGTCTTTTTGTTCTTTACGGCGTTGTCGCTGCTGGTGACCAAGGTGGTTTCGCGCCGTACGCATGATGTGACGGGCGAGCGTCAGGAGTGGGTGTCCAAAATCACGAGCGCGGTCGAGGAAGGCTATTCGGGCCGTTTGGTGATTCGCGCATTCAACCGCGAGCACCAGAGCTCTGCCGAGGTGCACGAGGCCTCGGGCGAGCTGGCGCGCGTGAGCACCAAGGCCGACTTTATGATTAACGCCGTCGGACCCGCGGTTCGCTTTATCGGTCGCCTGGCGCAGATTGTGATTGCGCTCGTGGGCTGCAGCATGCTGGTCGCCGGTCACATGACCGTCGGCGTGTTCCAGGCGTTCTTCCAGTTTATCTACGAGGCGTCCGAACCCATGACGCAGCTGTCGTTCACTTTTAACTCGCTGCAGAGCGCGCTGGCGAGTGCGGAGCGCGTGTTCGACCTGCTTGATGAGCCCGAGATGGAGGCCGAACCGCTGCCGGACGAGGCCGCCAAGCTGCCGGGTCGCATTGAGGGCCGCGTCGCTTTTGAGCACGTGCGCTTTGGTTATTCGCCCGACAAGCCGCTTATGCGCGACGTGTCGTTTGCCGCCGAGCCGGGCCAAAAGATCGCCGTGGTGGGAACCACGGGTGCGGGTAAGACCACGCTCATCAACCTGCTTATGCGCTTTTACGAGATCGACGGCGGCCGCATTACGCTCGACGGCGTGGACACAAGCTGCATGGACCGCGGCGAGCTGCGCCAGCAGTTTGGCATGGTGTTGCAGGACGCCTGGCTGTTCGATGGCACCATTGCCGAGAACATCGCCTATGGCTGTCCCGAGGCGACGCGCGAGGAGATTGTCGCGGCCGCACGTGCCGCTCAGGTCGACTTCTTTGTGCGCACTATGCCGCAGGGCTACGACACACGGGTGGCTAACGATGCCGAGAGCATCAGCCAGGGCCAACGTCAGCTGCTGACCATCGCGCGCGTGCTGCTCAACAACCCGGCGATCCTCATCCTGGACGAGGCGACGTCGAGCGTGGACACGCGCACCGAGCTTGCCATCGGCCGCGCCATGGACGCGCTCATGCGCGGGCGCACGAGCTTTGTGATCGCGCACCGTCTGTCGACGATTGTTGATGCCGACCTCATCCTGGTCATGGATCACGGCAATATCATCGAGCAGGGTACGCACAAGGAGCTGCTGGCTGCCGAGGGCGCTTACGCCGACCTCTACCTAAGCCAGTTCGCATAAGGTGACAAAGGGGCAGTCCCGCATGTCGCATCGAAAAGAAGGCGCGCCGGGGGCTGATTCCCTGGCGCGCCTTTTGTGCTGGCGTTCATGCTGTGGCGGCTGCCCACGGCCCTAGCGCTCGTCCACGAGCTTGGCGACGAGGGCTTTGAGCTCGGCCACCTCTCGCTCGAGTTCCTTGACGCGACGGGCGTTTTCGTTGATGCCCTGGCGGTTGAGGGCGCTCTGCTCGGCGGCATCGTCGGGCATGTACTCGCGATGCTGCTTGGCGTCGAAGCTCTCCTCGAACACGCGGCAGCCGTTGCGCTTGATGATGCGCCCGGGCACGCCCACGACGGTGCAGTTGTCGGGCACGTCCTTGACGACGACCGAGTTGCCGCCGATCTTGACGTTGTCGCCAATGTGGATGTTGCCAAGCACCTTGGCGCCCGTGCCCACCGTGACATTGTTGCCCAGGGTGGGATGGCGTTTGCCGGTCTCGTTGCCGGTACCGCCGAGCGTGACGCCTTGGTAGAGCACGCAGTTGTCGCCCACAATGGTGGTCTCGCCGATGACAACGCCCATGGCGTGGTCGATAAAGAAATGTTTGCCGATCTGTGCAGCGGGATGAATCTCGACGCCGGTGATGTGGCGGGTGATTTGCGAGAGCACCCGGGCGAGCGAGCGATGGCCGTGCTCCCACAGCCAGTGCTCGGGCACGTGGTTCCACTTGGCGTGCAGGCCGGGGTACGAAAGAAAAATGACCAGACCGTTTTGCGCGGCGGGGTCCTGCGCTTGGACGGTCTTGATGTCCTCGCGAATGGTATTGATAAAGCTCACTGGCCGCCCTCCCTCAGCGCCGTGACAATGCGATTCAATAAAGTATAGCGATTCGCTAGGGATTAAGAAGGGCGATCTTGCTTTGCTTTGGGCGACAAGTGTCAGTTATGCAAACTTGCTGGTAATGGAGTCATGCTTTTGTGGGGTTGCGCACGAGGGGGCGCCGCAACCGTATACTGGTCAACTTGGACGTGTCCGCGCCCACAACTGAGAGGTTTTACTTCATGGGTTTCATTAACTTTATCGCCGAGCTGCTCAAGGACCCGCGCACCGCGATCGCCAGTTGGATCGCCGCCGGCCCGCTTATGGCCTACGGCTGCGTGTTCCTAATTATCTTTATCGAGACGGGCGTGGTGTTCTTCCCGTTCCTTCCCGGCGATTCGCTGCTGTTCGCTTCGGGCTTCTTTGCCCACAACGGCGGCTTTAACATCGTGGCCCTGTTGGCCGTCGCATGGACGGCCGCCATCTTGGGCGACCAGTGCAACTTTATGATCGGCCATTTCTTTGGCCGAAAGATCATCGCCTCGGGCAAGGTCAAGGCCATGACGCCCGAGCGCATTAAAAAGTCCGAGGACTTCCTTGACAAGTGGGGCCACCTGGCCATCTTCCTGGGTCGCTTCTTCCCGTTTATCCGCACCTTTGTGCCCTTCATCGCCGGTATGGGCGGCATGCACTGGCGCAACTTTGTCATCTATAACGTGCTGGGCGGTATCACCTGGTCGACGGTCTTTACACTGCTGGGCTATTTCTTTGGCGGCATTCCCTTTGTGCAGGAGCACTTTGAGCTGCTGATCGTGGGCATTGTTGCCGTGTCGATTATTCCGACCGTGGTCGGTTTGGTTAAGGCAAAGCTGGGCAAAAAGAACGCGTAGCTCGAGCCGGCGCACAAATCGTGTCGTTGAGGCCCGTCACCGTTTACGGTGGCGGGCCTCTCTAGCTTCGGTCAAATGAAAATACTTTAGTTAGTTAAAGAAAAACGTTTTATCCGATGCGTGTGCGGAGTACAATCTCGTGCATGCGAATCGACGTGTCATCGGCTTCGATGTCGTCCGCGTGTCCCGTCCGGCTCTACGCTCCGGGCGTGTGACGTTGCGACGCGGTCGGCCCCGGTCCTTGCGTGCGGGTTCGCGAGTATGCAACTGTGTATGTAAGGAGCGACATATGACTGTCGAGAAGAAGGATATCGATTGGGGTAGCCTCGGCTTTGGCTACATGAAGACCGATTACAGCTACGAGGCTCATTGGAAGGATGGCGAGTGGGACGAGGGTGGCCTGACCACCGACCACACCCTGCATGTCTCCGAGTGCGGTGGTATCTTCCACTACTGCCAGGAGGTCTTTGAGGGCCTGAAGGCCTACACCGCCGAGGACGGCAGCATCGTCTGTTTCCGTCCCGACATGAACGCTGAGCGTATGTACAACTCTGCGCAGCGCCTCGAGATGCCCCCGTTCCCCAAGGACAAGTTTGTCGAGGCCGTCAAGCAGGTCGTCTCTGCCAATGCCGCATGGGTTCCGCCCTTCGGCTCTGGCGCAACCCTGTATGTGCGTCCGTTTATGATCGGCTCCGGTGACGTAATCGGCGTGGCTCCCGCTCCTGAGTACACGTTCCGCATTCTCGTGACCCCGGTCGGTCCGTACTTTAAGGGCGGCCTTAAGCCCGTCAAGCTGCGCGTTTCCGAGTACGACCGCGCCGCACCGCACGGCACCGGCAACATCAAGGCCGGCCTCAACTACGCCATGTCCCTGAAGCCCACGATGGAGGCTCACCGCGAGGGTTATGCCGAGAACCTGTATCTCGACTCCGAGTCCCGCACCTATGTCGAGGAGACCGGTGGCGCTAACGTCCTGTTCGTGAAGGAGGATGGCACCCTCGTCGTTCCGCAGTCGCACACCGACTCCATCCTGCCCTCCATCACCCGCCGTTCGCTCGTTCAGGTTGCTCAGGACCTGGGCATGACCGTCGACCAGCGTCCCGTCGAGTGGGCCGAGGTCAAGGCCGGCACCTTTGTTGAGTGCGGCCTGTGCGGCACCGCTGCCGTTATCTCCCCGGTCGGCGAGATCGACAACAAGGTCTACGGAGCCGACGAGACCGTGACCTTCCCGGCTGGCTACACCGAGATCGGTCCTGTGATGAAGAAGCTCCGCGAGACCCTGACCGGCATCCAATCTGGTGCTGTCGAGGATAAGCACGACTGGGTTTACACCGTCGCGTAAGCTGCCATAGCTGTTCGGCCCGAGGGCAACCTTCCTTTCCGGCGCGTCCTCGGACATGCAAGAACCTCCGCAGCGCACTTCGTGCGGCGGAGGTTCTTTCGTCCTGCGGAGTGCGCCGGAAAGGAAGGTTGCCCTCGGGCCTGCGTTACCTCGGCGCTGCCGTTACGGGCAATATAGATCTGAATGAAAGATGGCGCGCGGCCTTTTAGGCCGCGCTTTTGTTAAAGGCTTTAGCCTGTGCGGGGCGCGCAGCGCGCCGCATCAGAAACCA
>CAJMPY010000022.1 GCA_905215385.1 uncultured bacterium | reverse complement strand
CGATCGCCATGGAGGAGGGCCTGCGCTTCGCTATCCGCGAGGGTGGCCACACCGTCGGTTCGGGCATCGTCTCCACGATCATTGAGTAAATTAGCTCTTTGATATAGCTGACTTAGAGAACCCGGCACTTATATGGGTGCCGGGTTCTTTTCTGCGATGGATATTGAGCCGTTGCTGGTGTCGAGAGGATTGATAATGGTCCTGGATGCACCGTCGATTAGCTCTCGATGGCTTCATTGATGTGTTCCAAATATGAATGGATCCACCGAGAACCAATTGACTCGAGGTTTTCATTGACAGCACTTACGTGGAGCTGATAAAGTAACAACTCGTGCCCGTACGGGGCGGAAATGAAAGGTTCAGGATACATGCGTACTCTAGTTACTCTTGCGTGCACTGAGTGCAAGCGCCGCAACTATACGACCACCAAGAACAAGTCGACCATGCCTGATCGTATGGAGATCAAGAAGTATTGCCCCTGGTGCCGTCACCACACGCTGCACAAAGAGACTCGCTAGTCTCTAGTCACATACGCCAGTAGTTCAATTGGTAGAGCATCGGTCTCCAAAACCGAGTGTTGAGGGTTCGAGTCCTTCCTGGCGTGCCAGTCATTATTCCGTAAGCTCCCAATTGGGGGCTTACGGTTTACTCATGTATAAGCGCATTGCGCGGAGGTAACCCAAATGGCCAACAAGAAGAACAAGAAGAAGGCTCAGCAGCCGGCACCTGCCAACAACGCTGCCGCCAACTCCAAGGTTGAGGCCAAGAAGGCCGTTGCCAAGAAGAACGAGAAGGCTGCGAAGTCCAAGAAGAACGAGAAGCCTGGTTTCTTCGCCCGCACCAAGAAGTATTTCGCTTCGGTCAAGTCCGAGATGAAGCGTGTCACGTGGCCCGATAAGAAGGAGCTCGTGAACTACTCGGTCGTCGTTTGCGCTTCTCTGATCGTCGTCGGCGTCGTCATCGCTCTGCTCGATGCTGGCTTTGGCGAGGCTCTTGCTCTGTTCTCTGGATTGAGGGGCTAAACCATGTCTAAGCGTTGGTACGTCGTTCACACTTACTCTGGATACGAGAACCGTGTTAAGTCCGATCTCGAGCATCGCATCGAGACTATGGGCATGCAGGACCGTATCTTTGATATCGAGATTCCTATGGAGCGCGTCACCGAGATTAAAGAGGGTGGCAAGCGTGAGACCAAGGATTCCAAGATTTTCCCGGGTTATGTCCTGGTCCGCATGGAGATGGATGACGATGCTTGGACGTGCGTTCGTAACACGCCTGGCGTCACCGGTTTCCTGGGCGGCAACGGCAAGCCCGCTCCGCTTTCTCGCGACGAGTACAACAAGATGACTCGTCGTCCCGGTAAGGGCGATTCGCCCAAGCGCACCTCGGTTGATATTGAGGTCGGCACGTCCGTCCGCGTCACCGATGGCCCGCTTACCGACTTTGATGGCAAGGTCTCCGAGGTTAACACCGAGGCTGGCAAGCTCAAGGTCACGCTGATGATCTTTGGCCGCGAGACGCCGGTCGAGCTCGACTTTAACCAGGTCGCTGTCATCGCTTAAGTTTTCGTCCGTTCGCGCGAGCGTGCTTCTTCTGTGACTGCTCATCTCAGGAGTGCTTCTAACACGTGCGTGCTTACGATATAGCAAGTACTTCACACTCGTGATTCGAAAGGAATGACCATGGCTGAGAAGAAGGTTGCCAACGTCATTAAGCTCCAGATTCCTGCTGGAGCAGCTAACCCCGCTCCTCCCGTCGGTCCCGCCCTGGGCGCTGCTGGCGTGAACATCATGCAGTTCTGCCAGGCCTTTAACGCCGAGACGCAGGACAAGAAGGGCGACATCATCCCCGTTGAGATCTCTGTCTACGAGGATAAGTCCTTCTCCTTCATCACCAAGACCCCGCCGGCGGCTCACCTCATCAAGAAGGAGCTGAACCTTAAGTCTGGTTCCGCTAAGCCCCAGGCCGACAAGGTTGGTCAGCTCTCCCAGGAGCAGCTCACCAAGATCGCCGAGATCAAGATGCCGGACCTCAATGCCAACGACATTGATGCCGCCAAGAAGATCATCGCCGGTACCGCCCGCTCCATGGGCGTCACCATCGCTGAGTAGCGATTTCTTTAGGTAATGACGGGTGCTCCGACCGGGGCGCCCGTTATATGTGTGCAATAGGGCACACGATACGATGTGGGAGGGCTCACGCCCGTTTAACCACAGGAGGTAATGCACATGGCTAAGCATGGTAAGAGCTATAACGCCGCTGCCGAGAAGATCGACCGCGCCACGCTCTACACCCCCCTTCAGGCTGCCAAGCTCATCAAGGAGCTTGATACCGCCAAGTTCGACGAGACCGTCGAGGCCCACTTCCGTCTGGGCATCGATACTCGTAAGGCTGACCAGAACATCCGTGGTTCCATCTCCCTGCCCCACGGCACCGGCAAGACCGTTCGTGTTGCCGTCTTCGCCGAGGGCGAGAAGGCCCGCGAGGCCGAGGCTGCCGGCGCCGACATCATCGGTTCCGACGAGCTCGTCGCCCAGATCCAGAAGGGCGAGATCAATTTCGACGCCGCTATCGCCACGCCGAACATGATGGCCAAGGTTGGCCGCATCGGTAAGATTCTTGGTCCCCGTGGCCTCATGCCGAACCCCAAGCTCGGCACCGTGACCATGGACGTCGCCAAGATGGTCTCCGAGCTCAAGGCCGGCCGCGTTGAGTATCGTGCCGACCGTTACGGCATCTGCCACGTGCCCCTGGGCAAGAAGTCCTTCTCTGAGCAGCAGCTCGTCGAGAACTACGCCGCCCTGTACACCGAGATCCTGCGTGTCAAGCCCTCTTCTGCTAAGGGCAAGTACGTCAAGTCCATCTCCGTGTCTTCCACCATGGGCCCTGGCGTCAAGGTCGATCCCGCTGTCCAGCGTGACTTCCTGGCTGAGTAACTGCTAGTTACTGCCTGAACAAAGCAAGCATTGCTAAAGAAACCCGGTTCTGCCTCGCGCGGGACGGGGTTTCTTGCTTTTGAGTCAACGAAACCACCACGAAGGGGACAGACACCCTTGTGGTGGTTTTACTTGTGTTGTACTTTAGCGCGATGTAGTTCTACCCGAGGCCGAAGGGAGCCCAACATGTTTAAGAACACGCAACAGCTCCTAGGCCTAGCGCTACTAGATTGGATAGCGCGCTAGGGTTGTAATCTCGCTATAACGATTTGTTGTACCCGGGTGCGCTATCGTCTGCCGCTTTCAGGCGTGATGAGCGACATGGGTATTTTTCTATCTCTAGGCCTTCTCTCTCTCCTGAAAGCCATCTGTCATAAAACGGTCAATCAGGAGGAACATATAAGCCGCAAAATCACAATCTTTGACGCCACCCTGTGCGACGGTGAGCAGTCGCCGGGCGCCAGCATGAATACCGAGGAAAAGCTCTTCATCGCCCGCCAGCTGGTGCGCATGAACGTGGACGTTATCGAGGCGGGCTTTCCCATCTCGAGTCCTGGTGACTTTCGCTCCGTACAGGAGATTGGCAAGATTGCGGGCGACCGATGCACGGTATGCGGCCTGACGCGCGCTGTCGACAGGGATATCGAAGTGGCTGCAGAGGCGCTCAAAACGGCCCAGAGGCCCCGTATCCATACAGGGCTGGGTGTGAGCACCAGTCACCTGCGCGACAAGCTCCATATGACTGAGGAAAGGGCAATTGAGTGAGCGATCCATGCCGTCAAACATGCTCGCAAGTTCGTTGACGATGTTGAGTTTTATGCCGAGGATGCCGGCCGCTCCGATCAGGAGTTTCTGGTGCGCATTATCGAGGCGGCCGTAAAGGCCGGTGCCACGGTCGTGAACATCCCCGATACGATGGGCTACAACATGCCGTGGGACTTTGGCGCCCGCATCCGTGACCTGCGCGGGCGCTGCGGGTGCGGCCGGTCAGCGTGCGGTCGACGTGATGGAGTATCGCGAGTACGAGATTGAGCGCATTGCGCGCCAGGCATTTGAGGCGGCGCGCAAACGTCGCGGCAAGGTGACGAGCGTTGATAAGCGCAACGTGCTGGAGACGAGCCGCATGTGGCGCGAGATCGTGCATCGCGTGCAAGACGAGGAGTACTCCGACGTGGAGCTTGAGGACCTGCTCGTCGACAACGCCGCCATGCAGCTCATCAGTCGACCGGCAGACTTTGACGTCGTGGTGACGGAGAACATGTTCGGCGACATCCTGTCCGATGAGGCGGCTCAGATTACCGGATCGCTCGGTATGCTTGCCTCTGCCTCGCTGGATGATGGCGTATCGCTGTTTGGGCCGAGCGCTGGCAGCGCTCCTGACATCGCGGGGCTCGGCGTGGCCAATCCGCTGGCTCAAATCTTGTCGGTGGCGATGCTGCTGACCTACGCGCTCGACATGGGCGAGCAAGCCGCGTGGATCGAGAGCGCCGTGGCGCGCGTGCTCGACGAGGGCTGGCGCACCCGTGACATCGCCGATGTCAACACCCCGGCAGATAAGATCCTCGGCACCACGACGATGGGCGACAAGGTCGTCGCCGCGCTGTAGGCGATGCCGATTCAAGCTGTCAAATATCTCAATCTGTAACATCTAAGGGGCAAAATCGTTCCTACCTGTTACAGATTGAGATTTTCGGCCGAGCATCCGTGGTCTGTCTCGATCTGTAACAGCTAACCGATTATTTGGGCCCTACCTGTTACAGATTGAGACAAACCGTTGGGACAGGTCGGACGAGTCAGCAAAACCACCACAAAGGTGCCGGTCCCCTTCGTGGTGGTTTTTAGCGCAACGAGGTGTTCCCAGCCGACCATACGGGCGGCCTTGCGCTCACGCTGCTCGATGACAGCGCATCTTTAGACGCGAAGTGCGGAACCGGGTGCATATACGAGCCGCGTAGCGTTACGAATTCATGGGAATGACCGTATCGCCAATTTGTACGCTTGCAATCTTGTCTGTGTCACAAACTTGCGAGAACGGCCAGGTCTTGTGGACATCAGTGGTGCCGTTATCCAGTTTATTTGCGAAATAGCCGCTGTAGCTGGTTGCGTCCTCAACATGACCGTCTTTGAACGTCACGATGAGGGGTATGTTGCCAACGGCATCCATAGACTCCTCCATGTTTTGAGACATCTTGCCGCTGTTGTTGTCGTGTTCGATGGAACGATCTATGTTGTAGCGGACTGAAACGCCAACGCAGGATACGGTGGCCTCTTGAATCGTCGCCTTGGTGCCGTTAAAGTTGACCGATTTGGGCGCGGGAATCGTAACGGATGTATCTTCGTAATTCAGCTGGAACTTAAGATCCCATGGGCCCGTAAGTATTTTCTTATACTCGGGAAGCTCTTTGCCAGCACGTGGCACAACGAGAGAGTTGATATGCGTGCGGACGGTCCTGCCCATAAGGCCGGGTGATTCAACGCTGAACTGTGCAAAGTATTGAATGCTGGAGTCATTGGGGTTCTTGTCAATGAGCCATGATTGGCCTTGGCCGCCATGCTCGCCATCAACGTATACGTTTCCATCGACACTTCCGGCGATAGTTCCGTTCTCGCCCGGCTCGGAAAGCTTTTTCAGGGCAGCGGGATCGTCGAACGTAAGCGTATAGGCGATGGTAACCATATCCTTGTCGCCCATGATGGCGTCGGCGGTCACGGTGACTCCGTTGTTGGAGCAGCTAGCACCGACGGGCCGGCCAATACGGTCGATGATCTCGGTTTGAGAAGCAGGTCCGTCAAAGATGTCGGAAAGCATGTCAGAAGGAAGCGGCAGGACGCCTGTTGCCATAGCCGTGCCAGCGCCTCCAATGACGATAGCGAGGACTGCCGTTACAGCGGCAATGCGAGCGACTGTTCTTACGGGATGGCGGGCGATGCGCGGCTTGCGTCGCGTGCCATTAAAGTTGCTTTGAGCGGTCGCCGCATCGCTCGAGGCGACGGACTGAGCAATCGAGTTTGCCATGTGCTGCTTCGCATTATCGGTAAACGAAATGTGCTCCAGGGCGTGGCGATAGTCATTCGAATTCGTAGTCATTGTGGTCTCCTTTCAAGGAAAGCCGAAGTGACGCACGTCCGCGGCTAAGGTGCTGGGCGGTTGCAGCTGGCGTCGCGTGAACGGCGTCTGCGATTTCCCTGATGCTCATGCCTGCGTAGTAGTGCAAAAAGATGGCGATGCGCTGTGCTTGAGGCAGGGCCGTGACAGCGGAAAGAATGGCGCAGTCGCGTTGCGCGAATTCTTGCTCGGTATGTGTTACGGGTGCGCAGAAATCGGGGAGCGAATCGAGGTCGACAACCGGGTGATTCGCGTGCGTACGGCCGATATCGCGACATGCGTTCAGTGCGACTCGGATCACCCAAGCACGTTCGTGTTCGAGCGAGTCGAACGGTTGAGTGCGTTGGAGAATCTTGATCAGCGTGTCCTGGCAGATGTCTTGAGCGTCGTCAGCGGATCCAAGGGCCGAATAGCACAATCGAAGGATGAGGTCGGAATACGTGTCGACCAAGCGCTTTGCTTCCCGCTCGATCTGATCGGCATCGCATCGGAGCGTGCTATTGCGGTTACGGCGTGCAGGCATAGTGTCACCTCCAATTGGTCGTGGTGGATATAGGGAAGGCGTCTCGCGAGGTCCCTCTACATACAACACGGTCGAGACTGCATAAGTTGACAAAAAAAGACGGCACGTGAGCGCCGTCCTTACAAAACAATGAGTGTTCTCGTTAATTACACAAGCACCGTGATGGACAGGTCGGACGAGTCAGCAAAACCACCATAAAGGTGCCTATCCCCTTCGTGGTGGTTGTTGGCAGTTACCAGGGGGTTCTGGCGGTTGAAGACTCGATTGCTTCGTGGCGTTTGAGCTCGCGGCGCATGGTTTGCGAGTTGAGCCAGGCTGCCTGCCAGCCACGGATGGGGTAGCGCGCTTCATCCAGCTCAAACTGCGTATAGCCGCACGCGTTGATGATTGTTGTCCCGCATGCATGCTGGCGCTCACGCTGAAAGTCGCGACCATAGCATTGGTGCACATGCCCGTGCACCATGTAGTCGGCCCCCCAGGACTCAAGCGCTGTGTTAAAGCACTCAAACCCTCGATGCGGCAGGTCGTCCAGGTCGCCCATGCCTGCGACGGGTGCATGGGTAAGTAGAATATCGCATCCGTCTACCAGTGCGATTTTTCGCGATAGCTTGCGCATGCGTTTTGCCATCTCGCGCTCGGTATACATGTTCGCGCCGTCGCGGTAGCGCATGGAACCGCCCAGACCCGCAATGCGAATACCTCGGTACACATATACGCTGTCCTCAACACAAATGCACCCGCCCGGTGCATGGCGCGCGTAGCGGTCGTCGTGGTTGCCACGAACGTACACAAGCGGTTTGTTGATGACAGTGACCAAAAACTCAAGATAGTCCGGATCCAGGTCGCCTGCGGATAGAATCAGGTCAACGTCCTCAAAGCGCTCCTTGCGAAAACATTCCCACAGGCAGCGCTCCTCTACATCGGCAATGGCTAGGATATTCATAGGGCACGGACCTCCGGCTCGTTATCGAGCTGCGGAATCGAGCCTATAACGTTGTCAGCCAGCCAGTCCATCTCGACGATTTGCGTGCTCGGCAGCGGGGGAAAGCCCTCGATCTGCACCACGCCGTCTTGGCTATGGAGCTCGCCGCCAAATGGATTGATGGAGCCCTCGACGATGCCATTGCGGAGCAGCTGAACAAGCTTACGCGTCTGATAGGGCAGGCCCGGAGCGTAGCGAATGTCGATGACGCCCGAGCTCATACCATACCAGTAGTTGACGGCGCGAACCTGGCTGTTGTCACTGGTCTCATCCCAGGTGCCGTGCAGCAGACTTCGCACGATAAGCTCGTAGTATCGGCCCCAGTTCCATACCGGCATGGCGATGCCGGCGACCTTGCCATCGACCAGGCGGTGAAGTCCGTAGGCCGTAGGGTCTTCGAGCGACTTTGACATGTCAGCGCCGGTCATGACGCTCACGCCCTCGCGGCACATGGCCTCGGCAAGGCCTCCGGCGGGCACATCGCCCCAGGTCAGGATAATTTGCGCGCGGGGGTCGAGCAGCGAGGCGCCAATCGCAAAGGCGTTGATCTCGCTGAGCGCGCCCGAGGCGAAGACCGACGCGTGGTAGCCAATGCGGTGGTTGTCCGCCATGCTGGCGGCAAGGGCGCCCAGTAGGAACTTGGCCTCGTACATCTTTCCAAAGTACGAGCGGACGCTTTGGTGGGGAAGGCCGATTGAGCAGTTAAGGAACCGCACCTGGGGATACTCGACTGACGCCCTGAGCGTGTATTCCATGAGCCGGTGTGAGGTCGAGAAGATGACGTTCGCCCCGTGCTTTACGGCTGTCTCGACGGCGGCGTAGAACACGTCCGAATCGTGGCAGTCCTCGAACGCCTCGGTGCGCACGATGCCGCCAAAGTGCTCATCAAGATACCGGCGGCCCTGGTCGTGTAGGCTGTCCCAGCTCGACGTGGCACAGGGAAACTCGTGGATAAAGGCGATTCGCATGGGATTGGCAGTGGAGTAGACGGTCTTGCTCATAAAGAAGTTGAGCACGCCCGAGGTAGCTTTTGTCGGTGCGCCCTCTTTCTCGTTGGGCTGCGGCGCTTCGACAAGATCGACTTTGTCCTCGTCGCTTTTGCCGGCAATGACAAGCTCGCGCCAAATCTTGCACAGACGGTTGACGACGATATCCGTCGGCGTATCCAGCAGACGGTCCTGGTTGTAGACGTTGAGGTAGACGAGCATGGCATCGGCAGGCGTAATGTCCAAGTGGTCGCCGCCCGCGCGAAGATAGGCGCGCTTAAAGAGCAGGAAGGTGTGACGTAGGTAGTCGACCTTCTTTTGAGGCCATTTTTCGACAAGATCTTGGCCGAGCATTTTGGCAAGCATCTCGTAGCCGCCCTCGCGCGAAAACTCAATCTCGTACAGGGGGCATACGTACCAAAAGGCGCAAAACTCACCGTACAGGCGGCTCTCGACGGAATCCCACTTACCGGGGTACAGACGCGTCACCTTGGCCGAAACCGTCGGAGCGTCAAGGAATTTGAGGACGCTGACACGCTTGTTGCCCTCTTGGACGTAAAAGCGGTGCATGAACTCGGTGACGATGATGGGGTCGCGGTAGCCCTCGGAGATTTGGATATCGTAGAGGTTGGACCATTTGCGGGCGAATTCGGTATTCCAGGGGAGCAGCGGCATAAAGTTACACGAAAAGGCGGACTGGCGACCTTTGGTAACCGTGCCGACGACCATTTCGAGCGGAATGTCCCGCAGGCCGATGTTCTCGCGCTGCCCGCAGGGAAGCTGGGCGACCAAGCTGTCGAGGTCCGTAAGATATGGATGCTCGCTTTGGCTGATGGCGCGACGGCGTCCCTGTTCGCCGCGCTTGCGCGCTTGACGATAGGCCTCTTCCATGGTGTCTACTCCCTTAGTCGTTTAAACAACGATATGAACCATGGTACCACGATGCGAAACCACCACAATGGTGCCTGTCCCCTTTGCGGTGGTTTTAGGCGATGATGGGGGCGATGGCGCGGATGCAAGCGTCGGCTGCCGTGAAAGTGGTGCTGTCGTCGCTGACGATAAAGATGATTTTGCCCTTGACGCCAAAGTCGCCGATCTCGCTAAAGAGCACGTAGGGCTCCTTGTCAAAGCCAGAGATGGGAAGCACCGCGGCCTTGGTGGCGTCGGTAAGCTCATCTGCCAGCGCGTCCAACGAGGCCCACTTGGACGTGTCCTTTACGGCAACGGGCACGGCAACGCGCCCAAAGGGCATGAGGTGCACGAGCGTGTTCTTGGAGATATTTGAGTTGGGGACGATGATGGTCTGCCCGCAGGCGTCCTCGATGGTCGTATGGCGCCAGGTGATATCTTGGACCACGCCCGTCACGCCGCCGACCTCGATATTGTCGCCGGGTTTGATGATGCCCATAAAGGTCACCTGCATGCCACCGATAAGGTTTGACAGCGTGTCCTGAAAGCCGAGCGAGATGGCGATGCCGCCGACGCCAAGAGCGGCGACGAGGGCGTTTGCATTAATGCCAAAGCAGTTGTCGAGGATAAAGCTGCCGCCGATCATCCAAATGACGGCGCGCGCGATGTTGATGAAGATGCTTGATGAAGGGAGTGGGTTATCGTCGCGGTTGAGCAGGTGGTACAGGGTCTTGGACGCGACCTTGGCGGCAACGGCGGTGCCGATGGCCAAGATACCTGCCCAGATAATGTTGTGGACCCATCGTTGTGCAAAGAAATGAAGAATCGGCTCAAACAATTCCATGTAGAGAAACCTCCTAATGATCGTCCAACCATGATACCCATCAAGAAGCCCGTCCGATCAAATTCGGACGGGCTTCTGTGCTCGATATGGGGGTTAGCGAAAACCGCCGCAAGGGCGTCTGTCCCTTTGCGGCGGTTTTGACGTTTGCGCAGATAAAACCTGCCAAAATAAACCTGTCCCTTTTTGGTAGGTTTAGCTTAGCAGCATGCGGTCGTTGGCGAGCTCGCCGCCCGAGACCTCCTCGAACTTCTGCAGCAGGTCGGCCACGGTGAGCGACTTCTTCTCGTCACCGGCCACGTCGTAGATCACGTGGCCTTCGTGCATCATGATCAGACGGTTGCCCAGACGGATAGCGTCGTTCATGTTGTGCGTGACCATGAGCGTGGTCAGGTGGTTCTCGTCGACGATCTCCTCGGTCAGGTTGAGCACCTTAGAGGCCGTCTTGGGGTCGAGGGCCGCGGTGTGCTCGTCGAGCAGCAGCAGGCGCGGCCTGGTGAGCGTGGCCATCAGCAGGGTGAGCGCCTGGCGTTGGCCGCCCGAGAGCAGGCCGACCTTGGCGTTGAGACGCGTGTCCAGACCAAGGTCCAGGCGCTTGAGTAGCTCAACGTACTCATCTTTCTCGGCCTTGGTGACGCCCCACGAAAGGCCGCGACGCTGGCCGCGACGCTTGGCGAGGGCCAGGTTCTCGGCGATTTGCATGTCGGCAGCGGTACCGCGCATGGGGTCCTGAAACACGCGGCCCAGGTACTTGGCGCGCTGCGACTCGCTCAGGCGCGAGATATCGGTGCCGTCGAGCTCAATAACGCCCGAATCGAGCGGGTACACGCCGGCGATCATGTTGAGCAGCGTGGACTTGCCGGCGCCGTTGCCGCCGATCACGGTTACAAAGTCGCCGTCATTCAGGGTGAGGTCGACGCCGGTGAGCGCGCGCTTTTCGGTGACGGTGCCCTTGTTAAAGGTCTTCTTGACGTGCGAGAGCTTAAGCATCTGCCTCATCCCCCTTCGTGTAGGAGCTGCGGAGCTTATAACGCTCCCAAACCACGGGCACGCACAGAGCCACAGCGACAATCACAGCGGAGAGCAGCTTCATGTCGTTGGCGTCCATGCCCAACTGCAGCACGATGGCGCGGATAAGGAAGTACACCACGGAGCCAAAGACGGCGGAGGCAAGACGGACGCTAAACTGCGTGAGGCCGCCGGGCAGCAGACGGCCGAGCACCTCACCGATAACAATGGCGGCAAGACCGATAACGATGGCACCGGTGCCCATACCAATGTCGGCATACTTCTGGCTCTGGCAGATGAGCGCGCCCGAAAGGCCGATGAGGGCGTTGGAGAGCACGAGGGCGATCATCTTGGTGGAGTTGGTGTTGACGCCCAGGGCGCGGATCATGTACTCGTTGTTGCCGGTGGCGCGCAGCGCCGAGCCGATCTCGGTGCCAAAGAACCAATACAGGATGGCAACGATAGCCACGGCGAGCAGGATGCCCAAGATGATGGCAACGGTGGACTGCGGCAGACCGGTCATATTGCTGACGGCCGAGAACACGGTGCCCTTGGCAAGAATGGGCGTATTGGACTTGCCCATGATGCGTAGGTTGATGGACCACAGGCTGATCTGGGTGAGGATTCCGGCGAGGATCGCGGGAATCTCAAAGACGGTGGTCAGAATGCCCGTGACGGCGCCCGCGATGGCGCCGGCGCACATACCGGCCAGCACGGCGAGCAGCGGGTCGACGTTGTTATTGACGATGAGTACGGCGCAGACGCAGCCGCCGAGGGCAAAGCTGCCGTCGCAGGTCATATCGGGGATGTCGAGCAGGCGGAACGTGATAAACACGCCAAGCACCATAATGCCCCAGAGGACGCCCTGCGAAACGGCGCCCTGCAATGCAATGAGCATGCTTCATACCTCCTAGGATAGGGTGGACACGTGATGTTCCATAATAGCGGTAACAATGAATATAAGAACGGCAGGCAAACGTTTTGTTATATCTGAAACAAGCAGGGCGAACGCCGGTCTATGACGTTCGCCCCAATGGCTCAGATATTGAATAACGCAGCTATGGGCGAGAACGAACCCTAGATGCGTTACGGCGCATGGTGCTACTCGTCCAGGGCGGAAAGGTCGATGCCCAACGCCTCGGCCATCTCGTCGTTCTTGACGACGACCAGGTTCTTGCTCGAGAGGTGCTTGATCGGCATGTCTTCGGGCTTGGCCTCGCCCTTCAGGATCTTAACGGCCATCTCGCCCGCGGCGTAGCCCAGGTCCTCATAGTTGATGGAGAGGGTGAACAGGCCGCCGGCCATGCACATACCCTCCTCGCCAGTCACGAAGGGGAGCTTGTTCTCCTTGCAGATCTGACCGACCTGCGAAGCGCCCGCGGCGATGGTGTTGTCGGTGGGGGAGTAGAGCGCGTCGACCTTGCCCACGGCGGACTCGACGACGGACTGGATCTCGTTGGAGCTCGAGACGGTGAAATCGGTGTACTCGAGGCCCAGCTTGTTGAGCTCCTTCTTGGCGGCTTTGATCTGGACGTCGGAGTTGGACTCGGCGGTGCAGTAGAGCAGGCCGACCTTTTTAACGTCGGGCAGGACCTTCTGCATCATCTCGAGCTGCTCGGCGACTGGGGTGAGGTCGGAAGCGCCCGTGACGTTGGTGCCGGGCTTGTCGTTGTCCTGGACCAGGCCGGAGGCGGCGTAGTCGGTGATGGCACAGCCCACGATGGGGATATCGGCCGTGGCGCCGGCGGCAGCCTGCGCGGCGGGCGTGGCGATGGCATAAATCAGGTTGACGTTGTCGCCCACAAACTTGTCGGCAATGGACTTACACGTGGACTGGTCGTTCTGGGCGTTCTTCTGGTCGATCTTGACCTTAAGGCCGCTCTCCTTGATGGCCTTGACAAAGCCGTCGTTGGCGGCATCGAGTGCGGAGTGCTCGGTGAGTTGCAGAACGCCGATGGTGTAGTCGGAACCGGCGGCAGCAGAGCCGGAACCAGAGTTGCCGCCGCATCCGGCGAGCGGGGCGAGCGCGAGCAGACCGGCGGAGACCAGAAGGCTCCTGCGGCTGATGGTGATGTCCTTCATATCATTACCCCCAGTATAAAAATGGCTGGAAACACTGCACTGGGACAAAGTGCAAGTGGAACTATAGTAGCGCTGATGTCCATTTTTACAACAGCCTGGCGGGTTTTTTAATACAGAATCGGATGGGCGGTACGGGTAGTCGAATGGGCGGCGGAGGGTCTTATGCGGCTGACGAGGTGTCGTCCTCGTCCAGGGCGGCGAAGAGCTTCTTGCCGTCGAGGAGACGCGTGGTGACGTTTCTCATGCGGCCAATCTCTACGGTACGCAGCGTGTCGTCGGCGCCTCGCGCGTCATAGACCGTTCCCAGCAAATACGAGATGCCGTCTCGTTGCTTGATGGCAAAGGGCCGGAGTGTCATCCGCGCCACTTCGACCTCTCCGCGTGCCGTGACACTCGAAATATCAAAACTCACCGTGGTTCCGTGGTCGATGGCCTGCTCGATGAGCTCGCAGGCATCGATGCGCTTGACGGGCGTGCGTGTGGCCTTGGTGGATTTGTCGCCTGCGCTTGGAGCAGGCTCGGGTGCATCGAGGTAGCCGCGAACGTCGGCACTCGCCATGGCGACCAGGTGCTGCGCCATGCTTTTTCGAATGGCGATGGGCGTAGAGCGGTTGCGCATGACCATGCCGTGGAGCCGGATGATCTCTTCGTCGGTGAGCGGACGGGTCAAGAGCCGATACCCCACGCCGCGCTTGTATTCAATTTCGTATCCGGCATGGCGAAGTGCGGAGATGGCGGTGTAGATGCTGCGCCGCGCCGCCGAGATGGGCATGCGGGCGGGGTCGTCGGGATGGGCGAGACGCCGGATCAACTCATCGGAAAGCATGGCCTTGTCCTCGCCGGTGTTTTCGCTTAATAGTTGCAGGATGCGAACGGCGCGATAGGCTGCCATCGAGGCGGCGCCCCTCGTCGTGGTCTCGTAAGTTTCAACAGCGGTTTCGGTCATGGCGTCCACGTCCTTTCCGTTTTGGGTGGCGACGGTATGGAGCCTAGGGCGCGGGGCTTTCCCAGGGGTGCAGGACGCTCCGGGCGGTCGGTAGTCGTCGGCAAGCGGCGGGTCGAGTTTTCAACAGCCCTGCTCAACTGACCAAAATCTTGCCAAAAGCTTGACGGATACTGTTGAAAAAAGCGCCCCTCGGCTTGCCGAGAGGCGCTGGCGTGATGCGCTGGAACGCGTTTGGTGGCGCTGTGGCGATTAGAAGTCGGCGTTGCCCACGGTGCGCGGGTGCGGCAGGACGTCGCGGATGTTGCCCACGCCGGTCAGATACATGACCAAGCGCTCGAAGCCCAAGCCGTAGCCGGCGTGCTTGCAGGAACCGTAGCGGCGCAGGTCAAGGTAGTACTTGTACTGCTCGGGATTCATGCCCAGGTCCTTGATGCGGGCCTCGAGCAGATCCAGGCGCTCCTCGCGCTGGGAGCCACCGATGATCTCGCCGATGCCCGGCACCAGGCAGTCGGCGGCGGCGACGGTCTTGCCGTCCTCGTTCATGCGCATGTAGAAGGCCTTGATCTCGGCCGGGTAGTCGGTCACAAAAGTCGGTCGCTTAAAGTGCTCCTCGGTCAGGAAGCGCTCGTGCTCGGTCTGCAGGTCGATGCCCCAGCTGACGGGGTAATCAAACTGGTGGCCAGCAGCGACTGCCTGCTCCAGGATCTCGACGGCCTCGGTGTAGGTAACGCGGGCAAAGTCGGAGTTGGCGACATGGTCCAGGCGCTCGAGCAGACCCTTGTCCACAAACTTGTTGAGCATATTGAGCTCGTCGGGGCAGGTTGCCATGACGTCCTTGAGGACATACTTGAGCATGGCCTCGGCGTTATCCATATAGTCGTTAAGGTCGGCAAAGGCCATCTCGGGCTCGATCATCCAAAACTCGGCGGCGTGGCGCGTGGTGTTGGAGTTCTCGGCACGGAAGGTGGGGCCAAAGGTGTACACGTCGCCAAAGGCCATGGCAAAGTTCTCGGCATTGAGCTGGCCGGACACGGTGAGGCTCGCATGCTTGCCAAAGAAGTCCTGGCTCCAGTCGACCTCGCCGGACTCGGTGAGGGGCGGATTTTTGGGGTCGAGCGTGGTCACGCGGAACATCTCGCCGGCGCCCTCGCAGTCGCTCGTGGTGATGATGGGGGTGTTGACGTAGACAAAGCCCTGCTCCTGGAAGAAGCGGTGGATGGCGGCAGCCGCGACAGAGCGAATGCGGAAGACGGCGCGGAACAGGTTGGTGCGCGGGCGCAGGTGCTGCTGGGTGCGCAGGAACTCGACGGTTGCGCGCTTCTTCTGCAGCGGGTAATCCGGGGCGCTGACGCCCTCGATCTCGATGGAGGTGGCAGAAAGCTCGAAAGGCTGGGGCGCATCGGGGGTCAGCTTGACGGTGCCGGTGCAAATGAGTGCGGCCGAGACGTTTTGATGGGCGATCTCGTCGTAGTTGTCGAGTGCATCGCGGTTCATGACGACCTGCAGGTCGCGGAAGCAGCTGCCGTCGTTGAGCGTAACGAAGCCAAAGTTCTTCATGTCGCGGACGGACTTGACCCAGCCGGCAACGGTGACGGTTTGGCCGCCGAGCGACTCGGCATCGGCATAGAGCTGCGCGATTTTGGTGCGGTTCACGTATCCTCCCATAACGGTTGAATGATAGTTATCCATACAGTTCGATATTCTAGCAGCTCGGCTCATTTGGGCTATACAGATAAGGCATTGGCGGGATGGTTTTTCAAACGAAAAGCGCCCGCGGCCAAATGGTCGCGGGCGCTTGACGAGGTGCCTTTTGGCTGTGTGCGCGGGACCTGGCTACTTGGTCTTGGCTACCAGCAGCGGGTCGCCAAGCTTGACGAGCGGGTTGCCGCCGATAAGCGTGCCAGACTCGCCGACGTGGTCGATGCTCTTGAGGCGGTCGAGCTCAGAGATGATGACGGTCACGATGTCCTCGTGACCGGCGGCCTTGATAGCGTCGCGGTCGAAGCTGATGAGCGGCTGGCCGGCCTTGACCGTGTCGCCCATCTCGACGAAGCGGGCAAAACCCTTGCCGTTCATTTCCACGGTGCCCAGGCCAACATGGATGAACACGCGCAGGCCGTCCTCGGTGATCATGCCGATGGAGTGGTTGGTGACGGTGGTGGCGCCGATACGGCCGTTGGCGGGGGCGTAAATGGTGCCGGTAATGGGCTCGATGCCGTAGCCCTGGCCGAGCATGCCCGAGGCGATGGTCTCGTCGGGAACCTCACTCAGATTGACGAGCACGCCGTTGACGGGAGCGTAGATGACGCCTTCGCGGGTGGCGAAGCTTGCTGCGGGCGGAACGGACGCCTCGCCCGACGAAGTGAACGTGGACTTGAGCGAATCGAGCAGACCCATAGATGCCTCCAACGTATCAGGCGCGCATGTTGCACGCGTGTGGTTTGCCGGAAACGTTTCGTACGTGTTTCCCAGCACGGTCAGCGCTCCTATTTTACGCTGCTTAACGATGGTCCTGAGCTGGGATTATGTGATATATCAGTTGATGGCCAACTTATTGCGGGGGCGTTTCTGCGCCGCGGGCTCAAGTGGGGTACGCTAAGGTGCGAAAAACGAGTGCGTACGAATCGCACGGAGGGAGCACCTATGATTATTGAGAACCATGCGCTGTGGGGCGAGGAGCCGACCGAGGATTATCCGGCGACGTTTACGTATCTGGGTGCCGAGCCGCTGCCCGACAAGCCCAATGGCCGCCGCCCCGCGGTGATCATCTGCGGCGGAGGCGGGTTTACGCATATCGCTCCGCACGAGCAGGACCCGGTGGCGTTTGCATTTTTGGACCGCGGCTACCAGGCCTTTGTGCTCAACTATGTGACGAGCGCCACGGGCGACGTGAGCTTTCCGCACCCGCAGGCGGACCTCGCCAAGATGGTCGCTACCGTGCGCGCCAACGCCGACGAGTGGCATGTCGATCCCAAGCGCGTGTGCATCGTGGGTTTCTCGGCGGGCGGCATGATCTGCGCCTCGTTGGCAACGCAGTGGAAGACCGGACCCTTCGCGGGCCTTGCCGGGGCTCGTCCGGAGGATATTCGTCCCGACGCCGTGGTGCTGGGCTATCCGTTGCTCGACCTTGCCTATGTGCGCGATATGCAGACGCGCGACCCGCGCATCGACCTGCGCGTGCCCAAGACGGGTGGTAAGACGGGACGCGATTTGCTCAACGACTATCTGTCGATGGTGACGGGCGGCGAGGCGACCGATGAGCACCTGACCGACATTTGCCCTACCACGCACGTTTCGCGCCAGATGCCCCCGACCTTTGTGTGGGGCGTTTCGGACGACAAGACGGCGCCGGTCGCGCAGGTCTACCCGTTTGCGCAGCGCATGGCCGAGGAGGGCGTTGCATGCGAGATGCACGTCTTTGACCAGGGTGGCCACGGCCTTTCGCTCGGCAACGCCAACACCGCGGTCGACAACGAGGACAAGCAGGTGGCGGTCCGTCCCTGGATTCGCCTAGCCTTCCGCTTCCTGGAGCGCCATATGTAAAAGTAGACTACTTGCCCGTTTCAAAAAGTCTGCTTAGAGGAGGAGCCATGCTTGAGGGTACGTATGTGGTTTCGGCCCAGACGCCGGTGGGGAGTAAACGCGGCGAGGTGACGTTTTCACATGGGGTGAACGGCGTGCTCAGGGCAGTACTAAACGTCAGGGGTCTCAATATCGCTCTCTCGAGTGCCCGCGCTGAGGGCGATGTCTTTGAACTCTCGGGTACTATTTCCCACGTCTTGATGGGCAAGGCGCCCTTTACATGCACGGGGTCAGTCGAGGGTGATCGACTCACTGCTACCGCGCGGTCGGGTTCCATTTCGATCTCGCTGAGCGGTATGCGCAAAGAGCTTTCGGGGCGCACCGCATAAAGTTTGCGCAGGTAAACATCGGTATTTGACTTTATAAAAAAGTCCAGAGCGCTATCATTTGTCGTTACGAGTTGGTTAGCCCCGGTAAACGGTTAACCGCGTCTAACGAAAGGATGAGCGCGTGAAGCTCGATACACTCGAGATTGGAAAGGACGCCGTTGTCGCATCGGTGACATCCGACGATCAGGCGCTCCGACAGCATATTTTGGACATGGGCTTAACGCCGGGCACCGAAGTCACCATGATGAAGTACGCCCCTATGGGCGACCCGCTCGAGATTCGTCTGCGTGGCTACGAGCTGACGCTGCGCAAGGATGATGCCGCTCGCATTGAGCTCGTAGGTATTCATGACACCGATACGGGTCCGCGCGTGAACGCCGCAATCGGCACGACGGAGCATCCGGCCCTCGGCGAGGGGACGTATTCGCCCCGTGCGGCAAAAACGGCCGTGCCCGAGGGCGCACCGCTTCATTTTGCCCTCGCCGGCAACCAAAACTGCGGTAAGACCACGCTGTTCAACCAGCTGACGGGCTCCAACCAGCACGTTGGTAACTTTCCCGGCGTGACGGTCGACCGCAAAGATGGCACCATCCGCAACCATCCCGAGGCGAGTGTTACCGACCTGCCAGGCATTTACTCCCTGTCGCCGTACACGGGCGAAGAGATCGTCAGCCGCCAGTTTATCCTGGATGAGCATCCTGACGCCATCATCGACATCATCGACGCCACCAACGTCGAGCGTAACCTGTACCTGACGCTACAGCTTATGGAGCTCGACCGCCCCATGGTCATCGCGCTCAACATGATGGACGAGGTGACGGCCAACGGCGGCGCCGTGGACGTCAACCTGCTCGAGAGCCTGTTGGGCGTGCCTGTTGTTCCCATTAGTGCTGCCCGCAACGAGGGTATCGGCGAGTTGGTGGATCATGCCTTGCACGTGGCGCGGTTCCGCGAGCGCCCCGGTCGCCTGGACTTTTGCGCACCCGATGGCCCGGACGGCGGCGCACTGCATCGCTGCATCCACGGCATCGCCAACCTGATCGAGGACCATGCCGTGACGGCGCACATCCCGGTGCGCTTTGCGGCGACCAAGTTGGTTGAAGGCGACGAGCTGGTGACCGAGGCACTTCACCTGGATCGTAACGAGCTCGACGCTATCGAGCACATCATTACCCAGATGGAGGGCGAGGCCGGCACCGACCGCCTGTCCGCGCTGGCCGATATGCGCTTTAGCTTTATCGGCGATGTGTGTGGGCGCTGCGTTGTCAAGCCGCACGAGAGCCGCGAGCACGTGCGCTCCGTCAAGATCGACCGCATCCTGACGGGTCGCTACACAGCCATTCCGGCGTTCCTGGTGATCATGGGCCTCGTCTTTTGGCTGACGTTTGGCGTGATCGGCGCGGCGTTGCAGGGATTCATGGAGGACGGCATCGCTGCCATCATCGCCTCGGCCGATGCGGGTCTCAAGGCGTTCGGCACCAACGACGTGGTGCGCTCGCTGGCTGTCGACGGCGTGCTTACGGGCGTGGGCAGCGTGCTGACCTTCCTGCCGATTATCGTCGTGCTCTTTTTGTTCCTTTCCATTCTGGAAGACTCCGGATACATGGCACGCGTGGCCTTTGTCATGGATAAGGTACTGCGTCGCTTTGGCCTTTCGGGCCGCAGCTTCGTCCCCATGCTCGTCGGTTTTGGCTGCACCGTGCCGGCTATCATGTCGACCCGTACGCTCCCATCCGAGCACGACCGCAAGATGACGGTCATGCTCACGCCGTTCATGAGCTGCTCGGCCAAGTTGCCGGTCTACGGTCTGCTGTGCGGGGCGTTTTTCCCGCAGGCGACGGTTCCCGCCATGGTCTCGCTCTATCTGATTGGCATTGCGGTCGGTTGCATCGCGGCTTTGGTGCTCAACCGCACGGCATTTAAGGGAGACCCGGTGCCGTTTATCATGGAGCTCCCCAATTACCGCCTGCCGAGCGTCAAGACGACGGTGATGCTGGCATGGGATAAGGCCAAGGACTTTATTACCAAGGCTTTTACCATTATCTTTGCCGCTACCGTTGTCATCTGGTTCCTTCAGACGTTCGACATTCGCTTTAATGTGGTCGCCGATCAGTCGCAGAGTCTACTTGCCGGTCTGGGTAGCATCATCGCGCCGGTGTTGGCCCCGCTCGGCTTCGGCGACTGGCGCGCCTCGACGGCGCTCGTCACCGGACTTATCGCCAAGGAGAGCGTCATCTCGACCCTCACGGTGCTTTTGGGCGCAACGTCGCCCGCGGTGCTGTCAACCATGTTTTCGCCGTTTACCGCTTACGTGTTCCTGGTCTTTACGCTGCTGTACCCGCCCTGCGTGGCGTCCATCGGTGCCGTCAAGAGCGAGCTGGGCGCGCGCTATGCCGTTGCCGTGTTCGCGTTTCAAGTGACGGTCGCCTGGATCGTGGCGTTTGTCGTGCATTCGGCGGGCATATTGCTGGGGTTGGCTTAGCTATTAATTGACGCCGCCACCTCTGTGTATTGAGTTGATTGCGGCCCCGCATCTGTACTGACGGATGCGGGGCCGTTGCTATATAATCGCCCACCGCTCAAGACAATCGGAGAGGTTTCCTACATGACTCAGGCAAGGCAAGATGGCATCTCACTCAAACGGTGGCTCCCGCTTATCGGGCTCGCCTGCTGTGCGTTCGTATTCAACACGTCGGAGTTCATGCCCATTGGCCTTCTGACTGATATCGCCGCGTCGTTTTCGCTCACCGAGGCCCAGGCAGGCATCATGATCTCGGTCTACGCCTGGGGCGTCATGCTGCTGTCGTTGCCGCTTATGGTGTTCGCCTCGCGCTTTGAGTTCAAGCGTATGCTGCTCGGCGTGCTTGCCGTGTTCTCGCTGGGTCAGTTCCTGTCCGCTGTGGCACCGACATATCCCATCCTGGTCTGTGCGCGCCTGGTGGTCGCCTGCGCGCATGCCGTGTTCTGGTCGGTCGCCTCGATCATGGCCTCGCGCCTGGTTGACAGTCGCCACGGGGCGCTCGCCATTAGCATGATTGCCACGGGCTCGTCCATCGCGCAGATCTTTGGCCTGCCGATCGGCCGCGCCATCGGCCTGGCCGTGGGCTGGCGCATGACGTTTGCCGTGGTCGGGGTCTTTTCTGCCGCCGCGGTGGTGTACCAGGCAGCGGTGTTCCCGGCCATGCCGGCGGGTGAGCGCTTTACGCTCAAACAGCTTCCCGAGCTGCTCAAGAACCCGTTCCTCATCGCGCTTTATGCGGTCACGGTCTTTATGGCGACCGGCTATTATGCGGGTTACAGCTATATCGAGCCGTTCCTGGCACAGGTCGCGCACGTCGACGCGGGCGCCATCACTATGACGCTGACGGCGTTCGGCTGCTCTGGTCTGCTCGGAAGCTGGCTGTTTGGCCGCCTGTTCGATGGGCACCGGTTCCCGTTTCTCGCGATTACGCTCTCCGGCGTGCCGGTGGCTCTGCTGCTCATGGGTCCGGTTGCACCGTCGCTCGTCGCCGTTCTCGCTGTTTGCGCGCTATGGGGCTGCTGCTCCACGGCCTTTAACGTGGCGTTTCAGGCCGAGCTCATCAAGTACACGCCGGCGGACTCGTCGGCTGTCGCCATGTCGATCTTCTCGGGCCTGTTCAACCTGGGGATCGGCATGGGCACCGCAATCGGTGGCGCCGTGGTGTCGGGCCCCGGCATCGCCTGGATCGGCTACGCAGGCGGCACGATCGCTGTCGTGGGCGTCATCCTCGCCATCACGGTGCTGTTCCCGGCCATACGCCGCGCCAAGCCCGTCGCCTAATCACGTCCCCTCATCAGTTGCGGTGAAATAGTTCCTGTTTAAGGCCTCTGAAGGCTCAAACAGGAACTATTCCACCGCAACTTATTTTGGGGGAGAGGATACAAGCCGGGCATACAATGGATGTCGTTGTGTTGAGCTTACCGGGAGGTTGCTATGTGGGCATACGAGACGACGTTCTATCAGATCTATCCGCTGGGCTTTTGCGGAGCTCCGCGCGAAAACGCCGCCCCCGTTGCCGAGGATGAACTCGCCCAGGCCGCCAACGCCGCGCCCAACCCCGATGCTCCGATTATGAAAATCGCCCAATGGGCCGGCTACCTGCAGGAACTCGGCATCGGTGCTGTGCTCATTAACCCGCCGCTCGAATCCGACAGCCACGGTTACGACACGCGCAGCCTGCGCCATATCGACCGTCGCCTGGGTGGGGATGCCGATTTTGCCGCCGTGTGCGAGACGCTGCACGCCCATGGCATCCGCGTGGTGCTTGATGCCGTCTTCAACCACGTCGGTCGCGGCTTTTGGGCCTTCCGCGATGTTCAGGAGCGCAAGTGGGACTCGCCCTACAAGGATTGGTTCCATATCAGCTTTGACGGTGACTCGTGCTACGGCGATGGTTTTTGGTATGAGGGCTGGGAGGGCCATTTTGAGCTCGTGAAGCTCAACCTACAAAACCCCGCCGTGGTCGATTACCTGCTTGAGTCCGTGCGTCACTGGGCCGAGGTCTTTAGCATCGACGGTCTGCGCTTGGACGTCGCCTATATGCTCGACCGCGACTTCATGCGTCGTCTGCATACCTTTACCCGCGAGCTCAAGCCCGATTTTGTGCTGATCGGCGAGACGCTCCACGGCGACTACAACCAGATCGTCAACGACGAGATGCTCGACTCCTGCACCAACTACGAGTGCTACAAGGGCCTGTACTCCAGCTTTAACTCGGTCAACATGTTCGAGATCGCCCACTCGCTGCATCGCCAGTTTGGTGGTGACCCGTGGTGCATTTATCGCGGCAAGCATCTGCTGTCGTTTGTCGACAACCATGACGTGCCGCGCCTGGCGAGCATCCTGACGGACAAGTCCTGCCTGCGCCCCGCCTACGGCATGCTGTTTGGCATGCCGGGCATCCCGTGCGTCTACTATGGCAGCGAGTGGGGGATTGCCGGCGAAAAGGGCGGCCCCGATGGTGACTGGGCGCTGCGACCTGCGCTCGATGAGCCTGCGCCCAACGAGCTGACGGCATTTGTCAAGCAGCTCGCGCACCTGCGCTCGGCAAACGACGCGGCGGCCCGTGCCCTCAACTACGGTGCATATCGCAACGTGGTGATCCAGAACAAGCAGCTGCTGTTCGAGCGCACTTGCGACGATGCGACGGTGCTCGTGGCGGTCAATGCCGTGAACGAGCCCTATACCTTTGGAGCCGGCGAGCTCAACGGCTCCTTTGTCGACCTGCTTGTCGACGATGCGCCCACGGTCGAGCTGACGGGTACCCTTGAGCTTGCACCCTACGAGGTGCGCTATCTGTTGAGGGCTTAGGCCATGGCTGCGTCCGACGAGGGCTATCAACATATTGAGCATGGGTTTGAGCCCGTGTTTGACGGGCGCTCGCGCGTTTTGGTGTTGGGCTCGTTTCCCTCGGTGCTTTCGCGCGCCAATGCCTTTTATTACGGCAACCCTCAGAATCGCTTTTGGCGTGTGATGGCCGCGTGCCTCGGTGTGCCCGTGCCGCCCAACGAGGGCGACTCTTTGGCGAGCGGCGAGCCTGCGACGCTCGACGTCTCGATTGCCGCCAAGCGGGCTATGCTGCTCAACGGCGGTGTGGCCCTGTGGGACGTGATCGAGAGCTGTGACATCAAGGGCTCGAGTGACGCGAGCATTCGCAACGTTGTGCCGGCACATATCGAGCGCATTGCCGGTGCAGCTCCCATTGAGCAGGTGATATGCAACGGTGGTACAGCTGGTCGGCTCTACAAGCGCTATCTACAAGAACGCACCGGGCTGCCGGCCATCGTTCTGCCGTCGACAAGTCCCGCCAACGCGGCATGGCGTTTGGAGTGGCTTGTTGAGCGCTGGCGCGATGCCGTTGATTGGGGCGCTCGTTAGTTTAAATATTTGATTGAGCGTGAGCGCCAAGGCGTTTTATAACGGCTTGCCAGATTGGCGCCGGCACGGCTGGCTCGGCAAAAACCATGCCATTGGTGTCGATGTCCTCGGCACTGCCGCCGCCGAGTCGCTGTGCATGCTCAACCGAGCAACCCATACGCACCGCACCCACGAGCTTGTCCATGGCTTCGGAAAACGGTCGGCGCAAGAGGCCCATGCGTGGGGAGCGGCAAAGCGCTGCGATGCCAGCGCCGGTGCAGACGACAATGCCACCGCACCACGACAACCCCCGACGCTCGCACGCTTCGCGCAGATGGCCAACGACCGTGTGCGCCCGCTCGGGACTCCCACAGCCGGCTTGAACAACGACATAGACGCGCGCTTCCGTGCCCCCAAGGCAATCAAGCGCCTGCTCAACGACGCTCATCGCCTCGTTATTGAGCGCATTCTCAACAGCGAATACAATGCCGTCCGCAGTGCTGCCGCCATCATCCGTCCCCAGAGCGACCAGACGGGGGAACGAAGTACCGGAAAGCTGAGCATAGGCGGCGATGGCATCCTGCAGGTCCCAGAGCAAAAACTCAAGATCGGCGCTATTGGGAATGCTGATATACGCAATGGTCTGCAACGTTTTTGGTACATCGCCGCGCGCGGTCGTCTCCATGCCGCCTCCTTTCCGGTTGGTTTCCGTTTAGGTTACACCGTCTGGCAGCGCCTCGCCGCGCTATCCTAGTGCAACCCTTACGAAAGGAACGCCATGCGCCTGCCCATGAATACCTCGCTTGCCACGCTCAAGCCCTCCGGTATCCGCCGAATCAACGCGCTCGCCGCTCAGCATCCGGGATGCATCGCGCTTGCGCTCGGCGAGCCTGATTTTCCCACGCCCGATGTGATTAGCGCCGAGGTGACCGCCGCACTGGGCCGCGGCGACACACACTATCCGCCCAACAACGGTCGCCCTGTCCTGCGCGAGGCACTGTCTGCCTACATGGGGGACGCGGGCCTTACGTTTTCGGCCGACGAGGTCATCCTGACCGACGGCGCGACCGAGGCCCTGTCGGCAACATTCATGGCCATGCTCAACCCCGGCGACGAGGTCATTATCCCCACGCCGGCCTTTGGCCTGTACGAGAGCATCGTCGTAGCCAATCACGCCAAAGCGGTCTTTTTGGATACGGAGCCTGCGCAATTTCAGATTGACGAGGATGCGCTTCGCGCCTGTGTGACCCCGGCGACCAAGGCCATCGTCATCTGCACGCCCAACAATCCCACGGGTTGCATTCTCAACGCGGCATCGCTCGACGCCGTGGCGCGCGTAGCGGAGCAGGCGGGCATCTACGTGGTCTGCGACGACGTATACAACCGCCTCGTCTACGTGGATGGCTACGAGCGCTTTGCCCGGCGACATCCGGAGCTGCGCGAGCAGACGGTGATCATCGAGAGCTTCTCCAAGCCCTGGGCCATGACCGGCTGGCGCTTGGGTTGGCTCGCAGCGGCAGCCCCCGTCATCGCCGAGATTGCAAAAGCTCACCAATACTTAGTATCGAGTGCCGTCTCCTTCGAGATGGACGCCGCAGCCCGAGCCCTCACCGTCGACCCAACCCCCATGCTCAAAGTCTACCGAGCCCGCCGCAAATGCGTGCTCGCAGCTTTAGATGCCATGGGCCTGGACGTCGTAGAGCCCGCAGGCGCCTTCTACGCCTTCCCCAGCATCAAAAAGTTCGACCTAACAAGCGAAGCCTTCTGCATCAAAGCCATCAAAGAAGCCAACGTAGCCCTAGTCCCCGGAGACTGCTTCGGCACCGAAGGCCACATCCGCCTAAGCTACTGCGTCTCCGACAAAGACCTTGACGAAGGCCTAACCCGCCTGTCCACCTTCATTTCAACCTTATAGCCCAACGGGACGCAACACATCAGCCCACCGACATAAGGTTTATACGTGGGGCGCGTCGCTCAACGGGCGCGAAGATCCGCAGCAAAGTTACCGCAGCTCCGGTCCGAGGGGCCGGGTTGAGATTTTCGTAGATTCCGCACGAGCCGAAGGCCACTTAATGTGGCCTTCGTGCGAGCCAGGACTTGACCGAGCGAAAATCTCAACCCGGCCCCTCGGACCAGAGCGTATGCAGGGTTTGTGTGCGAATCCTCGCGCCCGTTGACCGACGCCGGGGTCCCCGCCATAATACTTTCGATTCACGCACGAATCCGCTGCCAGAGACAGCCGGTGCAAACGGGCATCGCCCGCGAGCTTAATGGGACATCCCGCCAGCCGAGGTGGTCGAGTAGATATGTCTTCTCGCCCCCGTCGCTCATGCAGCGCGGGGGCTTTCTTTTTGGACATGCCCCCGTCACGTCCTTGTGGCGGACCGTGCCCGGAAAGAATTTGAGGAGGTGTAATTCATGCCCCAGCAGTACAAAATCGACAAGGTTGCAGAGATCGAGTCCCGTATCGCCGAGAACGCCGGTCTGTTCGTCGTCAACTACAACGGTCTGACGGTTAAGCAGGCTCAGGAGCTGCGTCATCAGCTTCGCGAGTGCGGCGCCGAGATGAAGGTCTACAAGAACAACCTGGTCAAGATCGCTCTCAAGAACCAGGAGCAGCCCGAGCTCGACGAGATCCTCGCCGGCCCCGTCGCTTATGTGTTCTACGAGACCGAGCCGGTCGAGGCCGCTAAGGCCCTTAAGGACTTCTCTGCTAAGTCCAAGGGCGTCCTTGAGATCAAGGGCGGTATCTCCGACGGCAAGGCCGTTTCCGCTGATGATGTTAAGGCTATCGCCGAGCTGCCCACCAAGGATCAGCTTCTCGGCCAGATCGCCGGTCTCATCTCCGGTTTCGCTCGCGACATCGCTGTCTGCGTCAACGGCGTTTCCTCTGGTCTCGCTCGTTCGATTCAGCAGGTCTCCGAGCAGAAGGCAGCCTAGTCGCTGTTTTCACCCGCGGCGGCAACGCCGCACCCCAGGCGCATTCGCGCTGTGTTTTAACTGATCTCCGTGCACAGGCACGGAAACCGAAAGGACTTAGAAATGGCTAAGCTTACCACCGATGAGATCATCGATGCTCTTAAGGAAATGACCCTTCTCGAGGCTTCCGAGCTCGTCAAGGCTATCGAGGACACCTTCGGCGTTTCCGCCGCTGCTCCTGCCGCTGTTGTCGCCGCTCCTGCTGCTGGCGCTGCTGAGGCCGAGGAGAAGACCGAGTTTGACGTCGTGCTCGAGGGCTTCGGCGACAACAAGATCCAGGTCATCAAGGCCGTCCGTGAGCTCACCAACCTTGGCCTGAAGGAGGCCAAGGAGGTCGTCGAGGGCGCTCCCAAGGCTGTTCTCGAGGGTGCCAAGAAGGAGGACGCCGAGGCTGCCAAGGAGAAGCTCGAGGCTGCTGGCGCTGCTGTCACTCTCAAGTAATCAGGCTTTCTCGCCAGATTTCTTTGCAGACGGGACTCGCTATGCGAGCCCCGTCTTTTTTGTTTTGGCCTCTCATTCCCATTGCTCGGCACGCAGAACACCGTTGTCTTCGCCGTGTCAATCCCGTTACCGCTGGGGCGTAAAATTGCACCATTCGAGCAATAATTTGCGTTGACCTGCTGAAGAATTGCGTTTGCCTTACGGTGACGTATGTCTTCGGCGGTAAGATACTTCGGTATCGCAATTTGGTCTGCGGCCGCTGTGCCGCACGCACAGGGCGCATTCTGCGCCTGCGAAAGGATCCTTGAATAACATGAAGGCAATCATCCCCGCCGCCGGTCTTGGCACGCGTTTTCTGCCTGGCACTAAGTGCACGCCCAAAGAGATGCTGCCGGTGCTCGACAAGCCGGTCATTCAGTATGTCGTCGAGGAGGCACTCGACCCCGAGGAGGTCGACGACGCCATCATCGTTACCTCTCCCGGTAAGCCCGAGCTGCTGAGCTACTTCCAGCCCGATCGCTCGCTCGAGAACCTGCTGCGCGAGCGCGGCAAGAATGCCTATGCCGATGCCGTCGCCCATGCTGGCGGTATGCCGGTCGACTTCCGTTATCAGTACGAGCCCAAGGGCCTCGGCCATGCTATCCGCTCTGCTGCCGACGCCGTGGCAGGGGAGAACTTCCTGGTTCTTCTGGGCGACTACGTTGTGCCTAACCGCGACATCTGCGACAAGATGCTCGCCGTTTCCAAGGAGCACGGTGGCGCTTCGGTTATCGCCGTCGCTGCTTGCTCGCCCGAGGAAGTCAGCCGCTACGGCGTTATCGCCGGCGATCGCGTGGGGTCTCTCGAGGGCTTCGAGAATGCTGCCGACGACGAGCCCGGTGCCGTTTGGCGCATCGGCGGTCTGGTTGAGAAGCCCGCTCCCGAGGCGGCTCCGTCCAACCTGTACATCGTCGGCCGCTACCTGCTGAGCCCGCTGGTCATGGACCTGCTGGCCGACCAGCAGGCCGGTAAGGGCGGCGAGATTCAGCTGACTGACGCTATGGCCCGTTCGCTCGATCGCGAGGCCATGTACGCTGTCGTCATCGACCCGCTGTCGGGCTACGACACCGGCACGCCTTCTGGCTGGATGGCCACCAACGCCCTCATGGCTGCAAGCGACCCTCGCTTTGCAAGCGCCTTCTGGGACGCCATCGACGAGCGCGGCGGCTTGATGCGCAAGTAAGCCTTCGGGCAACGATATTTACGGGTGCGGACCTCGGTTCGCGCCCGTTTTTTATAGGAGTTGCGATTGCCGGCTCTCTGTTCACAGAAAATATATGAACAGGTGTTCGATACGCATATATCTACCTGCACCTTTTCTGTCGAAAAACTTTGCTACTCCAAAAACTCAATCGCGTCAAGGCTTTTCTTGCTCAACGGTCGGTACCTGATAAACTATTAGGTTGCGATAACTGGCGAAGCTATGCCTCGCCAACCCACCGAGCATTTCCGTGAAGGAGGAAAAACCTGGTGACCTACGCATACACTGCCACAGAGCGCAAGCGCGTCAGCTTCGGGAAAATCCCGGAGGCCATGGAGCTCCCCAACCTTATCTCTGTTCAAAGGGAATCCTTTGAGCGTTTTAAGGACGAGGGCCTTCGTGAGGCGTTCAAGGAATCCAGTCCCATCCAGAGCCAGAACCATGTTCTCGAGGTTACCTTCGGTGAGCATCAGTTTGGCGATCCCGCGCACACCGTCGAGGAGTGCCGCGAGAAGGACATGACCTATCAGGCCCCGCTTCTGACCGACGTCCGTCTCACCAACAAGGAGACCGGCGAGATCAAGGAGCAGCTCGTCTTCATGGGCGACTTCCCCATGATGACCGATCAAGGCACCTTCATCATCAACGGTACCGAGCGTATCGTCGTCTCGCAGCTCGTCCGCTCCCCGGGCGTGTACTACAGCTCCGAGATGGATTCGGGCAAGCAGATCTACAAGGCCCAGATCATCCCGTCCCGCGGTGCCTGGCTTGAGTTTGAGGTCGACAAGCGCGATCAGCTCATGGTCTCCATCGACCGTAAGCGTAAGCAGAGCGCCACGATGTTCCTGCGCGCCCTTGGCATCGCCGTCACCAACGATGACATCATCGAGCTGCTCGGTAACTCCGATGTGATCAAGCGTACCCTGGAGCGCGACACCGCTCTCACTCGCGAGGACGCCCTCATTGAGATCTACCGTCGTCTGCGCCCGGGCGAGCCTCCCACCGTGGACGCTTCCCGCAGCCTGCTCGAGGGTCTGCTCTTTAACCCGCAGCGCTACGATCTGGCCCGCGTCGGTCGTTACAAGGTCAACAAGAAGCTCAACCTCACCACCGAGGAAGAGGTCACGGTGCTTACCGACGAGGATATCGTCGCGACGCTGCGCTACCTGCTGTCCCTCGCTGCCGGCGAGCAGGGCTTCAAGGTCGACGACATCGACCACTTTGGCAACCGTCGTATCCGCACCGTCGGCGAGCTTGTCGCCAACCAGTTCCGTATCGGCATGAGCCGTATGGAGCGCGTCGTCCGTGAGCGCATGAGCTCCCAGGACATCGACGAGATCACCCCGCAGTCGCTCATCAACATCCGCCCGATCGTGGCCTCCATCAAGGAGTTCTTCGGTTCCTCGCAGCTCTCGCAGTTCATGGACCAGGCGAACCCCCTGACCGGTCTGACCCACAAGCGCCGTCTGTCCGCACTCGGCCCTGGTGGTCTTGCCGGTCACAAGTCCGGTTCCAGCCGCCGCACCAACGTGCCGACGGCCGTCCGCGACGTTCACAACTCGCACTACAGCCGCATGTGCCCGATCGAGACCCCCGAAGGCCCCAACATCGGCCTGATCGGCTCGCTCGCCCTCTATGCCCGCGTCAACGAGTACGGCTTCATCGAGGCCCCGTTCCGTCGTGTCGAGAACGGCGTTGCCACCGACCAGATCGACTGGATGACCGCTGACGAGGAAGAGAAGCACGTCATTGCGCCGGCCAACACGCCGCTCGATCCCAAGACCAACGAGTTCATCACGACCGATGCCGAGGGCAAGCTCGTCCGCCCGCACGCCGTGATCGCCCGTACCCGCGACTTCGACGGCTCCTTCGGCGCTCCCGCCGACGTGCCTGTCGAGGACGTCGACTACATGGACGTCTCGCCGCGTCAGATGCTCTCCGTCGCAGCCACGCTGATCCCGTTCCTTGAGCACGACGACGCCAAGCGTACGCTGATGGGCGCTAACATGCAGCGTCAGGCCGTGCCGCTGGTTCACCCCGCCGCTCCCTATGTCGGTACCGGCATGGAGCGCCGCGCCGCTCTGGACTCCGGCGAGGTCACCCTGGCCAAGAACGCCGGCGAGGTCATCTTTGCCGACGCCGCCAAGATCATCGTCAAGCATGCCAGCGGCATGGACGAGTATCACCTGGCCAAGTACCAGCGCTCCAACCAGTCCACCTGCATCAACCACCGTCCGCTCGTGCGCGTCGGTGACACCGTTGAGCAGGGCGAGCCTCTGGCTGACGGTCCTTCGACCGATCACGGCGAGCTCGCACTGGGCCAGAACCTCACCGTGGCCTACATGCCGTGGGAGGGCTTTAACTACGAGGACGGTATCGTCGTGTCCGAGCGCCTGGTGGCCGAGGACCTGCTGACGACCATCAACATCACCCGTCACGAGATCGACGCCCGCGACACCAAGCTCGGCCCCGAGGAGATCACCCGCGAGATCCCGAACCTCTCCGAGGACATGCTTGCCAACCTCGACGAGGACGGTATCATCCGCATCGGCGCCGAGGTCGGCCCTGGCGACATCCTGGTCGGCAAGGTCACGCCTAAGGGCGAGAGCGCTCTGACCGCCGAGGAGCGCCTGCTGCGCGCCATCTTCGGTGCCAAGGCCCACGACGTCCGCGATACCTCCCTTAAGATGCCTCACGGCGCTTACGGCCGCGTCATCGACGTCGTCCGCTTTAGCCGCGAGAACGGCGACGACCTGGCCCCCGGCGTCAACGAGCAGGTGCGCGTCTACGTCGCCCAGCGTCGTAAGATCCAGCAGGGCGATAAGATCGCCGGCCGCCACGGCAACAAGGGTGTTATCTGTAACGTTCTGCCGGTCGAGGACATGCCCTACATGGCTGACGGTACCCCGATCGACGTTATCCTCAACCCGCTGGGCGTTCCTTCGCGTATGAACGTCGGCCAGCTGCTCGAGTGCCACCTTGGCTGGGCTGCTGCCTGCGGTTGGGATACCGAGCAGGCCGACTCCGACAAGTACGTCCCCGGTCCGTTCTTCACCGCCACGCCCGTCTTCGACGGCGCCAAGGAGGACGAGATCGCCGAGGTCATCCGTCGTGCCAACAAGAACATGCTCAACAAGGCCACCGCTGCCTTTGGCGATCACATGCGCCCCGAGTTTGTCACCCAGCTTGACGAGCGCGGCAAGACCCGTCTGTTCGACGGACGCACCGGCGAGGAGTTCCGCGAGCCCATTACCGTGGGTACGTCCTACATCCTCAAGCTCGGCCACATGGTCGACGACAAGATCCACGCCCGTTCGACCGGCCCTTACAGTCTGGTTACCCAGCAGCCTCTGGGCGGCAAGGCCCAGTTCGGCGGCCAGCGCTTCGGCGAGATGGAAGTTTGGGCACTGTACGCATACGGTGCTTCCAACGTCCTGCAGGAGATCCTGACCGTCAAGTCCGACGATACCGTGGGCCGCGTCAAGACCTACGAGTCCATCGTCAAGGGCGAGAACGTTCCTGTCCCGGGTATCCCCGAGTCCTTCAAGGTTCTCGTCAAGGAGATCCGCTCTCTCGCACTGGACATCGAGCCCATGCACGATACCGACGAGGACGCCTCCGCCCCTGTGACCGCCGAGGAGACCTCCGCTCTCGACGACCTGGCTGCGCTCGCCGGCGTTGACGCCGACGTCGAGGCCGAGGATGCCGAGACCGCCGAGGCACCCGAGGCTGTCGCCGCCACGACCACTGATAAGGAGTAGTTGACTGTGGCAGATTTCGAAGCTACTGATTTTGACTCGGTAAAGATCTCCCTTGCCTCCGCCGACCAGATCCGTTCCTGGTCGCACGGTGAGGTCAAGAAGCCGGAGACCATCAATTACCGTACCCTCAAGCCCGAGAAGGACGGCCTGTTCTGCGAGAAGATCTTCGGTCCCGCCAAGGACTGGGAGTGCTCCTGCGGCAAGTACAAGGGCATCCGCTTTAAGGGCATCGTCTGCGAGCGCTGCGGCGTCGAGGTCACCTCGGCCAAGGTGCGTCGCGACCGCATGGGCCACATCGAGCTCGCCGCTCCCGTGTCCCACATCTGGTACTTCAAGAGCCCCACGAGCTTCCCGATGAGCCGTATGCTCGACATCAAGTCCAAGGACCTCGAGAAGGTTCTGTACTTTGCCAGCTACATCATCACCGAGGTTGACTATGAGGCCCGCGAGGCCGACGCCGACGACCTGCGCGAGGAGCTCGCCGCCGATCTGGAAGAGATCGATGCCGAGTGCGCCCGCCAGATCGAGTCCCTCAAGGAGCAGGGCGACCCCGAGAACTTTGACGAGTTCTCCGACGAGGAGCCGCTGACCCCCGAGGAGATCGCCTCCGGCATCGTCGACATCGAGGAAGAGTGCAAGGACGAGAAGCAGCTCCGCACGGACGCCTTCAACGCCTTCATGAAGCTCACCGAGCGCGACCTCATCTCCGATGAGCCGCTGTTCCGCGAGATGACCCGCTACTACTCCATGTACTTCAAGGGTGGCATGGGTGCCGAGGCCGTCCGCGACCTGCTCGCTGCCATCGACCTCCCCTCCGAGGCCGAGAAGCTCAAGGCCATCATCGCCGACGAGGACTCCCAGAAGCAGAAGCGCGAGAAGGCCGTCAAGCGCCTCGAGGTCGTTGACGCCTTCCTGAAGGGTGGCAACAGCCCCGCGAACATGATCCTGGACGTTATCCCGGTCATTCCGCCCGATCTGCGCCCGATGGTCCAGCTCGACGGCGGCCGCTTCGCCGCGTCCGACCTCAACGACCTGTACCGTCGCGTGATCAACCGTAACAACCGACTCAAGCGCCTGCTCGACCTGGACGCCCCTGCGATCATCGTGAACAACGAGAAGCGCATGCTCCAGGAGTCCGTGGACGCCCTGTTCGACAACGGCCGTCGTGGTCGCCCGGTCTCTGGCCGTGGCGGTCGCCCGCTCAAGTCGCTCGCCGAGGCCCTCAAGGGCAAGCAGGGCCGCTTCCGCCAGAACCTGCTGGGCAAGCGTGTTGACTACTCCGGCCGTTCGGTTATCGTCACCGACCCGAAGCTCAAGCTGCACCAGTGCGGTCTGCCCAAGACCATGGCGCTGGAGCTCTTCAAGCCCTTCGTCATGAAGCGCCTGGTCGAGCTCGGCAAGGTCGAGAACATCAAGGGCGCCAAGCGCGCTATCGACCGTGGTGCCACCTTTGTGTGGGACATTCTCGAAGAGGTCATCGACGGCCGCGTCGTGCTGCTCAACCGTGCACCGACCCTGCACCGTCTGTCCATCCAGGCCTTTGAGCCGGTTCTGGTCGAGGGCAAGGCTATCCACCTGCACCCGCTGGTCTGCTCGCCCTTCAACGCCGACTTCGACGGCGACCAGATGTCTGTCCACGTGCCGCTGTCCAGCCAGGCTCAGGCCGAGGCTCGCGTGCTCATGCTCTCTGCGAACAACCTGCGCTCGCCGGCATCCGGCAAGCCGGTCAACATCCCCTCGCAGGACATGATCATCGGTGTGTACTACCTGACCCAGGTCCGCGACGGTCTGCCGGGCGAGAACCACGTGTTCTCGAGCTTCGACGACGCGCTGCACGCCTATGACTGCCGCTCCGAGGTCGACATGCAGGCCAAGATTCAGGTCCGCGTGTCCGCCGAGAACGCCAATGTCATCAACGAGGACGGCACCCGTATCTTCCGCGTCAAGAACGGCAAGAACGAGTTTGTCGACTACGACGTCACCGGCAACAAGACCGCGCGCTTCGAGACCTCTATCGGCCGCATCATCTTCAACCGCCAGTGCCTGCCCGAAGACTACGAGTTCATGAACTACAAGATGGTCAAGGGCGACGTGGCCAAGCTGGTTGCGGACTGCTGCGATCGTTACCCCGAGGCCAAGGTCGGCCCGATCCTCGACGCCATCAAGTACTCCGGCTTCCACTACGCTACCCGCGCCGGCCTCACCATCTCGGTGTGGGACGCTCTCATCCCTGCCGAGAAGCAGGAGCTGCTCGACCGCGCTCAGGCCAACGTCGACCAGATCAACGAGTACTTCGAGGAGGGCTTCATCAACGAGACGGAGCGCCACATCGAAGTCGTTAACGAGTGGACCGCTTGTACCGACAAGGTTGCAGCGCTCATGCTCGACATGTTCGACGAGGAGAACCCGCTGTACATGATGGCCGACTCCGGCGCCCGTGGTTCTAAGACCCAGCTGCGTCAGCTCGGCGGCATGCGTGGCCTGATGGCAGACATGTCCGGCGAGACGATCGACCTTCCCATTAAGGCGAACTTCCGCGAGGGCCTGCTGCCGCTCGAGTACTTCATTTCGACCTACGGCGCCCGTAAGGGCCTGGTCGATACCGCATCCCACACCTCGGACTCTGGTTACCTGACCCGTCGTCTGGTCGACGTGGCCCAGGACGTCATCGTCCGCGAGGAGGACTGCGGTACGCACGAGGGCGTCACCTACAACCTCATCATCCCCGGCACCACCGACCTCAACACCGACCTCGTCGGCCGTTGCTTCATTGAGGACGTCGTGGCTCCCGATGGCACCGTGCTCTTTGAGCAGGACGGCTACATCGAGAAGGTCGCCGACATCCAGAAGATGGTCGATGCCGGCCTCAAGAAGGTCAAGCTCCGCGCGCTGCTCACCTGCCGCTCCAAGTACGGCGTGTGCCAGAAGTGCTACGGCTGGGATCTTTCCACCCGTCGTCCGGTCGCCATCGGTACCGCAGTCGGCATTATTGCCGCCCAGTCCATCGGCGAGCCCGGTACGCAGCTTACGATGCGTACCATTCACTCCGGCGGCGTCGCTGGCGTCGACGATATTACGCAGGGTCTGCCTACGGTCAGCCGTATGTTCGATATCGTCGGCAACGTCAACGAGAAGATCCTGGGTCGCGAGGCCGAGCTGGCTCCGTACTCCGGTCACCTCTCGATTAAGCCCGAGAAGTCCGAGTACGTGTTGACGCTCACCGACTCCGAGGATCACACCCGTGTCCTCGACGAGCGTCGCGTCCCCGCTTCGGTGCGCTTTATGCCCGAGATCGAGGACGGCTGCGAGGTTCGCGCCGGCGACCAGATCACCAAGGGCTTCGTCAACTTCCGCAACCTGCGCAAGCTGACCGACATCGAGTCGACGATGCACACCTTCGTCGAGAGCGTTAAGGACGTCTACACCAGCCAGGGCGTCGACCTGAACGACAAGCACATCGAGGTGCTCGCACGTCAGATGCTGCGTCGCGTTCAGATCACCAACCCCGGCGACTCCAAGTATCTGCTTGGTCAGTACGTCGACCGCTACGAGTTCGCCGACGAGGTCGAGCGCGTTGCCCGTCTGGGCGGTCAGGCTCCCGTGGCCGAGCCCGTCATCCTGGGTACGCTCAAGGTCGCGTCCAACATCGACTCCTGGCTGTCGAGCGCTTCGTTCATCCGTACCGCCGGCGTCCTTACCGAGGCTGCCATCGAGGGCAAGGTCGACCACCTGCTCGACCTTAAGTCCAACGTCATCGTCGGTAAGAAGATCCCGGCTGGTACCGGCCTCAAGCCGTACGCCAACGCCAAGCTGACGTATCGTACGGCCGACGGCTACGTGGACATCGACGGTCCGGCTTCGCCCAACGCCAAGTCGCTGCCCGAGTGGGCTCCGGTTGAGCTCAAGGACCTGGACGAGCAGCTCCCGCAGCAGCTCGACTGGGCCGGCTACGACGAGTTCGGTGGTGCTGACGGTTCGTTCACCCGCAACGGCCACACCATCTCCGCCGAGAAGGCTCGCCTGTACCTGTTCGACGACCTGGGCGTGTCGCAGCGCTGGACCAACAAGTTCAGCGAGGTCGGCATCGAGACGGTCGGCGACCTGGTCGGCAAGTCCGAGGAGGATCTGCTGCGCATCGATGGCATCGGTGCCAAGGCGATCGAGGAGCTCCGCGACGGCCTGGAGGCCCACGACCTGCTCTACATCCTCGAGAACAACGACGACGTTGCCGACGAGGAAGACCTCTCGCAGCTGCTGCAGATGGTCTTTAGCCCCGACGGTCCGGACGACATCCTGCTGGGCACCTCCGCCACGCCGACGCATCACGCCGACGCCGACGAGGAGCTCCTGGGCGCCCCGATCGACGACAAGAAGGCTCCCGCCAACGGTGCCATCAACGAGGACATGGCTTCCCTCGACGAGCTGCTCAACCAGCTCGTGGACACCGATGACGCCGAAGAGGCCAAGGACAACGACGAGGAGTAATTTCCTAGTACGTTAACCGCCCTTCCAAAGACCCGCTTCCCAACAGGGGAGCGGGTCTTTTTTGATGAGGAACGTTGCCCCGACGAGTACGTCGGATTCCCGGAACGGGCCGCCCGCTGTTTAAGTTTGTCGCGAGTTCCGCACGCAAAGGAAAGCACTTAATGTGCTTTCCGTCTTGCGCAGGACTGTAGAGCAGCAAACTTAAACAGCGGGCGGCCCGTTCCGGGAATCTGCCCCCGCGCACAGAAGGGGATTCCTTTTGCCAAAAAGGGACAGGTTTATTTTGGTAGGTTTTTCCTGCTTGGATTTGAAACATTTCGTTCGGCCAAAGCGTATCTATGGTGAGGACCTCATCAAGAACCATCAGCGTCACCGGGAGGTGATTATGGAAGAACAAGCTTTTAGACAGGCGGTTGAAGACCACCGTGATGTCGTGTTTCGGATCGCCTTGACGTATCTGCGCGATCGCGCTGACGCCGACGATGTCGCTCAAGACGTCTTTCTAAAGTTACTCAAAAGCGATACGCATTTTGAAAGCTGGGAGCATCTTCGTCGATGGCTTATCCGGGTCACGATCAATGAATGCAAGTCTCTCTTTCGAAAACCGTGGAGGCGCGTGGAGGATATCGAGAATCTGACCGATTCGCTCTTGGCGGCGCAGGACGAGACTAAGGCCGTCCTGTCGGACGTCATGCGGCTTCCGGAACGATTCCGTATCCCCATCGTGCTCTATTACTATCTGGGCTTCTCGACTTCAGAAATTGCCGAGTTACTGCATGTGCCAGCCGCGACCGTTCGAACGCGTTTAGCTCGCGGCAGATCGAAGCTCAAGTTCATCCTAGAGGAGGGCGACCGTGAAATCCAACCAGATCAAGCAGGCCTTCGAGTCCGTCCAAGCCGATAGCGATCTTGCTGACCGTGTTCTTTATGCCGCTGCTGGCGAGCCGCTTCGCCGAAAGGGTCACGCGAAGCCTCTGTATGTTGCCGTAATCGGATGTCTTGCCGGAGTGCTGGCGACCGGAGGGGTCGCCTACGCTGTTGTCAATTCCAGTTATTTTGCCTCTGCCTGGGGAAACCATGGCAACGGAGAGTCCGTTACCTGGACAAATGGCGGCTCGTCGGGGACGAAATATACCTACACCAGAGAGTTTGGTGATGGTATCGCGCCCCAAAGCCTGGAGGGTGCAGTCCAGAAGGTCAATCTGTCCGTCGAGGGCAACGGCTATACGCTCGACATTCATGAGATGGCAATCGACGAGAACGGTTGCGGTGCTGTGACGTTTACATTGTCCAATCCGAATGGCGTTAACTACTACAAGCCGGCGGCAGAGCTTGGCGAACTTGTTCTCTATGGTGAAGAAGAAGGGGGCGTCAGTACACCCAGCATGAACTTCGGCGAGGAATGGGCTGATACACGCTGCACCATTGATAAAGACACATCAAGCGACACGGTCATTAACGGCACGATGTACTTTGCATCTTGGAATCGCGATCGAGATTTACGACATGCGGTCACCTGGAATATCAGTTGGACAGAGGGCAAAGGTGAGGATGCGAAGGTGATCGAGGTATCGACGCCAGAGTTTAACGTCGGAGCGCACGTCGATACAAAGGAGCTCCGCTCCGATGACTCGCCTCTCGAGATTAGCCCGTTTTCCATCCAGACGCACATCGATGATCTGGGCTATGAAGCAGTTGATCATAAACTGACCGTCACCTACAAGGATGGGTCAGAGCAGATTATCGAAGATGACGACGCAGGGGCGTACAATTTCTATGTTTCGATGGGACGCAATAGCGGAGAGAACATTTGGGTGCCAACGAAGTTGATTGATGTCGACCAAGTGGTTTCAGTAACGCTCGAAGGCACACGCTGCACTTCAACAGGGGGCGCCGAAACGTCGGAACCCTTTACCATCGTCTATTCGTAAGATTTGGGGCCGCTTTCTACTAGGGGAAGCGGCCTTCTTTGCGGTAAATGGGCGGTTAGACCGCACGATATTCGCCTGCATTCCTGAAGTATGCGGCAAAATCTTGATGGGTCGACCACACCGTATATGCTCAAGCGCTCTACCTGCGGGTTTATTATCGCAAAACCCCGGTGCGCTCGGCGGGTCCAGAATTTGCCGCATACTTCCGAAAGCGCCGCCGATTTCCATGCGACAGGTGAGAGCAGATCACCGTTGGAGCGCGACGTTTCCCCAGATAAAACCGACCAAAATAAACCTGTCCCTTTTTGGCAGGTAACGTTGCCCCGACGAGCACGTCGGATCCCCGGCCCGGGCGGCACAGGGGTTAAGTTTGTCGCGAGTTCCGCACGAGCCGGAGGCCACTTAATGTGGCCTCCGTGCGAGCCAGGACTGTAGAGCAGCAAACTTAACCCCTGTGCCGCCCGGCCCGGGGATCCGCCCCCGCGCACGGGAGGGGATTCCTTTTGTGTAGGCTTTGCGGAAATGTGCCAATTTTGGGATACGCCCGGCGGCGTGGTCTGTTGACGGCACAGCTAACGCCACGTATCCTATCGAACTGCGTGTTTCGTAGGGGGATGCTGACCCCTCGATTCAAGCCGTTGCACTTTACAGAAAGCTGGAATCATTCGAGAAGGAGTACGCTTTGCCTACTATTAACCAGCTGGTTCGCCAGGGCCGTCGTTCCGTGCCCAAGAAGTCCAAGAACGCTGCTCTGCAGCACAACTCCCAGAAGCGCGGCGTGTGCACCCGCGTCTTCACCACGAGCCCCAAGAAGCCGAACTCGGCTCTTCGTAAGGTTGCCCGTGTTCGCCTTGTCAACGGCATCGAAGTTACTGCTTACATCCCGGGTGAGGGCCACAACCTGCAGGAGCACTCCATCGTGCTCGTCCGCGGCGGTCGTGTCCGTGACCTCCCTGGTGTCCGTTATCACGTCATCCGTGGCGCCTACGACGCTGCTCCGGTCCAGAACCGTATGCAGGCCCGTTCCAAGTACGGTGCTAAGCGCCCCAAGGCTAAATAAGCCAGATAACGTTTTGATACTTTCGCCGTGTGCCGTCTTGAGCGCCGCACGGTAGACACTTAAGGAGATTTCACATGCCGCGTCGTGCAGCAGCTAATCGTCGTGAGGTTCAGCCTGACGCCGTTTACAACAACCGCCTGGTGACTCAGCTCATCAACAAGGTCCTTCTTGACGGCAAGAAGGCCACCGCTGAGCGCATCGTTTACACCGCTTTCGAGATCGTTGCCGAGAAGTCCGAGGGTGGCGACGCTCTCGCTACCTTCAAGAAGGCTATGGACAACGTCAAGCCCACGCTCGAGGTTAAGCCCAAGCGTGTCGGTGGCGCTACCTATCAGGTCCCGATGGAGGTCAACTCCCGTCGTTCCACCGCTCTGGGTATCCGCTGGATCGTCAACTTCTCCCGCGCTCGCAAGGAGAAGACCATGGCCGAGCGTCTCGCCAACGAGATCCTCGACGCCTCCAACGGCCTGGGCGCTTCCGTCAAGAAGCGTGAGGACGTCTTCAAGATGGCCGAGGCCAACCGCGCGTTCTCTCACTATCGTTGGTAAGTTAAGGTAAGGAACTAACATGGCTAAGCCTAAGTACAAGCTTTCCGATACCCGTAACATCGGCATCATGGCCCACATCGATGCCGGTAAGACCACCACGACCGAGCGTATTCTTTACTACACCGGTAAGACCCACAAGATCGGTGAGGTCCATGAGGGCGCTGCCACCATGGACTGGATGGTTCAGGAGCAGGAGCGCGGCGTAACCATTACCTCCGCTGCTACCACGTGCTTCTGGAACAAGGACGGTAAGGACTACCGCATCCAGATCATCGACACCCCGGGCCACGTTGACTTCACCGCCGAGGTCGAGCGCTGCCTGCGCGTCCTCGATGGCGCTGTCGCCGTCTTCGACGCCGTTGCCGGCGTTCAGCCCCAGTCTGAGACCGTTTGGCGTCAGGCTTCTACCTTCAACGTCCCCCGCATCGCCTTCATCAACAAGTATGACCGCGTGGGCGCTGACTTCTTCAACGCTATCGAGACCATGAAGGATCGTCTCGACGCCAACGCCGTGGCCGCTCAGGTCCCGATGGGCGCCGAGGACAACTTCTGGGGCGTCATCGACCTGGTCACCATGACTGCATGGGACTTCAAGGCCGACGAGAAGGGCATGACCTACCCCGAGCCGATGGACGAGATCCCGGCTGAGTTTGCCGACATCGCTGCCACCAAGCGCGAGGAGCTCCTCGACGCTGCTGCCTGCTTTGACGACGAGCTCATGGAGAAGATCCTCATGGAGGAGGACTTCACCGTCGAGGAGATCAAGGCTGCTCTGCGCAAGGGCGTTCTGGCCAACGAGCTCAACCTCGTCTTCGTGGGTTCCGCCTACAAGAACAAGGGCGTTCAGGAGCTGCTCGACGCTGTCGTCGACTACCTGCCCAGCCCGCTTGACGTCGAGGCCGTCACCGGTACCGATCCGGACACCGGCGAGGAGATTCAGCGTCATCCTTCCTTCGACGAGCCCTTCTCCGGCCTGGTCTTCAAGATCATGACCGACCCGTTCGTCGGTAAGCTCACCTACGTCCGCGTTTACTCCGGCCGCGCCGAGTCCGGCTCCTACGTTGTCAACGCTTCCAACGGTCAGCGCGAGCGCCTCGGCCGCATCCTCGAGATGAACGCCGCCGAGCGTATCGACCGTGACGACGCTGCCGCCGGCGACATCGTCGCTTGCGTCGGCTTCAAGAACTCCACCACCGGTGACACCCTGTGCGCCGAGGGCAAGGAGATCGTCCTCGAGAAGATCGAGTTCGCTAAGCCCGTTATTGACGTTGCCATCGAGCCCAAGACCAAGGCCGAGCAGGACAAGATGTCCCTGGCTCTGACCAAGCTCGCCGAGGAGGACCCGACCTTCCAGGTGTCCACCAACCACGAGACCGGCCAGACCATCATCGCCGGCATGGGCGAGCTGCACCTCGAGATCATCGTCGACCGTCTGCTCCGCGAGTTCAAGGTTGACGCTAACGTCGGTAAGCCCCAGGTTGCCTACCGCGAGACCGCTGGTCACGACGTCGAGAAGGCTGAGGGCAAGTTCGTCCGTCAGTCCGGCGGTCGCGGTCAGTACGGCCACGCCGTCATCAAGCTCGAGAAGATGGAGGAGGGCTTCGGCTACGAGTTCGTCAACGCTATCGTCGGCGGCGTCGTGCCCAAGGAGTACATCCCGTCCATCGACAAGGGCATCCAGGAGGCCCTGAACACCGGTGTTATCGCCGGCTTCCCGGTCCTCGACGTTAAGGTCACCCTGTTCGACGGTTCTTACCACGAGGTCGACTCCTCCGAGGCCGCCTTCAAGATCGCCGGTTCCATGGCTATCAAGGACGCCCTCAAGAAGTCCGATCCGCAGCTGCTCGAGCCGATCATGGCTGTCGAGGTCGAGACCCCCGAGCAGTACATGGGCGACGTTATGGGCAACCTCTCCGGTCGCCGCGGCAAGATCGAGGGCATGGAGGATCGCAAGAACAGCAAGCTCATCCGTGCCAAGGTGCCGCTGGGCGAGATGTTCGGTTACGCTACCGACCTTCGCTCCCAGACCCAGGGCCGTGC
>CAJMPY010000021.1 GCA_905215385.1 uncultured bacterium | reverse complement strand
GGGCCCCGTAGTTCGAAAGGGGTCCACCTTTGAGTGAGATTCAGAACTCGTCCATTTTCTCTCTTGACGATGTCAACGAGGAGGAGATGAACAACCTCATCGACGGTACGATTACCGACTTTGATGAGGGCGATCTCGTTAACGGCACTGTCGTTAAGATCGAGCATGACGAGGTGCTCGTTGACATCGGATTCAAGTCCGAGGGCGTTATCCCGGTCCGCGAGCTGTCCATCCGCAAGGACGCTAACCCTGCAGACATCGTTGCACTCGGTGATCCCATCGAGGCCCTGGTTCTCCAGAAGGAGGACAAGGACGGTCGTCTGGTCCTGTCCAAGAAGCGTGCCGAGTACGAGCGTGCTTGGAACCGCATCGAGGAGAAGTTCAACTCCGGCGAGAACGTCGAGGGCGAGGTTATCGAGGTTGTCAAGGGCGGCCTGATCCTCGACATCGGCCTGCGCGGCTTCCTGCCCGCTTCCCTCGTCGACCTCCGTCGCGTCAAGGACCTCACCTCCTACATGGGCACCCGCATCGAGGCCCGCGTCATCGAGATGGACCGCAACCGCAACAACGTCGTCCTCTCCCGTCGCGTCGTGCTCGAGGAGTCCCGTAAGGCCGAACGCTCCGAGATCCTGTCCAAGCTCAAGTCTGGCATGCGTCTCCAGGGCACCGTTTCCTCCATCGTCGACTTCGGCGCCTTCGTCGACCTCGGCGGTATCGACGGCCTCATCCACATCTCCGAGCTCTCCTGGAACCACGTCAACCATCCTTCCGAGGTTGTCAAGGTCGGCCAGGAGGTCGAGGTCGAGGTTCTCGACGTCGACCTCAACCGCGAGCGCATCTCCCTGGGTCTCAAGCAGACCACCGAGGATCCGTGGCGCGCACTGGTCAAGAAGTACCCCGTCGGCGCTATCGTCGAGGGCACGGTGACCAAGCTTGTCCCGTTTGGCGCTTTCGTCGACCTGGGCGAGGGCATCGAGGGCCTTGTGCACATCTCCGAGATGGCCAACAAGCACGTCGATCAGCCTTCTCAGGTCACCCACGTGGGCGACAAGGTTCAGGTCAAGGTCATGGAGATCGACCTCGACCGTCGTCGTATCTCCCTGTCCATGAAGTCCGCTGCTGAGACTCTGGGCGTCGAGATCGAGGTTACCCCGCTGCCTTCCGAGAAGAAGGACGAGGAGACCGACGCCGAGTAAATCGGTTTGACGATCACTTGTTTTAAGGGATCCGTCCGTAATGGACGGGTCCCTTTTTGCATTTACTGCCGAGATGTTCGGTAGTGCCTGCGCGTAACGCTGCTTGGGCTATTCGCTTGCTATTGAGTTGTCGGTGCATGAAAAAACGCCGACATCCCGCCTCGGGGAGGAGGCGGGAACGCACCGAGTAGACGGAGGGGTGCGGAGCGCGGTCGCGTCTCGACTGACAACGTTGCCCATCGGCGTTCCTATTGTACTGCATGACATGGTTCTTGGTTTATCGTGTCGAGCGCTTGTGTTGTGCCGCTGCCTATGCTGACGGTGTGCTACACTCTTGCACTGCTGAGTGGGCCAGACGGTCGCGCGATGTGCTGCTTGCAGCACGCGTGAGGAAAGTCCGGGCTCCAGAGGGCGGGATGCCGGCTAACGGCCGGGCGGAGTGATCCGACGGAAAGCGCCGCAGAAAAGAAGACTCCCACCTGCGCCGCAAGGCGTAAAGGGAAAAGCTGAAACGGTGGTGTAAGAGACCACCAGCGTCGTGGCAACACGGCGGCTTGGCAAGCCCCATCCGGAGCAAGCGCGAATAGGAACGCTATGGGCCGGCCCGGTCCGCGTTCGGGTAGCGTGCGTGGAGCTGCACGGTAACGTGCAGACAAGATAAATGACCGTTCACGACAGAACCCGGCTTATAGGCCCACTTGGCATTTTTGTTACCCTGACAATCGGTACGGCCTTTGCCGTATTATTGAAGCTGTTCGTTGCTGCGCTTTATTTTGTTGAGGGGCTTTGTTGGACAGCTATTTTACTCTGCAATCGAATATTGAGGCTTCGGGCGAGTTTGTGGACCGCAAGAGCCGGTTTATTGCCCAGCTGGTCCATATTGAGTCCGAGGACGAGGCGAATGCCTTTATCGAGATGGTTCGCAAACGTCATTACGACGCTCGACACAATGTTCCCGCGTGGATTTTGGTCGATGGACGCGAGCGCCAGAGCGACGATGGTGAGCCGAGCCGCACGAGCGGTATGCCGACGCTCGAGGTGTTGCGCGGTGCGGAGCTCAAAAATGTTTGCTGCGTAGTGACGCGCTATTTTGGCGGCACGCTGTTGGGGCCGGGCGGCCTGGTTCGCGCCTATACTGCGGCGACGCAAGCGGCGGTGGCCGCGGCTCAGGAGGCCGGGCAGATCGTCGAGATGACGAGTGTCGTGCCTGTTGACGTGCATGTGGCCTATCCGCAGTATGAGCAGGTGCTTCGCTTGGCCCAGGATTCCGGTGCCAAGGTTTCGGATACCGAGTACGCGGATGCCGTGACACTTCATTTGGTGTTTAAGGCGGGGGAGCAGGAGTCGTTTTGCGCTAAGATGCGCGAGCTTATGGCGGGGCGCGAGGAGATTGAGGTCAGCACTCCCGAATTTGCCGAGTTCTAACGGCGACGGCCGGCGTGCTTTTGGACGGATCCCAAGCACACCGACCGTCGTTTTATGTCGCTGCCGTTTACTCGGCGAGCTGCTTTAGTACATCACAGGCGATTTCGACGGCATCGTCGATGCAACCGGGACAGCTGCGGAGCGGACCCTTGTCCGATCCGATGCCCTTGAGCGTGCCGCAGACGGTCGTCGTGTTCTTCTCGCCAAAGCGCTTGGCAATCTCGCGCGACAGTTTGTAGGTCTGGCCCTTGGTCTTGGGGTTTTCCATGCCATCGCTCATTACAAAGCCCATGATGGCCACGGCGCCCGAGATGGCACCGCAAGTTTCGGTCATGCCGCCCATGCCGGCGCCAAAGCCCTCGGTGAGGGTAAAGGCGACCTGGGGGTCGAGCCCGACGGCGGGCGCGAGCGTGCAGGCGACGGCCTGCGCGCAGTTAAAGCCGCGGGCGTGGTATTCGGCAGCCTGAGCCTGGCAGGTGGCAGTGTTGAGCTGAGTGGTATCAATCTGCTTCATCGGTGTCTCCTTGATTGCGGTGTACCCGCCTATGGTACCCTTGCTGGCGCATTCGCTTATCGAGACCGCAGTGCATATCTCATTGTTTTTCGCCATCGAACACTTTCTTAAGATTTGGGACAAATAAACCTGATTAATTTGTCCCATAACCTATCGGCGGGATGGGTTGAGAGGGGTGCGGGGTAGCGGTATCGTAAACCGAATAAAAACAAAACCCAAGTAAGGGAGTTGGATATGAGCGAGCAGACCATCGGAACTACATGTGTTCAGGGCGGCTATCATCCGGGCGATGCGGAGCCGCGCCAGGTGCCCATCTACCAGTCCACCACGTGGAAGTACGACACGTCCGAGCACATGGGCAAGCTGTTTGACCTGGAGGAGTCGGGCTACTTCTACAGCCGCCTGCAGAACCCCACGTGCGATCTGGTCGCTGCCAAGATCTGCGAGATGGAGGGTGGTACCGCGGCGATGCTCACGAGCTCGGGCATGGCTGCGAACTTCCTCGCGATCTTTAACGTTGCCGGTGCCGGCGATCACGTGGTCGCAAGCTCTGCCATCTACGGCGGTACCTACAACCTGCTCGCCCACACCATGGGTCGTATGGGCGTCACCTGCACCTTTGTTGCCCCCGACTGCACCGATGAGGAGCTCGAGGCCGCCTTTAAGCCCAATACCAAGCTCGTCTTTGGCGAGACGATTGCCAACCCCGCCCTTGCCGTGCTCGATATTGAGCGCTTTGCCAAGGCCGCGCATGACCACGGCGTGCCGCTGATGGTCGACAACACCTTCCCGACGCCCGTGATGTGCCGTCCCTTTGAGTGGGGCGCCGACATCGTCACGCACTCTACCACCAAGTACATGGATGGGCATGCGGCCTACCTGGGTGGCGTGATCGTCGACCACGGCCAGTTTGACTGGATGGCCCATGCAGACAAGTTCCCGGGTCTCACCACGCCCGACGAGAGCTATCACGGCGTGACCTATGCCGAGAAGTTCGGTCGCGAGGGTGCCTTCATTACCAAGGCAACCGCTCAGCTCATGCGCGACCTCGGCCCCATGCAGAACCCGCAGGCGGCCTTCTTCCTGAACAGCTCGCTCGAGAGCCTGCATGTACGCATGCCGCGTCATTGTGAGAACGGCCTGGCCGTTGCCAAGTTCCTGCAGAGTCATCCCAAGGTGCGCTTTGTGAGCTATCCGGGCCTGGAGGGCGATAAGTACTATGACCTGGCTCAGAAGTACATGCCCAACGGTACCTGCGGCGTCGTGAGCTTTGGCTTTAACGGTGGTCGCGCGGCGGCCGAGACCTTTATGAAGAGCCTTAAGCTCGCCCAGATCGCCACGCATGTGGCAGACGCCCGCACCTGCTGCCTGCATCCCGCTAACGCCACGCATCGCCAAATGAACGATGAGGAGCTCATCGCCTGCGGCATCTCCGCCGACATGGTGCGCCTGTCGTGCGGCCTCGAGGACACGGCCGATCTGATTGCCGACCTTGAGCAGGCGCTCGAGCAGTGCTAGGCTAGCGTTCGCACAAGTCGCCGATGCTGGCAGAAAGCTTCGGCGACCTTTAGTTCCGATTCCGTAGGCGGGACCCCAATCGCGACTGTTCGCAGGCGATTGGGGCCCCGTTTTTGCGTTGCACCACTCGAAAGGATGGATATGGAGAAAACTGCAGAGCAGCTGCGCCGCGAGCACATTGCCCTTGAGGGCGACACCCATGGCAAGAACAAGTGGGCGATTCTGTTTACCGTGCTCATCATGACGTTTATGGTGTGTCTGGATTCGACCGTCGTGACCGTGGCGCTGCCCGTGATACAAAAGGAGCTGGGTGTGGGCCTCGATCGCATTCAGCTGGTAAGCTCGGTGTATCTGCTTGCGACATGCGTGGCTATGCTGCCGTTTGGCCGCTTGGGCGACGTGCGCGGCAAGGTGGGCGTATTCCAGCTGGGCGTAATCGTTTTTACGGCCGGCTCGCTGCTTTGCGGCCTTTCGAGTTCGCTCGAAGTTCTTATTCTGGCACGCATTGTGCAGGGCGTCGGCTGCGCGGCGGCCATGGCTAACAACATGGGTATCATCACCGAGTCGTTTCCGGCGCGCGAGCGCGGTCGTGCCATGGGTATTCTCGCGACCTTCGTGGCCCTCGGCATGATGTGTGGCCCCGTGCTGGGCGGCATGCTGGTGGCAAGCTTTCCCTGGGAGAGCATCTTCCTCATCAACCTGCCCATTGGCGTCATCTCGTTTATCGTGGGGCTCTATACGCTGCCGCATGTTAAGCCGGAGGCTGGCGAGCGCCCCATGTCCCTGATCGAGGCTGCTCGTCGCTGCTTTGCAAATTCGGCCTTCACCATCAACCTCGCCTGCATGCTCATCGTGTTCGTTGGTATTGGCGCATCCGAGTTTATCCTGCCGTTCTATTTTCAGGACGCCCACGGCTTTGGTTCCGACATCTCTGGACTACTCTTTTTGGCGTTGCCGATGGTGAATGCCTTTATCGGCCCGCTTTCGGGTACGGTTTCGGACCGTGTTGGCTGCGAGGGCCCCACGGCGGTCGGCCTGGGTGTGTACGTGTGCGGTCTCTTTGCGGTGAGCACGCTCAACGAGCATTCCTCCATCCTTGTGATCGTGTGCTGCGTCGCATTTATGTCGCTCGGTACGTCGATTTTCCAAAGCCCTAACAACTCCCTGTATATGGGTTCGGCCCCGCGCGAGGCGCTCGGTTTTGCGGGCAGCTTGGGCAGTTTGGCGCGCTACGCTGGCATGGCATTCGGCATTACGGTGGCGTCGCATATCCTGTATGGGCAGATGAGCGTGGCGATGGGCGAGGCCGTAACCAGTTTCGTTGCAGGCCGTCCGGATGTATTCCTATTCGGTTTTCGCTCGGTGTTCTACGTGCTTATGGCTGTGGCCGCTGTGGGTTTTGCGCTCGCCATGGTGCGTTTGGTGAGGATGCGCGCCCGCCATTAGCGTGTTGGGAGGCTGCCTGCCACGTATTCGCGCCGTCCCAAAAAGACTGGTTTGTGGTGCGATGCGGCTTGTGTGACAGGCGGGGGTCGGTCCGTGGTAGACTATCGAACAACGTTTATTAATCGCGCGGTATCGTTGCCGCGAGAAGGGGTTGCGCCATGCAGGAGCTTGAGGATCGTATTCGCCATGACGGCATCGTAAAGGCCGGTAACGTCCTTAAGGTTGATGCCTTCCTCAACCACCAGTGCGACGTTGAGCTGTTCGACCACATGGGCGCCGAGTGGGCCCGTCTGTTCAAGAATGTTGAGATCAACAAGATCCTGACGATTGAGGCTTCGGGCATTGGTATGGCTTGCATTGCAGCCCAGCACTTTGGCGGCGTGCCGGTGGTCTTTGCCAAGAAGGCCCAGTCCATTAACCTCGACGGCGAGCAGTATGCCACGACCATCTACTCCTTTACCAAGCAGAAGGAGTACCCGGTCATCGTTGGCAAGCGTTTCTTGTCCGAGGGCGACAAGGTCCTGATCATCGACGACTTCTTGGCCAACGGCTGCGCGCTCGAGGGTCTTATCAAGATCTGCGAGGCTGCGGGTGCCGAGGTGTCCGGTATTGGCATTGCGGTGGAGAAGGGCTTCCAGGGCGGTGGCGATAAGCTCCGCGAGCGCGGCTTCCGCGTTGAAAGCCTAGCCCGTATCGCCGATATGGACTGCGATACCGGCGAGATCACCTTCGCCTAAGCGCGCAACACAAGCGATTGGTATGCGATGTGACAAAGGGACTTTCCCTTTGTCACATTTTTTATGAGGGGAGGTGTTGATATGGATGAGAACAAGATGGGATGGCGTGAGTATGCGCGCTATGCCGCGATGGCGGCCGAAGAGTTGGCGCGCGATTGCGAGGTTCAGGTGTTTCGCGCGACGGGTCCGGGCGGACAAGGCGTGAACACGACGGACTCGGCGGTGCGCATGAAGCACGTGCCCACAGGGATTACCGTGACGGCGCGCGAGAGCCGCAGCCAGTTCCAAAATCGCGCGAGCTGCCTGCGCAAGCTGCGCGCCGAGCTCGAGCGTCGCGGGCGTCCACCGCGCCGACGCGTAAAGACCAAGGTGCCCCAGCGCTCTCGCCAGCGCAGGCTCAATGACAAGCACTTCAACGCCATTAAAAAGGCCAACCGTCGCAAGCCGGGCAGCGACGAGTAGTCGTTTGTTCCACTGGCCTTGCTAGCGGGTAGGGTGCCAAACTTGGAGAGCGCTGCCGAGGACGTCGACCTCGATGCGCGAGGCGACAACGGGCTCGCCGTCGGCCTGGATGGGGTAGTCGGGCCCCTCAAAGGTGAGCTCGGCATGGCGGCAGCGGCGCATGCGTACCGGCGGAAGCTTGGTGTGGTGGCCGTCTTTGGCCGAAAGGAACATAGGCAGGGCAACCGCGCGAGGGACGGGGCCACAGGCGTAGCAGACGTCGAGTATGCCATCGCAGGGATCGGCATCGGGGCAGATGCGATAACCCGAGCCATACGTGGGGCCCAGCTGAATCGCCATGATAATCGCCCTCACGCGCTCGGCGGGCGCGCCGTCAAAGCTGACTGTCATGGGGTAGTTGCGGTAGCGCAGGCCAAACTGCTCAAGTCCCGAAAGGGTGTAGAGCGGCGCGCCCGTCAAGCCGGTCTTTTTGCGCAGCTCGGTGGTGCCCAGGCCGATGGCGGCATCGATGCCGACCGAAAGCGTCTGGTCGTAGTACTCAACGGTAGCCTCGCCGCTGCCGCTCGCAGGGCTCCACGAGCGAATGCGCCCGATGTCCTGACGCTGCAGCTCGCAGGTGAGCAGCGCGCCATAATCCTTGCCGGAGAAATCGTCGATACCGAGCGTCTGGGCAAAATCGTTGCCGGAGCCCACGGGCAGGACGGCAAGAGCGGGGCGGGCGTCCTGCTCTTGCGTCATAAGCCCGTTGACGACCTCGTGAATCACGCCGTCGCCGCCAAGGGCGATAACGGTGCGATAGCCCTGAGCCTGCGCGGCCAGCTCCTTGGCGTGTCCCATACGCTCGGTCAGCACCAGGTCAAACTGGGATGCGCGTGCAGTCATGTCCAAAAAGCGTTGCAAGCGCTCGGCAACTTCGCGCGCCGCACCCGACTGGGCGGCTGGGTTGGCGATGATGAGCGTGCGACCAAAATCAGTTACGTGCATGGGGCGACTCCCGGCGTGTGGCATGACGGTGCGGTCGCGCTCAGGTCGAATTGCCCCCGATTGTGGCTGCACGGCGATTATTACATCTACTCTATCAGGTCGTTGTGGCGCTCGATAGCATCCGCTACCGTACCGCCCTCATCCACAATAAGCGAACGGCGCTTGGGTGAGATGATGCGCTGGGCAGGGTACACGCCGCGGTGTCCGCCGGTTAGGTAGCTGATAAAGGCCACGATGACAAAGAACCCGGCGGCCGTGCCGTGGAACAGGTCGATGGCCATCATGCAGGTGGTGATGGGCACGTTGAGGCCGGCGCAGAACACGCCGAGCATGCCGAGAGCCGCCAGAAAACTGGGGTCAAGCCCGGTAAGGCAACCGATCCAGCCACCGAGCGCCGCACCGATGCCAAACAGGGGCGTGACCTCGCCGCCTTGGAAGCCCGCGCCTAGGGTGAGCGCTGTGACGACCAACTTGATGGCTGCGTCCGCCAGGGTGGTGTTACCTGCAAATCCTGCGCCGGAAAGCCACGTGGAAAGGCCGGCGTAGTCCCAGGCGTCGAGGAGGGCATAGGCGGCCAAAACCACGAGTGCGCCTATGAGTGCGCGGACGAGGTAATTGGTGATAAAGCGACCGTACAGGCTTTTGACGGTTCGAACCGACCAGGCAAAGAGGCGTGCCGTCAGGCCGAAGATAATGGCGCTGATAACAACGATGGCAACCGTCCGTGGTGTCATGTTGGGAACGCTGGCGATGACATTCGCCTCGTACTCAGTTCCCAAGGCAAGCGACGTAAAGTAGCCGGTAAACGAGGCGACCAGGCAGTAGATGCCCGCGGTGTAGTCGATCTTGCCGATAAAGCACATCTCCATGCCAAAGAAAGCTCCAGCAAGGGGCGAGCCGAATACGGCGCCAAAGGCCGACGAGATGCCGGCGAGCATGAGGTCGTGGTGGTCATGTTTTTTGAGGTGGGCGAGGTTCGAGATGTTGCTGGCGATGGTGCCGCCAATCTGCACCGCGGCCCCCTCGCGACCGGCAGATCCGCCCGTTAGGTGCGTGAGCGTGGAGCAGACGAAGGTGAGGACGGCCATGCGCATATGGATGAGACGTGTGCTCAGAGCGGAGTCGATGACCAGGTTGTTACCGCGTTTGGCGGCAAGGCCGTGGTTTTTGTACACCCATGCGGTGGCAACGCCCACAACAGGAAGCAAGGCGTAGACCCACGCGTGGTGCTCGCGATAGTCGGTCGCGATATTCAGCGAGGCCAAAAACGCCCAAGCGGCAACGCCCATGGCGAGCGAGACGATGACGACGAGTGCGAGCAACTTGGCGCTCGCGAGTAGGTTGCGGGCGTTGCGGCGCGTGTCGGCAGCCAAGAGATGCTCGGAGCGGGTGAGCTGTTGCCTGCCTGCCATGATGACGTCATTAAGGGAGAAAAAGCCGCCGTCGTCGAGCGACTGGGAATGATCCTGCGCCTCGTTTGCGCTTTCAGGTTTGTCGGTATAAGCCATACGTTCCTCTTTTGGGTTGCAACACGAGCATTATAGAACGTGCCATACGTGACAAACCGGCAGGTTGGTTTTGGTTTTGTTTCGCGGCTTGCGGCCGACAGATGTATTCGCGGCCGCGGGCCAGGTCTTGAGCAGGCGGCGAGGGATTATACTGAGATAAACATAAAGAATCGGCGCTTTTGTTGCACGCCGCAGCATGCTAGAGGTGCATATGGCTGAGAAACTCATTCCGTTGGAGGACGCACAGGCGATCGTCTTGTCGCACGTGAATCGCACCGAAGTTGTCGAGATTCCCGTGTGGCAGGCCGTCGGTCTTCCCTTGGCCGAGGACGCGGTGGCCGATATCGACATCTCGCCGTTTGCCAACAGCGCTATGGACGGATATGCCGTGCGCTCGGCGGATTTGGCGCAGGCATCTGGCGAGGCGCCGGTGACGCTCGACGTTATCGGACACGAGGCCGCGGGCCATGTGTTTGAGGGCGCAATCGGCGCGGGTGAGACGGTCCGCATCATGACGGGCGCGCCGGTGCCCGAGGGTGCCGATGCCGTTGTGAAATACGAGATCGTCGACGTGCTCGATGGCGACGGCAACGAGGGCTCGCACGTTCGCTTTTCGGCGCCGGCCAAGGTGGGGGAGAACGTTCGCTCGGCTGCCGAGGAGGCCCATGCCGGCGATGTTGTGATGCACGCTGGCGAGGTTGTGGCCCCGGCCGGCGCCGGTTTGCTGGCGAGCGCCGGTTACGCGAACGTTAGAGTGCACGCCGCCCCGCGCGTGGGCGTTATCTCGCTGGGCACGGAGCTGGTCGCGCCCAGCCAGCTGCCGGCGCGTGGGCAGATTCGCGATTCCAATTCCTCGGCGTTAATGGCCGAGGCACTCGATGCTGGGGCCGACCCGGTGTTCTACGGCATTGCGCCCGACGACGAGCGGGCGATTGCCGAGCTTGTGCACCGCGCCGCGCAAGAGTGCGATTTTGTCATTACGAGCGGTGGCGCCTCGGCTGGCGACTACGACTACGTGACGGCGCTGGTTCGGCGCGAGGGCGAGGTGCTGTTCGATCGCATTTCGTTGCGTCCCGGCAAGGCCATTACGTTTGGCCTGCTCGGCGGCAAGCCCTATCTGGGGCTTTCGGGCAACCCCGCGGCGGCCTATGTGGGCTTTGAGATGCTCGCCCGCCCGGCGATTCGCAAGATGCGCGGCTTTGCCGAGGGTGCTCGTCCCCTGCAGCGCGCGGTTCTCACCCATGGCGTGAAGAAGCGCCAGGACCGACGCTTCTATGACCGCGCCACGGTTGCGCGCGATGCGCAGACGGGTGAGCTTACGGTCGCCGAGGCGCACAGCCAGAACTCGGCGCTGCTCGGAACCATGCAGCGTGCGAACTGCCTGTTGCGCATCAACGAGGGCCCGTGCGATCTTGAGCCGGGCGACGTCGTGGATGTTGTCCGCGTTGATCTGCCCGAGGGTACCGTGCTGTAGGAGGAATGCTATGGAGTTGAAGATTTCGATCGTGACGTGCTCGGATACGCGCGATCTTGCCCAGGACGAAGCAGGCGCTGTGCTCGAGGAGCTCATCGCGGCGCAGGGCTGGATGGTTGCCTCGCATACGGTGGTGCATGACGATGTTGACGAGATCGGTGCTGCCATTGTGGCTGCGGCCGACGATTGCCAGGCCAACGTGGTCATCACCTGCGGCGGCACGGGGCTTTCGATGCGCGACGTGACGCCCGAGGCGACGCGTGCCGTCTGCGACCGCGATGTGCCGGGTATTGCCGAGGCGATCCGTGCATACTCCATGACCAAGACGCGCCGTGCCATGCTTTCGCGCGCCGTGTGCATGCAGCGTGGGGCTGCGCTTGTCATCAACTTTCCGGGATCCACGAAGGCAGCTCGCGAAAGCTGGGAGGCCGTGAGCGACCAGCTGGAGCACGCGGCCCACATGACGGCGGGCGGTGGACACGCTCGCTAAACTGCTTGCCTGTAGCGGAGTGACCTTATGGGTCGCTCCGCTTTTTTAAGCGGCGACAACGCGAGCGTCTTGCGGCTATCGGTATAAGAAATTATCAAACGATAATTTCTTATCACAAGCATTATTCGCGCTAAAGTATAATTCAATTACAGGATAAAGCCCGCGGCGGGGTGCCCGGGCGTAGCGCTCGAAAGGGTTGAACATGTTCGATATGGTTTCTCGCCGCGGATTCGTCTCGCTTTCTGCTGTCGCCGCTGCCGGCCTTGGCCTTGCTGGCTGCTCGGGCAACAAGACGTCTGAGCCGGCCGGCTCCGATGCGGGTTCTGCCAAGACTTCTTTCAAGAAGGCTGTCGAGCTGCAGGTATTTGCCGCCAACTCGCTCGAGAAAGCTCTGCCCGAGGTTCAGAAGCTCTACACCGATCAGACCGGTACCACCTTTGCCGACACGCAGTTTAAGGCGTCCGGCGACCTTGTCGAGCAGATGCGCGCCGGCGCTGCGGTGGACGTGCTCATCACGGCCTCTAAGGGCACCATGGATGACGCTGAGACCGCTGAGCTCGTCGACGCCGACACGCGTGAGGACATGTTCGTCAACGACCTCGTGATTATTCGTGCCGAGGGCTCCGACACCAAGGTCGAGGCCATCGCCGACGTCGCGAACCTGGACGGCAAGATTGCCGTCGGCGACGCTAAGACCGTTCCCGCCGGCAAGTATGCCAACCAAGCGCTGGCTTCTGTTGGGCTCTACACCGGTACCGAGGGCGACGACGGCGAGTATGCACCCGAGCTCGCCGACAAGGTGGCTTTGGCCGACAAGGTCGGCACCGCCGCAGCTTACGTCTCTACGGGCGACTGCGTGGCCGGCTTTGTCTACAGCTCCGACATCTTCCGCTACGACGGCATCGAGGAGGCCTTCGTGTGCCCCGAGGATTCGCACAAGCCCATCGTGTATCCGGGTGCCGTTGCCGAGAGCTCCGAGCACGCCGACGAGGCCAAGGCGTTCATCGACTTCTGTCTGACCAACAAGAAGGCGCAGAAGATTTGGGCTAAGTACGGATTTGAGCTTTCCGCGTAGTGCGGCTTGGAGCGATAATCCCATCGTTTTGTCTTTTGCCCTGTCCTCGTCTTTCCTTGGAGCGTTTCGTGCGTAATAGATTTCGCATTCTTGTCGCCTGTGCTTTGACGCTCGCGCTTTGCTGGGTGCCGGGATGGGCGTTTGCCGGTGGTACTGAGGGCGGGGCCCAGGTTGCCGTGACCGCCAAGGGGCTTTCTTATGGGCTCGATGGTTTTGAACGGTTAGCCAAGGGGACCGCCCGTGCCATGGAGGGCCAGCCTGAGGGCTACCGGTTTCCCGTTGACGAGGACGTGGACCTTGTAGTGGCGCCTGCTGCCGATCGCGTTGTGGTGTGGGTATCGCCCAAGGCGGTCGAGAAGTATGGATTGGATCCGCAGGACAACGAGTGCGCATCGGGTCTCAAGGCTCTCGTCTGTGAGCTCGACAGCGCAAACTGCATGGGAGGCGCACGGCTGGAAGACATGGATCTTCCTTGGTATGCCACGACGGAAGCGGCGTTTAATGTCGGTGGGTATACCTATGCCTTTGATGAGCGCGGTGCGAATGGGGACCGCTATGTGGTCATCGCATCAGCCTCGGGTGATGCCAAGGGCGGCGCGCGTTGGCTTGATAGCGCTCAAATCGTGGAAGCATCATCCGTTGTGATGCAAGATGAACGGGAGCCCTTGGCGTCCCTTGTCGCCTTTTTGACCGGCATCGACTATCGCCCGCTTTGGGTGTCTATCAAAACGAGTGGCCTTGCCCTGGTGATTGCCTTTGCGCTGGGCCTGTTTGCCGCATGGAAGACTATGGGCACGACGAGCCGCGTGAAGGGCCTGCTCGACTCGGCCTTTACCATCCCCATGGTGCTGCCTCCCACGGTGTGCGGCTTTCTGCTCCTCATGCTGTTTGGCCGCTCGACCGGGGTTGGCCAGTGGCTTATCGCGCACGGCATCTCGATCGTCTTTACCTGGCCAGCGGCGGTGATATCTGCCGTGGTGGTGTCGTTTCCCCTGGTCTACCGTACGGCGCTCGGCGCCTTTGAGAGCCTGGACACGCAGATGCTCGACGCCGCGCGAACCCTGGGGTGGTCCGAGCGCCGTATCTTTGCCAAGCTTATGATGCCACTCGGCTGGCCCTCGATCGCCGCCGGTACGGTGCTCGCCTTTGCCCGTGCGATGGGTGAGTTCGGTTGCACCCTCTTCTTTGCGGGTAACTATGCCGGTATTACGCAGACCATCCCCATCGCTATCTACTTTGAGTGGATGGGTGGCAACATCTCAGTTGCCCTCTTTTGGGTTGTCGTCGTGATTGCGTTTAGTTTCCTGGTCATCCTGTTTATCAACATGTACACCACGCATTCGCAAAAGTATCGCGAGCGGGGCCTTTCCCGTGCGGAGCGCAAGCGGGCCAAAGAACTCGCCGATACGGCCGATTCGCTCGACCCGGTGGGCGGCGATGCCCTGCGTATCGATCGCGAGGCGCTGACCGAGCTCATGCGCGATGATGCCAATCTGCAGGGAGGTCGATAGGCCATGTCGATCGTTCTGGATATCAAAAAGCGCTATCCCGGGTTTACGCTCGATATGCAGCTTGAGGCTGGAGAGGAGCGCGTGGCGCTGCTGGGCGCCTCGGGGTGCGGCAAGAGCTGTACGCTACGCTGCATTGCCGGTGTGGAGACGCCCGACGAGGGCAAGATCGTCGTCAACGGCGTGACCTTTTTTGATTCGGCGGCGGGCATCAACCTATCGCCCCAGGAGCGTAAATGCGCCCTGCTGTTCCAAAACTATCAGCTGTTTCCCAATATGACGGTGGCCGATAACGTGTGCGCCGGCGTACAGGATGCGGGTGACGTCGCTGCACGCAAAAAGCTCGCCGAGCGCTATCTGGGCATTTTTGGTCTGGCCGATTTTGCCGACCGCTATCCCGCACGCCTCTCGGGTGGTCAGCAGCAGCGCGTGGCGCTTGCGCGCATGGTGGCGGCACACCCGGGCATTTTTATGTTCGACGAGCCCATGAGCGCGCTCGATGCCTACCTTAAGAGCGCGCTCGAGCAGAACATGCTCGACCTGTTCGACGTGTGCAACCGCACCGTGCTCTACGTGAGCCACGATATCGACGAAGCGTGTCGCCTGTGCCAGCGCATTTGCGTGATGCATAACGGGCATGTGGAGGAGATCGGCTCCGTCGAAGATGTGGTCCGCCGGCCGCAAACCTTGGCCGCGCTGCGCTTGACGGGCTGCAAGAACACAAGCCGGGCGTGCAAGATCGGCGACGAAGAAGTTGAGGCTCTCGACTGGGGCATGACCTTTAATGTGGGTCGCGAGGTTCCTGATGATGTGGCGTACCTGGGGATTCGCGCAAGTTACTTCCATGTTGACAACCGTGCCGAGCGGGGTTGTAACAGCTACGACTTACACGTGGCCCGGGTGAGCGATTCGCGCTTTGAGCGGCTGGTGCTGTTGGACGTGCCACGTGTCGATGCGCCCACGCGTCTGCAGTGGAAGGTCAACAAGGTGAGCGTGGCTTCCGACGAGCTGCCGCAGGCCGACGAGACCCTGCGCATGCACTTCGATGCCAAGAGAATTCATCTGGTTTGTCGATAATGTGACAAAGGGACAGTCCCTTTGTCCCTTCCGCTGCGTCGCGTAGGGGTTGCGATACGCCGTCCTCTCGCGGCGCCACCATGCGTATACTGGGAGGAAAAGATTGACCTATGAGAGGAGGGATCGATGGCTGACGATTTCATCAAGCTCACGCAGATGACCGCTGCCTCTGGTTGAGCCGCTAAGTTGGCTCCTGGAGCCCTCGCCCAGGTCCTGGGCGACTTACCCAATGTGCATAACGACAACCTGCTCGTGGGGTTCGATACCTCCGACGATGCGAGCGTCTTTCGCGTTGGCGACAACTTGGGCCTCGTGCAGTCCATCGACTTCTTCCCGCCGATGGTCGATGACCCGTTTCTGTTTGGTCAGATCGCCGCGGCCAACTCGCTTTCGGACATCTACGCCATGGGCGGGCGGCCGAGCCATGCCATGAACCTGCTGTGCATACCTAACTGCCTGGGCGTAGAGGTTGCCGGCCAGATTTTGGCGGGTGGCGCCGACAAGTGCGTCGAGGCTGGCTGCACCATCGCGGGCGGCCACACCATCAACGACGACGAGCCCAAGTACGGCCTGTCCGTGAGCGGTTTTGTGCCACTCGACCGCATGCTCGCCAACAGCGGTGCGCGCGTGGGCGATGTCCTACTGCTGACCAAGGCGATCGGCTCGGGCATTATCACCACGGCCATTAAGGGCGAGCTCATCGAGCAGGACGAGGCCAGCCAGATGTTTGATTCTATGCGCACCCTCAACGAGGCCCCGATCCGTTTGGCCGAGGGGCTCGAACTTCACGGCTGCACCGACATTACGGGCTTTGGCCTGATTGGGCATGCGTGCGAGATGGCCGAGGGCTCGGGCGTGCAGATTGAGCTTGCGTCGGGGGCGGTGCCGCTCTTTGACCAGGTGCTCGACATGGCGCGTCTGGGCATTATCCCCGCTGGCTCCTACCGCAACCAGGACTTCTTTGGCCCGCGCGTGGCGGCCGACGATGACCTGGAGCCGGGCATGCTAGATGCGCTGTACGACCCGCAGACCTCGGGCGGCCTGCTTATCGCAGCGCCTGCTGCCGATGTGGATGAACTCGCGCGCCGTCTGCATGCCGAGGATCGCATCGCCGCCACAATCGGCCGCGTGTGCGAGGCGGTGCCGGGTGGTCCTGCCGTTCACGTTGTGCATTAAGGAAAACCGTTTATGCGACCGTCTGCTGTTCTGGGCGGTCCCTTTTGAGAGGATTTGCTATGTCACCTAAGATTGAAGTCAATGCCATGGGCGATGCCTGTCCGCTGCCCGTCGTCAAGACGCTTAAGGCGCTCAAACAGCTTGACGGCGAGGGTGCCGTGGTGACCTCGGTCGATAACGAGACCGCCGTCAAGAACATCTCCAAGATGGCGCAGGAGAAGGGCTGCACGGCCTCGGTCGAGAAGATCTCGGACGCCGAGTGGCACGTGACCGTCACGACCGCGGGTGCCGTGGCCGTTGCGGACCCCGAGCAGGACGGTGCCGCTTTCTGCGACGCCAGCGCCGGCAAGGGCAAACTCGTCATTTCCGTCTACACCGATTGCATGGGCCGTGGCGACGACGAGCTGGGCCACAAGCTCATGAAGGCCTTCATCTTTGCCGTGACGCAGCAGGAGGAGCTGCCCGCGACCATGCTGTTCTACAACGGCGGTGCCAAGCTCACCGTAGAGGGCTCTCCGGTGCTCGACGACCTGAAGGGCCTGGCCGAGCAGGGCGTCGAGATTCTCACCTGCGGTACCTGCCTGGACCACTTTGGCATTAAAGACCAGCTTGCGGTGGGCGAGGTCACCAACATGTACGTGATCGTGGAGAAGATGGAGCAGGCCGTGCGCGTCGTGCGCCCGTAGCGTATTGGTTGGAGTTGCCATGAGGGAGAAGCGCCCGGCGCTTGTCATCACGTTTCCTACCACGGCGGCCGCCATGGGGTGCGAGACCCTATGCATCGAGCGCGGCCTTCCCGGGCGAACGATTCCCGTGCCCGGGGAGGTCGCTGCCGGCTGCGGTCTGGCGTGGAAGGCGTTGCCTGCCGATGAGGAACTGCTGCGCGCCGAGCTTGCCGCAGCGGGCGTTCCTACCGAGGGCTATACCGTGATTGATATGTGGGAGGTCGTGCGATGATCTACCTGGATAACGCGGCGACGACCATGCACAAGCCTCAGACGGTCATCGATACCGTGACGCAGGCGATGTGCTCGCTCGGCAATGCCGGGCGCGGTGCCACGTCGGGTGCCCTCGATGCCGCTCGTACGATTCACGCTTGCCGTGCCAAGCTCGCGCGCCTTTTGGGCTGCCCGAGGGCGGACCATGTGTGCTTTACGCCCAACTCCACGGCGGCGCTCAACACCGCCATCAACGGGGTGGTGCGCCCCGGCGACCATGTGGTCACAACGGTGCTCGAGCACAACTCCGTGCTGCGTCCGCTCAACCGCCTGGCGGCAGAGCAGGGTGTGACGGTTGAGCATGCGGGCTGTGATACCAACGGCGTGCTCGACTACGACGAGCTCGAGCGGCTGGTCACGCCCGGTACGCGTGCTGTGGTGGTGACGCACGCCTCCAATGTGACCGGCAACGCGGTCGACATTGCGCGCGTGGCGGCCATGGCCAATGCTGCCGGTGCGCTGGTGATCGTCGACGCCTCGCAGTCTGCCGGCGCGATGCATATCGATATGCAGGCCATGGGGCTCGACGTAGTGTGCTTTACTGGCCACAAGGGACTCATGGGTCCGCAGGGGACCGGCGGGCTGGCCGTGGCGGAGGGCATTGACGTGGCGCCGTGGGCCATGGGCGGCACGGGTGTGCACAGCTTCGATGCGTTACAGCCCATGGGGTGGCCCACGCGGCTCGAGGCGGGCACGCTCAACGGTCACGGCATAGCGGGCCTTTCTGCGGGCCTTGATTTTATCGAGGCACAGGGCGGAGTTGAAGCGATTGCGACTCACGAACGCGCCCTGGCCGATTGCTTTCTCGCCGGTGTTCGTGAGATTCCGGAAATCAAGCTCTACGGTGCGTTTGACCAACCCGCGCGCTCGGCGATCGTGTCGCTCAACGTGGGCGATATCGACTCTGCCGAGATTTCGGACGCGCTCATGCAAGGGTGGGGGATTGCGACGCGCCCCGGTGCCCATTGCGCCCCACTCATGCACCGCGCGCTGGGAACCGAGCGCCAGGGCGTGGTTCGCTTCTCGTTTGGTTACTTCAACACGGCCGAGGAAGTCGACACCGCGATTGACGCTTTGCGCGATTTAAGCAGCGATTAGACCAACCATTTACGCCCTTAGATAAACCGTTTGCGCAGCCTTCCCGCATTGTCGCTTATACAGGGTATTGTGAGATGATGGCCCACACTGGGACTCTGTATCTTTGCAAATTGCGGGAAGGTTCCTATGAACAGGATCACTGCTGCCCTCTATAGGTTTTTAGTCGTCCATCTTTCGGTCGCGATGGTCGTGACCTCGATACCCCTTGCGCCCAGCACAGCCTATGCCGATGATGCCGGGGCGGTCGCCGTGGAGAGCGAGGCCCAAGAGACCGACTCGGGCTCCGATACCGATGCGGTCGATGGCTCATCACCTTCGGACGAAAACGCTTCGTCCACGTCTTCCGACCAAACGAATAATACGCAGGACGACTCATCCAACGCGGCATCCGACACCCCCGGGACGAGCCTGGCGCAGGATCTCGCGGGTGACGCGACCAACTCCGATGCAGCAAAGACCTCGCCTGCAACGGCGGAGCCCCCGTCCGACGACAGCGAAGTCGATGCCCTCACGTACGAGGATTCTACGATCTATCAATATGCCAAGCTTATGCCGAGCGGCTATGTGTATCCGTGCGATGCAAACGGAAACATAGCGGTGAAGATCGACGAGAGCAATCCGTATAAGAATTCCGTTGATGGTCGATGGGTAAGCGGCCTGATTGTCGATTACGGGACAGCAGAGATCCCCGCGCAGCTCTGCGAGGGCTCTATTTATCTGCATTCAGTGCGTTTTGAAAACAAATCCATTTCTAAAATCGGAAGAAATGCCTTCTATGGGTGTTCGAGTCTCTTCGATGTCTATCTTTCCGGTATGACCATCGGGTCCATTGAGAGCGGGGCGTTCTTTGGGTGCAGGTCGCTTGGGGGCCTGGGTATTAGCGAGGTAACCACCATCGGTTCGATGGGCGAGGGCGCGTTTGCCTGGAGCGGACTGGGGTATACGGGACTCGACAAGGTTGTTGGCCTCACTTCGATTCCCGAGAATGCCTACAATGGTTGCAATCAGCTGACCGATACCGGTCTAGACAAGAATACCTCCATCACATCAATCGGTGCCGACGCGTTCAAAAATTGTTCGCGCTTTGCGACGACGGGACTCGAGAGCAATACGACGATTGAGACGCTCGGTGAAGGTTGCTTCAGTGGCGCCGATATGAGCGGCGGGCTGGCTCTGCCCCTAGATTCAAAAATCGAGGAGCTGCCGAACCGTGCTTTTTCCGGCACCAACCTCGAAGATGTGTACCTTGGATGCAACCATGTGGTACTCATTTATTCCGATACGTTTCCCAAGCGCAACATGACCGTTAAGGTCCCCGCCGCGATGATGTCGCAGTACAGCGCCGGGCGTCCTAAACAAGTCTGGGAGGGTTGCAATGGCTGCCTGCCTGCCCCGGTGGGCGAGGTACTTCAAAAGATTGAGATTTCGCACGATCCCGACAAGATGGCCTATGAGCAGGGGGGAAAGATCTCGCTCGAAGGCATGAACGTCCTGTTCCGGTACTCACATTCGACAGTGACCCGCAACTATGAGGAGTTTATAAAGAGCGGGGACGGCGAGTACCTTACGGCAACCCCCTGCGACGGCGACGTCTTCGATGGCTCGATGGACGGAGAACCCATACAGCTGGTGTATGACGATGGCTACACGCGCCTTGTCGCGTACAGCAAGGGCAACCTGCAGCAGGCAGCCTACGAGTATGCCAAGCTCATGCCCAACTACTATCTGTATCCGTGCGACGCAAACGGAAATCTTACGGTAGAAATCGATGAAAACAACCCGCGCGAGAACTCTGTCGATGGTCGAATGGTAACGAATTTGATTGTCGATTACGGGGTTGATGAAGTCGACGCACAGCTCTGCGCCGACTCTACCAATCTGCGCTCAGTGCGCTTCGAGAACAGTTCCATTTCCAAAATCGGATTGCACGCCTTCTATAACTGCCCGAATCTCACCGATATCAGCCTTTCCGGTATGACCATCGGCACCATCGGAAAAGAGGCGTTCTATGGCTGCAAGTCGCTTACGAGCCTGAACATCAGCGAGACTACTACCATTGGCTCGATGGGCTATGCCGCGTTTGCCGACAGTGGGCTGGTGTCCACGGGGCTCGACAAGGTTGTCGGCCTCAAATCGATTCCCGACAGAGCCTACGAAGGCTGCAAGGCTCTGACCGATACCGGCCTGGACAAGAATGCCTCCATTACATCGATTGGCGTTTGCGCGTTCAGGTTCTGCACGAACCTTGCTACCACAGGGCTCGAGAGCAACACAACGGTCCAAACGCTTGGCCACACCTGCTTCTACGGTACCGACTTGAGCTGCGGGCTGACGCTGCCATATAACTCCAAGATCGAGGAGTTGCCGGAAAAGGCGTTCGGCAGTACCAATCTCGAGACCGTGTTCTTTGGGTGCAACCATGCGGTGCTCATTAACACCGACACGTTTCCCAAATACAACATGACCGTCATGGTCCCCGCAAAGATGATTTCAAAGTACAGCAAAGGAGAGCCCAAAGCTGTTTGGGAGAGGTGCAACGGCTGTCTACCCGTCCCGGTGGGCAAGGTGCTCAAGAACGTTGAGATCTCACGCGACCCCAACAACATGACCTATGAGACGGGGGAGACCATTTCGCTCGAGGGTATGAGCGTCGAGCTCGATTATCCGCATACGGTATCGATTTGGAACTACGAAGCGCTCATAAAGGAAGAGCTCGGCGAGTACCTTACGGCGACTCCTTGCGACGGTGACGTCTTCGATGAGTCGATGGACGGACAGCCCGTAAAGCTCGTGTATGACGACGGCTATTCGCATTTTGAAACCCAGACCAAGGGCACGCTACAGCTTAAGAAACCCACACCGACATCGTTCCAGATCTCCTATGCCCAAACGATCGATAAAGGCGAACGCAAGCTGATGGACGGCGTTGAGCTGCCCGATGTTTCCGGCGCGACGACGATCGATGCGGGCGCCGAGGTCACGCTCGATGCCGGTGCTTTGGGGATGCTCAACGACAACATCACGTTTAAGGGCTGGTATGACACCGAGTCCGGCAAGTACATCTCCAGGGAGCCGGTCTACACGTTTACGCCGGATAAGGATCTGTCCCTCGAGGCTCGCTTTAAGCTCAAGGACTATGCGGTGCGTGTCAACGATGCGCAGGCGACCGATTCGTCACAGGACTATGCGCACCTGAGTGTTACCGCTCAAAACTGCTATCGCAATGCCGGTGAGACGGTTGAGGTTTCCGCCGTCACGGATAACGCGCTGTTCCTGGGCTGGTATCTGGGCGAGGGCGATGATGCGTACGCCGTGAGCGATCAGCTCGACTTTACCTATACGGTGGACAAGGCGGACGCGATTGTGTCCGAGGACAAAACTGACGCTAGGATCGAAATTACTCCGCGCTACTGTGCTCCGCAGGCGAGCGTTGTGCTGAGTGTGGACGGGGTCGATGAGAGTGGGCAGCCGCTCGGACAGTTCCTCTCTACCGGTCTGTACGGTATCGGATCGCGCGTAACGGTCGTGGCGGTGCCAATGCCTGGCTATGTGTTTGACTACGCGACCGATGCCCTCGGCAACGTTGTCTTTACCGGCGACGATGGTCCGTCCTACACGTTTGTGCTCGAGGGGGATGTGCAGTACACCGCGCATTTCCGCGAGGCGACTGACCCCGACGAGTCACTCGCGGCGCTGAAGGCCGCGCTCATCGCCGCGATTACGGCTGCGGCCGTTCTCGCTACCATGTATGGCTTGGGCGAGATCGTCGACCCCATCGCGGCCGACGCGGTGATCGAGATCGGTATGGCCGACAATATTGAGGATGTTGCCGCTGTGGGCACCAAGGTGCTCAAGGAGATTAAGGACATCATCGACGACCACAAGAAGCCCAAGCCTCATGGCGACCATAAGATCGAAATTATTGCCACCGCGCAGCCCGAGGTGGGCGGCGTCGTTACCGGAGGCGGTATCCACTATGAGGGGACGGTCGCCACGCTCGAGGCTGTCGCAAATCCCGGCTATCGCTTCGTATGTTGGAAAGAGAACGGCGTCGAGGTCTCGACATCTCCTCTCAAGACGATGACGATCACGGACCTGACGCCCGAGGTTGTAAAGATGACGGCCGTTTTCGAGAAAAAAGTCGAGATTACGGCAGTTGCCGAAGCCGATGGCATTCAGGCCGATTTTTCGACAGGCTGCACCGCAAGCCCCGTAAAGCAGAGCATTGCGCGTGGCGATCAGGCTATGGTCACTGCGAGCGAGGGTCCTGACTATGCCTTTGTGGGATGGTTTGAGGACGGCGTCGAGGTTTCGCCCGAGCGTACGTATATCTTTAAGGCCGAGGTCGACCGCCATCTGGTTGCACGCTTCCGCAGGGCGGATAAGACCATCCTAGTGAATACCGATCCCTTCGACAGCGCCGAGGTGCTGTGCGATGGTGTGCCGGTCGTGGATGGCAAGGTTCGCGCGAAGGATGGGGACATTCTCACGTTTACGATGCGGCCCAAGGTGCGCCCCGACAATCCGGAGAAGACGTACCGGTTTGTAGAGTGGCGAGAAACCGATGCGCAGGGTATCACGATTGCCAACAAGCAGGAAGTTTGCGAATACCGCGTTAACGGGAATGCCCGGATCGAGGCTGTAATGGACGGCAGGGATGCGCATACTGTGCGTGCCGAGGCCGACCCGCTCGAGGGCGGTACCGTTACGCTGAAGCGCGGTGAGACTGCTGTCATGGTACTCGAGGTTCCCGAAGGCGAGCGCGTGACCGCGGAGGCCACCCCATCCGAGGGCTATATCTTTGACGGTTGGTATCTGAGCAACGGCGGCTCGGATGCCACCTCGACGCTTGTTTCGAGCGAGCGCTCCTATACCTTTGAGCCCATTACCGACTGCGTGATCCAGGCAAAGTTTACGCGTGCCTGCAAGGTGGACGTTGTCGTTGAGCCGGCCGCGGCCATGGCGGGCAAATATTTGGTGCACGGCGAGGGCTACTGCATGAAGGGCGAGCCTGCCACGCTGAGCATTGAGCTCACGGCCGAGGCGAGCAAACAATTTACCTTTAAGGGCTGGTACGACGCTAAGACGGACCTGCTTTTGGGCACCGACCCCAGCTACCTTGAGTTCTATCCCGAGGACGTGGAATGCACGGTGCGTGCGGTGTTTGAGGAAAACACGTATACCGTGACGGCGAAGGCAAAAAAGACCTTTGTGGAGCGCGGTGCCGTTGAGATCGAGGGGCATCCTGGCGCATCTTCTGTTACCTGTGGCTACGGCGATACGGTGATGCTCAAGGCAAAGGCCAACGACGGCTATCGTTTTGACCATTGGAAGGATGACTCCGGTAGGGAGTACGACACCGCCGAGCTGGTCGTCAAGGTCACCAAGAGCGATACCTATACCGCGATTTTTACCGACTCAAAGCCCGAGGTCATCGTCACCGCCGATTCATGGCTCGGCGGTACCGTGACGTGCAATGGGACCGTGGTGAAGCCTAAGACCGATACGTTCAAATTAGGGGAAACCCTTCATTTGACGGCCAAGGCCCATCCTGGCTTTTTGTTCTGGGGTTGGTACGTCAATGGCCGCCTGAAGAGCCTTAAGCACGAGACCTCGTTGGTTGCGAAGGCTCGCGGTAAAACCGGGCACTGCGTTATTACCGCGGGCTTTGTGCCTATCGATACCGTCTGCGTGCCCCTCGCTGATCCTGCGGAGGGCGGCACCGTCAAGGCGAGCCGTGTTCTTGCGGACCGCGGCGCGGAGGTTGCCCTTAAGGCAACGCCCAATCCCGGTTATGTCTTTACTGGTTGGTATACGGCAGACGGCACGTTTGAGTCTGCCGATGCGGAGTTCACCTGCCACCAGGAGCGCAGCCATGTGCACATCGCTCGCTTTATGGCAAAAAGCTATGAAGTCGACGCCACGACGGTAGTCGATTCCGGCACCGGTTCGCTGGTCGAATCGAGTGTCGCCGGCTGGGCCGAGGGCACGGGTACCGTTGAGGCGGGGCATGCCGCCACGCTGACCGCGCATGCGCTTTCGGGCTATGCGTTTGAGTATTGGGCCGATGCTTCGGGCGCCGTGGTAAGCCGTGACAGCACCTATTACGTGGTGCCGACGTCTGACACGACGCTTCAGGCCGTGTTCTCGGCAAAACAATATACGGTGGACGTCTCGTGCGAGGAGAGCATGGGCACGGTCGAGGGCGCGGGGGCGTATGCCGCTGGACAGGTCGCAACCGTGCGTGCGGTCGCCGCCGAGGATACGGCTTTTGTGGGCTGGTTCCGTAACGGCACATGCGTGAGCTCCAAGAAAACCTATCGATTTGCCGTGCGTGAGGATACGTCGCTCTATGCCGTCTTTGCGTCGGGTTCGTATGTCGTGCATACCGTTGCTTCGCCTGCCGAGGGCGGAGCCGTGAGCGGCTTTGGTGGCTATGAGGCTGGCGACCGCGCAACGCTTCGTGCGATCGCCAACACCGGGTATTCGTTTGCGGGTTGGACGGACGACAAGGGCGAGACAGTCAGCGAGAACGCCGACTATACCGTTAAGGTCGCGGGTGACGCCACCTATACGGCGACCTTTACGCCTAAGTCCTATCAGGTCGTTTTGAGCGCGAGTGACGATAGCGTTAGCACCCTGAGCGGCGAGGGCTCCTATCAATTCGGTGATACGGTCGAACTCAACGCTACGCCTATGGGAACCAAACGTTTTGTCGGCTGGTATGTCCTGGATGCCGAGGGCAACAAGTCGCTGCTGAGCTGCGACGCCCATTGTTGGGTTAAGCTCGACAAGGATATGGTCGAGGGGCTCGAGGACGATACGTTGGAGCTCCGGGCCGTGTTTGCCGATCCGTACGAGGTGACCGTTACGGGCGAGGTCGTGGTGAAGGACAAGGCATCGAACAGGGGCTGCCGTGCTACGGGCAGCGGCAGCTTTGCCGTGGGCGATCAGGTGGAACTGACCGCTGTTGCCGGTATGGGCTATCGCTTTGTGGGCTGGAGCACCGATAAGGAGGGCACCTCGATTGTCGAGACTGCGACGACTCTCGATGTGACCGTCACGCAAGACATAACGTACTACGCGCAGTTCGAATCCGATGGACAGGTGACCATTACCGTCACCGGCTCGTCCATCTTCCGCGGTACGGCCCTTCTGGTCGACGGCATTCCTGCCGGCAGCAGGTCATACGACAGGGGCGACATGTTTATGGCGATCGCGATCCCGTGGAAGAAGTACCACTTCTCGCATTGGGTCGACGATGCGGGTGTCACGGTGAGCTACAGCGCGTTCTATATCGGTACCGCAAAGGAGAATAGGCAGCTTACGGCCGTGTTCTATGAGACGGGCTGTGATGTTCAGGTTGCTACGTATCCCAAGGACGCGGGCTTTAGCATGGTTGCGCTTGGTACCGGCGGCTCCTACCACTCCGCGGCGATTATGTTTACCGTGCCGCACAAGGGTTGGAAGTTTAAATACTGGGTCGACGAGAACGGCATGCCTGTGGGTGCCACGCCAGTGATCAACCGCGTTGTGTTTGGCAACCGTACTTTTACGGCCGTTTATGAGCGGGCGTCGATGACGGTTACGGCGGTGGATTCGCGTCAGGGCGGACACGTCGAGGGTTCCTCCGAGGACGAATCTCTGGGCTATGCCGTGACCAACGAAGTCGAGAACGGTGAGTCCACGACCCTGACTGCCGTTCCCGATGCGGGCTATGTGTTCGATGGGTGGTATGCACGCAACGACGACGGGTCGCTGGGCGATGAGCCGCTGAGCACGGATGCTACCTGGACGTTTGTCCCCGAGGACAATATGACCGTCGAGGCGCGCTTTGCGGAGGCGCCCAAGTACAAGGTGACGGCCCGAGCGGTCAACGGATCGGTTGATTCGGAGTCTGCTTTGGTCGCTACGGATGGTAAGGTGACGCTTTCGGCGACGCCCGATGAGGGCTGCTACCTGACGCGCGTGACCGTTGCCGAAGAGGCAGGTGATGACGGTTCGGCCGGCAATGCCTATGACCTTGATATTTCTGACTATAAGGGTGGGGCGTACGAGGTCACACTGAGTGGCGTGAGTGCTCCTCAGCAGGTCACGTTTGAATTCGTGAAGGCTGCGGCTCCGGAGGTGCTCGCTCAGCCGCAGGATGCGAGTGCTTACGAGGGCGATCCGGTTGAGCTTTCGGTCGTCGCCGAGGCGGGGCGCAACGTTCGCGTCCATGCGGCCGTGTCATCTGGATCCGCTGCAGACGTCAAGCTGAGCTACCAGTGGTATCGCGTGTCTGACGATGGCGGCAAGGCGGTGGCGCTGAAGAGCGAGACGGGGGAGACTCTTTCGATCGCCCAGCTCGACAGCGACGGCGAAGGCGAGTACTTCTGCCGCATTACGCAGAACTACCTAGGCACGGTGGCAAAGACGGATACCGAACATGCGAAGGTATCCATCGTGCCCCGAGAAGCACTTGTGTTTAACGGGCGCGTGCTGCCGGTGGCGACCGCTCACGATGAATACCGCGCGCAGATTGCCGGCGCTATGGGCGGCAAGGCGCCGTATGCGTACAACTTGGATGATGTTGAGGTTCCTGAGGGCATGCAGCTGACGCTGGCAGATGACGGATCGGGCGCCTTGGTGCTCTCGGGCGTGCCTGCGGCCACGGGTGTGTGTCGCTTCAAGATTAGGTGCACTGATGACCTGGGCAACAAGTGCGATGCGCACTTCGCGCTGCTCGTGAAGGCGAAGAAAGCCCCGCTTGCATTTGAGGGCCAGACCTTTACCTACAACGCGACGGCGCAGGCCCCGGAGCTCTCGGGCGTGCCCGAGGGTTGCGAGGACGATGTCAAACTGACCTATGTTGGCACGGGTGACACACATTACTCGTCGGATCAGGCGCCGGTGGATGCCGGCACGTATCGTGCGGTGGCGACGCTCGATGCCAAGGGATATGTCGGTAATGCCTCCTGTGACTTCACGATTGAGAAGGCCCCGGTCGATATTTCGATCGAGACGTCTGATGTGACATACGATGGCGCACGACACGGTGCGGCGGTTGCGGTTGCCGGCCTTGATGCGTCTGCCTATTCCGTTGCCTATCGCGGTATAGATGGAACGTCCTATGGTCCGACGGCGCTGGAGCCGTGCGACAGTGGCAACTACCGCGTCACGGTTAAGGTGACTGACCCCAACTATCAGGGTAAAAAGTCCGCCGAGTTCTCGATTACAAAGGCAAGCCAGGTCATTATGGGAACGACGAGCTATTCGGGTGTTTACGGTGGAGACCCCATTGTGTTTAATAACGTTGCCCAGACTCCCGTGAGCTTTGAGCTGGTTGATTCCGATGACGATGCGGGCCCGGTTTCGATTAAGGGACGCTGCGCGACGGTGAAGGCCGCCGGTACGGCACGTGTTGTCGCCCATGCCAAGGCGTCTCGAAACTATCTTGCCGCCGAGGACGTCGGGTTGTCGGTTTCCGTTGCACCTGCCCAGTTGCTGGTGAAGGTCGACGATGCCGAGCGCTTTGAGGGCCAGGAAAATCCCGAGTTTACTTCCAGCTTGGTGAGCCGTTGCGACACCTCGGACGTAAAGGTCACGTACTTCTGCTCGGCGAATAAGAAATCGCCAGCGGGTGAGTACCAGATCGACGCGGCGGTCGCCGATCCGAACTTTGATGTCGCGGTCGACCCCGGCACGCTGACGGTCAAGAAGAAGCCCGAGCACTACAAGGTGACGGCGAAGGCAGTCAACGGTTCGGTCGACAATGCTTTGGTTTCGGTTGTTGAGGGCGGGGACGCGACCCTCTCGGCGACGCCCGACGAGGACTGCTACCTCGAGCGCGTGACGGTCGTGCAGGCCGGCTCGGATGCGACCGTTGACCTCGACATTTCTGATTACAAGGGCGGGGCGTACGAGGTCACGCTGAACGATGTCACCGCATCGCAGGAGGTCACGTTCGAGTTTGCGAAGGCGGACGCTCCGCGTGTGGTCGCGCAGGCGCAGGACGTGAGCGTCCACGAGGGCGATACCGTCGCGCTCTCGGTCGCTGCCGAGGCAGGCAAGAACGTCGCCGACCACGCGGCCTCGTCCACGGGTTGCGCTGCCGAGGTTGAGCTTTCCTACCAGTGGTTCCGCATGGCGAATGGCAAGGCCGTGGCGCTCGATGGCGAGACGGGGGAGACGCTCTCGCTCGCGGACCTCGATGACGAGAAAGCCGGCGAGTACTTCTGCCGCATCACTCAACGCTACCTTGGTACTGAGAAGCAAGCGGACAGTGATTGTGCCGCCGTTTCCGTCGTGCCGTGGGACACCCTTGTGTTTAACGGCGACCTGCTGCCGGCAGCGAGCGCGCACGGCACGTACCTCGCAACGATTGCCGGGGCCGCGGGCGGCAAGGCTCCGTACGAGTACGCATGGGATGAGACGAAGCTCCCCGACGGGCTCAAGCTCTCCCGTACTTCGGGCGGTCTGACGCTCTCTGGTGTTCCGTCCAAGACGGGCGTTTCCGCCTTCGATATTACGTGCACGGATGCCCGTGGCGAGGCCATGACCGCCCGCTTTGCGCTCGCTGTCCAGGCAAAGCGCGTAAAGCTTACGTTTACGGATGGCGACTTTACCTTTAATGGCGCGTCGCAGGCCCCCGAAGTTTCCGGTGCTCCCAAGGTCTGCAAGGGTGACCTGAAGGTCTGGTACTACGGATGCGGAAGTACGCAATATTTCTCGACGGATGCCCCGACCGATGCCGGCACATACCGCGCTGTCGCCACGCTGCGCAGCCACGGCTACATCGGTGCCGCTGCCTGCCAGTTCGAGATCGCTCCGGCAAAGCTCAAGGTGAAGGTTGACGACGCCGAGCGCTTCGAGGGAGAGGCGAACCCGGCGTTTACCTCGAGCCTGGAGAGTGCGGTTGATACTTCGGGTGTGAAGGTCGAGTACTCCTGCGATGCCGATGAGAGCTCTCCTGCTGGCAAGTACCAGATCGGCGCGACGGTCACCGATCCGAATTTCGATGTCGAGGTCGTGCCCGGAACGCTGACGGTGAAAAAGAAGCAGGAGCCCGTCGGTCCCGACCCGGTGGTTCCGGACCCGGACAATCCGGATAACCCCGACCCGGACAACCCGGATCCCGATCAGCCTGATCCTGGTCCTAACCCCGGCCCGGATAATCCGGAGCCCGATAATCCTAATCCGGATCCCAAGCCTGATCCAGATCCCAAGCCTGATCCCGATAATCCCGACCCTGATAACCCCGAGCCCGATAACCCGGACAAGCCCGAGCGCTTTGAGGTGACGGCAAAGGCGGTCAACGGTTCGGTCGACAACGCTTCCGTCACCGTTGATGCGGGCGGCGACGTGACGCTCTCGGCGACGCCCGACGAGGGCTGCTACCTCGAGCGGGTGACGGTCACGGAAGCCGGCTCGGACAAGGCCATCGATCTCGATATTTCCGGCTATGAGGGCGGAGCGTACGAGGTCACGCTGAGTGGCGTCACCGCGTCGCACGAGATTACGTTCGAGTTCGCGAAAGCGGACGCTCCGAAGGTGATTGCGCAGCCACAGGACGCGAGTGCCCACGAGGGCGATGCTGTTGTGCTCTCGGTTGCTGCCGAGGCGGGCAAGGGCGTCCTCGACCACACGTCCTCGTCCACGGGTTCCGCCGCCGATGTCGAACTTTCCTATCAGTGGTTCCACATGGTGGGCGGCGAGACCGTGGCGCTCGAGGGCGAGACGGGGGAGACGCTCCTCATCGAGGGCCTTGATGAGGATTGCGCCGGCGAGTATTTCTGCCGCGTCACTCAGCGCTACCTTGGTACCGAGGCGCAGGTGGAAAGCGATCGTGCCGTCGTTTCCGTTGTGCTCCGGGATGCCCTCGTGTTCAACGGCGGTCTGCTGCCGGTCGCACGTGCGCATAGCACGTATCGAGCGACGATTGCGGGTGCCGCGGGTGGCGAAGCTCCATATGAGTACACATGGGACGACGCTAAGCTCCCCGACGGGTTTAAGCTCACCCGCACAGCGGGCGGCCTGACGCTCTCGGGCACCCCGTCCAAGGCCGGAGTGTCTAGCTTTGACATCACGTGCAAGGACGCTCGGGGTGAGACCGGGACCGCGCACTTTGTTCTGGTCGTTCAGGCGAAGCGGGTCAAGCTTGCATTTGAGAGCGGCAACTTCGTCTATAGCGGTGACGCCCAGGCGCCCGAGGTCACGGGGGTTCCCAAGGCCTGCGAAGGTGACCTGAGGGTCAGGTATTACGGGACGGGCGGCACGCACTATTCGTCGAGTGAGGCCCCGACCGATGCCGGCACGTATCGCGCCGTTGCCACGCTGCGAAGCAACGGGTATATCGGCGCCGCCTCGCGCAAGTTCAGGATTGCGCCGACGAAGCTTAAGGTAAAAGTCGACGATGTTGAACGCTTCGAGGGAGAGATGAATCCCGCCTTTACCTCGAGCCTAGAGAGCTCGGCCGATACCTCGGGCGTGAAGGTCGAGTACTCCTGCGTCGCCGATGAGAGTTCTCCGGCGGGCGAGTACCAGATCGAGGCGACGGTCACCGACCCGAACTTTGATGTCACGGTTGAGCCCGGTACGCTGACGGTGAAGAAGAAGCAAGAGCCTGTCGACCCGGACCCGGTGGTTCCCGATCCGGACAAGCCCGATGGACCCGATCCGGACAAGCCTGACCCGGACCAGCCGGACAAGCCCGAGCCCGACCAGCCTGACCCGGGCAGGCCCGAGCCCGGCAAACCGGAGCCTGATCAGCCGGACAAGCCGGACCCGGATAACCCGGATAAGCCTGAGCCCGACAACCCGAGTAAGCCGGAGCCGGAAAAGCCCGGAACGCCCGATTCGGACCAGCCGGATTCAAAGGATCCGACAAAACCCGGTAGTTCGGATGACTCCGCAGCTGATAAGGCAAAGGCATCGGGCGCGGAAAACTCCGGCAAGAAGGAATCTTCCAAGTCGAGCGCTCAGCAGCTCGCCGATACGGGCGATCACGCGCCATTGGCCGTCGCCGTGGCTGCGGGCGCCGTTGCGCTTATCGCAATAGCGCTCGAGCTGCTGCGTCGTCGTCGCTCGGACGCGTAACGGCTCAAAAGGGGTGGCTAGATTGAAGCTGTGCGCGATTTAGCCTGCTAAAGCGTATATACTTGCGGGACGGGTCTTGTGCCCGTCCCGTTTTTGATTCGACCCGAAAGGTGGTCCCATGGCTTCATCCGCCCCGCGCGGTCTGCGCTCCGACCATGTCCTCACCGTCGGCATCGCCCTGTTCTCGATGCTCTTTGGCGCCGGCAACCTTATTATCCCGCCGCTGCTGGCGCTGCAGGCAGGCTCTGCCACGCCGGTTGCCATGCTTGGCTTTCTCATTGCCGCCATCGGCCTGCCCGTCATGGGCTTTATCGCCGTTGCGCTTGCCGGAACGGCGCGCGAGCTTGCCGGCCGCGTGCACCCCAAGTTTGGCGAGTTCTTTGTTGCGGCGGTGTATCTGGCCATTGGCCCGTGCCTGGCCATTCCGCGCACGAGCTCCACGGCCTTCGAGATGCTGGTGCCGCTGCTGCCCGAGGGCGTCTCGCTCAGCACGGCACGCCTGGTGTATGCCGTTGGATTCTTTATCATCGCGTTTGCGCTCACGCTGCGCCCCGGCGTCATCACGCGCGTGCTCGGCCGCATTACGGGCCCCGCGCTCATTGCCCTTATCGTATTGGTCGTGGGTGCCGCTGTGGTCTCGCCGCTGGGCTCCGCTGCCGCGCCGCAGGCTCCCTATAATGCTGGCGCTGCCGTACAGGGCTTTTTGACCGGCTATCAGACCATGGACCTGCTCGCGTCGCTCGCCTTTGGCATCATCATCGCCGAGACCATCCACGAGCTGGGTGTTACCGATGACAAGCGCGTTGCCTTCGAGATTTCGCGCTCCGGCGTGATCGCCGGTGTGCTCATGGCCATCATCTACTGCGGCTTGGGCCTTGCCGGCGCGCAGCTCAGCACCGTGATGCCCGATGCCACCAACGGTGCCGCCATCCTCGCCCGTTCCGCCTCTATGCACTTTGGCCTCGCCGGCACGGTCGTGGTCTTTGCGATCTTCTTCCTCGCTTGCATGAACGTGTGCATCGGCCTTATCAGCTGCTGTTCGCGCTATTTCTGCGAGACGTATGTGGTCAAAGGGGGAGCGGAGGCTTCCGAGGAGGCCATGCGTCGTCCCTTTGCTGTTCTCGCCTTTGTGTTCGCGGCGTTTTCGTGCGTGCTTTCCAACGTGGGCCTCGACGTGATTCTTATGTTCTCGGTGCCCATGCTCAACGCCCTGTACCCCGTCGCCATCGTGCTGGTGCTTATGGGTCTGGTGCACGGTTTTTGCGACGCGCATCCGCAGGTGTGGGTCTGGGTCGGCGGCGTTGTCGCAGTGCAGAGCGTGATTACCTCGGTCCGCAATGCGTTCTTTACGGGCGCGTGGCTGCCGTTCGATGCGCTGCCGCTGGCAGACATTGGAGCCGCGTGGGCGCCGGTTGCCGTGGTGGCGTTTGTGATCGGCCTGCTCCACAGCTGGTTTGTCGTACATTCGAGGAGCTAGGGTATCGTCGCTTGCACAGGCGGGGAGTCTCCCCTATAATTTCCTTCGCTTTGGGACACGCAAGGTTTAGACCTTAGCTGCTCAACACCTTCGGGACGTGGCGCAGTTTGGTAGCGCGCCTGCTTTGGGAGCAGGATGTCGCAGGTTCAAATCCTGTCGTCCCGACCATATCTTGCGGGCGTAGTTCAATGGTAGAACCCCAGCCTTCCAAGCTGATGACGCGGGTTCGATTCCCGTCGCCCGCTCCATAAGAATTGTTTTAACGGCTTTGGTTTCCTTTGGGGATCAGAGCTGTTTTCGTTTACGCGCCGGGCGACGGGAATCGAGCCCGCCAGGGTGCGGAGCTGAGAAAATGCGTGAGCATTTTCCAGCGCAGCACGCAAGGGCCGAAGGCCCGCAGCGAAGCAAATCCTTGGACTTCCCGTCGCCCGCTCCAAGCTATATAATCGCAGGCCAATATGCTAATTTGGCTCGCGTTTATTTTTATACCGTCCGACCTCGCGGGGCAAATGAACCAGGAGCGTTTGTCCCGAATCGTAAGAAAGAAGTGATTTCCATGGCACAGAGCAAGGCAGAATACCCCACCTCCGATTGCCTGGCGCCCGCCGCGATCGAGGCGAAGACCGAGGCCGCAGGCGTTACCAAGGCCAACCTGCCGGTCTCGAAGGCCTTTTTGCTCGCCATGTTCGCCGGCGCGTTCATCGCCTTTGGCGGCCTGTTCTTCACGGTCTTTCTGAGCGATGCGTCCCTTGGCTGGGGCGCTCAGCGCTTTGTGGGTGGCCTTGCTTTTTGCCTGGGGCTGGTGCTCGTGCTTATTTGCGGCGCGGAGCTGTTTACCGGCAACTCGCTTATGGTCTGCGCGCTTAAGAGCAACAAGATCACGCTCGTCCAGATGCTCAAGGCTTGGGCTATTGTGTGGATCGGCAATTTTGCCGGCGCCCTGTTCGTTGTCTTTTTGATTTACATGGCAGCCATTTACAAACTCAACGGCGAGGCCGTCGCCAACACCATGGTGAGTGTCGCCGCCGGTAAGGTTACGATCGGCGCCGTTACCATCTTCTTCCGCGGCATTCTGTGCAACATCTTTGTGTGTCTGGCCGTATGGATCGGCACTGCCGGCAAGACCGTGGTCGACAAGGTCGTGGGCATTTTGCTGCCCATCGCTGCCTTTGTAGCCTGCGGTTTTGAGCACTGCGTTGCCAACATGTACTTTTTGCCCATGGGCATTTTGATGCACTCCTGCGGCTATGGAGCCGATGTCGCTGGCGCCGATGCCCTCAACGCTGCCGGGTTGGCGCTCAACCTTACGGTCGCCACGCTGGGCAATATCGTGGGTGGCGCCCTGATCGTGGCGCTGGGCTACTGGTTTATCTACGCCAATAAGGAGGCCTAAAGCCACCAAGCCATAACCGACCAAAAAGGGACAGGTTTATTTTGGCAGGTTTTAGACGAGGCGCTTCGACGTCTTTCACGAGCTGCCATAATGGACCTGTCCCTTTTGCGTGCGCGCCGGTATTTATTTGCCCGATGACGATCGCGGGGGACCAGCTTTTTATTGAACATGTCGAAAGGCTTTTCATGAGCGACTGCGAATCCATGTCTGCCGAGGTGCGCGGCCGCCTGCGTTCCATTCCCGCCGTTCACGAGCTGCTTGCCGAGTGGCCGGTCATGAAGGCTGCTGGCGATGCAGGCGACACGATGGTACGCGAGGCGATTGACGCCGAGCTCGATGCCGAGCGCGCGGCGATTCGCTCCGGCGCCCCTGCAAGGAACAAGCGCGAGCTCGCCTTGGCAATTGAGCAGCGGACCCATCGCCTGTCGCTGCCGACCCTGCGCCCTGCCGTCAACGCGACAGGCGTTGTGATTCACACCAATCTGGGCCGCGCTCCGCTCGCTCCCGCGGCGGTGCAGGCGGTGACCGATGTCGCCCGAGGCTACAGCACGCTTGAGTATGACGTCTCAACCTGCGCTCGCGGGGGCCGAAAAGAGCATGCCGCGCGTCTGCTGCGCACGCTCACGGGGGCGCAGGACGCCTTAGTTGTCAACAACAATGCCGCCGCGGTGCTGTTGGTGCTTGCCGCGCATGCCTTCGGCAAAGAGGTCATCGTGAGCCGCGGCGAGCTTGTCGAGGTGGGAGGCAGTTTCCGTATCCCCGACATCATGGCGGCTTCGGGTACCAAGCTTGTCGAGGTGGGCTCCACCAACCGCACGCATCTGGACGATTATCGAAGCGCCATTACGCCCAACACGGCGATGATCCTCAAAGTCCATCCTTCCAACTACCGTATCGAGGGCTTCCACGAGGAGGTTTCCGTGGCGGAGCTTTCTGCGCTGGCGCATGAACATGGCCTGTTGCTTTACGAGGACCAAGGCTCAGGCGCTTTGCTTGCAGATGGGGTACTCGCCGATGCGGGGGAGAGGCCCGCGTCCGTGTCTCTTGGCGCCGGCGTTGACGTCGTCTCGTGCTCGGGCGACAAACTGCTCGGTGCTTCGCAGGCGGGCATCATCCTTGGCAACGCCCAGGCAATTGCCGCCTGCGCCTCTCATCCGCTTATGCGCGCGCTTCGCCCCGGTAAGCTCACGCTCGCGGCGCTCGAGGCCACTTTGCGACTGTATGTGACCGGTCCCGATGCGGCGCATCGGGAGATCCCGGTACTCAACATGCTTTCCGGCGCGCCGGCTCCGCTCGAGCGCCAGGCCAAGCGCCTGCACGACCGCATGCTGCGCAAGCTTCGCGAGGCTCAGTGCGAGGAGGCCGTGGAGCTGCAGGTTGTCGAGGGCGCCTCTACTCCCGGCGGCGGATCGCTGCCGACTGTCGAGCTCCCTACATTTTGCGTTGCCGTCTGTCCCGTCGATGGGCGTCTATCCGCCGATGGCCTAAAGCGCGCTATGGTACAGGAGCCCGATACGCCGGTTGTGACACGCGTGCGCCACGACCAGGTGCTGTTTGACGTTCGCACGCTTTTGCACGACACCGACCTTGACCTGTGTGCGTCTGCGTTGGCGGATGCCGTGCGGGCGGGTTTGCGTCGATGACTGCGCGTGAGCTTGTCGAGTGTCCCGTTGTCGTTGGAACAGCAGGACACGTCGACCACGGAAAGTCGGCCCTTATCGAGGCGCTGACCGGCAAAAATCCCGACCGTCTGGAGGTCGAACGGCGCCGAGGCATGACCACTGAGCTCGGCTTTGGCGAGCTCGAGCTTCCCAGCGGCAAGCTTGTCGGCTTGGTTGACGTGCCCGGGCATGCGCACTACCTGCGCGCGATGGTACAGGGTGCCACCGGCGTGGACGTTGCGTTGCTGGTGGTTTCTGCCGTTGAGGGCGTGATGCCGCAGACGCGAGAGCACGTGTGCGTGTTGGAGCTGTTGGGCGTGAGGCACCTCGTGGTGGCGCTCACGATGCGCGATCTGGCCGATGACGAGACGGCGGAGCTCGCCGAGCTCGACGTGATGGACTTCCTCAGCGATACCGTCTTTGCCGATGCGCCCGTGGTGCCTGTTTCCTCTCGCACGGGTGCGGGTATCGAGGACGTTCGCCTTGCCCTCGATGCCGCCATCGACTCTTTCCTGGCCGATGCCGCATCCCGCCCGGTGCGCCCCGGTCTGGCCCCGCGCCTGCCCATCGACCGCTGCTTCACCATCAAGGGATCCGGGACGGTCGTCACGGGCACGCTTCACGATGCCCCCGTAGCGGTGGGCGACGAGCTCGTCTCATGTCCCGCGGGCGTGCGCTGCCGCGTGCGCGCGATTCAGGTGCATGGTGATACTCCTCGGGCGTTGCCCGGACAGCGCGCGGCGCTCAACATCGTGGGCGACGGTGCGGGCGACCTTCCGCGTGGCGAGGTCCTCTGCGGGTCTGGTGCCGAGGGCTCGACGCTCAGGCTCATCGCCCGCTTCACGTATCTGGGGCGCGAGGGCACCAAGCCCGCGCCCTTCGAGTCCGGTACGCGCGTGCATGTGATGGCGGGCACGGCGGAGGTCCTCGGCCGAATCATGCTCATGGAGGGTGAGGGTCCTATTGAGGCTGGCGAGACCCGCATCGTGCAGGTCCGTCTGGAGGAGCGCCTTCCCGTGCGATCGGGCGACGGCCTCATTGTGCTCGCGTTCTCGCCGGTGGTGCTTATCGGCGGCGGTCGTGTTCTTCTTTCGCGGTGTCGCCGCTCGCGCGTCCTCTCCGCGGGCGAGTGCGCGCTGCTCGGGGCCCTGGATGCCGACGACCGCGCCGCCGCCGTTGCCGCATGGTTGGGGCTGCAGCGCCTGCCCGTGCCTGCCGCGGCCGCAGCCCGTGTTCTCGATCTTTCGGGTGCCGAGGCGGCTGCGCTCCTGCACGGGGCGGTTTCCTCGGGTGACGCCGTGGCGCTTCGTGCCGAGCGCTCGACCGAGGAGCTCTATGCCGCCCCCGCTGTGCTCGATGCCGCCCTCGCCACGCTCTCCGTCACGCTGGCCGCCATGCACGGGGCCGCGCCCAAGCAGACGGGTTTCACGCCGGGCGAGGTCGCGCATGCCGCCTGGCCGACAGCGGGCGAAGACGTCGCGTCCGCGCTCGTTCTCGAGGGCTGTGCGCGCGGCGTGTGCACCGTCGACGGTGCCGAGGTGTTCGACCCGCACTCTGCCGCTGCGGCGATACGTGTGGTGCGCGAGGCGAGCCAGCGCATCGTGGCCGCCCTCGACGAGGCGGGTCTCGGTGCGGCGACGCTGCCCGAGGTGGGTGAGCGTCTGCAGCTCGATCGCGACACCATGACGCGTGCCCTGCGCGAGCTTTCGCTCAACCGCGCGATCGTTAAGATCGAACGCGACGTTGCCTTGTCTGCCGCCGCCGAGGCCCATGCACGTGAGGTCGCCGCCGCGGCTATCGAGGCTGCTGGCGGCGTTGCCACGACGAGTGTGCTGCGCGAGGCCTTAGGCGTGTCGCGCAAACGAGCCATTAGCATCTTGGAGCACCTGGATGCGGTGCGTTTTACGACGCTCAACAAGGAGGCCGGCGGTCTCAGATCCCTGCGCTAGGGCTCCGAATCGCCGCTCGCCACAAAACCGGCCTATCTACTACGTTTAAGTGACTACCCTCGACCATTTCAAAAACCGCAAAAACAAAACCGCAGGTAGACGACTTGCCGATGTTACGAAAAAGTGGGTATGGTTAACCCTTGCTGGTTAAACGTAGTAGATGGGCCGTTTTCGTGGCGCGACACTGCGCGTTTGGTAAAATACCGCCACGTTTGGGAACGGATGGGCTCCGGTGGGCCCCGCGGTCCTCAAAACCGTTGTGAGGCGTGCAAAACGTCTTGGATGTGTTCGATTCACATACGTTCCCGCCAACGCATCCTGCCAACCACCACAAAGGTGCCTGTCCTCTTTGTGGTGGTATGGACCATGTGGACGAAACAGCTTCGAAACACGCGATTTGTACGTCGGGTGCTCAAAAACGCTTCTACCTGCATCGTAATCAAAACGAAACATCTGCTCGTCGGCTTATGCGAAACTTTGCTGCAACAGTGCGATATTATCCATACTCGATAAAGCTCGCGGCGCATGGGGCGCCGCGAACGACACCTTTCTTTTCCATCAATTGGAGGAAGCATGAGCTACACGCAGAAAGTTCTCGACGAGCTCAAGGCCCGCTATCCCGAGCAGCCTGAGTTCATCCAGGCCGCGACCGAGATCCTCGGCACCATCCAGCCGGCGCTCGACGCCCATCCCGAGTACGAGGAGGCCGCCCTGCTTGAGCGCCTCGTCGAGCCCGAGCGCATCGTTATGTTCCGTGTCCCCTGGGTCGATGACCAGGGCAAGGTCCAGGTCAACCGCGGCTACCGCGTCGAGTTCAACTCTGCCATTGGACCCTACAAGGGCGGCCTGCGCTTTAACCCGACGGTCACCCTTGGCATGCTCAAGTTCCTGGGCTTGGAGCAGATCCTCAAGAACAGCCTGACCACCCTTCCCATGGGCGGCGGCAAGGGCGGCTCCGACTTTGACCCCAAGGGCAAGTCCAACAACGAGATCATGCACTTCTGCCAGTCCTTCATGACCGAGCTCTATCGCCATATTGGCCCCAACACCGACGTTCCCGCCGGCGACCTGGGCGTTGGCGGCCGCGAGGTTGCCTACATGTTCGGTCAGTACAAGCGCCTGACCAACGAGTGGACCGGCGTCCTTACCGGCAAGGGCCTCTCCTTTGGCGGCTCGCTCGCCCGTACCGAGGCCACCGGCTACGGTCTGGTCTACTTTGTGGACGAGTACCTCAAGAGCCGCGGTGAGTCCTTCGAGGGCAAGAACGTCGTCGTTCACGGCTCCGGTAACGTCGCCATCTACGCGGTCCAGAAGGTCGCCCAGCTCGGCGGCAAGGTGCTGGCCTGCTCCGATACCCACGGCTGGGTCGAGGATCCCGACGGCATCGACTACTCCGTGCTCGAGCACGTCTACAACCAGAAGCGCTCCGGCCACGACAAGGGCGTCACGCTCGCCATGTACGTTGACGAGAAGCCCGGTGCCGTGTGGCACGAGGGCGACGGCCGCGGCGTGTGGCAGCTGCCCTGCGACATCGCGCTGCCCTGCGCTCGCGAGAACACGCTGCTGCTCGAGGACGCCCAGGCGCTCGTCGCCAATGGCTGCAAGGTGGTCGGCGAGGGCGCGAACATGCCCACGACCATCGAGGCCACGACCTACTTCCAGGAGAACGGCGTCGCCTTTATGCCCGGTAAGGCTGCCAACGCCGGCGGCGTGCTCGTGTCCGGTCTCGAGATGAGCCAGAACGCCGAGCACCTGTCCTGGACCTTCGAGGAGGTCGACGGCAAGCTCGAGCAGCTCATGCGCGGCATGTTCCACAACGTGGACGACACCGCCAAGGAGTATGGCCAGGAGGGCAATTTTGTCATGGGCGCCAACATCGCCGGCTTCCTGAAGGTCGCCGACGCCATGCTCGCCCAGGGCGTCTGCTAACCCTAGCTGACATAGCATGTAATGAGGCTCTCGGCTCAACGCCGGGAGCCTTTTTTGATTCGAAGGAGACGGAGGAAAACGGATCATTTTGTCTCGGCATGAGTTACGGCCCCTCGTTTGGTACACTTAAAAGTACTGGACAAGTGAAGAGATGGGGGAGAACGTGCTCAAGTTCGGTACCTACGTCCGTGTTGGAAACGCGGCCGAAGCCTATGAGCTCTTGCAGAAGAACCGCAACAACAAGATTGTGGGCGGCGGCATCTGGATGCGCCTGGGTTCGCGTCGTGTGGCGACGGCGATTGACCTTTCGGCCTGCGGACTCGATCAGATCGAGGAGACCGAGACCGAGTTTCGCATCGGTGCCATGTGCACCCTGCGCCAGCTCGAGCGTCATGCCGGGCTCAACGCGCTTGTCAACAATGTCTTTGAGTTCGCCGTCCACGATATCGTGGGCGTGCAGCTGCGCAATACCGCCACGGTGGGCGGCAGCATCTACGGTCGCTTTGGCTTCTCGGACGTTCTCTCTGCCTTCCTCGCGCTCGATTCCTATGTTGAGCTGACGGGAGCCGGCCGCGTGCCGCTCGCGGAGTTCGTGGACATGGGCTACGTGCGTGACGTGATCGAGCGCGTCGTAGTCGTCAAGCACGATTACCGTGCGAGTTACGAGGCCGTGCGCAAGGCCGCGACCGACTTCCCCTCGCTCAACGTCACCGCCGCCTGGTGGGACAACACCTGGCACGTCACCGTCGGCGCCCGCCCGCTGCGCGCGACCCTGCTGCAGGGCGAGGCATGCGGCCTCACCAACGAGCAGCCTTCCGAGGACGAGCTTCGCGCCCTTGCCGTATCCGTGCGTGCGCTGAGCTATGGCACCAACCTGTGGGGCTCGGCCGACTACCGCCGCCGCATCTCGGCCCCGCTCGCCATCCAGGCCGTGCGCCGTGCCGCCGGCATCGAGCTTTCTGCCGCGCTTGCCCGCGAGCTCGAGACCGTGCAGGTCCCCAAGTTTGCCACGGACGAGTATTCCTGCCGCCGCGTGCCCGGCGTCGATTCTAGCGAGGTGCGCTAATGGCTGCCAAACTCATCGATCTTTCCTTTACGCTCAACGGCCGTAAGGTCAAGGTTCAGATTGCCCCCGACACCATGCTCTTTGCACTGTTGCGCGAGCAGGGCTGTGCGTCGGTGCGCTGCGCCTGCGAGACCACCAACTGCGGCCTGTGCACGGTGTGGCTCGACGACGATCCGGTGCTGAGCTGCTCGGTTCCCGCCGCTCGCGTCGAGGGCCGCTCCGTCACCACGCTCGAGGGTCTCAAGGCCGAGTCCGAGACGCTCGCCCGCGCGATGGCTGCCGAAGGTGCCGAGCAGTGCGGTTTTTGCGCCCCCGGCCTCATCATGAACGTGCTGGCGCTTGCCCGCGCCGCCAAGGAGGACCCGAGCCTCGTCGCCACGCGCGAGGAGCTCTCGCGCCAGCTGGCTGGCAACCTCTGCCGCTGCAGCGGCTACGAGAGCCAGCTGCGCGCCATCGTCCGCTTCCTTAACGAGTCCGGCGTGCAGGTGGGCTTTGAGATGCCCGAGCTGCCGGTCAACGACACGAGCTCCGACGGCGTCTCCTACAAGCAGATTACCCATAAGCAGCCCAAGAAGGACTCGAAGGCCCTGCTCGAGGGCCGTCCCGTCTACACGGGCGATATGGTGCCCGCCGGTGCGCTCATCGTCAAACTCAAGCGCAGCCCCTATGCCCGCGCCAAGATCCGCTCCATCGATACGTCGCGCGCCCTGAAGGTGCCCGGCGTGGTGGGCGTCTACACCTACGAGGACGTTCCCAAGCGCCGTTTTACCATTGCCGGCCAGAGCTATCCGCAGCCGAGTCCCTACGACCGTCTGATTCTCGAGAACCTCGTCCGTTATCAAAACGAAGAGGTGGCGATCGTCGCCGCCGAGACCGAGGAGGCCGCCGATAAGGCGCTCAAGCTCATCAAGGTCGACTACGAGGTGCTCGAGCCCTTGCTCGACTTTACCCAGGCGCTCGATAACGACATCGTGGTCCACCCCGAGGGCGACGTGACCTTTATGTTCCCGCAGGGCGGTGATGTTCCGCGCAACCTGGTGTGCAGCGGTACCAGCGATTATGGCGATCTGGACGAGGCCTTCGCCCAGAGCGACATCGTCTTTGAGCGCACCTACACCAGCCAGGCCACGCAGACCGCGCCCATGGAGACCTTCCGCGCCTTTGCGACGACCGACGCGTTCGGGCGCATCTCGGTGACCACCTCCACGCAGGTGCCCTTCCACGTGCGCCGCATGGTCGCGCAGTCGCTCGACATTCCGCAGTCGCAGGTGCAGGTCATTAAGCCGCGCATCGGCGGCGGCTTTGGCTCCAAGCAGACGGGCTGCTGCGAGATCTTCGTGGCGTTCGTCACCCAGCAGACCGGCCGTCCGAGCTACTGCTGCTACACCCGCGAGGAGACCATCACTGCGGGCAACTCGCGCCACCAGATGCAGATGACCGTTAAGCTGGGCGCCATGAACGACGGCACCATCACGGCCATCGACCTGCATACGCTTTCCAACGCCGGCGCTTACGGCGAGCACGCCACCACGACGATCGGCCTTTCGGGCCACAAGAGCCTGCCGATCTACAACCATGTGAAGGCGAGCCGCTTTAGGTGGGACGCCGTCTACACCAACACCAACCGCGGCGGCGCGTATCGCGGCTACGGTGCCACCCAGGGCCAGTTTGCCGTGGAGAGCGCCGTCAACGAGCTCGCCGACATGCTGCACATGGACCCCGCCGACCTGCGCCTTAAGAACATGGTGCACGAGGGCGAGGTCATGCCGCAGTACTACAACGAAAAGCTCAACGCCTGTGCGCTCGACCGCTGCCTGCTGCGCGCGATGGACATGATCGGTTGGCGCGACAAGCCGCTGGCCGTGGACCTGGGCGACCGCGTGCGCGCCCTGGGCTGCGCGCTCACCATGCAGGGCTCGGGCATCTCCAACGTGGACATCGCCGGCATCGACATGCGCCTGGAAGAGGACGGCTTCATTACCATCGGCACCGGCGCCACCGATAACGGTATGGGCGTCGACACGATCCTGGCGCAGATTGCCGCCGAGGAGCTGGGCGTGGAGAGCTCGCTGATCGTGGTGCGCGGCGTGGACACCGACGTGTCGCCGTTCGACGCCGGCTCGTACGCGAGCTCGGGTACGTACGTGACGGGCTTGGCAGCCAAGAACGCCGCGACCGAGCTGCGCCAGAAGATTTGCGCCAAGGCCGCCCAGATGTGGGATGTTGACGTCGTCGACGTGGTCTTCGACGGCCAGTACGTGCGCCTGTCCGACGAGCGTGCTGCGCGCGAGCAGAACTGCTACCTCACGCTGCGCGACTTTGCCAACCTGTGCGTCAAGAACATCGAGGGTGGCGACGCGCTGACTTCGCACGCCTCTGCCTGCCTGCCCGTTTCGCCTCCGCCGTTTATGGCCGGCATTGCCGAGGTCGAGGTCGACAAGGCCACCGGCAAGGTGACCGTGGTGGACTACGCGGCGGCTGTGGACTGCGGTACCGTGATCAACGAGGCGCTCGCGCGCGTCCAGGCCGAGGGCGGCATTGCCCAGGGTATCGGTCACGCGCTCTACGAAATCGTCGAGCACGACGACCGCGGCCGCCTGCGCACCGGCAACTTTATGAGCTACAAGCTGCCCACGCGTCTGGATATCGGCAGCATTCGCGTGGCCTTTGAGCCGAGCTACGAGCCGACGGGCCCGTTTGGCGCCAAGTCGATCGGCGAGGTTGTCATCAACACGCCGCTCGCCGCCGTGGCCTCGGCCGTGGCGCACGCCACCGGCCACCAGGTTCGCTCGCTGCCCATCACGCCCGAGAAGGCCCTGCTGGGGGAGTAGGCGAACTCGTCAGCTCCCGTTCGGAAACCGCATCCCGCGTTTCGGCCGAATTGTGGGATGCGGGCAGTCGCAACTCGTGGTGAGGTCGTGAGCCAAAAACGTGTGCGTGCGCTTGCCGCTTGTATCTGCTATCATTCCTAATCTGTGCGCATATGCGGGCGTGGCGGAATTGGTAGACGCGCCAGATTTAGGTTCTGGTGGGATTCCCGTGAAGGTTCGAGTCCTTTCGCCCGCACCAACGCACCCGCGTCGGCTTATGCCCTCGCGACGCTTGTTGCATAAAGGTACCAGCACCTCAGATAAGCTGGGCAGTATGAGGAGGAACGTGTTGAACATCACCGCTTCTGACGTCAAGGACGCCAAGCTCACCGCTACGGTCACCATCCCGGCCGCCGACGTCGACGCCGCGATTAAGAAGGCCTACAAGGAGACCGCCAAGAAGTACCGCTTCCCGGGCTTCCGCGCCGGTAAGGCCCCCCGTCCGGTCATCGACTCTGCTCTTGGCGCCGAGGCTACCCTCGCTCAGGCCACCAACGACCTGATTGCCAAGAACGAGCCCGCCGTCCTCAACGAGCTGGACATCGTCCCCGTCAAGAACGGTGACTACAAGGAGCTCGACCTCGCCAAGGATCACGAGGACTACACCTACACCGTCGAGTTCTCTCTGCGTCCTGCCGCCGAGCTCTCCTCCTTCGACGCCGTCGAGATCGAGATGCCCCCTGCGGAGGTCACCGAGTCCGAGATCAACAACCAGGTCGAGATGCTCCTGAGCTACCGTGCCACCTTCGAGGACGTCGAGGGTCGCGCCGTCGAGGCCGAGGACTACGTCACCGTCGACCTCAAGGCCGTCGAGAACGCCGAGAACTTCGCCGCCGAGGGCCGCATGTTCATCGCCGGTAGCGACAGCAACCCCAAGGAGTTCAACGAGGCTCTGATCGGCGCTAACGTCGACGACGTCAAGACCGTCACCTGGACCGACGAGGTCGAGGAGGGCGAGGAGGCCGAGACCCACACCGTCGAGGTCACCGTCAAGGGCATCAAGGTCCGCAACACCCCCGAGCTCACCGACGAGCTCGTCAAGTCCGACTTTGGCTTCGACAGCATCGACGCCATGCGCGACGCCATCAAGATTGAGATCGAGCAGGACAAGGCTTCCCGCCTCCCGGCCGAGAAGGAGAACCGTTGCGTCACCGCTCTCGCCGAGCGCCTGCAGCTCGAGGAGATGGACGCCGACTATGAGCAGTCCGTCTTTGAGGAGCTTGGCCAGAACTTCCTGTCCAACCTCGCTGCCCGCGGCATGACTCTGGACACCTGGCTGCCCGCTTCCGGCCTGACCATGGAGCAGTTCATCGCCGACCTGCACAAGCAGGCCAACGACGTTGCCCGTGAGTCCCTGGCTCTCGACGCCCTCGCCCGCGAGCTCAAGATCGAGGTCACCGAGGACGACATCAACGCCGAGTTCGAGAAGGCCGGCGTCAAGGACGTCGAGGCTTCCAAGGCCGAGTTCATCGCCGATGGCCGCATGCCTGCCGTCCGCGAGTCCATCCGTCGCTCCAAGGCCGTCGACCACCTTGTCGAGAACGCCAAGGTGACCGAGGTCGACGAGACCGCCAAGGACGCCGAGTAATTCTCGCCACCTTGCCCGCGAGCGCATGCGTGCGCCCGTGATGGGGTAAAGTTATAAGCCGGTTATCCGGTTGCTTCGTACGGTGCCAGCCAATGCATAGCATGCGGGCACCGTACGTTTATCTAGAACCAATTTGGTCCGCAAGAGAGAAATGGAGATGCGTATGATCGCTAAGTTCGATTCCGCCCTCGTGCCATACGTTATCGAGCAGACGCCGCGCGGCGAGCGCAGCTACGATATCTATTCGCGCCTGCTCAACGACCGCATCATCTTCTTGGGCGAGGAGATCAACTCCGTCAGCGCCAACCTGGTCGTTGCCCAGCTGCTGCATCTTGAGAGCCAGGATGCCGAGAAGGATATCTCGCTCTACATCAATTCGCCCGGTGGCGAGGTTTACTCTGGCCTGGCGATTCTTGACACCATGAACTTTATCAAGCCGCAGGTCTCCACCATCTGCGTCGGTATGGCCGCGTCCATGGCTGCCGTGCTGCTTTCGGCTGGCGCCAAGGGCAAGCGCTTCTGCCTGCCGCACTCCAAGGTCATGATTCACCAGCCCAGCGGCGGTGCTCAAGGTCAGCAGACCGAGATTGAGATTGTGGCCGAGGAGATCAAGAAGACCCGCCGCGAGCTCAACCAGATCTTGTCCGATGCCTCGGGCCAGCCCATCGAGAAGGTCCAGGCCGATACCGAGCGCGACAACTACCTCACTGCTGCCGAGGCCCTCGACTACGGTCTGATTGACCGCATTGTCACCTCGCGCGACCTCGCCGCGAAGGACGCCTAGGATGGCCGGTAACATGCAGGACGGCTTCGACGAGAACGGCAACCCCATCCGCTGCTCCTTCTGCGGAAAAGAGCAGGGTCAGGTTCGCCGCCTGGTGAAGGGCCCGACCAATATCTTTATCTGCGACGAGTGCGTCGCCGCCTGCTCCGAAATCTTGGAGGAGTCGCTGGCTTCGGACTTTATGGACGCCGCCCGCAACGGCAAGCTGCCGGGCTTCCTCAACGATCACGGCCAGGCTGCATCCCAGCCCGCCGTGGACCCCGAGGCCGAGGGCTTTGAGCTCGAGGACGACGCCCGTCAGGTCATTACGCACGTGCCGACGCCGCACGAGATCTATGACGAGCTTTCGGCCTATGTTATGGGCCAGGAGGACGCCAAGCGTGCCATGTCGGTTGCCGTGTACAACCACTACCGCCGCGTGATCGAGGGCGGTGCTGCGCTTTCGGCCTTTGACGACGGTTTGGACTCGCAGCTCGACGATGATATGGACGAGGTGGAGCTCGCCAAGTCCAACATTTTGCTGCTTGGTCCCACCGGCACCGGTAAGACCCTGCTCGCCCAGACGCTCGCGCGTATCCTCGAGGTGCCGTTTGCCATCGCCGACGCCACCGCGCTTACCGAGGCCGGTTATGTGGGCGAGGACGTGGAGAACATCCTGCTCAAGCTCATCAATGCCGCCGATGGCGATATCGAGCGCGCGCAGGTTGGCATTATCTACGTGGACGAGATCGACAAGATCGCCCGCAAGGCCGAGAACCTCTCTATTACCCGTGATGTTTCGGGCGAGGGCGTTCAGCAGGCACTGCTTAAGATTCTTGAGGGCACGGTGGCCAGCGTTCCGCCCACCGGCGGCCGCAAGCATCCCCAGCAGGAGCTCCTGCAGATCGACACGACTAACATCCTGTTTATCTGCGGCGGTGCCTTTGTGGGTCTGGACAAGATCATCGCCGACCGCGTGGGCAACAAGGGCGTGGGCTTTAACTCCGAGATCGCCGGCCCCACCTCGGTCGACGAGAACGACCTGCTGCGTCAGGTGCTCCCGCAGGACCTCAACGCCTTTGGCATGATCCCCGAGTTCGTGGGCCGTACGCCCGTTGTCACCCAGACGCAGGCGCTTGACGAGGACGACCTGGTGTCGATTCTGACCGAGCCCAAGAACGCCGTGGTGCGCCAGTACCGCAAGATGTTCCAGCTCGAGGACGTCGATCTTGAGTTTGAGGACGCGGCCCTGCACGAGATCGCCCGCATGGCGCTCGCCCGCAAGACCGGAGCCCGCGGCCTGCGTGCCATCTGCGAAGACGTGCTTCAGCAGACGATGTTCGACCTGCCCAGCGAGGAGGGCGTCGCCAAGGTTGTCGTAACCGAAGCCTCCGTAAAGGGCGAAGAACAGCCCCAACGCATCTACGGCTAAACCAGCCAAAAACGTGCTTGCAAATAGCCTCCGACCACCTGCGGTCGGAGGCTATTTTATATATACGCAATAACCCCAACTACCTGTGTTATTCTGTGTGTTTGTTTAAGCCTCAGCGAAGACATATCAGACTGAAGTAATCGATACCTAAGGGGAGGAATGCAGACCCTAGCGGGCCTACATTCCTCCCCGATGGGCAAGGGAGAGATATATGGAAGAAATGCCCAAGAACTACGATCCGTCGACCAACGAGCCGGCGATCCTGCAGAAGTGGCTCGACGGCGGCTACTACAAGCGCCGCGAGGGCGTGGGCGACTGCACCGTCACCATTCCGCCTCCCAACGTGACCGGCAAGCTCCACATGGGTCACGCTACCGACGACTCCATCCAGGACGCCATCGTCCGTATGGCCCGCATGCGCGGCAAGTCCACGCGCTGGGTGCTGGGCACCGATCACGCCGGTATCGCCACGCAGACCAAGGTCGACAAGAAGCTCAAGAGCGAGGGCATCAGCCGCCTGGAGATCGGTCGCGATAAGTTTGTCGACGCCTGCTGGGACTGGACCCACGAGTACGGCGGCATCATCGTCGAGCAGATCAAGCGCATGGGCTGCTCCGTCGACTTCGACAACGAGCGCTTCACCATGGACGAGGATTACGCCCAGGCCGTGCGCAAGGTCTTCTGCGACTGGTACCATGACGGCCTGATCTACCGTGGCAAGCGCATCGTCAACTGGTGCCCCAACTGCACCACCGCCATCTCGGACGACGAGGCCGAGTATAAGGACGAGAAGGGCCACCTGTGGCACCTGCGCTACCCGCTGACCGAGCCGGTCAATGGCCAGGACTACATCGTCGTCGCCACCACGCGCCCCGAGACCATGCTCGGCGACACGGGCGTCGCCGTCTCCCCGAAGGACCTCGAGAAGGCCGCCTTTGTGGGCAAGACCGTCATGCTGCCGATCGTCAACCGCGAGATTCCCATCTTTGAGGATTGGCATGTCGACGCCAACTTTGGCTCCGGCTTCGTCAAGGTCACCCCGGCCCACGACCCCAACGACTACGCCATGGGTCAGGCCCACGACCTGCCGCAGATCAACATCTTCGACGAGCACGCGGTGGTCGTCGAGGGCTACGGCGAGTTCACCGGCATGAACCGCGACGAGTGCCGCGAGGCCGTCATCAAGTGGTTCGAGGAGCACGGCCTGCTCGACCACGTCGAGGACCTCGATCACTCCGTCATGCACTGCTACCGTTGCGACTCCGCGCTGGAGCCGTGGCTGTCCGAGCAGTGGTTTGTGGCCGTCGACAAGCTCAAGGGGCCGGCACTCGACGCCGTTAACTCCGGCAATGTCACCTTCCACCCCGCGCGCTGGACGCAGACCTACACCACCTGGATGGAGAACCTCAAGGACTGGTGCATCAGCCGCCAGCTGTGGTGGGGCCACCGCATCCCCGTGTTCTACTGCGAGGACTGCGGCTGGGAGGACGCCCTTACCGAGGACACCGACGTGTGCCCCAAGTGCGGCGGCCATCACGTCCATCAGGACGAGAACGTGCTGGACACCTGGTTCAGCTCGCAGCTGTGGACCTTCGCCACGCAGGGCTGGCCGCAAAAGCCGGAGCTGCTCGAGGGCCATCATCCCACGACGGCGCTCGTCACCGCACGCGACATCATCGCGCTGTGGGTCGCCCGCATGGTCATGAGCTCGCTGTACTTCCTGGACGAGGTGCCGTTTAAGGATGTCGTCATTTACCCGACGATCTTGGCCAAGGACGGCAGCCGCATGTCCAAGTCCAAGGGCAACGGCGTTGACCCCATGGACCTCATTGGCATGTATGGCGCCGACGCCATGCGCTACAACCTGCTCACGCTGTGCACCAACAACCAGGATGTTAAGTTCGACGCGAACATCGACAAGAAGACCAAGAAGCTCATCGACAGCCCGCGTACCGACCAGGCCAAGTCGTTTGTGACCAAGATCTGGAACGCCAGTCGCTTCCTGCTCATGAACATGGAGGGCTACACGCCCGGCGAGCCCGTCGTGGAGACGCCCGCCGACGCCTGGATGTTCAGCCGCCTGGCCAAGGCCGTGAAGATGGTCACCGAGGGTATTGAGAACTACACCTTTGGCGACATGGCTCGCGGCGTGCAGCAGTTCTTCTGGAACGAGGTCTGCGACTGGTACGTCGAGGTCACCAAGTCCCGCCTGAAGGGCGAGGGCCGTTTGCAAGCTCAGCGCAATCTGATCTTTGTGCTCGACACCTCCATTCGCCTGATGCACCCGCTTATGCCGTTTGTCACCGAGGAAATATGGGACAACATGCCGGCGAGCGTGCTCGACCTGGACGCCGAGGGCAACGTGAACCGCGCCGAGGCGCTCATGATCGCCAAGTGGCCCGAGCCCGCCGACTACGCCAAGTACGTTGACGAGCCCGCCGAGCGCGCGTTTGAGCTGTGCCGCACCGTTGTGTCCGCCGCCCGCGCCACGCGTTCGCGTTATCGCTTGAGCCCCAAGGCCGAGCTCGACGTTGTCGTGCGCGCCGGTGCCGAGGATATCGAGAAGCTCGAGAGCCTGCGCTCGACCATCGAGCCGCTGGCGAACACCGCCTCGCTGGTCATGGGTACCGATGTTGAGAAGCCGGCTGCGAGCATTGCCGTGGTCGACAGCGGCGTCGAGGTCTTTGTGGTGCTCGAGGGCAAGGTTGACCTTTCGGCTGAGAAGGCACGCCTGGAGAAGGAGATCGCCGCGGCCCAGAAGGAACTCGCCGGCTGCGAGAAGACGCTTGCCAACGAGGGCTTTGTGGCCAAGGCTGCGCCCGCGGTGGTCCAGAAGAAGAGGGACCGTGCAGCTGAGCTCAAGGAGATCCTGG
>CAJMPY010000020.1 GCA_905215385.1 uncultured bacterium | reverse complement strand
CGCCAGGGAGATAGTGGACGAGATAGTCGAGAGGCGCGGTCTCAAGAAGGAGTAATATCGGGACTTGCAGCGACGGACCTCAGGACGCTCTTACACCACGTCTGCGCGCGCTACCCCTTGGCGAGGCTTGTTTTAGGGCTTGTGGCCAAAAAAGGGCAAATATGAGTACTGTTACCTTTTTAGTAGCAGCGATTCTTGGTCGAAATCGGCAAAACTCGACTTGAAACTTCCTAATCACCGTCAGCTAGCGCCAAATTGGAATTCGATGGTCACTCATTAACGTACAGTTCTTATAACTTTGTTCATTATTTTCCGCACCTAAAATGATACGCCGTTTGTGACAGTACTCACAAACGGCGTTTTTTGACCACTGGCGTGTCTGGCAGGCGGCAAGCACCGCCCGAATCCGCATTTTGAACGCGCCCGAATCGGTTCTGGAGCCGGTTTTCGCGCTCTTGCTCGTCTTTGGGCGAGGGATGCTTGCAGACCACGCTCATGTAGATCATGCCGAGCACGGCTGCGGTGACCGAACCGGCGAGAATAGCGGCCTTGGCTGCAAGAACCTCAAACTGGGCCGTCGGGAAGGCAAGGCCGCTGATGAGAATCGACATGGTAAAGCCGATACCGCCCAGAATGCCCACGCCGGCAATCATGTGCCAGTTGACATTGTGCGGCAGCTCGCAGGCCTTAAGCTTAACCAGGGCAAACGTCATACCAAAGATGCCGATCGGTTTGCCCAGCAGCATGCCAAAGTACACGCCGAGCGTCACCGGGTCGGTGAGCAGCGTGCTCATGTCCACGCCCACTAAGCGAACCTGAGCGTTTACGAACGCAAAGATCGGCAGGATCACAAAGTTGACCGGCGTGGAGATCAGACGCTCCATACGGATAAGCGGCGGGGTCACGCGGTGCATGACGCGCTCGACCTTGGTTGTCGAGACGGTAAAGTCATGCTGGCCCAGGATGTGTGCCTCATCATCGTAGCGGTCATCGAGCAGCGGCAGGCACTCGCCCAGCCAATCGGTGAGGCTATCGAGCTTGACGCCACACTTGGCCGGGATGGTAAAGGCCAAGATGACGCCAGCAAGCGTGGCATGTACGCCGCTCTTGAACATGCAGAACCACAGCAGCAGCCCCAGTACCGAATACGGGGCAAGGCGGTAATGCTGCGTCTTGTTGAGCCACACGAGCGCGCAGGTCACAAGCGCGGCGGCGCCCAACCAAAACGGATTGGGGCTCTGACCGTAGAAGATGGCGATGGCGGCGATGGAGATGAGGTCGTCGGCGATGGCGAGCGTCGAGAAGAACACGCGCACGCCGTTGGGCACGCGATTGCCCAAAAGCGACAGCACGCCCAGCGCGAAGGCAATATCGGTTGCCATGGGGATGGCCCAACCGTTGCGGGCGCCGGCATGGTTAAAGATCAGGTAGATGCAGGCGGGAACGACGACGCCGCCCACGGCCGCCAGCATGGGAAGCATGGCCTGACGCGGATTCTTGAGCTCGCCGACCGTCATTTCGTACTTAAGCTCAATGCCCACCAACAAAAAGAAAATCGCCATGAGGAAGTCGTTGACGAAAAGCTCAACGGTGAGGCCAGCCGTCAAATGCCCCAGACCCACATACAGCGGGGTCTCCAAAAAGTGATGGATGGCCTCGTAGGCATCGGTATTGGCGCAAATGACGGCGGCGATGGCGGCGATGACCATAACCGCGGCGGAAATCGTGCCGTTCTCGGCGATGCGCTCCCAGATGTCGTGACGTTCAAAGCGCTTGCGTTCACGAACGTTGAACAGCTGCTCGGGTGCTGCCATGGGCGGCTCCTTTCACGGGAAAGCTCCCGTCTTAAAAAAGCACGGCCCGCCCAAGTGGCGGCGCCGCGCTCTAACGTATTACGCTTGCATCTAGCCTACCCTGCACGACAAGCACGCAGGCGTGGCCGAAAAGCGGAACCACAGGTTGAACATTATTTGCTCAACGGCACGGGCACGCCTGTCCGGGAGACGACGCGGCGCCGTGCACAAAAAACGACCGGAGCGCGGGGCGTCCGCGATCCGGTCGTGGCGTTCGGTCAACTAAACCTAGCAGGCGGCCATGATGGGGGCAGCGACCTGCTTCTTACGGGAGAGGACGCCCGGCATCCAGACGCCGTCGTACTCATCGGCAATGCCCAGGCCCTTCTGAGCAGCCTCGGTCTCGCCCTCGAGCAGGACCTGCGAGCCCTCCTCCATGATGTCGGTGATGCACAGGACAATGCCGTCGGCGCCCTTCTCGGCGGCGTAGGCGCGCATGGCCTCGCGGATCTCGTCGATCATGCCGAGTGCGCGGCTCTTGTCGACGGTCTCGTACTGGCCAATGAGCAGCTTCTTGCCAGCGGGCTCGAACATCTTGATGTCGTTGCCGACCATCTCGGCTGCAGTGAAGGAGCCGGACGGACGGGTGAGGAAGACCTCCATGCCAAACTTGACCGGGTCGACGCCCACCTGCTCGCCGAGCTTGGCGGCGACGGCGCGGTCGACATCGGTGGTGGTGGGGCTCTTGAGCATGAGCGTGTCGGTCATCATGGCCGAGAGCAGCAGCTTGGCCTGTACGTCGGAAAGCTCAACGCCGAGCACGCCGGCGAGCTTGGTGACGATGGTGCAGCTGGAGCCCCAGGGCAGGCAGATGTAATGCAGCGGGCCGGCGGTCTCGAAGTCGCCGATGCGGTGATGGTCGACGACGCCAAAGACCGTGGCGTCCTTAAGGCCCGCGACGGACTGGGCGGACTCGTTGTGGTCGGTGAGGACGACAAGCTGACCGGCCTCGACGGACTCAATCACGCGGGGCTCGGCAATGCCGGCGTCGGCGAGCAGCTTGGCGGACTCTGCCGGAAGCTGACCAAGGGCGCAGGCCTCGTAGGTGTTGCCGGCATACTCAACCTGGTTGAGCAGCTGGGACAGGACGACGGCGCTCATGATGGCGTCGTTATCGGGGTTCTGGTGACCAAAGACAAGAACGTTTGCCATGGATATCCTCCACTTGATATGTGTACTTGGACGTAGCTATGGTAGCACGCCGATGCCGAGCCTTCGCAGACGGAAGGGCCACGGCATATTTTGGGGCGCAGGCACGGGGGCCAAGGCTGTCCCTTTTGCACCATGTTGGTGCAAAGTAACCTGTCCCCCTTGCACCAGCTATTTGCCGGCGGCGCGCAGGGCTACGTAGGCGGCACCGATGATGCCGGCGTCGTTTCCGAGCGAAGCGACCTTAATGGGCGTCTCGCGCGAGGCGGAAAGCGCGTACTGCTTAAAGTGCTCGCGAACCTTGTCGAGGTAGACATCGGCCGAGGCGGAGGCGCCGCCGCCGATGAGGAACATCTCGGGATCAACCACGTTGGCAATAAGCGCCAGTGCGCGGCCGAGATAGTCGGCCATGGTATCGGCCGCGGCCAGCGCGAGCTTGTCGCCCTCGCGGCAGGCCTGGAACACGTCCTTGGAATCGGAGGGGCCGGTCAGCTCGATGGGCTCGACGCCCGCCTTTTCGCACTCGGCAAGGTAGTTGCTCACCACGCCGGTGGCGCTGGAATACTGCTCCAGATGGCCATGGCCGCCGCAGCCGCAGGTGCGTTCCTCAGCCGGGTTCAGGCACATGTGGCCAATCTCGCCGCCGGCGCCCACAACGCCTGATACCACGTCGCCGTTAACGATAACGCCGCCGCCCACGCCGGTACCAATGGTGACCATCACCACGTTCTGTACGCCCTTGGCAGAGCCGAGCCAGGCCTCGCCCATGGCAGCGGCGTTGGCATCGTTCTCGTACTTAACGACCGCGTCGGGGCAGTGCTCCTGAATGGCGACTCTCAGCTCGGGCAGGTTAATGGCAATGTTGGCCTTGACCTTGGCATCGCCCGATGCCGGGATGGGGCACGGAACGGCCAGACCAATGCCCGCCACAAAGGCACGCGGAATCTGGGCCTTGGCGACCACCTGGTCGATAGCTTCGGTCACCGCGGCAAAGCCCGCAGCATCAACGATGGGAGGCGTGGGCACGCTGGCCTTGGCCAGCAGGTTGCCGTCCTCGTCGAACAGGCCCTCCTTAACCGAAGTGCCGCCGACGTCAATGCCGATGTAGTACTGCTTAGGTTCCATGGGAGCCCGCCTTTCTCGTTTAAACATTGCCTGTATGGTACCGCTCCCCAGGCAAAAACCTGCCAAAAAGGGACAGGTTTGTTTTGGCGGGTTTTATCTGGGGAAACTCAAAGCATGAGATTCGGTTCGCTGGGCGGCAAAACAGCCCAGCCCCGTCCTCGAGCCAATCAATTTGCTCAATACCACATTATTCGAGTGCATATTCATTTAGAGCGCTCTAGTTTTTAAAGAGAAGCGTTTTTTAATTAAACCTTTCTCGAACTTTTCAAAAACGCAATAGGGATGCTTAGGTGTTGACTATACTTTCTTCTGTACTCAATCAAGCCGGAAAGGAGGTTCCATGATTCCCAAATACGAGGCGATAGCTGCAGATATCCGTCGAAGCATCGAGGACGGCTCCCTTAAGCCGGGCGACAAACTGCCCACCGTCGTAGAGTTTTGCGAGCTGTATAGCGTTTCCAAGATCACCGTCAAGCGCGCGATCGAGCAGATCACCGAGGAGGGCCTGGTCACAAGTCGCCGCGGATCGGGCACCTACGTCAAGGACACGGCGGGGCTTCCCAGCCAGGTGTTTTTCCAAGGCAAGAACGACCGAGCCCAAGGCTTTTCGTACGAGCATCGCGGGGAGAAGGTGACCTCGGTGGTCTACGATTTCTCGATCGTCAATCCGCCGGCAGAGGTTGCGACCCAGCTGGGAATGGCCGAAGACGACTTTGCCTATCACATCGTGCGCGTACGCGAGGTCGATGGTCAGCCCATCGTTATCGAGTACACCTATATGCCACTCGAGCTGATTCCGGGTCTTAAGAAAAAAGACCTGTACGCGTCGGTCTACAGCTTCATCCGCAAGCAGTGCGGACTCAAGATCTCGAGTTTCCACCGTACCATTCGCGCCGTCGCGGCAACTGAGGAAGAGGCTAAGCGTCTGGACACCAAACCCGGCTCTCCCCTGCTCGAACTCAACCAGATTGGCTTCTTGGATAGCGGCACCGCGTTTGAATATTCTATCTCACACAACGTAGGCGACCGCTTTGAGCTACACAACGTAACGCTGGCCTAGTTTTGCAATCCGGTGGGTGCTCGTTTTGAGCTGTCTTACGCGGCACCCGCACAACCTTATGGGAGTATGCACATGTCCGATTTGATTAAACTCACGCCGATCTTCCACGAGAAGATCTGGGGCGGCCGCCAGCTGGAGACCGTGTTTGGTTACGACATTCCCGAGGGTCCCATCGGTGAGTGTTGGGCTATCTCGGCCCACCCCAACGGCGACTGCCAGATCGCGGAGGGCCCGTATGCCGGCCACACACTGTCGTGGCTGTGGGCCGAGCACCGCGAGCTCTTTGGCAACTGCGAGGGCAAGGAGTTCCCGCTGCTCATTAAGATCCTGGACGCCAAGGACGACCTTTCGATCCAGATTCACCCCGACGACGAGTACGCCGCCGAGCATGAGAACGGTAGCCTGGGCAAGACCGAGTGCTGGTACGTGCTGGACTGCGAGCCCGGCGCCACGATTATCGTCGGGCAGCGCGCCAAGGATCGTGCCGAGGCCGCACAGATGATCGAAGACGGCCGCTGGGACGACATGCTCAACGTGCTGCCGATTCACAAGGGTGACTTTTTCCAGATTGATTCCGGTACCGTGCACGCCATCAAGACCGGCACGCTCATTTTAGAGACGCAGCAATCGAGCGACGTGACGTATCGCCTGTACGACTACGACCGCCCCGGCACCGACGGCAAGCTGCGCCCGCTGCACATTGAGCAGAGCCTCGATTGCATCGACTTTAACGCGCAGGCTCCGACCGACGGCACGGTGACCGCGCCCGAGGTCGATGGCGTGACCGAGCTCGAGTCCAACCCCTGCTACACCGTCGATCGCGTGCGCGTCGACGGCAGCAAGACCCTCGACCAGCGCTGGCCCTTCATGTGTCTGTCGGTCATCGACGGCGAAGGCACCGTCTGCGGCGACCCCGTCCACAAGGGAAGCCACCTGCTAGCTCCGAGCACCGTCAGCGACATTGACCTCGAAGGCAAGATGGAACTGATCGTCTCGCACCTGTAGATCGCACCAACAACCCAAACGCAACAAGGGGCTCCCCCGTCCATGTACGGGAGAGCCCCAACTCATATCTATTTATCAGCCCACCCGGCTCTCCAGATCAAAAAGCGACCGAGCAGAGTAACGGTCGTACAGCAACGTTGACCAAGGCCCCGGACAGGCGCCATGGGCAACGTCGATCGCGAGTTCCGCACGAGCCGGAGAGCACTTAATGTGCTCTCCGTGCGAGTCAGGACTGTCCGAGCAGGCGATGTTGTCCATGGCGCCTGTCCGGGGCCGCCGGGATCACGACAGCTTGACGATCGGTGCAAAACCTTTCATCAGCTTTTTGGTCTGGCCGGTTTTTTCGAACTGGACCTCGATCATGTCTCCGGCGACCGAGATCACGGTACCCGTGCCAAAGGTCTTGTGGCTCACGGTATCGCCCGCGGCAAAGTCCTGCGACGCGCTGGCGCGATCGACCTTGCGCTCCACCGTCGGCGACACCTTGGACGACGGCTTTTTGGCTCGCGGCGCGCCCGAGCCAAAGGTCGAGGCAACACGGCCGGCGTCGGGCGAGACCCCACGATGGCGCTCGGTCCCATAGCTGCTGCCGCCAAAGAAATCGTCGAAGCTCGATCCGCCGCGCGAACCGGAACCGCCGGTCGAGCGCGTATGCGAGCCAAACACCTTGCCGCCATACATGTCCGAGCCCATACCCGAGCCAAACGTGCCGTGGCGGTCGCCGCGCTTCTCCCAACCCGTGCCCTCAAAACCGGCAGAACCGATGCCGCTAAACTCGATGTCCTCAAACGGAATCTCGTTGAGGAAACGCGAACGCGGGTTGGCAGAAGTCGAGCCGTAGGTGCGACGCGTGGCCGCATAGGTCAAGAACAGGCGCTTACGAGCGCGCGTAATGGCAACGTAGGCCAGGCGACGCTCCTCCTCGAGCTTGCCCGGGTCATCGCTGCCGCCAAAGTCGTGCACGTGCGGGAAGATACCCTCCTCCATGCCGGCCACGAACACCGCCGGGAACTCCAGGCCCTTGGCGGAGTGGATGGTCATCATGGTAATGGCATGCGTCTCGCCGGCCAGGGAATCCAAGTCGGAGCGCAGGGCCAGCCACTCCATGAGTGCCGGCAGCGCCTTACAAGTGAGCGGACCGTAAGTGCGCTCAATCTCGTCAGCATGCACGGCGCCCGCCGGCAGCTCCGTAGGCGCGACATAGGCGTTGCCCGCGATGGCGGCAGCCAGGGCATCCTGCGGAGACAGCGCCGGGGCAGCTAGGCTATCGAGCGGATTGGAACCCGCGGCGTCACGAGCGCCGACGAGTGCCTCAAACGAGGATGCCGGTGCAGACGGCCCCGGCTCAGGCGTGGGCGCACTCACCACGACGGGCTCGGACTCGGCGCCGGCAGGCACGTCGGCAACACCGGCTGCGCGCAGCTCTTCTAGACTCTCGAGCGTGCCCTCGATATCCTCGTGCGTCTCCTCAAATTCGGCGGCGACGCCCAGGAATTCCTGGATGTTCTCGGCGCGGCTCTCGGACTCCATGGTGCCCTCGGCGCGAAACGCCTGCAGCAGGCCCGTCTTGTCGACAATCATCTCGACGACATCCTTGAGCTCGCCGTCCATGCGACGGCCCTCGCGCACCAGCGCCACAAAACTCGACAGGCCGTTGCGCACCTTGGCACTAAACATGCCCGTCTCGGCTGTTGCGATCTCGCAGGCCTGGAAGAACGAGCAGCGGTTGTCGCGCGCCAGCTGCTCGATCTTTTGGATCGAGGTGGAGCCGATGCCGCGGCGCGGCGTGTTGATGACGCGCTTGACGCTCATCTCGTCGGCCGGGTTCACGATCATCTTGAGGTAGGCCATGACATCGCGGATCTCGGCGCGGTCGAAGAATCGCGTGCCGCCGACGATCTTGTAGGGCACGCCCGCGCGCAGGAACATATCTTCGAGGATACGCGACTGGGCGTTGGTGCGGTAGAACACGGCGATATCGTCGTAGCTCGTACCCTTGGCATGCAGCTTCTCGATCTCGCCGGCAATCCAGCGACCCTCGTCGCGCTCGTCGCTTGCCTGGAAAGCCTGAATCTTCTCGCCATCGCCCTCGGCCGTAAACAGGCGCTTGTCCTTGCGCTGCGAGTTGTGGCGAACAACGGCATTGGCGGCGCTCAGGATATGGCCCGTAGAGCGATAGTTCTGCTCCAGCTTGACGGTCTTGCAGTTTTTAAAGTCCTGCTCAAAGTCCAGGATGTTGGTGATGTCGGCGCCACGCCAGCTGTAAATGGACTGGTCGTCGTCGCCCACGACCATAAGGTTTTGGTACTTGGCGGCCAGCAGGTTGGCGATCTCGTACTGGACGTGGTTGGTGTCCTGATACTCGTCGACGCTAATGTAGCGGAAGCGCTCTTGATACTTGTCGAGCACCTCGGGGCGGGTGCGCAGCAGCTCGAGCGTGCGCACGAGCAGGTCGTCGAAGTCCATCGCGTTGGCGGCGCGCAGGCGGCGCTCCAGCTCCAAGTAGACCTGCGCGGCCTTTTTGTCATTGGGGCTGTCAGCGGATTTGAGCATGTCCTCGGGCCCAATCATGGCGTTTTTGGCCGAGCTGATCTTGCTGCGGATCATGTTGATGGGGAACTGCTTTTGCTCAATGCCGAGCGCCTGCATAATGTCGCGCACCATGCGCTTTGAGTCGTCGTCATCGTAGATGGTGAACTGACCGGTATAGCCCAGCAGGTCGGCGTCCTCGCGCAGCATGCGCACGCACATGGCATGGAAGGTGCACACCCACATGCCACGAGTGCCGCTTGGGATGAGTGCCGCCAGACGCTCGCGCATCTCGGCAGCGGCCTTGTTGGTAAACGTGATGGCAAGAACCTGCCAAGGCTTAACGCCCAGGTCGCCGAGCATATGAGCGATGCGGAAGGTCAAGACGCGGGTCTTGCCCGAGCCAGCACCGGCAAGGACCAGCAACGGGCCCTCGGTGGTCAGGACGGCCTCGCGCTGGGCGGGGTTAAGGCTGTCGATGTCGACGAGCGGCTTGACAGGCTTGGGCGCCGGCGCGGGAGCGTCGTAGATGTCGAGCGGGACGAGCTCGGACTCCGGCGCGGCGGGGGCGGTGTATGCATCGAGCGGCACGGGTTCCGGCGCGGGCGGCACGGGTACCGCGGCATTCTTTTCCCAGGGCAGGGGCTGGGTCATGGGCGACTCCTCATCTGACGGACGGCGCGCCTGCGGGCAGCGCCATAGTTTGAGCCGTACCAGTATACCGAGCCGCACGGACACCGACGCAAATCACACCGCGACTCCGTGCGCCACCATCGGACCCACCCCATCGCCCAAAAAAGAGGGCAGCATAGACCTTTTGGTCATGCCGCCCTCGTTGAATGACAAGTTGTCGCTCTGGCCGCCGCGCAGCGTCAACCAAGTTACAGGCCGAGCATAGGCTCCAGAACGAAGAAGTACGCGAGCACCACGATGCCCAGGATGATGCGGTAGACGCCGAAGCACTTGAAGTCGTGACGGCGAACGAAGCCCATAAGCCACTTGATGGCAATGAGCGACACCACAAAGGCGACGGCGCAGCCCACGCCCAAGATGGCGATCTCGTTGGTGCCGAACGTGCCGCCCTTGATGAAGTACTTGACCAGCTTGAGCGCACTCGCGCCAAACATGACAGGGATGGCCAGGAAGAACGTGAACTTAGACGCCACCGAGCGCGTGCAGCCCAAAAGCAGGCCGCCGATGATGGTAGAACCGGAGCGAGACGTACCAGGCACCAGCGAAAGCACTTGGAAGCAGCCGATACCCAGCGCAGTCTTCCAGCTTAGATCCTCGAGCGTGGCGATGGAACCAAAGTCCAGATTCTCGTCATCGTCCTCATCCTCAGCGGTAGCCGTGGCGGGCGCCGCAAAGTGCGCACCGGCGGGACGTTCACCCGACACCACAGCACGCGAACCAAACGAACCGGCAACGGCCATTTCCTCGCGCTTGCTCGCGCGCCAGTTCTCGATCACGATAAACAGCACGCCGTACACAATGAGCGCCAGCGCCACGACGGGAGCATTGTAGAAATGCTCCTCCATCCAGTCGTTGAGCGGCAGGCCGATCGCCGCCGCAGGAATGCAACCGAGCACAATCTTGCCCCACAGCACCCAGGTGTCGTGACGGCCCTCCTTGCCCTTGCTGGGCGAGAACGGATTGAGCTCATGGAAGAACAGCACACAGACGGCCAAAATGGCGCCAAGCTGAATCACGACCAGGAACATGTTCCAGAACGTCTCGCTCACGTTCATCTTGACGAACTCGTCCACCAAGATCATGTGACCGGTCGACGAAACAGGCAGCCATTCGGTGATGCCCTCGACCAGGCCCATGAAGGCAGATTTTAAAAGCTCGATGATATCCAAAGGGACCCCCTCGTTAGACACCCGCCGATATTGTTCTGCGGACGGTGCGGGCGATGTCCCATTATCAACCGTTGGCGGCGCGCCTGCGCCTACCCTTACCAAAAAACTCGCCCGTTCACAGAATTGCGAGCGGTCAAACCCAAATCCTTGGGTATAACTGCAACAAGATAAAGTGTCCGGCGGCCAACGCGCCCGCGCCCGCCCGATGCACGAGCCCCGTGCCCGTGCGATAGACCAAGGAGGAAACCATGAACGAGGGCTACACCAAGGTATTTGTTTCACTCGACGGTACTGAACAGCAGGATTTTGTGCTCGCACGCGCCATCAAGGTCGCCGCGAACAACGGCGCCAAGCTAATCATCGGCCACGTTATCGATTCCACGGCGCTCGAGAGCGCCGGTTCCTATCCGGTCGATCTGGTCAACGGCCTAGAGGAGGCATTTAAGAACTCCATCGCCAAGCAGCTCGAAGAGGCCAAGGCCAATCCCGACATTCCCGAGGTCGAAGTCATGATTCGCGCCGGCCGTATTCGTGAGACGCTCAAAGACGAGATGCTCGACGTGGTCAAGCCCGACCTGGTGCTCTGCGGCGCCCGCGGCCTGTCCTCGATCAAGTATGCGCTGCTGGGTTCGATTTCGACGTTCCTGCTGCGCAATACGGACTGCGACATTTTGGTCGTGAAGTAGCGTTGCTCCCACCGGCCGCGGGGCCTGCGGGGTTTCCACGGGCACGTCCTCGCCGCGTTGCGGCTGCGGGATGTGCCCTTAGGAAACCCCTCCCGGCCCCGCGGCCTTCGCAGCCTTACTTCAGCGAGTTGGCTGATAAAAGATAGCGTGCCGCCCCGTTTGGGGTGGCACGTTTTGTTTGGGCTGCACGTTTTTGTTTGGGTGGGCGTCTGCCGCGTGCGTTACTCGAAATATTGAAACTTATTCGTTGAAAACGCGAATGTTACGACGAAGCCTTCGCCGGGCTCGGATGCCGCGGTGACGTCGATGCCCATCTTGGAGCACAGGCGCGCCACCAGGTAGAGGCCGATGCCCGTTGCGCGCTTGGTGGTGCGGCCGTTGTCGCCGGTAAAACCCTTCTCGAACACGCGCGGCAGGTCGGCCGCGCTCACGCCGCAGCCGTTGTCCGCGACGGTAAGCTCGATGCGTTCGCTCGCCAGGCCCTCGTCCAGCAACGCGCCCGAAAACACGATCTTTGCGCCGTCCTCGCGCGCATATTTGATGCTGTTCTGAATAAGCTGGCCTAGAATAAACTCGAGCCACTTCTCGTCGGTAAAGACCTCAAAGTCGAGGTTCTCGCACACCGGAGCCACGTGCGCCGCGATAAGCTCGCGCGCGTTGGCTTTAATCGCGCCCGTCACCAAGGTCTTGAGATTCCAGCGACGAATCAGGTAGTCGCGCTCCACGACTTCCGAGCGCGCGTAGTACAGTGCCTGGTCGATATAGCGCTCCACGCGAGCCAGCTCGCGACCCAGGTCATCCACACGCGACAGGTCGTCTTCGCTGCCATCCAGGTTTTCCAAAATCAGATGGGCCGCCGCCAGGGGCAGCTTGGCCTCGTGGACCCAGCTCTCGATATAGTCGCGATAGTCATCGGTCTGACGCCGGCCTTCGGCAACCTCGTCGCATGCCGCCTTGCCCACCCGGCGCAAGACCTCGTACTCGAGCTCGCCCTCGGCATAGGTCGGGCATTGCACCATCTCCTGGACCCATGCGGGACTCTCGAGCTCCTCTGCCGCGCGCTCCAACTGACGCAGAAAACGGCGACGGCGAGCGTACTCGATCACGATGCCGAGCATACCGAAGATAAAGGACACGCCAACCGCCACGACCACGATAGAAACGGGTGCGCCGGCGACCGTCAGCACAAAGCAGCTCAGCAGCACGCCGCACGTCCACACGGCGACGGGAAGCAGTGCATCTTTAAAGAACTTGCCAAACGACATAGCCGGCCCCTAGACCGAATAGCCTTGGCCGCGATGCGTCGTCAAATACCCCTTGATGCCGATTTTTTCGAGCGTGGTGCGCAGGCGGTTGATGTTGACGGTGAGCGTATTGTCGTCCACGAAGGCGTCGGAGTCCCACAGGTCCTGCATGATGGCCGAGCGCGAAACGATCTTGCCCGCGCGGCTCAGAAGCAGCGAGAGGATACGCAGCTCGTTTTTGGTGAGCTCGGTGCTAGTGCCGGTTTGCGTGTTGGTGACCATGGAGCGGGCGAGGTCGAGCTCCAGCCCCTTGTGGACGAGCGTGCTGCGCTCGCCCGCCGCCGCGGTGCGACGCAGCAAGGCATTGATGCGCGCCACGAGCACGCGTGCGCTATAGGGCTTGGGAACGAAGTCGTCCGCGCCGAGCGTCATGGCCATGACCTCGTCGATCTCGGTCGTGCGCGACGTGAGGACGATGATGGGGACCTCGGATTCGCGGCGAACCTCGTGGCAGATATGCTGGCCGTCCTTGACGGGAAGCGTGAGGTCGAGCAGCACCAGGTCGGGCGCGGCGGCGAGAATATCGCGCGAGACATGCTCGAACGATTCGCAGGCCTCGATTTCAAACCCGGCGCGGGCAAGGATGTCGACAAGCTCACGACGAATGGGCTCGTCGTCCTCAACGATATAGATTAGCGCCATGGATTCCGCTCCCCTCTTGATTGTCTTGCCACCATTATGGCTGCGAAACTGCAGGTGCGCGCCACGCACGTCGCCAAGGTGACAGAACTGTTCGCGAGCGGGGGCGTTTTGTCCGCCTCGCACTCGCAGCGGTGGCGGGAACCAAAATGATTCTTTAATCCCCGTCCCAGAATAATCATTTAGCGGCGGGCGCGAAGCTTTTCGTAGCCGTCGGCAAAGAAGGCGACCGTCGCGGCATCAGACTCGGCGGCGTCGGCGTCGGTGGCAGGCACCACGCCGTGCTCGTCGCTTACCAGGAACAAGGCGCCCTTGAGCTGTGCGGGAATGTCCACGCGCGTGACCGGGATGCCCTTGGTCTGGGCCAGCTGCTCTATGAGCGTCGCCGTGCCACACAGGCACTCGTCCGCCGGCGCCACAAAGGCCAGCTCGCCGTTGTTGACGGCAGCGAGCAGCTCGGGCGCCACGCCGGTTTCGTCGGCCTCGGAGCGGGCCTCGGCGGAGCGGGCACGCAGCGCCTTGGCCGAAGTATCGGCCAGCGGCTCGTACTCACCCACCGTCATGGCGGCATTGCCGTTAACGTCGATCACCAGCATGAGCACGCCGTCGTGCGCGGTGTAATCGCCCTCGGCAAGCGACCACTCAACGTGCTGCTTGGCCCAGCTGAGCATGTTATGGGTAAGCGGCTCGCCCTGCACCAAGCGCTCGGACAGCGCGCGAATGTGACGGTTGAGCATGGGCACCTTTTTGTTGGACATGCGCCAACGGCAGATAAGCGCGGGCTTGTCGAGCGTAAACTTCTCGACCGCCTCCTGATTGGCGCAAAAGTCCTCGTACGCACGCCGGTCCTCGGCATTGCCAAACAGCTCTGCATCATCAATCTGGGGCATGGTCATACCTTTCGTGTTAGTCATTCCGTCCTCTTATACCAAAAAGACGGCCCTCCAAACGGAGCGGCCGTCTTTTGCAGAGATTATTTTGACGATATGGTCAGGCGACCGATCAACTTAATGGGATAGAACAACATCCCATTAAGGGTTTTCCAAGTGCCCGAGATTGCCCCGAAAGAGGAGCGCCGCGTACTAAATGTACGCAAGCGACGGTTTGAGGGGCAAGGTCGGGTGCTTGGGAAAGCCCTAGTGCCTAAAATGCCTGGCACCCGTGAAGACCATCGCAATACCATGCTCGTTGCAGGCCTGGATGCTCTCGTCATCGCGCTTGGAGCCGCCGGGCTGGATGATGCAGGTCACGCCGTGTGCGGCAAGCACGTCGACGTTGTCGCGGAACGGGAAGAACGCGTCGCTTGCGCAGGCAAAGCCGCCCTTCTCCACGCCCTCGCGCTCGCAGAAGTCCTCGGCGCGCTCGCAGGCAAGCAGCGCAGAGTCAACGCGGTTGGGCTGACCGGGGCCCATGCCAATGCCGGCCTTGCCCTTGGAGACCAGGATGGCGTTGGACTTGACGCCCTTGCAGACCTTCCAGGCAAACTCGAGCTCGGCCATCTCAGCGTCGGTGGGCTTGCGATCGGTGGGGAACGTAAAGGTCGCGGGATCCTCGGTCACGTGGTCAACTTCCTGCACCAGCATGCCGCCGTCGATGGAGCGCAGCTCCACCTGGGCGCCGTGGTCCACGCCGCCGGTAGCCAGCACGCGCAGGTTGGGACGCTTAGCCATGCGTTCGAGTGCCTCATCGGTGTAGCTCGGGGCGATGATGACCTCGACGAACTGCTTGTTCTGATCGGCAAAGTGCTCAACCAGCTCAAAGGGAACCTCACGGTTGCAGGCGATGATGCCGCCGAAGGCGCTCTTGGGATCGCAGGCAAAAGCGCGGTCGTAGGCGGCCGTGATGTCCTCGGCAACGGCGGAACCGCAGGGGTTCTGATGCTTGAGGATCACGCAGGCCGGCTCGTCGAACTCGCGGACCAGGTTCCAAGCGGCATCGGCGTCCAGATAGTTGTTGTAGCTGAGCGGCTTGCCCTGGATCTGCTCGGAGCCCACAAGCGGGAACTGAGAGCTCGCGGTGTTCTCGCAGCCCTCGGCAAAGCGGTAGACCGTAGCCTTTTGCTGAGGATTCTCACCATAGCGCAGGTCGTCGACCTTCTCCAGCGAGATCTCGAGCTTGGCAGAGGTGTCCGCCACGTCGCTTGCCTGAGCGGCAAGCCAACGGGAGATAGCCGTGTCGTAGGCGGCGGTAGTCTGGTAGACCTTCACCTGCAGGCGGCGACGGGTGGAAAGCGTGGTGCAGCCACCGGTCTCGCGCATCTCGGCCAGGACGGCATCATAGTCGGCCGGGTCAGAGATGACGGTAACGCTCGCGGCGTTCTTGGCGGCAGAGCGCAGCATGGAGGGACCACCGATGTCGATGTGCTCGATGGCATCCGCAAAGGTGACCTCGGGGTTGGCGACGGTCTTCTCGAACTCGTACAGGTTGACGACGACCAGGTCGATTAGCTTAATGCCGTGCTGAGCGGCTTCCTGCATGTGCTGCTCGGAATCGCGACGGGCCAGCAGCGCGCCGTGAACCTTGGGATGCAGCGTCTTGACGCGGCCGTCCATCATCTCGGGATAGCCCGTGAACTCCTCGATGGGGGTTACGGGAACGCCCGCGTCCTCGATGGCACGAGCCGTGCCGCCCGTAGAGATGATCTCGACGCCAAAGTCGTCAACCAGCGTCCGTGCGAAATCGACGACGCCCGTCTTATCGGTAACCGAGATCAACGCGCGTGCGATCTTCACATCAGATCCCATGCAGTCCTCCTGTCTGGTACGCCGCCGTGCTCTGTGAGTCGGTGATACGTCGATCTGCAGCGCTCGCGCAGCGGCATTGAAAATACTGATTCAATGTAGCGCATCGAGCGCGACGTTGCATCCCGCAACGCACGGCTGTGCAGAAAAAGTTTACGAGCGGGGGGATGGGCACGGCACCGGGCACGGTGAGTTCATGGAACACAGGGGCACCATAATTAGATGCCAATGGCGTGGTAGAACTGTGCTCGATATGCATCCGCAAAAGAAAGAGGCACCATGGTCTCGCGGGTTCTCTACCGACCGTTTGATACCGAAGACTTCGACGCCATCGCGCTGATTCTGCAGCAGCTTTGGCATAACAATTCGGATAACGATGAGTACAACCGCCTCGAGGCCGCGTGCGACCTTGCCTACTGCCTTTCGTCGTCGACGTTTTCGCAGGTTGCGGTGATTGACGGTCAGGCGCGTGGCATTTCGCTCGCGCGTGCGGGACAGAGCTCCGGCGCCACCGTTAAGGAACACTGGATGGATACCGAACGCGCGCTGCTATCGCAGATGCGTGAGCTGGAGCCCGATGCCTGCGCCGAGTATCTCTCGTTTGTACGCGCAACCATCCGAACCAACAACCGTCTGCTCGAGAGCAGCCCGTTGCCGCACGACAACGAGGTCACGCTGCTTGCCGTGGATCGCGATGTCCATGGCCTGGGCGTTGGCACGGTTCTGCTCGATGCCGCAGTCTCGCACCTGTCCTCGCTTGGAGCGACGAGGGCGCACCTGTACACCGACTCCAACTGCTCGTGGAAGTTCTACGAGCTGCACGGCTTTAAGCGCACGGCCACGCACCGCGCCAACCGCGAAGAGCGCCGCCGCGCCATGCCGCGCGAAAGCTTCCTCTACGAACTCGATCTAACAGCCTAAACCTGGCAGCTAGGGACGTTCCTTTTGTGCCGGCACCCCGGGACACTCCTTGGCAGCAACCGCACCTAGTCGTTGGGAACGTTCTTAAATGACTAGTTGCTGGGGACAGTCTTCGTAGGTAGCGCGTAAAAAGGGGATGGGCTTTCCCCGACGGCTGTCGAGAAAAGCCCATCCCATAATTTACGACCGTTAGAACGTTCCGCCGCCGCCTCCGCCGACGCCGCCACCGCCGCCACCGGAAAAGCCGCCACCGCTGCCGCCGCTCGAGCTATCGGAACTCGAAGCCAGCTCGCGGATGGTCTCGTGGTACACATCGTTGAACGAATCGAGCGGGGACTCGTTGCCGTAGTGATGGTAATACCACCAGTAGCAGGGGTAGTTGTCGTAGAAATCGTCACTGTTGCGCAGGTCCGCAGGCACGGCTTCGGCCAGCTGTCGCAGCACTTCTTTCGAAACGCCCAGGGCAACGCCCATCACCAGAAACTTGTTCCACAAGATCAGGTCGCTGGGGACGGCCTCCTTCAGACGCGTAAAGTCCTCGAGCCAATGCTTGAGCGCCTTGCAGCGAGCCGCCACCTCGGCGCCCTCCGGCGTGTAACGGCGGAAGGTGCAGCTCAGGACAAAGCCCACGATCGTGACGGGGATCGAGATCATAGCGGCGCCGACATTGGCGTCCGCAAAGTCGGTATAGAACAGAGAGCCCAAAATGCCAAAGACAATGATGATGCCGAGAACCAGGCCGGCCACCATCGCGATAGTGCCATCCGATGCGATAAACTCGCACTCCTCCAGCTTGCCCTTAACCGTGCTCTGATAGTCCTCGAGCTTGTCGCCAACAGATTCAGTACGCTCGCTGGCATACTCCTCCAGCTCGCTAAACGTGCGCGAACGGACGCCGTCTTTATCGGGCTTAACGCCAGCGAAGAAGACCTTGAGCACGTCGCGATCGATGCCGTCCTTCTTGGCAGCCTTCCAGGCCTCGTCGGTCACTGTGATGCGATACGTCTGCTCCTCTTTTTCGCGACGGAGCAGACCCTTCTTCTTGGTCTCGGTCGCTTCTTCCAGCTTGATCACGCGGTCGTCGGTCAGCTTCATCAGCGTGGCGATATATGCCTGATCGGGCACGTCGTTCCAGCTCATAAGAGTTGCAAGCACCGCGGGATGATCGGCGGAGGGCACATCGCGGAAGTACTCGTCCTGGAAGAGCGGCTTGGGCTTGGGCCTGCGCAGCTTGAGCATCACGATTACACCGGTATAGGCAACCGCCACAACAACACACACCACGGCAATCGCGCTGGCAACCGCACGCGCGTGCTCACGGCGGGCGTTAGCTTCGTCGGCCCATTCCTTCTCTTCGCTCAGGATCGTTGACATGCGCTCTTCGCCCGAAGCGGCAAGCTGCGGCACCCAGTCGCTAGGGAAGGCGATGCGTGCCTCGGCGAATTCGCCCTGGTGCACGCAGGGAATGGTATAGGTGACCATGGGCTCGTCCGCATCGAGCGACACGTCGCCCGTCAGCGGGCCGTGGCCCCATGCGCGGAAGTTATCGCCCTTGACGGCAGCCGTCCCGGCAGCGGCATTTGCAAAGTAGACCTCCATCTCGACGTCATCGGAGTCCGCCGACCAGCCGTCGCCGACGAATTTCCAGTAGAGCTCGGCGGTATCGGCCCAGTTCATAACCGCACCGGTCATGGAATAACTCACGTAGTAGATTGCGCTGTCGCCGCTCTCGTGAGGGCTGAACACCTTAATCTTTACGCCGTCGTCGGACTGTTCCACCGTGTAAACGCCGTCGTCGCCTTTATTTGCGCTGTCGACCTTGTTAAACGCAGTGTCGTCTTCCTCGACGCTCAGCACATTGACGACCACCGAGCCGCCTTGCTGGTTAGAGCCTGTATTGATATCCCAATACACGCCGTTAATGTCATCGTCGAAATCGAACTGGCGTCCCTCGACAACGGTCAGCGAGCCATCGGCCTCAACCGTGGCGCCGATGTAGGTTTGGCTCATGGAGTAGCCGTCGGCGTGCGCGGCGGCAGGCAGCAGCAACAACGCAAGCGCGACGAGTGCGCAGACGGAAGCGAATCGCGCAAACAGGCGGCGCTGCCGACAGGGCTGGGCAACGGGGGCGTTCATAGGCACATCCTTTGTCTGTGGTACCAGTAGCGTCATTGTCCCACGTTTGCGGGCTCATGTGACGAACATCTAGGCCAGCGGAGTATCAAACGGGACGAAAGTCACGTCCACGGCCGGCACTTGGGGACGTTCCTTATCTGCCGGCAGTCTGGGACACTCCTTGCCATGGCCCGCGCCAGCAGCAGACACCACTTCACAGCTCCGTCACAGGTGTAGCGGCTTTGTGTTGCCGCTAAAACGCTGATTGAGCCTGCGGGCGAAGGGCATAAAGCAGTTGAGCGAAAACGGTTTGCCCCTTTCCCGTTCGCTCGAGGATCATGTCCCCCTTTTCCGCGGAAACCCCGGCAGTTGCGAAGAGCTGCCGGGGTTTCTGTCGTCTTAGGTGCCGAGTTGATGGACAGGTATCAAAGCACCGAGTCTGCGACCCGCCATACGCAATGAGGGGCCTCGACAACTTGCGGACCACAGTGACGCCTCCCCATCGCGCCCCGCGCTATACTCGTCCGCATGGATATCAAAGCACGCAACATAGCAACGCCCGCCGTGGCCACGTCGACGGCGACTCCCTCTCCCACCCCCGTCGTGGGCCGCTTTGCCCCGTCGCCCTCGGGCCGCATGCACCTGGGCAACGTGTTCAGCTGCCTGTGTGCGTGGCTTTCGGCCCGCAGCCAGGGCGGCAGCATCGTGTTGCGCATCGAGGACCTGGACGATCGCTGCAAGCGCCCGGAACTTGCCGCTCAACTGATTGACGACCTAGCCTGGCTGGGACTCGAGTGGGACGAAGGCCCCTATTACCAGCACGATCGCCTGGATCTGTATGAAGCCGCCCTGCGCCGTCTGCAAGACGCCGGCCTCACCTACCCCTGCTTTTGCACGCGCGCCGAGCTCCACGCCGCAAGCGCGCCGCACGCCAGCGACGGCACGCCCATCTACCGCGGCGCCTGCCGAAACCTTTCTGCCAAAGAAATCGCCCGCCGCAGTGCTCTGCGCGCCCCAGCCACGCGTCTGCGCGTGCCCACCGTCGATGATCTCGCAGACGACGTGATCGAATTCGTGGACCGCACGTATGGTGCCCAATGCGAGGCGCTCGCCACTGAATGCGGCGACTTTTTGGTGCGCCGCAGCGACGGCGTGTTTGCCTATCAACTGGCCGTGGTGGTCGATGACGCCGCCATGGGCGTCACCGAGATCGTGCGCGGATGCGATCTGCTGGGCTCCACGCCGCGCCAAATCTACCTGCAGCATCTGCTGGGACTTCCCACGCCGCACTACGCGCACATTCCGCTGCTCATGTCGCCGGACGGCCGCCGCCTTTCCAAGCGCGACCGCGATCTGGACCTGGGAGAGCTCCGCGCCCGCTTTGGCACACCCGAGGCACTGCTGGGCTGGCTCGCCGGGCAAACGGGCATCGTGCCGGACACCACGCCGCGCTCTGCCGAGCAACTGGTCGAGCACTTTAGCTGGGACGTTATCCGCGCACACCGGGAGAACATCACTGTAACGGCCGAGTAGCCGCTCACTCCACCCCTACGCAACATCCCAGGGCTGGAGTTCGTCGCCCAGGCGAACGATGCAGTCGTAGAGCACGGTATGGCGCTCGGCCGGGTTGGCATCCCGATGGAAATGCCCGTAATACCAGCACTTGTAATCCAAGCGGTCTTCCAGCTCATCGAAAAATGCCGTAAGCCGATCAACGGCGGGGTAATTCCAGCCGGGTGCCGGATAAAGCGTGGGCGAAAGCATGCGCGTAGAGCAGGTGTGGGTGACCACGTAGTCGACCTTCCAACCCACGCTGTCGAGCTTTGCCCGCGCCTCCTCAAAGTTGCGCTCGTCCGGCAGTTCCTGCGGCCACCAGCTGGAATAGGGAATGCGGTATTCTTTGTCCACGCTCGTGGCGCCGCCCATGGTAAAGATCGTTGAGCCGTCGAGCTCAAAAACCTCGCCGCGCGTCAGGCGCCGTATGGGGGAGGTATCCGTCAGACGCTGCGTCAGCCCACCGTGCCACAGCTCCATGGGACGCTCCGCCCAGTGATCGAAACGCTCGTGGTTGCCGTCGACGAACAGCACGGTATAGGGGCGCGACTCCAGCCATGCGATATCGGCGCATTCCTCGGCAGAATAATCCCACGGAAAGCCAAAGTCGCCCGCGATGATGAGATAGTCGTCGCTCGTCAGACTATCCCCAAGTTCCCAGTCGCGCAGCTTTTGCATGTCGATGCCACCGTGTACATCGCCCGTCACATAGACCGTCATCGGATCACCACTTCCCTCTTATAGGCTTCGAGATCGCGCTCGACCCGCTCGTCGCCCGTGGCGTTAACCCACCACGGCCATTTAACGCAACACACCGGCTCGTCGACCTGCGCAAACCACGATTTGAGCTCCTCCAGGCTCACCGGGGTGTAGCCGTTGGCGTCCACGCCCACGTCATAGCGCAGCAGCCCCTGCCGAAGGTTGAACGTGTTGTACGCGCTGCCGCAGCTGTGGATATGCCCGTGAAGATGCCAGCCGCCGTGCGACATGCCCTGCCAGTCGAGCATGGGATAGTGGCTCAGCACGATTTTTTGACGTTCGATTTTGAGCACGCAAATGGGCGGCTCGACGATAAAAGCATCCGCCACCGCAGGCTGCGTCCAGTCTTTGTCGTGGTTGCCGGGCAGCAGGTGGACGTGCTTACATACGATGCTTTTACGCAACTCGTAGGCCTCTTGGACCGTCATCTTAAAGCTGAAGTCGCCCAAAATGTAAAGCTCGTCGTCCGCAGCGACTTTGCTATTAATGCTCGCGACCATGGCGTCGTTCATCTGCGCAACATTCGACCAAGGCCTGTCGGCGAGACGCAGCATGTTCTCGTGTCCAAAGTGTGTATCGCTGGTAAACCAGATCACGGGGACCTCCTAACGCTGCGGGGCATCCATCCCTTAGGGCTTACCCTTCGTTCTTCCATCCAAACGGGTCAAACACCCAAAAAGCTAGATCGAGCACGCCGCCGGTCATCATGGCGCCGGCAAGAGCCATGCAAACGTGTAGAGAGCTGGCGCTTCGAAGCACGTCAAATGGCCCCAAAACAGCCAGCAGCGCGACCGCTGCACCGGCAAGGCACAGCGTGAGACACGGCCCCGCGTCCTTGACGCATTTCTTTGCGAGATGCTTGGTGTTGTCACTCATCGATTTCGAGCTCCTTAGAGGGTCGTTGTTCAGGTACGTGCCGTCGCGGCAGAGCAGGACGGCAGGTTAAGTGTCCCACGCCACGCGGACACAGCTGAAAGCCCTCGCTCAAATAACAGCGCGCCGCAGGATTCGTATCACCTGCGGCGCGCCGAAAATGATCCGCTTTCCTTCGTCCCCAACGGATCAGCTGAGTTGGTGCCGCTCGACGGAGAGGAAGAAGCCGGCGGCGTCACGAACTGCGGCAATGTCGCTAGGCATAGGAAACAGACGCGCTCTAAACGCCCTAAGCCCCAAGCCTACCCATTAAGAAATCGACTGCTGAAACGATCTTGATGCCGTCAATATCGGTCGGATGACTTCCCCGGCGAACGACGATGATCTTCTCGTAACCGCCGGTAATCTTCTCGAGCGACCTGAGCTCAAATGGACGCAGCTCGCGCTTACGCGTCGCCTCCTCGTCAATCGACTCCGTGACCTGAATAAACTTACGATCCGAGCCGTCGCCGATTGCAACAAAGTCGATTTCAGCATCTCGAAGATGACCTGTGAAGACTCGGTATCCGTCATAGACAAGGCGATTGTAAACGGCATTTTCGAGAACACGCCCACTGTCGCTGCCGCGATACCCATCCAAGAAAGCTCGAAGCCCCAGATCCTCAGTGTAGAACTTGCCACCGGTCTTCAAAATGTCCCGACCCTTAATATCAAATCGGCGCGCATGCGAAAAGATATAGGTCTCCTCAAGGGCGGATACACAAGTGTCCACAACGCCATGCGAGGATTTCAGCCCGTTCTCCGCCAGCGTTCCAACGATCTTATTAATTGATGTCGGGTTTGAAATGTTATCGGCTAAGTAGGATGTAACGCGGTCGAGCACGCCCTTGCTTGTCACCGATCTCCTGCCCCGACGGGCTTCGCGAGCCAAAATGTCGCGCCCGACGATTGTCTGGTACGTGCTCCAGATGTAGTCCTTCATTTCCTGTTCCGGCAGCTTTGAGGCGGCAAGGAACGGCAGACCTCCAAACACTAAATAACGGTCGAGAAGATCGTCGAGCGCAACGATGTCCTCCCGGCCAAAAACAGCAAGCCTATTCGTGACGTCAGTCGGACCAAGAAAGTTGACATATTCCGAAAAAGCGAGCGGATGCATCCGAATCTCGACATACCTGCCCGAGATTAAGGTCGCAATCTCAGACGACAGGAGAAAAGCATTCGAACCAGTAACATATATATCGCAGTCCCGGTCGACACGAAGTGCGTTAATCGCCTTCTCCCATCCGGCAACCTCCTGAAGCTCGTCGAAGAAGAGATAGCACCTCTTGCCCGCAGGCATTAGGCCGTCGACGTGGCGGTAAAGCTCTCGCCAATCACGCACGCCCTCCAGCTCAAACGACTCCATCTTAAAGGTCAAAAGACATTCGGATGGAACGCCGTTATCCTCCAGATGTTTGCGCATCATGTCCAGAAGCGTCGATTTGCCACAACGGCGCATACCCGTTACGACCTTGATGACATCCGCATCACGAAAGGCGATCAACTTTTCGAGATATCGATTTCTAGGAACCATCCGTTTATCCATCGCCCGCCCCAATCTGCAAGTTTTTCTCACAGCATGACAAGAACTTGCGAGTTTTGCAAGTTTTTCTTACGTAGCGACAAGAACTTGCAAAATCTTCTCGGAGTCATTTGCGGTCGGATTCTGGCGAGGCCATGCAAAGCAGCAGGCCACGTGGCAACAACCAATGCCAACTCTTTACAGAGCCTCTGCCCCATTAGCATCCCCATGCCACCTCGCCCCTCTTGAATGCAACAAATCTAGGTAGATGTCCCCGAGCCAACAAACGCAACCATACGTCCGATGTAAAGCCCGCAAGTTAATTACCTCCCACCTATCGTGTTGGCGCCTCGACCGCCATAGACGTCAAATACCCCGCCAGGCACCTGCCTCAAAATACTGCAGCAAGAAATGACGACGCGACGCAGTTCGATGTCCCCCATGTGTATCGTCTTGACAAATGGATTCTTTTATAAGAGCTGGCCGCATTGAGACAAATCCAATAGAATGAATCTTTGCATTTTTGTCACGCACGTTCGAAGGGAGTCAAAGTGAAGGCAGCCTCTTTCTTCAGCGGAATCGGCGGTATTGACCTCGGCTTCGAGCGTGCCGGCGTTGAAATCGTCTTCCAAAGCGAAATCAATAATTTTTCGCGGGCAGTGCTACAAAAGCACTGGCCGGATGTCCAGCTAGCAGGAGATATCAATGAAGTCCAACCCGAAAGCATCCCCCAAGCAGAAGTCTATTTCGGAGGATTCCCCTGCCAAGACCTTTCGCTTGCCAACCAAGGAAAACGCCTCGGTCTTGCCGGATCGCGAAGCGGACTCTTCTTTAAGTTCGCAGAACTCGTCGCTGCCGCAAAGCCTCGATGGATTTTTATCGAAAACGTTCCCGGACTCCTCAACTCAAACAACGGAGAAGATTTCAGAGCCCTGCTCACCAAATTGGATGAGCTCGGGTATTGCGTATCATGGCGAGTACTGGACGCAAAATACTTTGGAACACCCCAACGACGTCGCCGCGTCTATATTGTCGGAAGTCTTGGAAACTTCGGCTCCGCTGAGGTACTTTTTGGACAAGGAGCAGCTCGAATCTCTTCTAAATCGCGCAGAAGCACGGACCACGCCTATGCCCCAGGACTTGAAAAAGAGCATCGAGTCTCAGATTACTACTCTATCCAACACGCCGGGATTGGCAGAAAACCTTCAGCGGGCCCGCAAGCAAAAGGATATAGAAACGACGGAGAAACTTACACTTGCGATTCAAGAGGAAGCTCCGACGCTATTTGTCAGACGCATGCTTCCTTTAGAGTACGAGAGACTCCAGGGATTTCCGGACGACTGGACTCTCGTAGATGGACAGCTCTAGGAAACGCTGTCTGCGTGCCCGTTATAGAATGGATTGCGCGCCGTATCGTCGAGGTCGATAAGGCTCAGAACAGCTAGAACGGAATGTCAATCCTTTCATTTTCAAGACTGCAGAATTGCCCCTGAAATGCCTCCAGAGTCGGTTGTCCTTGGTTGATTAGTGCTTGAACAAACGTCTGGTAGTTCGTATACAGCGTCCGGTCTTCATCGATTGTCAATGGAATGGGGCCGTCCTCAACAGAGCGGCTCTTATCCTCTTTAAAGGCGAGAAGAGCCAACGTCCAGTTGTAATCCTTCAAATCAGGCAGATTCACTGACTCTAGTCGCTCCATAAGATAGTCATAGAGCAGTGTGCCCACACAAAACGCAATCCCAAGGCCTTTCCATGTCTTCATGGCGATATTGCCCTTGATTAGAAATTGCTCTTGTTGTCTTCTCCAAGCATTGGTGACCAAAGTATTTGCAGTAGTTTCGGCACGCAGCTGCTCATTCGTCCTCTCGTTTTCAGTCATGTTTTTCCATTTGCGAACACGCTGAGTAATTTTGCCGGTATCCGATGTTTCTCCACCGCCTTGCATTTCAAGAACAAGTCGATTAGGGCCAGATGTCGACGACTCCCCGCTGCGCGTGGTAATTATAAAATCAGCATGATATGCACTGCCCTTACTCACTCGAAGGGACTCTTCTCGTTTGACGCAGATGTCAGACGGGTCAATGCCCCCATCAAATATATGCTGCGCAGCCATGGTTAGTATTTTCTTTTGATGCGAACAAAGCGGGAGATCTTTTTTGGTGGAGCACAATCTCTCCGAACACGATATCCAAAGCACTCCGTCCTGATCCCTTACCGAACAGACCGGCTCGTTTTTTGCTTTAAGCTTCTTGCACGTATTACCGCCGGAGAAGGGGCAGTGCGGAACCGGCTCTTCCGGGCTCCATCCGGCATATGGAATATCTATGGGGTGAATGGGCGTCAAAGCGTCTGTTCTTTGACCATAATACTCTGCAACTCTCGTACTCATTTCCCATCCAATCGTAATGCTAGGTAGCTGGATAAAGGATGCTTTCAGCCAAGCGGTACACAGTCACACCATTAATGGTATAGCTGCAATTCAATTCTAATTTACCCCTTAAACACCATATCGTTGTGGTATTCAATAAAATCTGGTCTTGGGCTCGATTGTTTAGGCAATGTAATTCGCTCGCCGCTATAACGCCACAAGAACTCGTCCTCGGCAGCCCCATGTCCAACCACACTCGACACCACAATCTTGAAATCCTTCGTTATGGTAATAAGTCCCTGGTCAAATGCCTTATCGTGCAGCGCGTTCAACAGCAATCCGTTATCTGGCGCCAGGCGCTCGGTCCGGGGATCAGCCACGTTCCAGGGCTTGATATGACTTGCAACCAGTAACGTCGGGTTCGATAGGCCCGTTAAACAACACCGCGAGCGATAATTAACGAGCAGCGTATTACGAAAGAACTGTTGGTTAACACGCGCTGAGATTATTGCCTCACGCTCTTGCCCCTCAGGCAAATCGATGCCAATTGCCTCTTTCAGCTCTCTGCTCATCGAATTATCAGAGTTAAGCTGGTCAAAAAATGCGCCCGCCGCTTCCTCGACCAACCTATCGCCGCTCGATGAATACTCTGCCCAAACTAATCTATCCATCTTGCTGGCATTAACCATGCCCACCTTGCCGCGTGCTCGACGCCGGTCGTCTAACGAGGCGAGGTTCCATATCTTTAAGGAAACCGCCGCCGGCGTTCTGCCGATGGCATGTGCCAGCGTCTGTATATCTTCGCCTTTGTCATCGATAAGCCTTGCAGGCAGGGCTAGATATAAAAACAGCGCCGCAAGGGTTTCTTCCCTCGACCAGTTTTTTCTTCGCTCCGCCACACCAATCATCTCACTCGCACGTTGTTCGCTCGATAAAACCAGGATAATCCAAGTCGATGGTTCCTATCGTAGTCAAAGCGCCCATTATCAATTCGCCTTTGCAACATCCCGTCGCAGCACGGGACTCAAATTATGTAACGCTAATTTCGCCGGCGCGGACATGACAATCACAGCATGTTTTTACGTTTCAGCGCTCATTTAAAACTGTCTTGCGGCATTCCTAACAGCCATCTCCAATGCGGCAGGCGTCTTGTACTTCACCATGTCCTCCGTTTCGCATTACCCGTTTAGCACCATCAGCAAAGGCCTCATGAGCTCGCGTCTTTTGGCGGTTTTAGAGTTCTCCTTTACGAGATCTTTCAGCCGCTGCGTATCGAGCCCGCGTCCAAGCGCGTCGTGATAGGCATTAATTATTAATGAGGGGTCCTCGCAATCGAGGCAAAGATCAACAAGCGTTCGCTCGGGCTTGGTTACCGGCAGGCCGTCGAGCCAAACGATGTCCTGCTCAGCGATCTCGCGCTTTACAAAAGAAAGGGATTCGTTTCTTGTATTGATACGCGTGGGCGCGGTCATCCTGTAGGGGGACAGATAGAAATCGCCCATTTGCTGCAGGTTCGCCGCCGTCGTACCGCTCACGGCGATGCCATCCCACTGGCGTTTTCTCTCCCACGCGCAAAGGGAGGGATTGGTGAGCTTCCAAAAAGCGTTGAGCTCGTCGGTATCTCGGCACTGTGTGCCCAACATCCGGTAGGCGCCGTGGCATATCCGTTCAAGACGCCCCGCACGGCATGAGTGTGCCAGCGCATCTCGAGAGATGTCCATGCGAGCCACTTGTTGAGCTGTGGTGAACACGCCCTCCCTCTCGGAAAGCTCTCTTATCGCCGTTATGTTGCTAAAGTACTTCATGTTGCAATTGCAGGATATTTTCATACTTTTGCAACGTGATTTTAATTCCTGATGATCGAAGCGCTTTGTTTATCCTATGTCTGACGCCGTTTTGCACCGGTACCCCATCCCCCGCTATCGAGGTCTAATACTTTTCCGCGAAGTGAACGTCTGTTTTAGGACCCCTGAAGCATCCGCATTTTTCGTCGGCAAAATCGCAGGATTCCAGTATCGAAACCGCAGGAAACGATGCCCTTAAAGTGTCGATGCTTCGGGGGTCCGATTTAGCTCGTTCACTTCTCGGAAAAGTATTAGACCTCGCTGCTAGCCACCCAGAAGAACACCTCTCCCTTCCCCACTGCCACCCAAAAACTCATCCAACATTAATCTTGGCTCAAGAATCGCTTAATCTATAACCTGCACTATAGAGTTCGACCAAGGGCGGGGCGGCGCCGCGCGACGCAGGCCGCCGAACGCAACGCTCGCGCCCGGGCAAATCGCCCGGCGTCGCGCCCATCGAACGAAAGGAAAGGTCATGGACGACCTCGAAAAAGTTGAAACTATCCGCACCAAGTGCAACGTGAGCTATACCGACGCCAAGGCCGTGCTCGACGCCGCCGACGGCAACGTTCTGGACGCCATCATTTGGCTCGAGTCGCAGGGCAAGACCCAGACCACGTCGGCACACGTCGCCACCGAGTCCGCGCCGGTCGACGAGCCCTCGGCTGAGATGGTCGCTGCGCAGGCCGCCTACGAAAAGTCGAGCGAAAAGACCGACTTCTCCAAGAAGATGGACGGCGTGTGGGAGTACCTCAAAAAGCTCTTCCGCCTGAGTCTGGACACCAAGTTTATCGCCACGCGCCGCGATGCGATCATCCTCAACATCCCCATCCTGATCCCCATCGTCGCGCTGTTTGCCTGGGGCGCCACGATATGGCTGATGCTGATTGGCCTGTTCTTTGGCATGCGCTACCGCATCGACAGCGACGGCGACGTGCCCGGCAGCATCAACAACCTTATGGATAGCGCTGCCAACGCCGCGGACGACATCAAGCAAAATCTCAACGACGACAAGTAATCGCAGACGGGGGCACGCATGGCACGGATCCTGATCGTAGAGGACGAGGAGAAAATCGCCCGCTTTGTGACGCTCGAGCTGGAGCACGAAGGCTACCAGGTGGAACACGCCGCCGATGGCCGCACTGCCGTGGACCTGGCGCTGGAGCGCGACTACGATCTGATTCTGCTCGACGTACTGTTGCCGCAGCTCAACGGCATGGAGGTCTTGCGACGTGTCCGCAAGCACAAGGATGTGCCGGTGATTATGGTCACCGCGCGCGATGCCGTGATGGACAAGGTGGCCGGGCTCGATGCCGGCGCCGACGATTACCTGACCAAGCCATTTGCGATTGAGGAGCTGTTCGCACGGATCCGCGTGGCACTGAAGCGCTCGGAGGCCGTGCGGGCGGCTTCGGGCGTTGGCGGCGCCGGCGCCGGAGCGGGCATGGCGGGCGTCGCGGGCGAGAAGGCCACCGCGATGCCCCCGGCCAGTGACATGGCCCAGACCCCTGCCTCGCCCTCCCCTGCCACACTCACCGTGGGATCGGTTGCGCTCGACCCCGACCGCCGCGAAGTCACGGTCGGCGGCTCGTCCATCGCGCTCACGGCCCGCGAGTTCGACGTCCTCGCCCTGCTTATGGCGCACGCCGGCACCGTGCTCACGCGCGAGCGCATCGCGCATGAGGCGCTAGGCTACGACTACGTGGGCGATACCAACAACGTCGATGTGCACATCGCACATTTGCGCGCCAAGATCGAAGACGCTGGCGGCGCCCGCATCATCCAGACCGTGCGCGGGGTGGGCTATGTCTGCCGCGCATAACGCCGAGGCCAAGCGCGTCACCTCCATCGCCCGCGCCATCAACTGGGGCTATATGTGGCGCCGCTTGATGAGCTACGTCTGGCTCGATCTGTTGCTGATGGTGATTGCGGCGGCGATCCTCGTCTATGGATACAACCAGACGCTGCCCGACAGCGCGTTTACCGCAGGCTGGATTCCCGGCGCCACCGTTCACGGCATGTCGCTGACGCCCGCACGCGGCTGGGACCTGACAACGCTCACCTATACCGTCGAGTTTGTGCGTACCACCAAGACCTTCCCCCTCGCGCAGGACCTCGTCGCGCTATGGCCTCTCTACCTTGTCGTTATGGGTTGGCAGGTCATCAGCGTGCTCAACATGCTCGGCGGCGCCCGCCGCGTGCGCCGCACCATGGCGCCGCTCAACGACCTTGCCTTGCGCGTGGACGAGCTCGGCCGTATGCAGCTCTCCGGCGGCAAGATGGAAACGCTGGAGCAGGCCATCGAGCGCGCAAGCGTCGACTCGCCGAGCGTCACCACCGGCGACGCCGACCTGGCAAGCATCGAGGTCGCACTCAACCGCCTGCTGCGCCAGATGCAAGAGGCCAAGCTGCAGCAGATGCGCTTTGTCAACGATGCGAGCCACGAGCTGCGCACGCCCATCGCGGTGATTCAGGGCTACGTGAACATGCTCGACCGCTGGGGTAAAAACGACCCGGACGTACTGGCAGAGTCCATCGCCTCGCTCAAGGCCGAAAGCGAGCACATGCAGGAGCTCGTGGAGCAGCTGCTGTTTTTGGCGCGCGGCGATGCCGGACGCACGGCCCTGCGGCATGCGAATACCAACCTGGCCGCACTGGTCGGCGAGGTATGCGAGGAGTCGCAGATGATCGATGCCGAGCACACGTATCGGCTGGCTTTTGACGCCTTGCTTGCCAGCGACCCGCGCTGCGACGCGCCCGTCGACGTGGCGCTCGTGAAGCAGGCTCTGCGCGTGATCGTGCAAAACGCCGCCAAGTACTCGGATGCGGGAACGACCGTCACATTTGGCATAACGCCCAATGCGGGCTTGGGCACGATCGACATAAGTGTTGAGGACGAGGGCATCGGCATGAACCAGGAATCCGCAGCTCACGCGTTTGAACGGTTCTACCGCGCCGACAATGCACGCGATGCCGGCGCACAGGGCTCGGGTCTGGGGCTTGCCATTGCCAAGTGGATCGTCGACAGCCATGGCGGTGTCATTGGCGTGACCTCAGTCGAGGGCGTCGGCAGCCGCTTTACGATTCGCCTGCCACGGTAGGGGCGTCTCTCACGAATCGAAGGTGAATGCTTTTCCGCGAAGTGAACGACCTATTTTGGACCCCCGAAGCATCCGCACTTTTTGGCGCCAAAACCGCAGGAAATACCTGACAAAACCGCAGGAAAGAGCGACGTAAAAGTGTCGATGCTTCAGGGGCTCGATTTCACTCGTTCACTTCGCGGAAAAGCATTCACCTTCGATTTACGGCAGCCCGTCAGTCACCCTCTCGGCATTAAAAATGGGGCAAAGCCACGCGCCTTACCCCATTTTTCGTTAGCCATAGCAGCTCGTGCGCTACTCGCGGCACAGGTGCACGGCGAAGCCGGCGAACTCGCGCTTAAAGTACACGAGCTTGGTGCTACCGTCGGGCAGCAGCGCGCGCGACTCCTCGTTGACCTCGAGCCCGCGCTCGGCAAACCACTTCTCGGCCGCATCGATGTCGTTGACGGCAAAGCCAATGTGGCCCTTGGTGCCACGACCGTTCTGCTTCATAACCTCGACCAGCGAATCGTTAAAGTACGAAACCGGGGTCTCGATAACGGGCAGGCCCATCATCGTCGAGAACAGCTCCGCGATCTCCAAGGCGTCTGCCGGGTCGGTGGCGTTGATGCCCACATGGGCAACGCGCATGCCAAAAAGCTCGACCGGGTTGGCGTTCTGCTCACTCATACAGTCAGCGCCTACTGAGCCATGACGTCGAGGACGGCCTTCTCGGCAGCGACGCGGTTCATGCCGGTCATGAAGGGCACGCCGCTCACGTACGGGCAGGTGAGTCCCTCGGGGGCAACGGTGGTGGCGATCAGCAGGTCAGCGCCCTCGTCGCAGTAATCCTTGGCCTCGGAGATAGCGCACTGCACGATCTCGTACTTGCCGGCATAACCGTTGGCATCGAGCATGGTGGCGACCTTCTGGGCAACGAGCGTGGAAGTAGCAGCGCCAGCACCGCAAGCCAAAACGATCTTCTTCATAGGTAATGTCTCCCTTCATGGTTTACTTTAGGTAAGTGTACCGCAGCGAGCGATGGCACTTAGCCTCGATGAGCTTTTATGCCAGTTTGCTTGCGCGCTGCGTATAATACATCTAGTACGTGTTGTCATACCGCTCGCTATATGAGCGACTAAGGATCCCAATATGCCCGATTCCCGCACACTCTGGACCGCCGTCGTTATCATCTGTATCGCCGTATCGGTGTTCTTTAGCGTCAAAAAACGCACTACGTTTAAACGCCTGCAACAGTTGATGGCCGCCAAACAGTGGGCCGAGTTCGATCGTTTGCTCGACGGCAAACTCACCAGCATGCTGTACCCGCGCTACAACCGCGACTACCTGCGTCTAAACTCCTATCTGCTGCGCGAGGACCACGAGCGCGCCGGCGAGATGTTCGACCTGCTGCTGGGACTCAACCTGCCCAAGATGCAGCGCGTCGACCTGGTGATCAAGGCCTTTAACTACTACGTTGGCCAGGAGGACCGCAAAAAGTCCAAGGAGCTGCTGCACGAAATCAAGGGCTTTGAGGGCGGTCAGGCCGAGGCGGTCGCGCACGAGTGCCAGCTGATGTACGACACGATGATCCTCAAGCGTCACAACGACATTCCCGAGCTGGAGCGCATGCTCGAGGATGTCGGCGACGACCCGGTCAAGCGCTGCCGCTTGGAATACCTGCTGGCCCTGCAGTACAAGAACAAGGGCGACGAGGCCAAGTTTGCCGAGTACTTGGAAAAGTCGGGCCAGCACTCGATGGCCGTCAACGCGTAACGGACGGCTTGTGCTAGACTTCTAGTCTCACGGGGGCGTGGCGGAATTGGCATACGCAGGAGACTTAAAATCTCTCGCCGCAAGGATTGTGGGTTCGAGTCCCACCGCCCCTACCATGTAGTGCTTACGAGCCCGTGTCCCCCAGGGATGCGGGCTCGTTTCTTTTAGGTGCCGTCAACTGCAGAGCAGCTCATTTGGGACAGAGCTTTTTTGACTACTTTTAAAGGGTGCTCAGGCTCGGGGTCCAGGCGATGGTGGGGGTCGCGCCGTCGAGAACCTCGTTGATGGTGGCGGCCATGCCGGCGAGGAGGCTGTTCTCACTTACGGTGAGCGTCTTGTAGCCGCCGGCTCGCATGAGCTCGCGAATCACCGCGGCACCGGCGAGGATCACGCCCGCACGCTTGGGTTGCACGCCCGGTAACGCGGCAATGCCCGCAACATCCAGCGCGGACATGCGCTCGATAGCGGCCGAAACCTGCTCCAGCGAAAGCTCGCGCAGGTGCACAAAGCTCGAATCATACGGCTCCAGCTCGTGTACCAGCGCAACGAGCGTGGTGACGGTACCACCCACCGCGACCAGGCGCTCGGCGCGCTCAAAGTCGACAGGCAGACTCTCAAAGTAGCCCGTAAACTGCTCGTTTGCCCAGCCGGCAGCAGCCGCAAGCTCATTCGTCGACGGCGGCAGTGCCGAGAAAAACCGCTCGGTCACGCGGCGGCAGCCGATGTCCAGCGAGCGAGTTCCCTCCAGCGCAAAGACGTCGCGCTCCGGCGCATAGACGCCCGTCGCGAGCTCCGTGGATCCGCCGCCCGAATCGGCAACAATGATGCGCTCGCCAGCAAAGTCGTGCGCCACGCCAAAAAACGTCAGGCGTGCCTCGACCTCGCCCGGAATCACCTGCGGCTCGAGCCCCAGCTCGCGCAGGCCGTCCAGCAGCAGCGCGGCATTGGACGCATCGCGCGCGGCGCTCGTGCACGTGGTGCAGACGCACGCGGCCCCAAAGGCACGGGCCTCGTCCACAAACATTCGGCACGCAGCGAGCACGCGTTCAACGGCCGCCTCGCAAAAGCGCCCCGTCGCATCCACGCCCTCGCCCAAGTCGGTAATCTCGGTATGCTTGGACGATTCCACGATCGCCCCACCCTCGACCTGGGCCAGCACCAGTCGCGACGACACCGTTCCCAGGTCAATCGCCGCCACCTTATATCGTTTGTCGCAATGCGTCATTTCAGGCTCCCCTCCGGGCGCTATTTGCCGTTGGACACGACCGTCTGGCCCTCGACGCCGTTAAACCCAAACAGCATATCGAGCGTCTGGATGTACCACGGCGCGTCCTTGCCGACCTCTTCGATCTCTTTGGCGACTTCGCTGGCCTTCTTGGCGTTCGAGGACTTTTTGCTCGACGACGAGTCCGAATCGTCGTCCAGGCCCAGCACGTCAATCTTGGTCTCGCCGGGCATCACCAGGCCCAGGTCCTCGGTCGCCGCGTCCTTAATGCCCTCCTCCGAGAGCAGTTTGTCGACGCTTTTCTGCAGCTCGTCGTTGTACTGCTGGCGAATCTCGACCTGCTTGGCCAAGATATCGCTCGAACGCTTTGCCACGTACAGATCGCGCACGGGGAAATACAGGCTCACGAGCACCAGCGCCACCACGATACCGATAAACAGCGGACGCAGAGGGCCATGCGTAAAGTCATAGATCGCCTTGACAACCGCGTTGTCGTTGGCGTAATGCATAAAGTCCGAGCCCGAAAGACGGTTCGAGGGCCTACTCGATTTGTCGTGTGCTTGAGTCGAGGGACGCGACGCATGCGACGAACGTGCCGGGCGCACCGGTCCATCTGCCAAGGTATTTGATTGAGCATTGGGGCGCGAGGTACTTGCCGGGCGCTGCGTGGAGCGGTCGGCGCCGGCATAAGCGGACCCACCGAGCTGCACCGTGCGCGCACGGCGAGGCGACGGCTCGCGCGAACCGGCGGAATAGTACCTGTTGTCGTAAATCTGATCCATGTGCGCCTTGTGCGGTTGAGGTTTGTTTGCGCTAAGTCCTTTAGTTATAGCACGAGCGCCTGCACCGCCTTCGGCGGCCCCTGCTCGACATAAAAAAGGCGCTGAGCCATATGGCCCAGCGCCCCATGGTGCTCAACAGTGCCCGGCGGGAGCGAGGTGAATCCGAGTCAGCCCCGCCCCCGCACACGCCGCTTGCCTAGCGAATGTTGTAGAACGCGGCCTTGCCGGCGTAGCGCGCGCTGCCCTCGAGCTCGTCCTCGATACGGATGAGTTGGTTGTACTTGGCGATGCGGTCGCTACGGCACGGGGCGCCCGACTTGATCTGGCCGGCATTGACGCCCACGACCAGGTCGGCGATCGTAGAGTCCTCGGTCTCGCCGGAGCGGTGGCTCACGATGCAGGCGTAGCCGGCCTCCTTGGCGGTCTCGATGGCCTCGAGCGACTCGGTGAGCGTGCCGATCTGGTTGACCTTAACCAGGATCGCGTTGGCGGCGCCCAGCTCGATGCCCTTCTTGAGGCGCTCGGTGTTGGTGACGAACAGGTCATCGCCCACCAGCTGCACCTTGTTGCCAATGCGATGGGTGAGCTCAACCCAGCCGTCCCAGTCCTCCTCGGCCATGCCGTCCTCGATGGAGATGATGGGATAGGTGTCGACGAGCTTCTCCCAGTAATCGACCATCTGGGCGCTCGTGTACTCAACACCCTCGCCCTTGAGCTCGTACATGCCGGTCTCGGCGTTGTAGAACTCGGTCGAGGCCGGATCCATGGCGTACATGAAGTCGACGCCGGGCTTAAAGCCGGCCTTCTCGACGGCCTTGGTGATGTACTCGAACGGCTCAGCGTTGGTCTTGAGGTTGGGCGCAAAGCCGCCCTCGTCGCCCACGCCGCCGCCCAAGCCGGCCTCGTGCAACACGCCCTTGAGGGTGTGGTAGACCTCGGCGCACCAGCGCAGACCCTCGGCAAAGCTCGGGGCGCCCACCGGCATGATCATGAACTCCTGGAAGTCGACGTTGTTGTCGGCGTGCACGCCGCCGTTGAGGATGTTCATCATGGGCGTGGGCAGCAGATGGGCGTTGACGCCGCCCAGGTACTGGTACAGCGACAGGCCCGCCGACTCGGCTGCGGCGCGGGCAACGGCCAGCGACACGCCCAGAATGGCGTTGGCACCGAGCTTGGTCTTGTTGGGGGTACCGTCCGCGGCGATCAGCGCGGCATCGACGGCGCGCTGATCGAAGGCATCGAGGCCCACGACGGCATCGGCGCACTCGTTGTTGACGTGCTCGACGGCCTGCGAGACGCCCTTGCCCAGGTAGCGGCCCTTGTCGCCGTCGCGCAGCTCGCATGCCTCAAAGGCGCCGGTCGAAGCGCCCGAAGGCACCATCGCGCGGCCGAAGCTGCCGTCCTCGAGCACGACCTCGACCTCGACGGTGGGGTTGCCGCGGCTGTCGAGCACCTCGCGACCGTAGACATCCAAAATATCGCTCATGTTGTCTCCCTCTCACTTGGAAACGGGTTGAATGCTTGGCGACACGGCTTGCACGCTACAGCGGCGCGCTGGTTCATAAGTTAGCCTTATCGCACTTTTTGCATTATGCCCTAAGTTAGCCAAGGGATACAATCTTTTTAAAAAATAATGGGGGCGATGGGACAAGTCCGTCCCGTCGCCCCCGCAGTCTTACTCCTCTGCCTTTGCGGCATCCCAGAGGTCATTGAGGCCGTGGGTCGAAAGCTCGGCCAGATCCTCGTGGGCGTCGGCCGCCATCTGCTCCATCGCGGCCCAGCGGCGGCGGAACTTTGCCGTGCTCGCGCGCAGGGCGCTCTCGGCGTCAATCCCCTCCTTGCGCGCAACGTTGACTAGGGCAAAGAGCAGGTCGCCAAACTCCATCTCGCGCTCGGGCGAGCCGGGAGCCTCGGCCTCAAACTCGGCACGCTCCTCGGCGACCTCGTCCCACACATCCTGGACCGTCTCCCACTCAAAGCCCACGGCCGCCGCCTTGCGCGAGACCTTTTGAGCTTGCATCAGCGCCGGCAGGTGCGTGGGCACGCCGTCGAGCAGGCCTTCGGGCGCAGCCTCGCCCGCCGCCACAGCCTTGTCCTTGGCAGCCTTCTCGGCAAGCTTGACCTCGTCCCAAATCTTGAGCACCTCGTCGGAGCTCTCGGCATCCGCATCGCCAAACACGTGCGGGTGACGACGGATGAGCTTGGCGTCGATATCGCGCGCCACATCGGCCAGCGTAAACTCACCGGCGTCCGCCGCAATCTGCGCATGCAGCACCACCTGCATGAGCACGTCGCCCAGCTCCTCGCGCAGATGCGCCACGTCGTCCGCCTCGATGCAATCGAGCGCCTCGTAGGCTTCCTCGATCATGTTCTTGCCAATGCTCTGATGCGTCTGTTCACGGTCCCATGGGCAGCCGTCGGGCTGACGCAGGCGCCAGATGGTCTGCACCAGATGCTGCAGATCGGCCGACGCGTCTACCAGCGTAGACAAGTCGCGCGAATCCTCGGCATTTTGCTGAGCCATATGCTCGGCCATGGTTAGTCCTCCCCCATGATCACATGGCGGAACGCGCCGCCCTCGTAGACGCCGTAGCTATGTGTGCCGTCCTTGGGGATGCTCACGCTGCCGGGATTGAAGAGCCACAGACCCGGGTGCGCGGCGCTTTCCTCGTTAACCTTGATGTGCGTATGGCCGTAGACGAGCGCGGAGCCCTCGGGCAGCGCGGGCGCGTGGTCAACGCTGTTATGCATGCCGGCGCCAAAGACGTGGCCGTGCGTCAGGAACAGTTCACGTCCGGTCTCGTCGAATAGTGTGGCGTAGTCAGCCATGACGGGGAAGTCGAGGACCATCTGGTCGACCTCGGCGTCGCAGTTGCCGCGCACCGCGATGATGCGGTCGGCCAGGGCGTTGAGCAGCGGAATCACGCGTTTGGGGGCGTAGTCGCGCGGCAGGTCGTTACGCGGGCCGTGGTAGAGCAGGTCGCCCAGCAGCACAATGCGGTCGGGCTGTTCGGATTCGATGGCAGTGCAGAGGCGCTCGGCCCAGTATGCCGAGCCATGGATGTCGGAAGCGATGAGGTATTTCATGGGGAGTCCTTTCGGTGGGGTTAATTGGATTGGCGCGGCGCGTCACTCGCCCGCATCACTCAAATCGCAACGCCGCGGCTTGGGCCGCTTGCATCACGCGTTGGAGCGGCACGTTGTGCTCGCGGGCAAGGCGAGCACAGTCCTCGTACTCGGGAGCCGCACGTTCACTGCCATCGGGCAGGGTCGCCACCTTAACGGATACCTCGCCCCAAGGCGTTGTCACCTGCTCGAATCGGCGCGGCAGGCAAACGCGTTCCATCACCTGGCGACGAATGGCGTTGGTCGTGGTCTCCAAAAAGATAATCGTCTGCAGGCGCTCGATATCCTCGTGTGAGCAGATCACCTGCAACTGCCAGCCGGGGCGGCCTTTTTTGCAGTAGAGGGGCAGCCAGTGCACCTCGCGGGCGCCGGCCTCGCGCAGGCGGTCAGCGGCATAGGCGAGTACCTCGGGCGACGCATCATCGATGTCGCACTCCAGCTTGACGATGGTTTCGGGCGCATCGGTCTCGCGGGACAGCGGAGATGTACTTCCACGTTGCATACGGTCCGGATCCTTTCCGCACGGGCTCGTTTTATTCACCCAAACGCTAGCACATCGAACGTGGCACAGGCGTGACTTTCGTCCGTCGTCGCCCTTGCCCCTATCCAAACATGTACGTCAGCCTCCAAACATGTCATTTTTTGTCGGTTTTGGAGGCTGACGTACACGTTTTGGAGCGGGCCGCACACGATCAAAATTGCGCCCGCATTCCGTCCACCACAAAGTTCGCCGCACTCAACAATTTTGAACTTTCCACGCAGTTCATCGGCCAAAAAATAACCCTCGGCATACTTACCCGCTGCACGATGTTACTCTAGTTGCATTTGGCTAACTAAGCGGCTGCCGAGGACCCAGCCCGGCACCGTTACGGCATAGGAGGTTTCATGTTCGAGAAGCGGCTCTTCTCCCTGGTTCCGCAGGCAACGCCCTACATTGTGGCGAGCGTCCTGTTTAAATGGATCGCGCTGATGGCAAACATCACGGTGATGTGGATCCTCGCGCGCATTCTGGGCGGCATCGTTGCCGGCGGACTGCCGGCTGCACTCGCCGTCGACGCGCTCGCGCAGGCAACTCCGCCGCTCGCCGGCGCCATCATCGTGCGCGCCGCCGCCATCTATCTGGCGCAGCGTTCCGGTGACAAGGCCGCCTTCAAAGCCGTCCGCCGCGTGCGCTCGCTCGTCTACGACAAGCTCACCGCACTCGGCCCCTCCTACACCGAGACCGTCCCCACCGCCGAGGCCGTCCAGACCAGCGTCGAGGGCGCCACGCAACTCCAGGTGTACTTTGGCGGCTACCTGCCGCAGCTCTTCTTTGCGGGCTTGGCACCCATCACGCTGTTTGTACTGCTCGTGGGCCAGGCGGGTCTTCCCGCCGCGCTGCTGCTCGCCTGCGTTCCGGTCATCCCCGTCTCCATCATGATGGTCATGCGCAACGCCAAAAAGATCGGTGCCGAGTACTGGGGCAGCTATGTCGATCTGGGCGGCATGTTCCTGGAGGCCGTGCAGGGTCTCACCACCCTTAAGGTCTACCAGGCCGATCGCAGCTGGCACGAGCGCATCAACGCAGAGTCCGAGCGTTTCCGCACAGCGACCATGCGCCTGCTGGTGATGCAGCTGCGCTCCATTTGCGTTATGGACCTGGTCGTCTATATGGGCGCCGCGCTCGGCATTATCGTAGCCGCGCTGCAGCTCGCCACGGGCAAGATTGGCTTTGAGGCTGCCTTCCTCATCGTCTTTCTGTCGCAGGAGTTCTTTTTGCCCATGCGCCGCCTGGGATCGCTGTTCCACACGGCCATGAACGGCATGGCCGCCTCGCACCGCATGTTTGGCATTTTGGATACGCCCGAGCCCGAGCGCGGCGATGTTGAGCTTGACGGTCGCGGCGATATCGAGCTCGCGGGCGTGAGCTATGCATACGGCGACCGCACGGTGCTGGACAGCGCCAGCGCGACCATTGCGCACGGCTCGCTCGTGGCACTCGTGGGCGAAAGCGGCGGCGGCAAGTCCACGCTCGCGGGGATTATCGCGGGCCGCAAGGGTGCCTACCGTGGCAGCGTTCGCATTGGCGGCGTCGAGCTGCGCGATGCCACGGCCGCCTCACTCATGCGTGCCGTCACCCTGGTGCCCACCAACGGCTACCTGTTTGCCGGCACCCTGCGCGACAACCTGCTGCTCGCCCAGCCCAACGCCACCGACGCCGAGCTTTTGCGCGCGCTCGGCCGCACGCGCGTGGCGGCCTTTGTGCAGGCCAACGGCGGGCTCGACATGGTGATTAACGAGGGCGGCACCAACCTTTCGGGTGGCCAGCGCCAGCGCGTGTGCATGGCACGCGCCCTGCTGCACGACTCGCCGATCTATGTGTTTGACGAGGCTACGAGCAATGTGGACGCTGCGAGCGAAGCCGCAATCGGCGAGGTCATCGCATCGCTTGCCGGCGAGCACACTGTAATTGTGGTGGCACACCGCCTGTCGACGATCGTGGACGCCGACCAGATTCTGGTGCTGGAACGCGGTCGCATTGCCGAGCGCGGGACTCACGGCGAGCTCTTGGCAACCGCGGGCGCCTATGCGCGCATGTGGAACAGCCAGGAGCAGCTCTCGGCATATGCGTATGCGGAGGGTGATGCCGAGGATGCCGGCGCGGTTGAGGCTGTTGACGGCAGCACCGCCCGTACCGATGGCCTCAACGGTGCCGGCTCGTCTTCCGCTGCCGCGGTGCCTGACTCCGGCCGCGCCCGTCGCTCGGCGCCGTCCATCATGTGGCGCATGATGGGGCTCGTCCGACCGCTTGCCGGCTGGCTTGTGCTAGCCGTCGCGCTGGGCAGCATTGGCATGCTCACCGCCGCGTTCGTGCCGGCCTTTGGCGCCCTTGGCCTTATGGCCGCGCTGGGCCGCAACGCCTTGGGGCTTGGTCTTATCGTCACATGCGCGGCCTGTGCCGCCTGCGGCATCGCGCGCGGGCCGCTCCACTACGGCGAGCAGCTCTGCAACCATTACATCGCATTCCGTCTGCTCGCACACATTCGCGACCTGGTGTTTGGCGCCCTGCGCCAGCTCGCCCCCGCCAAGCTCGAGGGCCGCGGCAAGGGCGAGCTCGTGAGCCTGGTCACCTCGGATATCGAGCTGCTCGAGGTCTTCTACGCGCACACCATCTCGCCCATTGCCATAGCTCTGGTCTGCACCGTTGTGTTTGAGGGCTTTTTGCTGGCTGTGAGCCCCGAGCTCGCGGGCATCGCGCTCGTGGCCTACGCGGTCCTGGGCGTGCTGCTGCCCCTGACCTCGGCCAAGGCATGCGGCACCACCGGCCGCCAGAGCCGCGAGGGCGCCGGTAAGCTGGGCGCCTTTGTACTCGACAGTCTGCGCGGCGCGGGCGAGACCATCCAGTTTGCCGGTGGCACCGATCGCAGCCGTGCCCTGGGCAAGCTGACCGAGCAAGTCGGCGCCGTGGACGCGCGCCTCAAGCGCCGCCAGGCGGTCAGCGAGGCCGTAGCCGATGCGCTTATTCTTGCGGCCAATCTGGTGATGCTCGAGCGTGCGCTGCAGCTGGTTTCTGCGGGAACGATTGATTTTGCCGCGGCGTTTGTCGCCGTCTTTACCTTTGTGTCGTCGTTTGGCTCGGTGATGGCCGTGAGCCGCCTGGGCGCCTCACTGCAGGAGACGCTCGCCTCGGGCGCACGCGTGCTCGATTTGCTCGACGAGCAGCCCCAGTGCGCCGAGGTCGCCGATGGACAGAACGTTGAGTTTGCCGGCGCCGCAGCCGAGCATGTGAGCTTTAGCTATGTGGGCGGCGTGGACGCGGGCGGTGCGGGCGCCACAGAGCAGGTCGCGAACGACACCGCTGCGAGTCTCATCCTCGACGACGTGACCTGCACCTTTGCGCCCGGTACCATGACCTGCATCATGGGGCGCTCGGGTTCGGGCAAGTCGACGCTGCTTAAGCTGCTCATGCGCTTTTGGGACCCCGCAGCCGGCACCATCACGGTGAGCGGCGTCGATGCCCGCCACATCAACACGGCGAGCCTGCGCAGCCACGAGGCCTATATGACCCAGGACACGCATCTGTTCTGCGGCACCGTACGCGAGAACCTGCTGGTCGCGCACGCCAACGCCACCGATGCCGAGCTGCTCGACGCTTGCCGCTCCGCCTCACTCACCACGCTCATCGACCGTCTGCCGCAGGGACTCGACACGCCCGTTGCCGAGCTGGGCGACTCGCTTTCGGGCGGCGAGCGCCAGCGCATCGGCCTTGCGCGCATCTTCCTCAACGACGCACCCTTCATCTTGCTCGACGAACCCACCAGCGCGCTCGATGCTCTCAACGAGGCGTCCGTGATGCAGGCAATCGACGAGCTCAAGCGCCGCGGCAAGACCATTGTGCTCGTGAGCCACCGTGCCAGCACCTGCGCGTTTGCCGATTTCTCGCTTTCGGTCGAGCATGGGAGGCTGAGCTAATGGCGCGCCCAGTCGACACACCGGAGCTAGCACGCAAACGTGAGCGTGAGGCCCAAATGGTGTCGCAGATGATTGCGCTGTGGTGTCGTGGGCATCATGGCGGCGGGCATGTGGTCGAACAGGCTGGCGACGATGAGTCCGTGCGCGTGAAACTCGGCCTTCGAACCATTACGCTCTGCCCCGAATGCGCCGAGCTGCAGAAATACGCCATCGCGCGCATTGAGCACTGCCCGCACATGGGCACCAAGACATTTTGCTCGGCATGTCCTTCGCATTGTTACCGGCCTGCCATGCGCGAGAAGATCCGCGAGGTTATGCGTTGGTCGGGACCGCGTATGATCCGCTATCGCCCCATCACCGCCGTGAGACACGCGATGGTAACAGTGCAGGCCAAACGCGCGGCGGCACGAAGCAAGTAGTCGCCGGCGCCGGCACGCGCCGCCCCGCCTTTCCACTCGATTTCGGCACCCGGCGTGCGCGGCGTGTTGAGAGCTGCACCATTACAATGGAGCGGATTCACCAAATGCAAAGGAGTCGCCATGCCCGCCTGCCCGCTGGTCGATTGCCATACTCATACCTCGTTCTCGGACGGGCACGCCTCGTTCGAGGACAACGTCCGTGCCGCTGCTGCCGCCGGCTGCCGCGTCATGGTCTCGACCGACCACCTTACCCTGCCCGCCAGTATGGATGCTAACTGCGAGGTGCAGGTCGTCGAGGGCGACTTGCCGGCACATCGTTTGTCCTTTGAGGACGCCCGCAAACTCGCCGCGCAGATTGCGCCGGAGCTCACCTTTATCTACGGTTTTGAATGCGATTGGTACGAGGGCTGCGAGCCCTTGGTAGAGCACTGGTCCCAGGGCGCCGTCGTACGTCTGGGCAGCGTGCACTGGATTGGCAACCCGGGCGATATTGCGGCAGGCGCCGCGGGCACGGCAGGGACAGAGGACGTCGCGCGCCCCGATACACCCGATTCCCTTTGCGGTTGGATCGACGACGATACCAACCTGCATGTTTGGGAAAACTTAGGCGTGCGCGGCGTGTGGGAGTGCTACGTCGACGACTGGTGCCGTGCTTGCGAAAGCTCACTCAACTTTGACGCGATGGCCCATCCCGACCTGGTCATGCGCTTTTCGAAGGACGGCTTTGCACCCGACTTTGACCCCGCGCCGTTTTGGGAGCAGATGGCCGAATGCGCCCACGATACGGGTCGCCGCGTTGAGGTCTCGACAGCCGCGCCGCGCAAGGGCCTCGACGATTACTACCCCGCGACCGGCCTTTTGCGTCGCTTCGCCCACGCCGAGGTGCCGATTACTTTTGGCTCGGACGCACACCGCGCCTGCGATATTTGCTGGAACATCCGCGAGGCCCAGACCCACGCCTACGACTGCGGCTACCGAACCTTCGATATCCCCCACCCTACCGGCGAATGGGAATCCACGCCCCTCGCCTAAGACTAGCCGTTAGGGACGTTCTTAAACGACTAGTGGCGGCGGGCGTTGAGCTCGCCGGCCAGTTCGTCGAGGGTGATGCCGTAGCGCTCGAGCGTCACGAGTAGGTGGTAGATCAGGTCGCCGGCCTCGTAGCGGATGTGATCGTGATCGTTATCCTTGCAGGCCATGATCACCTCGCTCGCCTCCTCGGCAAGCTTCTTGAGCAGCTCGTCCTCGACATCGGTCAGCAGGCGAGCGGTATAGCTCTCCTGTGGCGACGCATCGCGACGACCGTGAATCACCTCGGCCAGCCCCGTCAGCGTCTCGCCGATATTTCCCGGCTGCACGTTAGCTGTTCTGACTCCCATGGTTATTTCCTCTCGTTACTGCAGCGTAAAGTAGGTACCGGTCTCATCGAACCGAGGCTTTGCGCCCTTTTTCTCAAAGAACTCGACGATGACGGCATGGGCCTCATCGAGCCTTTCCTTCTCGGCCTCGAGCCAAAGCGACTGTGCCCCGCACGCATCGGTCAGATGCACGCGGCACGGCACGCCCGCGCGGAGGAGCTCGGCGTTACAATCGGCGACTTCGAACGGCGTCACGACCCTCATCGCGCTCCCCCTTCCACGCGCTTAAAGAAGCAGGTACGGTTGCCGATATGGCAGGCAGGACCCGGCGAGTCGACCTTGACCAGCAGCGTATCGCTATCGCAGTCGGCCCAGATCTCCTTGACCTCCTGCATGTTGCCGCTCGTCGCACCCTTGTTCCAGAGCTCCTGGCGGCTGCGGCTCCAAAACCACGTGGTGCCGGTCTTGAGCGTCAGTCCCACCGACTCCTCGTTCATCCAAGCAACCATAAGCACCTCGCCGGTGTCATACTGCTGAACCACACAAGGAATCAGCCCGTGGGCGTCGTATTTAAGCTCGGTAGCATTTATTACCTCAGTCATCATTTCTCCCAAGTAACAAACGAAATCCCACAGGTCGGCGAGGGTTGTCCAGGTGCCGCAGGTTGCCGCGAAAGAGGAGCGACGCGTACTTTGGTACGCGAGCGACGGTTTGAGCGGCAAGATGCGGTGCCTGGGCAAGCCGCAGCACTAGAAGTCCAGCCTCACAGGGATGCCTTGGCTGGCCATATACTCCTTCACCTGGCGAATGCTGAAAGTTCCAAAGTGAAAGACGCTGGCCGCCAGCACGGCGTCGGCCTCGCCCTCGATCACGCCCTCGGCAAAATGCTCGAGCGTACCCACGCCGCCGCTCGCGATGACGGGGATTGGTACCGCGCGCGCCACGGCGCGGGTGAGCGCCAAATCGAAGCCGGCCTTGGTGCCGTCGCGATCCATGCTGGTCAGTAGGATTTCGCCGGCGCCACGACGAACCGCCTCCTCGGCCCACGCCACCGCGTCGATACCCGTAGCGTTGCGGCCGCCCGCCGTAAAGACCTCCCACTTATCGGCGCCCGGCTCCCCGGGCAGGCCCACACGCTTGGCATCAACCGCCACGACCACGGCCTGGCTGCCAAACGCCGCGGCGGCCTGGCTGATCAACGACGGATCGCGCACGGCGGCAGAGTTAAGCGACACCTTGTCGGCACCGGCGGCAACCATGGTTCGCATGCCCGCCAAGTCGCGGAAACCGCCGCCCACGGTATAGGGAATAGCGAGCTCCTCGGCCGCGTGCGCCGCCATCTCGATGGTCGTCGCGCGGTTGTCGCTCGTCGCGGTAATGTCCAGGAAGACGACCTCGTCTGCACCCTCGCGGTCGTAGGCGCGCGCCAGCTCCACCGGGTCGCCAGCATCGCGCAGGCTAACAAAGTTGACGCCCTTGACCACGCGGCCGTCCTTAACATCCAGACAGGGAATCACGCGTTTGGCAAGCATGGGCTACTCCTTCCCTCGGGCGGCGGCCAACGCCTGGGCCAGCGTAAAGTTGCCCTCGTAGAGCGCACGACCGGTAATGGCACCCTCGATGGCATCCTCGCCCACCGCGGCCAGTGCGCGGATATCGTCGAGCGTCGAGATGCCGCCCGAAGCCACGACGGGAAAGCCCGCGACCTCGGCCACATGGCGATACGCCGCCACGTCGATGCCCGTCTGCATGCCATCGCGCGCGATGTCGGTATACACCAGATGCTTAAAGCCCAGCTCGGTGAGCTGCGCCACGGCGTCGTCGAGCGCCACACCCGCGCCGTCGCGCCAACCATTCACCTTGACCTGGCCGTCACGGGCGGCAATGTCTGCCACCAGTAACTCGCCAAAGCCTTGCGCCGCCACCTCGGCAAATCCCGGCTCGGTCACGAGCACCGTGCCTAGCGCGATGCGACGCGCGCCGTAGCCGGCCAGCTCGTCGATGCGCGCGAGCGAACGAACGCCGCCGCCCACGTCCGCGGACAGACCGTCGACGCCGCAGATGGCCTTAATCGCTGCCAAGTTGGCAGCGCACGCGTCCTCGTCCTCGCCAAAGGCAGCGGACAGGTCGACGACGTGCACCCAGCTCGCGCCCTGCTCGGCAAAGGAGCGGGCAACGGCCACGGGGTCGTCAGAATACACCTTACAGCGGCTCCGGTCGCCGCGCTCCAGGCGCACGACCTTGCCGCCGATCAAATCGATTGCGGGAAACAGAATCATCGGCCGGCCCCCTCGACGATGCTCACGAAGTTCTTAAGGATGCGCTGACCCAGCGCAGAGGATTTCTCGGGATGGAACTGGCAGCCCCACACGTTGCCGTGGCGCACGATGCACGGGAAGCTCCGTGTATAGTGCGTGCGCGCCAACACATCGGCGGCATCGACGTCGTCGGCCACCGCGTAGCTGTGAGTGAAATACATGTTGGCGCCCTCGGCAAAACCGGCAAGCAACGGATCGGCCGCACCGGCGGGCGTCATGCGCACCTGGTCCCAGCCCACGTGCGGGACCTTCAGACGGCTCGACTCCAGGTGCGTGCACGAGCCACGCATGATGCCCAGGCCATCGACCCAGGGACCACCGGCCTGCTCGGAGGCATCGTCGTCCGCGTCCGCGTCCTCGTTCGCAGGCACGCCCTCGTTGCCGCGCTCAAAAAACAGCTGAAGGCCCAGGCAGATGCCGAGCAGCGGAGTTCCGGCGGCAACGGCATCGAGCACGGCCACCTCCTCGCCGCTCTGACGCATAAAGGCAATCGCGTCATAGAACGCACCCACGCCCGGGATGACCAGGCCGTCGGCGTTGCGGATCTGCTCCGGATCGTCCGACGTGCAGGCGGCAGCACCGGCGCGCGCAAGCCCGCGCACGACGCTCGACAAGTTGCCCTTGTGGTAGTCGACCACCACGATCTTCGGTTCGCCCACGCGACCCCTCCACTTCTCATCATCCAAAACCACCACAAAGAGGACAGGCATCTTCGTGGTGGTTTTACCCTTGTGACGGTTACAGCGAGCCCTTGGTGCTGGGGATACCCTGCACGCGGGGATCGAGTTCGCAGGCGCGGCGCATCGTGCGGCCCACGGCCTTAAAGGCGGCCTCGATAATGTGGTGCGAATTGCCGCCCGCCAGCTCGCGCACGTGCAGCGTGAGCTTGGCATCGCGCGCAAAGGCATAGAAGAACTCGACGGCCAGCTCGGTATCAAAGCTGCCCACGCGCTCAGTCGGCACGGGCAGCTCGCAATAGGCCTGCCCGCGACCCGAGATATCCACGGCGGCCATCACGAGTGTCTCGTCCATGGCGATCGCCGCGTCGGCAAAGCGCGTAATACCCGCCTTGTCGCCCAGCGCCTGGCAAAACGCCTCGCCCAGCACAATGCCCGTGTCCTCAACGGTGTGGTGCGCGTCGACCTCGACGTCGCCCACCGCATGCACCGTCAGATCGAACAGGCCATGGCGGCCAAAGGCGTTGAGCATGTGGTCGAAAAACGGCACGCCGGTCGAGATATCGCACACGCCAGATCCGTCCAGGTCGAGCTTTACGACAATGTCGGTCTCGCCCGTCTTGCGGGTTACCTCGGCATAGCGGTCCATCTACATCTCCTCCTTCACCAGCGCGGCAAACGCGGCCAGCACCTCGTCGTTTTCTTGCGGGGTACCCACGGTAATGCGCAGGCAGTCCGCGAGCCCCGGCGCGTAGCTAAAGTCGCGCACCAAAATTGAATACTCGTCGCGCAGACGCTCGCGCACGCGCGTGGCATGCGGCGTGCGCACGAGCACAAAGTTCGCCGCGCTCGGCCATACCTCCACGGGCAGGCCCTCGGCAGCCATTGCGCGCAGGACGCACAGCTCGCGCTCGCGCTCGGATGCGACCTGTGCCACCACGGGCGCGTACGCATCGCGGGCACGCACGCAGGCAAGCGCCGCCGCCTGGCTCAGCACATTGACCGAATAGATCTGGCGAATCGCCGCAAACACGTCGATGACTTCGGGTGCCGCGATCACGTAACCCAGACGCGTACCGGCAGCGCTAAACGCCTTGGACAACGTATGCAGAATCACCAGGTTGGGATGCTCGGCGATAAGTCCCTGCGCCGTGGTGGCCGCGCCAAACGAATCGTCGGCAAACTCAACGTAGGCCTCGTCGACCATGACCATGCCGGGGCACGCATCGCACAGCGCCGCGACAAAGTCGAGCGGCGCCACGTCGCCCGTGGGGTTATTGGGCGAGGTCACGATCGCCAGGGTGCACTCGGGCGCCGCCGCAAGCACGGCTGCCTGGTCGAGCTCAAAGGTCGCGGGGTCGCGCCACACGTCGAGCACCTTGGTCTGACAGAGCGACGCAAAGAACGCGTACTCGCTAAAGCACGGCGGACAGTTGAGCAGGGTCCGCCCCGCACCGCCAAACGCCAGCAGGTAGTTATAGAGCAGCTCGTCGCCGCCGTTGCCCACGCAGACGTTCTCGCGCGTCACGCCATGCCAAGCGGCCAGCTCGTCGCGCAGATCGTTGGACATGGGATCGGGGTAGCGGTTGAGCGGCGTGGCAGCCAGGGCCGCGTCAATCGCCTCGCGCACGCCAGCCGGCACGGGATAGGTGTTCTCGTTGGCCGAAAGGTTGATGCGCGTGGGCGTAAAGTTGGGATCGTAGGGCTCAATGCCGGCCAAGTAGGGCTGGACGAGCTCCTTCATGCGAGGCGTGAGTTCGGCCATATTAGGCCTCCTTGCCAGTCGGGCCAACGCCATCCGCGCTTGCAGCCGCCAGGTTCACTCCCTCGGCAACCGTCTCCACGGCGTCGCCCGGCCAGGCAACCTTGGTCAGGTCGGCCGCGGCGAGCGACTCGGCGCTCACGGCACCCTCGCCCTGCTCCAACACGCGGCGACGCAGTGCGGCCGAAAGCGCGTGTGCCCACAGCCCCTCGGCCTCGGCTAGACGCTGTGTGGCGGGAGCGTCCGAGAGCAGGCCCTCGGGTGTATAGCAAATGACACTCGAGCGCTTGACGAACTCTTCGACCGAAAGCGGGTTAGAGAACATGGCCGTGCCGCCGGTCGGCAGCGTGTGGTTGGGGCCAGCAACATAATCGCCAAGCGGCTCTGAACTCCAAGCGCCCACAAAGATGGCGCCGGCGTTGCGAATACCGCCGAGCAGGCCCATCGCATCCTTGCAGTGCAGCTCAAGGTGCTCGGGCGCCACGGTGTTCACGACCTCGACGGCAGCCGCCATGTCGGCGGCAACCACGATGGTGCCTTCGTTGTCGAGCGAGGCACGCGTGATCTCGGCACGCGGGGACTGTGCCACCAGGATGTCGATACCTGCCTCAACCTCACGCGCAAACTGCTCGTCGCAGGTCACCAGATAGCAGGCCGCCAGCGGATCGTGCTCGGCCTGGGCCATCAGGTCGGCCGCGACCACCATAGGCTTGGCCGTGGCGTCGGCCAGCACGCAGACCTCGGAGGGACCGGCAACCATGTCGATTCCCACGTCGCCCGAGACAATCTGCTTGGCGGCGGCAACAAAGGCGTTACCCGGGCCGGTAATCTTGTCGACACGCGGAATGGTCTCGGTACCGTACGCCAGCGCGGCCACGGCCTGGGCGCCGCCCACCATATAGATCTCGTCCACGCCGCCGAGCTTTGCCGCAGCGAGTGTATAGGGGCTGATCAGGCCATCCTTTTGCGGCGGGGTCACCATGACCACGCGCTTGACGCCGGCCACCTTGGCGGGAATGGCGTTCATGAGCACCGTGGAAGGGTACTGTGCACGACCGCCCGGCACGTAGATGCCGGCAGCGGCAAGCGGGGTCACCTTAACGCCGAGCATCGTGCCGTCCGGGCGCGTGGTAAACCAGCTCTGCTCGACCTCGCGCTGGTGGAACTCGCGGATCTGGCGTGCAGCCTTTTCGAGCGCCGCGACAAAGGCGGAATCGAGGCCTTCGAGCGCGGCATCGATCTGCTCTTGCGGTAGACGGAAGCTCTGCAGCTCAACACCATCAAAACGCTGACAGTAATCGCGCACCGCAGCATCGCCGTTAGCGCGCACGTTGGCCACGATATCGCTGGCGGCATCGACGATGTTTTGCGGCAGCACGCCCTTGCGGTTGAGCTGGTTGGTAACGAGGCGCTCACCGGGAGCAAGCTTGATAGTCTTCATATCGGTATCCCCTATCGGTCGAGGTTTTTGTTCGAAAAACGAGAGACCGGGCGGCGGCGTCAGTCGGCCCGCCGCCCGGACGCTGGGGCGCCCGTGCGTGCTCGCGCTATTGTGCCGAGCCCGCAACGGGCTCAAAATGCTTGTCCTTCACGGCTACCGCCAAGCGATCTGCCAGATTGCGTACACGCGGATCCAGACGTGCGGCGCCCGGATTGACAAAGAAGCGGGCCGTGCAGTCCATGATGCGACCAGTAATAACGAGGTCGTTATCGCGCAGCGTGGCGCCCGTGGCGGTAATATCCACGATGCGATCGGTCATGCCGACGATAGGGCCCAGCTCGATGTTGCCGTGCAGCGAAACGATGTCGGCGTTCACGCCGCGCTCGGCATACCAGGCGCTCGCGATGCGCGGATACTTGGTGGCCACGCGAAGCGACCCGCGACGGGCATAGTTGCGCTCAGCCTGACCAGCGCGCCACGCGGGCTCCGCCTCAATGAAAGTGCACGGGCCGTAACCCAGATCGACCAGCTGCAGCAGGTTGAGGTCTGCCTCGATAAGCGAGTCCCAACCGCAGATGCCGCAATCGGCACCGCCGCAGCCCACAAAGGCAGGCGCATCGCTGGGACGCACGATGACAAACTCGATATCGCCGACCGCGCCCTTGCCGGCACGCGTGTCGCGGCCGCGCACGATCAGGTGACGGCCGGGGTCACGCAGCTCAGAGACGTCCAAGCCCGCGGTCTCGAGCACGTCGAGCGTGTCGGCCTTAAGCGAGCCCTTGGGCACGGCGATGCGCAGCGGGCCCTCGGCGCCACGGCCCGAGGCGTGATCGCCATCGGAAGCGGCGTCCTCGGCCGAGGTGCGCGCGGCCTCCAGGCGCTCGAGCGAAAAGGCGAAGCCCGCCGCCGGCACCTCGATGCCGTCGCCAAATGCACCGGTAAAGATAGAGTCGTAGCGACCGCCCGAACCGACAGGATCGGGCAGGCCGCCGGCATAGGCCTTAAAGACCAGGCCCGTGTAGTAATCGAACGAGTTCATGATGGAGAAGTCGAAGGACAGCACCTGGGCGTCCTCGGGCGCCAGGCCCTCGACCAGGGCACGCAGCTCGCGCGTGAGCGGCGCGACGATACCGGCAGCTTCCAGCAGCGCGTCCACACGGTCGAGTACCTCGGCACCGCCGTGCAAGCGCGGCAGCTCACTAATGGCGGCCTTGACGGCCTCGGACTCGGCGCTTGCCGCCACGCGGGCATCGAGGCCCACAAAGTCATTGGCGTGCACGCAGCGCAGGGCCTCGGCAGCCAGCTCGCGATCCTCGCACGCCGCGAGCAGCTCCTTAAAAGGACGAACGCT